>NZ_JBEXGS010000036.1:0-65155 GCF_040607455.1 Sphaerisporangium sp. NPDC005289
TACTCCTACATCGACTTCCAGTGGCACGACGACAACGGCTGGCACTCGCGCATCTACCGCGGCAGCCGCTACGGCGCCTCCCACTTCACCGGCAAGTTCCGCAAGGGAAGCTTCGACGACTTCCGCATCCGCGTCGGCGAGGGCTACCGCGGCCACTACGACTGGGGCCAGTACCGCAACTTCTTCTAAGCCACTCTCTCCCGACCACCCACCGCGGCTCCTCCGAGACCGGCGGCCACCGTCCCGCGGCAGGCCAGAGCCGGTGAGCGCGGCCGGACACTCCGGATCGGGTGATCCCACCGTGGACCCCCGGCGCCCCACGCGCCGGGGGTCCACCCGCATGCCGGAGTGCCGCCGGCCTGGACGCCACGCCGCCGCCTGATGCGCGGCGTCGCACGACGGGCCGGTCGCGCGGGCGCCCGCCGCCTGGCGATCGGCCCGCCGCCGGTGGACGGTCAGCGTTCGGCCTGTGCCGATTCCCGGACGAAGCCGGCGACCGCGCGGGTGAACGCCTCGGGTTCTTCCAGGTGGCCCATATGGCCGCTGTCGGGCAGGACGGTGAGGCGCGAGCCGGGGATGCCGTCGTGCAGCAGCCTGGCCCAGCGGGTGCCGCAGATGAAGTCATGGGCTCCGGCGACGACCAGCGTGGGGATCGCGATCGAGCCGAGCGCGTCCCGCACGTCGAACGGCGCCGGCTCCTCCCCGCGCATCGGGTCGATCCACGCGCGCAGACCGTCCCGCATCGGCGCGAGCGCCTCCGCGTGGGCCCAGTAGTCGGCGAAGTAGAGCGGCAGGATCCGGCGGAGCGAGGTCGTGTAGTCCTCGTCGGTGGCGGCGGCCAGCGCCTCCTGGAAGGCGCCGGGAACGCCGGACGCCTCCGGCCGGCCAGGGTGGCGTTCGGGGAACCGGCCGACCTCCGCCATCGCGGCGCCCCAGAACTCCTCCCCGGTGACCGGCGAGGTGCCGAACAGGATCAGGCCGGCGACCCGGTCGGGGTGGTCCAGCGCGTACCGCTGCGCGACGAACCCACCGTGCGAGTGCCCGAGCACGAAGACCCGCGGCGCGCCGAGGTACTCGATCACCCCGTGCAGGAACCGCGCGTAGACCTCCAGCCGGTAGTCGCGCGGATCGGCGAGGCGGCCGGAGTCGCCGGTGCCGACCGGTTCGAGGTAGACCATGGTCAGATGCCGTTCCAGGGCCGGGACGCGCAGGTACTCCCAGGCGATGCCCGGCCCGCCCGAGTGCGCCACGCACACGGGCCCGGAGCCGGCGATGTGGAACACCTGCCGCACCCCGTCGATGACGATCTCATGCGTCCCCCGCGCGAGCGCGCCGGTGGCGGTGGAAACCATCCTTCTTCTCCCTACGATCATGGCCCGGCGGAACCGGGCGTCAGCGAGATCACGGACCCGGCCTCCCGGCCGGTCCGTGCCAACACCGACCGGATGCGCCGACCGGGGGAGAAGTTCGGTCTCCCGTCGTCTTTTTTCACAAAGGACGGGTTCAGGCGGCCGAAGGGCCGGAGCCAGGGGTGGGGCCGGCGGGGCGGGGGTGGAACAGGCGCAGGCGCTGGACCCGGCCGCCGCGCAGGACGTGCAGCCACACCACGCCGGGCGGGCAGTGGGCGGGGTCGTCCGGCGGGCTGATCAGGTCGGCCTCCCAGATCGTCAGGTCCCGGCCGGCCACCACGTTGGCGATGCGCTGGCGGACGCCGTGCGCGAGGTCGGTCTCCATGCCGCGCAGCGCGAACGCGCGATCGTCCCTCGCGCGTTCGCCGTTGGGGCCGATGAACTCGACGTCGGGCCGCCAGTGCTCCCTGATGACCCCGGCGAACCCGCCCCGCTGCGCCGCCGCCAGCATCTCCTCGGCCTCCCGCCGGCGCGCCCTGGTGAAGGCGGCGGAGTCGTCGTGCGCCAGGTCGGCCGTGCGCCGCAGCGCCTCGGTCAGTTTGGCCCTGGCCTGGCTGAGCCGGCTGCGGACGGTGCCGACGGGCACGCCGCACAGCGCGGCGATCTGCTCGTAGGACGACACGTCGCTGAAGTGGCGCAACAGTGCCACCAGGCGCACCGGTTCGGACAGCTCGTCCAGCGCGTGCCAGATCCAGTCGCGCAGCGCGCGGTCCTGCAGAAGATCCTCCGGCGTCGGCTCGGCCGACGGCAGGCCCAGGGTCTCCATGTCGTCCACCGGCACGGCGCGGGTCTCCCGCAGGCGCATGCGACAGCCGTTGCGGACGATCGCCCGCAGCCACGGGCCGACGGCCGCCGGGTCGCGCAACTCGCCGATGCGGCGCATCGCCACCAGCGTGGCGTCCTGGACGACGTCCTCGGCGTCCGGCCCGTAGCCGAGCACGCTCAGCGCGACCGCCTTCATGCCGGCCAGGTGCCGGGAGACCAGCAGGCCGAGCGCCGCCGCGTCCCCCGACCGCGCGGCGAGCACGAGTTCGACGTCTGACTCCGCCTCGGGCAGCACACCGCTCTCCTTTCCGTGGCCCTGGACGCCCCGCCCACCGGATGCGGCGCCCCGCCGGAAAGTTCGATGTCCGCCGGATTCTCCCGATCTCGACCGCGTCATCGAACCGGCGCGCGGTGTCCCCCGAGCCCACGCGGCGACCAGAAAGCCACCCTACCTGCGCAAAGCGCTAAGGGTCCGACGGCCGGGAGGGGTCAGCGGTAGCCGGTGGGGTCGGCTGCTCGGCCCTGGTCCTGGACCTCCACCAGATAGCGCCAGGCGTCGGGACGGCTGCCGTCCAGGTCGGTGAAGCCGTAGACCTGGGCCAGCCCGCCGCTGGACAGCGAGGCGCCGTTCCAGCGCGCGACGTCGGGGTCGGCGGCCAGCGCCACGACCGCCCGGCCGGTGTAGGCGGGCGTCTCGGAGATGGCGAAGTGCGGATCGACCGACAGCGCGTCACGCCAGTTCGCCTCGGCGACGCCGAAGTTGTCCAGCATGATCTCGGAACGCATCCACCCCGGGGTGAGCGCCACGGCGGTCGCGCCGTGGGGGGCCAGCTCTTTGGCCTGCGCGAACGCCATGCGGATCACCGAGGTCTTGGCGAGGTCGTAGAAGAAGGAGACGCGGTAGTTCTCGGCGTTGTACTCGGCGGTGCCGTCGGTGATCTCGACGACCAGGCCGCCGGGGTTCCTGATCATCAGGGGCAGGGCGTGGTGGCTGGTGACGATGTGGGTGTCGATCGCCAGCCGCAGGATGTGCAGGCCGGTGTCCAGCGAGTGCTCCCACAGCCTCTGATCCCAGCTGAACAGCTTCTCGCCGCCCCAGATGTTGTTGACCAGCACATCGAGCCGGCCCCGCTCGCGGTCGATGCGTTCGACCAGGGCCTTCACCTGGTCGGAATCCAGGTGGTCGACCTGCACCGGTATCGCCTCGCCGCCGGCGGCCGCGACCAGCTCGGCGGTCTCTTCGATGGTCTCGGACCGGTCGATCTCGGACCGCCGGCCGCGCGTGCTGCGGCCGGTCACGTACACCGTGGCCCCGGCGGCGCCGAGCTCGACCGCGATGGCCCGCCCCGCTCCGCGCGTCGCCCCCGCGACCAGGGCCACCTTCCCGCTCAAGCTCTCACTCATGCCCCCGATCGTGGCAGTCCCCACCGACATTTCCCGGCGGTCCCCCGGCGCGTCCCGGGCGGCGCCGCCGGCCGCCCGGTCATTCCCCGGACGGAATTGCCGGGCCCCGGCCCCCTCTCCGACGATTCCCGGGTACCGCGAACGCCCTGTGCCTCCCGGGTACCGCCGAACGGCCCGCGGGCTTCCCGGGTGCCGCACGGTCCCGCATCCGCGGACGGCGCCGGGGTTCCCGGGGGCCGTGAACAGCATTGGACAAGGAGCAGAAGTGATCGACATCGATGTGCGCGACCTGGCCGGACGATACGTCGCCATGTGGAACGAGCCGGACCCGGAGGCGCGCCGCAAGGCCGTGCGAGAGCTGTGGGCCGAAGGGGGCGCCCACATCCTCCAGCCGCCCCAGGAGATGCGGGAGGCCGCCGCCGGCCTGGGCTTCGCCTCCAGCGCCCTGGAGGCCCACGGGCACGACGCGATCGAATGGCGGGTGGCGCGGGCCTACGAGGAGTTCGTCGCGCCGGGGGAGTACACCTTCCGCGCGAGGGACGCGGCCGTCCGCCTGCGGGACGTCGTCACCTTCTCCTGGGAGATGGTGACGGTCGGCGGCGGCGAGGCGGTGGGCGGTGGCCTTGAGTTCCTCCGGCTCGACGAGGAGGGCCGCATCGCCGCCGACTACCAGTTCCCGGGCGCATGACCGGGCTCGCCGGCACGCGCCTCGGCGTGCTGCTGCCCACCAATGCGAGCCAGTGGGCCGACGCCCGGCGGCTGGTGGAGGTCGGCGTCCACGCCGAACGGCTCGGCTTCGACTCGGTGTGGGTCAACGACACCCTGCTCGGCGCGCGGATCGAGCCGCTGGCCATGCTGGCCGCCCTCGCCCCGGTGACGGAACGGGTGACGCTCGGCACGGCGGCGTTGCTGCCCGCCTTCCGCCGTCCGGTCACCGCCGCGCAGGAGCTGGCCTCGGTCGACCACCTGTCGGCCGGTCGGCTGGTCGTGGCCGTCGGCGCGGGCTTCCCCGGCCGCTCCGAGCCGGAGTACGCCGTGTCGGAGGTGCCCTGGCAACGCCGCTTCGCCCGCCTGGACGACACGGTGGCCCTCTGGCGGACCCTGTGGTCGGGTGGGCGGAGCTTCCACGGCCGGGTGCTGCGCCTCGCGGAGCTGCCGGAGTCCACGCCGCCGTACCGGCCGGATGGGCCGCCGATCTGGCTGGCCGGGGGGAGCCCGTCGGCGCTGGGGCGCACGGGAGGGCTCTACGACGGCTGGCTGCCCTACCCGCCCGAGGTCGGCGGCTACCGGACGGGCCTGGCGGCGGTCCGGCGGGCCGCCGAGGCGGCGGGCCGGGACCCCGGCGCCGTCACTCCGGCGCTGTTCGTCACCGTGCTGGTCACCGACGACCCCGAGCGGGGTGAGCGGGAGCTCTCCGCCTACTGCCAGGCGACCTACGGCCGGCCGTACGAGCTGGTGCGGACCATCCAGCTCATGGTCGCCGGGCCGGTCGAGCGGGTGGCCGCGACGCTGGCGCGTTACGCGGAGGCGGGGGCGCGGCACGTGGTGTGCCGCGTCGCCGCCTCCTCGGTGGACGAGCAGCTCCGCCAGATGGAGTTGCTCGCCGCGCTCACTTCGACAGGTACAGCGTCTTCCACGTCCCCGCGTACAGGCAGTTGAGCGAGGGCTTGGCGGCCTTGCGCTCCGAGCAGACCTTCAGCTCGACCTGGTAGACGTTCCGGTAGCGCAGGGAGAAGGGCTTGGGGGAGCCGTAGGAGCAGTCGCGGACGCTCTGCTCCTTGAAGGGCAGGTTCGTCCCGTCGCGGTAGGTGATGCGGAAGACCGCCCAGCCGCACGCCGCCTTGCGGGTGAGGTCGGTGACCTTGCCGGAGATCTTCACGGTCGCGGCGACCGGGAGGTCCGCGTGGTCCTCGCCCGTGGCGGTGAGGGAGCCGAGGGCCTTGGCCGCGTGCGAGGGAGCGTAGTAGGAGCCCCAGGTTCGGGTGTGGGCGGCGACCGCGTCCGACGAGCCGGCCTCGGCGTTCGCGGCGAGGGGAGCGAGCGCGACGAAAGCGGAGGCGATGGCCAGGCCGGTCAGGGTGCGGGTGATCCTCATCGGAGGCGGTCCTTTCTGTTCGTGATGACCGCAGTGTGCTCGGGGTCGCTTGCACCTCCCTTGATCCCGCGCTGCAATCGAATAGCACCCCTGGACGTGCCGGTGTTCTCAGCGGCGCGGACGCTCGCCGAGGCGGTCCACCCAGGCCATGTCCCCGTAGGCGACGCGCAGGAGCGGCGTGCCGCTCCCCTTCTCGGTGACCTCGTACTGCAGAACCTGCGACGTCGCGGCGTCGAGGACCAACCGGTAGCCGATCGCGTCCTCCTCGCCGTCGTCCCCCGGCCCGCTCACCGAAAGCGCGACACCGGCGCGCCCCAGGGCGTCGGTGACCTGGCCCTCGGACACCAAGCCGTGTTCTCCGGCGAGCACGCGGAACAGCGCCGACCGCGTCCCCGGGGTGATCGGCGCCGTCAGCAGGTCCAGGCCGGTCTGCCACAGGTACAAGGCGTAGGTGCTCTCCTCGGGCCGGTCGGCGGCGTTCCGCCGGTACAGCTCGCGCAGCCGGCCGGCCAGCTCGCCGGCGTCGGCCGGCAGCCGCGACACGTTGCGGATGGTCAGCTGCGGGTTGCCGATGGACAGCACCAGATCCAGGTCGTCGTCCTGGCTCCGCGGCCTGTCCTGCGTGAGCCTGGGCGATCCCATCCGCTTCCACTTCGCCTCGTCGGCCGGGGAGGCGAAGACGACCCTGTCCTGCCCGTCACGCATGGTGCGGTTGTGGTCGCCTTTCTCGCGGGCCCGCCAGGACTCCTGCGTCTCCTCGGTGAGGGCGGCGAACGGCACGGCCGACGACGACGCGGCGGTCTGCTTCAGTTCGGTGACCCTGCGCTCGAAGTCCTCGGTGTAGGCCTTCAGCCGTCCGGGGTCGCCGGCCAGTTCGCGCCGCTTGGCCTGCAGCTCGGCCGCCAGCGCCTTCATCGCGGTCTCGTACCGGCCGGGGATCTCCCGGACCTTCTGGGCGACGCGCTCGCGGGTGTACCAGTAGCGGCCCGACGCGGCCGGTGCGCGCTCCGCGGTCGCGGCGGCGGCCAGCAGGACCGAACGGGCGTCCAGGATGGGCGGGGCGGTGGCGCCGGCCGTCGCGGACGCGGACGGCGTGCCCGGACGGGCGGGCGGCGCGGCCAGGCCCGGGACGACGATCGCCGCGGCGGCGAGCCCGGCGGCGGTGGCGCCGGCGACCAGCAGGAGCGGGCGGCCGGGCGCCGGCACGCGGCGGAACGGCCGCCGGGCGGGCGGGGCGCCGGCCACGCGGGGGGCGGCGAGCGCGCGGGCCAGGTCGGCGGCGCGGCGGCGGTGGTAGGTCTCCTCGGTCAGCTCGTCGATCACGGAGGGCTTGAGCCGGGCGAACATCTGGTCGGTCACGTCGTGCTCCTTGTGCGGGCGTGCTGAGGGGTGCGGCATCAGGCCTCTTCCAGGAACCGGCCATGGGGGGCGCGCGGGTGCGGACGCGCGGGCGGCTCGGCGCGCAGTGCCTTGCGCAGGCGCTTGCGCGCGCGGTGGAGCCGGACGTTGTAGGTGCGGGTCGAGCAGCCCATGACGGCCGCGGCCTGGTCGGGCGGCAGCCCGTGCCAGGTGGCGAGCGCCAGCGCCTCCACGTCCTGC
Organism: Sphaerisporangium sp. NPDC005289; assembly: GCF_040607455.1. Classification (NCBI taxonomy): domain Bacteria; kingdom Bacillati; phylum Actinomycetota; class Actinomycetes; order Streptosporangiales; family Streptosporangiaceae; genus Sphaerisporangium; species Sphaerisporangium sp. NPDC005289. Next base: position 7,273 of record NZ_JBEXGS010000036.1, read on the forward strand.
TCAGGCAGCGAGGCCAGCACGGCGAGCGCGGCCTCCCTGTCCACGACGTGCTCGGCGACGTCCCAGCTCTGGTGGTCCTGCGCGGTCGTGAGGGCCGCGACGCGCTCGACCAGCGCCCGGCGCCGGTGGCCGGAGTCGCGCTGCTTGGCCAGAAGGTTGCGTGCGACGCCGAGCAGCCAGGGCAGCGACGGCTCGGGCAGCTCGTCCAGCCGTCTCCAGGCGATCAGGAAGGTCTCGCTGGAGACGTCCTCAGCGACGGCGTGCTCGGCGCGCAGCAGGGCGTAGCCCAGGACGCTTCGGTAGTGCCGGTCGTAGAGGGCGGTGAATCGTTCTTCGGGATCGTCCACGACCAGTAGTCCCTCCAGACGGCCCCCGATTACCGTCTCCGCGCGAGAACCTGGGCGACGCGGCCGCGTGGAGGGACCTCAGTCGATGGCGGACGCGCCGCGGGCGGCGACGGAGGCCCGGATGCTGCAGGTGAGGAAGCGGTGGATCACCTGGCGCTCCGCGTCGCCGAACTCCTCCAGCGAGGCCGACAGGTGCCGGGCGAGCGGGGTGAAGAACTCCTTGGCCAGGGCGATGGCCTGGGCCTGCAGGGCCAGCTCGACCTTGCGGCGGTCGGTCTCGCTGCGTGTGCGCTGGACGTGGCCGGCCTGCTCCAGCCGGTTCAGCAGCGCGGTGGTCGCGGGGGCGCTGAGGTTGAGCGCGGCGCCGAGGGCGCCGGGGGTGAGGGGCCGTCCGTCGCGGGCCGCGTCCATGATGACCACGACGGCGTTCAGGTCGGTGCGGTGCAGGCCGTGGTCCACGGCGAACCGCTCGACGAACCGGTCCAGCTCCACGTTGAGCCGCCGCATCATGGTGATCAGCTCAAGAGGGCTCGCGGCGTCGCCGCCGGGCTGGTCTGCCCTCACGGTGGCCTCCTTGTCGTCGCGTGCGCGCGCGGTTGCCGGGGAGCTCCTCGCGACCTAATCTTTCCATCGTAGAAATATTCCACCACTTAAACGACTGCGATGGGACGACCGCGATGAGACGACCAGAGCATATGGGCTGGACGGCGCTGTGGGGTGCCCGTGGCAAGTGGGCGACGCTGGCGGTGGCCCTGCTGCTGTCGGGGCTGGCGCTCGCTTTCGGCGGCGCGGCCGAGGTCGACACCGACCCGGCCGCCGCCCTGCCCAAGGGAGCCGAGTCGGCGACCGTGGTCCGCCTGCGGCAGGAGCTGCCCAGCGGCCAGGTGCTGCCCGCCCTCGTCGTCTACAGCCGCGATGGCGCGCTGACCGGCCAGGACCGGGCCGCCGTCGGCTCCGACGCCCGCGAGCTGGCGGCGTTGGCCGTCGGCGGGCGGACGCCGCCGCCCGTCTACTCCGGCAAGGGAGACGTCGCTCTGCTCACCGTGCCGCTGGCCGGGGACCTGTCGAACGCCCGGCTGGCCGAGGTGGTCGGCAAGATCCGGGCCGTGGGCCGGGACGGGCTGCCCGCGGGGGCGCGCGTCGAGGTGACCGGAGGGGCGGGCTTCCAGGTCGACCTGGCCGCGGTCTTCCAGGGCGCCGACATCACCCTGCTCGCCGTCACGGCGGCGGTGGTCGCGCTGCTGCTCCTGCTGACCTACCGCAGCCCCTGGCTGTGGCTGGTGCCGCTGAGCGTGATCGGCGTGGCCGACCAGGTCGCGGCCAAGGTCGTCGCCGTCCTGACCCGCACCACCGGGCTGACCGTGGACGACTCCACCCTCGGCATCACCTCGGTGCTGGTGTTCGGCGCGGGCACCAACTACGCCCTGCTGCTCATCGCCCGCTACCGCGAGCAGCTCCGCCTGCACGGTGACCGGCACGCGGCCATGACCGGCGCCGTCCGCTCGGCCGCCCCCGCCATCCTGGCCAGCTCCGCCACCGTGACCCTCGCCCTCGGCACGCTCGCCTTCGCGCTCTCGCCGTTCAACAGGGGCATCGGCGCGGCCGGGGCGATCGGCATCGTCACCGCCGTGGCCTACGCCCTGCTGGTGCTGCCCGCCGCCATGGTGTGCTTCGGCCGCGGGCTGTTCTGGCCGTTCGCGCCGAAGGCCGGGCAGGACGACCCGGCGCGCACCGGGCCGTGGGCGCGCGTCGGCGGCGCGGTCGCCCGGCGCCCGGCCCTGATGGCCGCCGTCAGCCTGGGCCTGCTCGCCGTGCTCGCGGCCGGGACGTTCGGCGTGCGCAGCGGCCTGGCGCAGACCGAGCGCTTCCGCGACCGGGTGGAGGCCATCGCCGGCCAAGAGACCCTGACCCGTGCCTTCCCCGCGGGCAGCGCGCAGCCCGTGGTGATCATCTCCCGGACGGCCGCCGCCGAGCAGGTGCGGGCCGCGGCCGCCGGCATCTCGGGGAGCCCCCGCGTCACGATCGTGGAGAGAACGCCTCAGTACACGCGGGCTGAGGCGGTGCTCGCCGCCGAGCCGGGCACCGAGCGGAGCTTCGCGGCGATCAGGGCCATGCGCGCGGCCGTCCACGCCGTGCCCGGAGCACAGGCGGTGGTCGGCGGCCCCGAGGCCTCCGACCTCGACGACCGCGACGCCGCCGCCCGTGACCAGAGGCTGGTCATACCGCTGGTGCTGGCCGTGGTGCTGCTGGTGCTGCTGGCCCTGCTGCGGTCGGTGGTGGCGGCGGTGACCCTGGTGCTGACGGTCGTCGCCAGCTTCGCCGCGGCCTTCGGGGCGGGATGGTTCGCCTTCACCCACTTCTTCGGCTTCCCCGCGCTCGACCTCAGCGTGCCGCTGCTGAGCTTCCTGTTCCTCGTGGCGCTCGGCGTCGACTACAACATCTTCCTGACCACGCGGGCCAGGGAGGAGACGCCGGAGCTCGGCACCAGGGGCGGCATCGTCGCGGCGCTCGCGGTCACCGGCGGCGTGATCACCAGCGCCGGGATCCTGCTCGCCTCGGTGTTCGCCGTGCTGGGGGTGCTCCCGTTGATCACCCTCACCCAGATCGGGGTCATCGTCGGCTTCGGCGTCCTGCTGGACACGCTGCTGGTGCGCAGCGTGCTCGTCCCGGCCCTGGTGACCCTGCTGGGCGAGCGGTTCTGGTGGCCCGGCACGCCGGGGCGGACGGCGCCCGAGGCCGGTCGCGAGGGCCACGTCCACGAGGCGTCCGTCCGGTAACGGTCCAACAGCCGCCCCCCGGCGAGATCCGCGGCCCCTGACGGTTCGTGGGCCGGTCGGCGGGCCGGCCGCCCCAAGACAGGGCACCACCTCCTCCGCGACGCGGACGAGGTGGTGCCCTGTCTTGCGTAGGCTGAACAGGAGCCCCGCGTCGCGGTGCGCGGGCGGCGCGAGCCGCACGAGCCGCGGCGGACGCAATCGGCCACGATGATTCTTTCCACCAGGTGTGCGAACCACTTGGCTCTAGTCATCGTGCCGCACTACGCTTTGCCGCAGATCATTCCGCCCTGTGTCCGCGGAGCTTCCTCATATGGAGGTGGCACCGCCATTGGCACCGGCGTTGACCATGTCAAGCGCGCTGAGGCTCCGCATGCCGTCGGGCGCGCTCGTCGATCATTCCCGTCCGTCAGACGGTGTGTTCGGCGTACCTGATTCCCGCTCCGGACCGCCACGCCGTCCGGGTATTTCGGGTTGTCGCTCTTCGGCGTCCGCGAAAGCTGGACTGTTGTGCCCGATTTCGGGCAGAAGCAATGCGAAAACGCATGCCTCTCCATGACCGCGCCGGCGCAGGGGCGAAGGTAACAAGAGGATGGGAAATGACACGTATAGATCCGGAGGCTCTGGTCGCCAGCCTCAGAGGGGTGCAGAAGGCCTCGGAGGCGACCGGGGTCGTGCACCACTTGGAACGCATCGTGCGCGTGGTGGACCGGCTGTTCGGCTACGCCGGAGCGGGTCTGATGTTCGCCGACGAGGGCAAGGCGCTGCGTTACCTGGTGACCACGGACGAGGCCGGCAAAAGCCTGGAGCATGCGCAGGCCGCCGTGGGCCACGGGCCGTGCGTGTCGGCGTTCTTCACCAACGCCGCGGTGACCACCTACGACGTCCAGAAGGACGAGCGATGGCCCGACCTCGCCGAGTTGTTGCATCCCAGCGTGCGCGCGGTCGCGGGCGTGCCCGTGCGGCTCGGGGACGGCCCGGTGGGCACGCTCAACGTGTACCAGGCCGAACCGCATGACTGGGAGGAGTCCGACACCCAGGCGTTGCTCGCCTACGCCCACGTCATAGAGGAGGTGCTGGCCGCCGCGGTCAAGGCCGAGGAGAAGAGCGCGCTGGCCGATCAGCTGCAATACGCGCTGGACTACCGCATCGTCATCGAACGGGCGATCGGCTACCTCATGGGCAAGCACGACCTGACGGCGGCCCAGGCGTTCACCGGCCTGCGCAAGCGCGCCCGCGACAGCCGCCGCCGCGTCGCCGACCTGGCCGCCGAGATCCTGGGCGAGCAGACGCCTCCGGGAGGCTGAGCGTCCGGCCGGCCCCGGCCGGACGCCGGCCGGGCCGAACCCGGATACCCTGGGCGGTGATGTATCGACTGCTCTTCGCGCTGGTGCTCCGCAGGCTCGACGCCGAGAAGGCGCACCACCTGACCATCCGCGCGCTCCGGGTCCTCTCGCTCGCCCCCGTCGTGAAGCGCCGGCTCCACCGAAGGCTGGCGCCGCGCGACAAGGCGCTGCGCGTCCAGGCGTTCGGCGTGCACTTCCCCAGCCCCTTCGGGCTCGCGGCCGGGTTCGACAAGGACGCCGCGTGCGTCGAGGGGCTGGCCGCCTTCGGCTTCGGCCACGTCGAGGTCGGCACGATCACCGCCCACGCACAGCCGGGCAACCCGCGCCCGCGGCTGTTCCGGCTGGTCGCAGACCGGGCCGTCGTCAACCGCATGGGGTTCAACAACCGGGGCGCCGAGCACGCCGCGCGCCGGCTGGGCCGCCCGCGGAGCCTGCCGGTCGTGGTGGGGGTGAACATCGGCAAGACCAAGGTCATCCCCCCGGAGCTCGCCGTGCGCGACTACGTCGCGAGCGCCCGCAGGCTCGCCCCGCTCGCCGACTACCTGGTGGTGAACGTCAGCTCGCCCAACACCCCCGGCCTTCGCGACCTGCAGGCCGTCGAGGTGCTGCGCCCGCTGCTGACGCAGGTGCGGCGGGCCGCGGGGCGCACGCCGCTCCTGGTCAAGATCGCCCCCGACCTGGCCGACGACGACATCGACGCCGTCGCCGACCTCGCCGTCGAGCTGGGGCTCGCGGGCATCATCGCCACCAACACCACCATCGGCCGCGAAGGGCTGTCCGACGCCGAGGCGGCCGGCGCGGCGCAGGCGGGCGGCCTGTCCGGGCGTCCGCTCAAGGCGCGCTCGCTGGAGGTGCTGCGCAGGCTGTACGCCCGCGTCGGCGACCGGCTGGCGCTGGTGTCGGTGGGCGGCGTGGAGAGCGTCGACGACGTGTGGGAGCGGCTGCTGGCCGGCGCCACCCTCGTCCAGGGCTACACCGCGATGATCTACGAGGGGCCGTTGTGGGCCTGGCGGATCAACCGGGGGCTCGCCCGCCGGATGCGCCGCCACGGCTACTCCGCCGTCGGTGAGCTGGTCGGCCGCGTCGGCCGCGAGCGGGCCGCCTGACGCCCTGCCGGTGAGGGGCGGCGGTCAGCCCAGGCTGGGACGGGTGGAGTCGGCCTCGTGGGTCATCTCCTCGAGGCGCCGCATGACCTCCGCCACCGGCACCGCCCCGGGACGGTGCCGCCGGTCGCCCGTGCCGCCGCGCTGCCACGGCCTCGGACCCTCCACGGGCCGGTACTCCACGCCGTAGGCGTCCAGCCGGGAAAGGTGCGCGGGCAGCGCCGCCGCGAAGCCGGCGGCCTGGCCCGACCAGGTGATCTGGGCCAGCGCGCAGCCGCGCGGCCAGGCCCGGTAGTCCAGCGTGCGGCCGTCGGGGATGCGCTCGGTCCACAGCTGGAACTGCGCGCCCAGCACCCGGCCGGCCTCCTGCGGCGTCCACGACGGCGGCACCGGCTCGAACGCCGCGACGTCGGCCACGGTGACCGTGTCGCCGATGGCCACGGGCTCCTCCGGCGAGGCCGCCTCGGCGTAGTCGAAGTACAGCGGGAACACCGGGGTCGCCACGATGTCGTGACCGGCCGCCGCGGCGCGCCGCCCGACGCCCATGCCGCGCCAGGGCATGACGATCGTGTCCGCCCGCAGTTCGCCGCTGACGAACGCCTCGTCCCACACCACCGCGCGGCAGCCGAGCCCGGCCAGCACGTCGGCCAGCTCGCGCAGGAAACGGGCGTGCAGCTCGGCGGGGGTGTCCAGCCCCAGGGACTCGCGGTACGCCGTGATCTCGGCGGAGGACGCCCAGTCGTCCAGAACGCACTCGTCGCCGCCGATGTGGAAGTACGGCACCTCGCCGAGGGCCTGGACGATCTCGGCGAAGACCGCCGCCAGGAAGTCCACGGTGCCGGGCAGCGGCGAAAGGATCGCCGGGGAGATGCCCCAGCGGTCGAGCACCTCGTGGGAGGCGGCGGGGTCGGCGCCGAGGTGCGGGTAGGCCGCGAGGATGGCCGAGGCGTGGCCGGGCACGTCGATCTCGGGGACGACGGTGACGCCCCTGGCCCGCGCGTAGGCGCCGATCTCGGCCAGGTCGGCCAGGGTGTGGTACCCGCCGTGCGGGGTGCCGTCGAACCGCTGCTCGCCGTGGAAGTGCGCCGTGGTCGTGCGCGCGCGGTGCGAGCCGATCTCGTGCAGCAGCGGGTAGGCCCGGCTCTCGACGCGCCAGCCCTGGTCGTCCGCCAGGTGCAGGTGCAGGCGGTTCAGTTTGTGGACGGCCAGCAGGTCGATCATGCGGAGCACTTCGCGCTTGGGCAGGAAGTGCCGGGACACGTCCAGATGCGCGCCCCGCCAGGAGAACCGCGGCGCGTCCTCGATGTGCACGCAGGGCGCCGTCCAGGCCGTGCCCGGCACGGCCGCCGACCGGAACGCCGCCGCGGGGAGCAGTTGGCGCAGCGTCTGCCCGGCGTACAGCGCGCCCGCGGCGTCCCCGGCGACGATGCGCACGGCCTCAGGCGTCACTGTGACGGCGTACGCCTCGGCGGCGAGGTGTTCGTCCCGCTCTACGGTGATAGCGGCCCCAGGCGCCGTCTCAGCGCCTCCGGCCGCCCCGGCGAGGTCGAGCACGGCCAGCGCACGCCGTACGGCGCCGGTCAGCTCCGCCGGGCCTGACACCAGGCCGCCGGGCGTGAACGCGAACGAGCCGGGAGCGGGGCGCACCAGACGAGGGCCAGGAATCAGATCGACCACTCTCAGATCATGCCATTCCGCTCATGATCGGGCCGAAGTGGGCGGGCGCCGCTCGCCGCGGCGCCGGAAGTACCTCAGCCGAGGTAGCGCTCGAGGCCGTCGACCAGGGAGGCGGCGACGCGCTGGCGGAAGCGCGGGTCCCTGAACTTGGCGGCGTCACTCGCGTTGCGCATGTTGCCCGTCTCGATGAAGACCTTCGGCACGGTGGACAGGTTGAGCCCGCCGAGGTCACTGCGGAAGTCGAGCGCGCTCTTGCCGATGTAGGTGGAGTACGGCATGCCGGTGCCCTCGTGGTAGGCCGCCCGGAGCGCGAGGCCGAGCTTCCTGGACCGGGCCACGACCGGGTCGACCGGCCCGTTGATCTTCTTCGGCATGATGACGTGGAAGCCGTGGCCGGACGCGGGCGCGCCGTCGGCGTGCACCGAGATGGCGGCGTTCGCGTGGGCCTTGTTGCCGATGGCCGCGCGCTGGGTGATGCACGGCCCGACGCCGGAGTTGCCGTCGCGGGTCAGCCGGACGGTGGCGCCCTTGGCCTTCAGCAGCTTGACCATGCGACTCGCGACGTCCCAGGTGAAGGCGGCCTCGGAGTAGCCGTCGTTGGTGGCGGTGCCCGTGGTGTCGCAGGGCTTCCACTGGGTGAGGACGTTGACCTTCTTGTTGATGACCTCGGGGTGGCGGTAGTTGCCGCCGTTGTGCCCGGGGTCGATGACGATGACCTTGCCCGCGAGGGGACGGGCGGGCGTCACGGTGTCGGTCGCGGCCCGCGCCGAGGACGCGCCCGGCTCGGCCGACACGCTCTTCAACCGCGCGGTCGCGGGCGCTCCGGAGCTCTGCGCGCCGGAGCTTCGCGCGTCGGCCCCGGTGGCCGCGGCGCCGGTGGCGCCGCACGCCGTGACGCCCAGCCCGCACAGGGCCAGGAGCGATATGGCCATTGCTCGACCGGTCACGTTGATCCCCTTCGCCGACGACCGTCCGCCTCCAACTTACGCGCAACGCCGCGATGGACCGGCCGGTATGCGGCAACCGGCGCGATCGCCCGGGGATCGCCGGAGGATCACCAGGCGGGCTCGCCCAGATTCTGCCTTTGCAGCAGCGCGGCCAGCTCTCTCGCGTCCTCGGCGTCCAGGCCGAGGACGACGCGCGGCCGGCCCCACGGATGGTCGATGGAATGGGCGACGTAGCTGGCGACCGACTCGGTGGCGCCCTCCTGGTCCTTGCCGCGGGCGGCCCGCCAGTGGGCCCACGCACGTTCGAGTTCGGCCGCCGCCCGCTGGGCGCAGGAGACCAGTTCAGGATCACGCATGTCTACCCCCGCTCGGACGCCGGCCGCCCGCTGCCCCCGTGACAGCCGCGGGCCGATGGACCGGTCCGGCGCGCCGGGGCCGGCGCCATGCTACGAGTCAACACGGGGACGGTGCCGATCCCTCGGATGTTGACCTAGCCTTGGGGATCACTTGGAGCCGGGCCGGTGCTGTGCCGCACCACCAGGCGCGGCGTCACCTGGCGCAGCCGCGCGGTCTTGCCCGGGTCGGTGATGCGGTCGCTCAGCAGAGCGGCGGCCGACCTGCCCATCGCCCGTCTCGGCTGGTCGAGCGAGGTGAGCGAGATGTGGTGCACCGCGGCCAGGTGGGTGTTGTCGTACCCGACCACCGACAGGTCCTCCGGGACGCGCAGGCCGAGCTCGCTCGCCGCGACCAGCACCCCGAGGGCGACGATGTCGTTGGCCGCGAAGATCGCCGTGGGCCGGGGGGTACGTTCCAGAAGAGCGCGAGCCGCGCGACGGCCGCCCTCCTCGGTGAAGTCGCCGTGCTCGACCATGATGTGCGGCGCGAGCCCGTGCCTGCGCATCGCGACCAGGTAGCCCTCGCAGCGGAAGCGGGCCGAGGAGGAAGGGGTGCCCTCGATGTGCGCGATGCGCCGGTGGCCCAGCTCGACCAGGTGGTCGACGGCGAGCCGCGCGCCGAGCTGGTCGTCGTCCACGACGATGTCCACGCCGTCGAGGTCCACGTCGCGCTCGCCGACGACGACCGTCGGGGTGTAGGCGGCGGCCTCGGCCAGCGTCTCGCTGGACGGCGCGACGCCGAGCAGCACCAGGCCGTCCACCCGCAGCTCGAGGAACGCCTCGACGGCCTCCTCCTCGAAGGCCGGGTCCCAGCGGCCGCTGCCGATCAGCAGCCGGAGCCCGTCGCCGTGCAGGCTCTCCTGCAACCCGTCGAGGAACTCCGCGTAGAACGGGTTGTGCAGATCGGCGACGAGCGCGCCGACCAGGTGGGTGCGTCCTTCGACGAGGCTGCGCGCGACCGCGTTGGGCCGGTAGCCGAGCTCCCGCGCCGCCTGCAGCACCGCCTCGCGCCGGTGCTCGCTGACATGAGGCGAGCCCCGCAGCACCAGGGAGACCAGCGACTTCGAGACGCCCGCGCGTTCTGCAACGTTCCGGATCGTCGGCCGGGGACGGGGCCCTTGGGCGTCGCCCAGCCCTCCTTCGGCCGCGCCGAGATCGGGACGGTACCGATCGGTCGCCTGCATGGACGGTCCTGACATGGTTCTCCCCACGCTGAGTGGATGTGCACCTGTCAGACCAAACGATCGAGTCGCGTTGAGGGTACGGGTGTGTTGCGCGGCTCGGCAGATGGTCATTTGGGCCGCGTTATCCGGCACCGCCTTCGATAGTGTGCGCATTGTGGGTGCGACATCAAGGGCCCCAGGTGAGCGAGACAGCGCCGATCCTGGTGACGGACGCCCGGTCCGGCGACGACTGAGCGTGGACCGTCGCCGCGAGGAGCTCATGGCCGCCGCGCTGGAGCTGTTCAGCAAGCGCGATGCCGAAGATGTCTCGATCGACGACGTGGCCAGCGCCGCCGGAGCCTCCCGGGCGCTGGTCTACCACTACTTCGGGGGCAAGCAGGAGCTGTACGTCGCCGCGTTGCGCAGTGCGGCGCTGGAGCTGGAGGAACGGCTGCGGCCCGTGCACGGCGGCACCGCCTTCGAGGAGCTGGCCGCGGGGCTCACCCGCTACTTCGACTTCGTGGAGGACCACGCGGCCGGGTTCGCGGCGTTGCTGCGCGGCGGGCCGGCCAACCGGGCGGGCGAGGTGGGCGAGATCGTCGAGGGGGTCCGCCAGCGCCTGTTCAAGATGATCACCAACCAGTTACGGGTGAGCGAGCCGAGCCCGGCGTTGCGCGCGACGCTGCGGGCGTGGATCGCCTCGGTCGAGACGGCGGGGCTCGACTGGCTGGAGAACCGCGACATCGAGCGGCCCGAGCTGGAGCGCCTGCTCGTCGAGCAGATGGTGGCGCTGCTGGAGGTCGCCGCCCGTCACGACGGCCGGACCGGCGTGTCGCTCGCGGACTTCCCGGGTGAGGACGGGGGCCGGGAGGCGGAAGAGTAGAGGAATGGGCCGGTGGTTCGCCGGCGAGCCCGGCGTCCGCGGAGGCACGGGCAGGAAGCCCTGTCGGCATTGTCCGGGCGCGGGGTGCGGGGCCGTTCGAGGGCGGAGCGCGTGCGGGGAACGGTGATAGGGCTTCCGTGCGGTGGAGGCCCTAAATCCGTTTCCCACCGGGACGCACCCGCATGACCGGGTGAGGTGGCGCCGGGCGGGCGGCGCCGCTCACACCGGATCCATGGCCGCGATCGTGGTCGCCCGGACGCGCAGTCGGGGGCATCTCCTCCCCCGGTGGCCCGGGCCGCCTGACGCGATCATGGGTTCTGTGGACGCGCTCACTCACATGTATGACGCGAGCGCGCCGGTTCTCCCCCCTAGGACCTTGGCGGCTTCCGCCTCACTCCGACCGCTGCTGCGGGATGCCCGCGAGCAGCGCACGGACCTCGGTCTCCCGGTAGCGCCGGTGACCGCCAAGGGTGCGGATGGACGTCAACTTGCCCGCCTTCGCCCACCGAGTAACGGTCTTGGGGTCGACGCGGAACATGGTGGCGACCTCCGCCGGGGTGAGCAGTGGCTCGGCCTCGGGTGTACGAGCTGACATTTGTGCGGCCTCTCCTCCGTGGACCGGCGACAGCGATCCTGCGACTTGTGTTGGCGCTTGTCACGGATGTCCCTCAATGATCCATTAGTACGGATTTTTCTGGACCATATGTGGTATCACCCGATGTGACCATACAGCCACGTAGAGCGATTGGCGAGCCCTGTAAGCACAACGCCTTGTCCACGGGTTGATGTCACGCTCGGTGATTCTAGCGACACGTTTCGTGGTATCGCAGTGAAAACGGCAAACTACTCAGTTCGCAGAAGCGAGCTGGTGACTCCCGTTACCTACTTTTGCAGGTCACGTGCATGATTTGCGGTTCAGTTCGCCGATTCGAGGGCTTGTATTGACTTCCAGCGCACGATCACGCGCTGATACATGGCGAAGGCCAGTTCTTCTTGACCCGTGTCCAGTCCGGTGAGTGCGGCCGCCAGCTCGGCGGCGGACTGGTCGGACTGCAACGTGGCGTCGTCCATGAGGTGCACCAGGCCGCCGTAGTCGAGCTCCACCAGCGAGTGCGGATGGAACTCCTCCAGCCAGCGCCCGACCTCCTCCACCTCGGTGAGCGTGCTCACCTCGCCCACGTGCCGCCGGATGACCACCAGCGCCCGCGCGACCCTGCGCCGGGCCTGGGCCATGGAGGTGACGTAGAGCAGGTTGCGCGCCGGGGCGGTCGTGGTCGGCGCCGCCGGCTCGGTGGCCGGCTCCTCCTGGCGGCCGAGGACGAGCCAGCGCTCGGCCGAGTCGAACGGCACGAACCACGGGGCGGGGATGTGCCAGGTGCTGGTGCGGATGTGCGTCCTCAGCGAGGAGGAACCGCCCTGCTGCTTGTAGCGGTCGAAGTCGTCGGCCGTCTGCTCGGCGATGGCGCGGGGGACGAAGCGGTCGGCCAGCTTGACCGGGGTGGCGCCGCGGAAGCGGGCGAAGGCCAGCCAGGAGCGCAGCCTGCTCTGCCACGGGCAGACGTACAGCGTCTCCTCGATGCGGCGCAGGTAGGCGTTCAGGCTCTCGCCGCCGGGCGCCGGCAGCGCCGAGACGCCCAGCAGCCGCCGGACGGCCTCCGCGTGCTCGGCCTCAAGGGCGAACGCGCGGCGCGGCCGGTCCTTGGAGTCGGCGTAGGCCGCCCAGAAGGCGCGCTCGCGTTCGGTGAACGCGGACAACGGCTCGTAGACGCGGAGATAGGCGGCGTAGGGCAGCACATCTCGAATGGTGCCACGTAGCGGCGAGCGGACGCGAGTGAGAACCCCGCCGCGGCGGGAGTGGCGTGCGCTCCGCGGCTCTGACGTGTCGCGATGTGGACGATCATGGTGAGCCTCGAGGCGGGCTGGATAGGGTGGTTTCCTCAGATCCGCCGCGATGAGGCGGCGGACGGAAATGACCGGGAGTCACCAAAGTGACCGACGTCTTCGGGCTGTCCCACAAGGACCCGAGCCCAGCCAGCGGACAGGCGCCGCGACACGAGCAGGTCGTCTTCTGCTCCGACGACCGCAGCGGCCTGCACGCCATCATCGCCATCTACAGCACCGCGCTGGGCCCCGGGCTCGGGGGCACGCGGTTCTACCCGTACGAGAGCGAGCAGGCGGCCCTCGCCGACGTGCTCAACCTCTCGCGGGCGATGGCGTACAAGAACGCCCTGGCGGGGCTCGACCTCGGCGGGGCCAAGGCCGTGATCATCGGCGATCCGGCCAGGGACAAGAGCGAGCAGTTGCTGCGGGCCTACGGGCGCTTCATCCAGTCGCTCGGCGGGCGCTACTACACCGCCTGCGACGTGGGCACCTACAGCGAGGACATGGACATCGTCGCCAGGGAGTCCGGCTTCGTCACCGGGCGCACCGTCGCCCACGGCGGCGCGGGCGACTCCTCGATCCTGACGGCGTACGGCGTCTTCCAGGGCATGCGCGCCGCCGCCCAGTACGTCTACGGAGCCTCCACCCTGCGCGGCAGGCGCGTGGGCGTCGAGGGGGTCGGCAAGGTCGGCCACCGGCTGGTGGAGCACCTGCTGGAGGACGGCGCCGAGGTCGTGGTCTGCGACGTCAGCGAGCACGCCGTCGAGCGGGTCCTCGCCCGTCACCCCCAGGTCGAGGTGGTGGCCGACGCCGCCGCGATGAGGCTCGCCGACATCGACGTGTACTCCCCGTGCGCGCTCGGCGCGGCCCTGGACGACGACACCGTCGCCGGGCTGCGCGCCAAGATCGTGTGCGGCGGGGCCAACAACCAGCTCGCGCATCCCGGCGTGGAGAAGCAGCTCGCGGAGCGGGGAGTCCTTTACGCTCCGGACTACGTCGTGAACTCCGGCGGCGTGATCCAGGTGGCCGACGAGATCGAGGGGTTCAACATGGACCGCGCCCGGGTAAAGGCGACGCAGATCTTCGATACGACGTTGAAGATCTTTTCGATCGCTGAGGAGGAAGGGGTACCTCCGGCGGCCGCGGCCGATAGGCTGGCCGAGCGCAGAATGTCGGAAGTCGGTCGGCTTAGGGGTATTTGGCTGGGCCGCTGACCGCGGACGCCCATACGGCGTACCGAGCAGCGCGCAAAACAGGTACGGTTGTAGTCGAACGAGAGCTGGGGCCGGAAGTCAGGCGGCGTCAGCGCGTGGAGCGTTAGCGACGAGGGGTCGGGCACGACCCCGCATGAGGGGGTCGAGCCGATGGGGCGCGGCCGAGCCAAGGCCAAGCAGGTGAAGGTTGCACGCCAGCTCAAGTACAACAGCGGCGGCACCGATCTTGACCGTCTTCGCGAGGAGCTCGGAGTCAATCACGACTCCAACCGACACGATGATGACGTCGTCGATGATGAGCTGGCCGATCGGTACGCCGATTACGCCGGTGACGTCGACGACGATGACGAGGACGACAGGTCCCGTCGCCGTTAGGCGATTTTCGGGTTGACGCCGGCAGGGCACCCGGCGAGCAGTGGCTCGCCGAGTGCCTCATTCGCGCACCGAAATGAGCTCCTTGCCGCCGCAAGCGGCAAGGAGCTCTTCGTCGTGTTCGAGCCTTTCGCCGCCACGTGACGTCAGAACCATGATCGCCTTGGTGACCTCGCGTCACGCGATGCCGCCCGGCGGCCGCCGGCGGTGGCCCGGCGGCCGCGGAGTCCCGGCGTCTCAGGCGGTGAAGCGGGCCGAGCCGGTGCCCTGGACGATCTCGCCGAGCACCCAGGCGTCCTGGCCGGCGTCGCGCAGGGTGGTCAGCGCGAGGTCGGCCGCGTCGGCGGGCACGATCGCGCACATGCCGACGCCTAGGTTGAAGGTGCGGTCCATCTCCTCGCGGGGCACCCCGCCGTACCCGGCGATCACCTCGAAGATCGGCTGTGGCGTCCACGACGAGCGGTCGAGCACGGCGTCGACCCCGGCGGGCAGCGAGCGGGCCAGGTTCGCCGCCAGCCCGCCCCCGGTGATGTGGGCGAAGGCGTGGACCTCCACGGCCCGGGTGAGCGCGAGGCAGTTCAGCGAGTAGATGCGGGTGGGTTCCAGCAGCTCCTCGCCCAGCGTGCGGCCGAGCTCCGGCGGCGAGGAGGCGAGATCCAGGCCGGACGTGCGCAGGACGTGCCGCACCAACGAGTAGCCGTTGGAGTGGACGCCCGAGGAGGCCAGGCCCAGCACCACGTCGCCGGCCCGCACGCGGTCGGGGCCGAGGAGCCGGTCGGCGTCCACGACGCCGGTGCCCGCCCCGGCCAGGTCGTACTCGTCCGGGCCCATCGCGCCGGGGTGCTCGGCGGTCTCGCCGCCCACCAGCGCGCACCCCGCCAGCCGGCAGCCCTCGGCCACCCCGCCGACGATGTCGGCGATGCGCTCGGGGACCACCTTGCCGCAGGCGATGTAGTCGGTCATGAACAGCGGCTCGGCGCCGCAGACCACCAGGTCGTCCACGACCATGCCGACCAGGTCGACGCCGATCGTGTCGTGCTTGCCGAGCGCCTGGGCGATCATCACCTTGGTGCCCACGCCGTCGGTCGAGGTCGCCAGCAGCGGACGCTTGAACCGCAGCAGCGCCGAGACGTCGAACAGCCCGGCGAAGCCGCTGGCGTCGTCCACGACCTCCGGCCGTCGCGACCGGGCGACCCGGGACTTCATCAGCTCGACGGCGCGGTCGCCCGCCTCGATGTCGACGCCCGCCGCGGCGTAGCTGGTCACCGGACCTCCTCACCGGTCGGCAGGACCGGGGACACGCGGAACACTGGGAGCACAGGGGGCGCTTCGGGCATGGTGGCGCGTCGCGCGCTCACGCCTTGGCCTCGAGAACGAACTTGCCGACGTTGTCGCGGTCGATCGGGATCGGATAGTTGCCGTCGAAGCACGCCCGGCACAGCCGCTCGGTCGGCAGCGTCGTGGCCTCGGTGAGGCCCTCCAGGGAGATGTACCCCAGCGAGTCGGCGCCCAGGGACGCGCGGATCTCCTCCACGGACTTGGACCCGGCGATCAGCTCGGCCTTGGTGGCGAAGTCGATGCCGTAGAAGCACGGCCAGGACACCGGCGGCGAGGAGATGCGCACGTGGACCTCGGTGGCGCCCGCCTCGCGCAGCATCTTGACGATCGCCCGCTGGGTGTTGCCGCGCACGATCGAGTCGTCCACGACCACCAGGCGCTTGCCGGCGATGACCTCGCGCAGCGGGTTCAGCTTGAGCCGGATGCCGAGCTGGCGGATGGTCTGCGACGGCTGGATGAAGGTGCGGCCGACGTAGGAGTTCTTGACCAGGCCCTGGCCGTAGGGGATGCCGCTCTCTTCGGCGTACCCGATGGCGGCCGGGGTGCCCGACTCGGGGGTCGGGATGACCAGGTCGGCCTCGACCGGGTGCTCCCTGGCGAGCCGGCGGCCCACCTCGACCCGGGTGGCCTGCACGCCGCGCCCGGCGATGGTCGTGTCGGGACGGGCCAGGTAGACGTACTCGAACAGGCAGCCCTTGGGCTCGGCCAGCGCGAACCGGCGCGAGCGCACGCCCTGCTCGTCGATGGTGAGCAGCTCGCCCGGCTCGATCTCGCGGACCAGGCTCGCGCCCACGATGTCGAGCGCGGCGGTCTCGGAGGCCACCACCCAGCCGCGTTCGAGGCGGCCGAGCACCATCGGGCGGATCCCCTGCGGGTCGCGGGCGGCGTACAGGGTCTTCTCGTCCATGAAGACCAGGGAGTAGGCGCCCTTGACCTGCGGGAGCAGCTCGGCCGCGGCGTCCTCGATGGACTTGGAGCGGTCGTGCGCGAGCAGCGTGGTCAGCACCTCGGTGTCGGTGGTGGCCCTGATCGCCCCGGTCGGCAGCCGCAGGGCCAGATCGGGAGTGTTGATCAGGTTGCCGTTGTGGGCGAGCGCGAGACCGCCGCCTTCGGTGGAGCTGAGCGTCGGCTGGGCGTTCTCCCACACGCTGGAACCGGTCGTGGAGTAGCGGCAGTGTCCGATCGCCAGGTGTCCGCGCAGGGTGCCGAGGACCGACTCGTCGAAGACCTGGGCCACCAGGCCCATGTCCTTGTAGACGAGGATCCTGCTGCCCTCGCTCACCGCGATGCCCGCGGACTCCTGCCCGCGGTGCTGCAACGCGTACAAGCCGTAGTAGGTGAGTTTGGAGACGTCCTCCCCGGGAGCCCATACGCCGAAGACACCACAGGCGTCTTGCGGCGCGCGGTCACGGGGGTCAAGGTCATGGCCGAGCCGGCCGTCGCCTTTTAGCACGTGCTTCAGTCTAAGTTGGCCCTGTCCGCTGCCGGTAATCCGGGTCCGGGCAAGGCGCGGCGTCCGTGCGGAATGGGGCCTTCGCGTGGTGCTTTGGGGAAAGATCTCCGGCATTTTGCCGTGTCGGCCGGACCGGGCGCACCGCGCCGGGGGAGAGTGGGGGCACCCGGCATGCCCATACAGGTCGAAAGAGCGCACTGTGACGACACCTGGCGACCCGAACACCTCCCAGCCCTGGGGCGAATCTCGGGGCGGCACGCCGCCCGGAGGCGCACAGCCTCCGTACGGCGGTGAGCACGGCGGGGCGTACCCGGGTGGACCGCCCACCGGCGGTCAGCCGCCGTACGGCGGTCAGCCTCCGTACGGCGGACCGCCTCCGGGGACGCCGCCCGGAGGGACGCCGCCGTACGGGACGCCGCCCTACCAGGGTCCCTACGGAGAGCGCCCGCCCGGAGGCGGCGGGCTCGGCACGGCGGCGCTCGTGCTCGGCATCATCAGCCTGTTCCTGCTGCTCATCTGCGGTCTGGGTGTGCTGACGGCGATCGCCGGCCTGATCGTCGGGATCGTCGCGGTGGCGAAGAACAGCAACCGGGGCCGCGCGATCGCCGGGATCGTCCTGAGCGCGCTCACGATCGTGCTGGCGATCATCGGCTTTCTGTGGTTCCTCGGCAACTTCAGCGAGTGCTTCAACCTGCCGACGCAGACGGAGGTGCAGCAGTGCGTGGAGCGCAAGCTGGGCGTGAACGTGGAACCCGTCCGAGTGATCCCCCGGTGACCCGTTGAGCCCTGGTGACCCGCGTGAGCCCTGGGGGCCTCGGCGGGAGCCCCGCGGGGCTCAGGGCAGGGGCAGGTGCTCTGACAGGTCGGCCCGGGCGCCGCTGGCGCTGATCCTGCCCGCGTCCATGGCCTCGTGCCAGGCGACGCGGCCGGTGGCCAGTTCGAGCCAGGTGAGCGGGTCGGTCTCGACGACGTTGGGCGGGGTGCCGCGGGTGTGCCGGGGGCCCGCCACGCACTGCACCGCCGCGTACGGCGGCACGCGCACCTCGACCGTCCGGCCCGGGGCCCGCTCGGCCAGGCGCTCCAGCAGGTGCCGGACGGCCAGGCGCGCGACGTCGCGCTCGGGCCGCAGGCCCTGGTCGTAGACCCGCAGCACCACCTGCACGGCGGCGTCGGGCGCGCCCTGCGCCGGCCCGTCGTAGGGATGCTCCCCGAGCTCGGCGAGCTGCGCGTCGAGCGCGGCCCGCACCTTCTCCACGTCTACCTTGCGAGCGGCCACGCCTTCCATCATGGCGGCTCCGGGCGCCGGATCGTCCCGCACAGGCGGCCTGCCCGTGCGGGACGGGCGTGCGTCCTCAAGGCGGCCGTCACAGGGCGACGGCGGCCGCCGCCTCGCCGGGCGCGTCAAGGCGGAAGGCCGCCGTCCGGCCGGCCGCGGTCACCTCGTACTCGCCGAGGAAGCCGTTGAACCGCACCCGGCCCTGGTCGTCGGTGGCCATCGTGGTGGGCGGGAGCCACCACTCGCCCTTGACCAGCGAGTGCAGCGCGTCGTAGGAGGGCTTGCGGGTGCCGTCGAGCCGGACGAAGCCACCCGGCGCGCCCAGCCAGCCGCCGTCCGACATGCCCCAGTACGTCATCGCCTCGACCGACGGGTGGGACAGGAGGGTCTTGTAGTGGCGCACGATCTCGTCGGCCTGGCGGGCCTCGCCCTCGGGCGTGGAGGGCCACTCGGGGATCTGGTAGTCGTTCAGGTCCTCGATGTCGGCGGGCATGATGTGGCCCGACACCAGCGTCGTCTCGGTGAAGTGGATCGGCAGGCCGTAGCGGGCGAAGCGGTCGATGGTGGCGAGGGTCCTCTCCTCGCCCCAGTAGCCCTGGTGCATGTGGCTCTGCAGGCCCAGCGCGTCGATCTTGATGCCGGCCTCCAGCACGCCCTCGATCAGGCACTCGTAGGCGGCGGACATGTCGAAGTCGTTGAGCAGCAGCGTGGCGTTCGGGTTGGCCTCGCGCGCCGCGTCGAAGACCATGCGCACCATGGGGATGCGGCCGATATCGCGGCAGACGCGGGTGATGCCGTTGTCGTACTTGTCGAAGATCGGCATGATGACGACCTCGTTGATGACGTCCCACATGTCGACCAGGCCGGCGAACCCGCCCACCTCCCGCCGGATGCGCGCCGCCTGTTCGCGGGCGATCTCGGCGTTCGGCAGGTCCATCAGCCAGTCGGCCGTCACGGTGTGCCAGGCCAGTGGGTGGCCCTTGACCGGGACGCCGCGGTCGGCGAACCACCGCGCCGTCTTGCGCAGCCGCTCGGTGTCGGGACGGCCCCGGACGGTCTCGAAGCGCCCCCAGTAGAACGGGAGCGTGGCGAAGTTGAACACGTCGAACCACAGCTCGGCCAGGTGCTCGGCCTGGGCGGCGGAGGCCTCGCCCAGCGACCCGGTGACGCCGCCGGGGCCGGCCTGCTCCTCGGCGGACAGCTCGCCGTTGGCGAGCGGGATGAAGTCGAACCCGATGCATCCGAACAGGAACTTGTGGCCGCGCTGCGCCACGACCACCTCCTGGCCGGCCAGCGGGGACCCGTCCACGGTGACCGTGAGGGTGGCGTCGGCGGTGCGGTGCTCGGTGATCGAGGGGTCGGCGGGGTGGGCCGGTCCGGCGTGCGAGGGCATGGGGACGTCCTCCAGGGGGTCGGGAGGGATGGTGGCCGGGCGGGGCGGCAGGGTCCCGCGGCCGTCGCCGCGGGCGCGGTCCCGGCCCGCCCGGGTCCCACTCTAGAAGCACCTCGTCGGCGGCCGCCGCCGCCATGGTCACCCGGATCAGCTCATCTCGTCCTGCGGGGCCGAGGGGGTGGGGGTGGGGGTGGGCACGCCGTTCGGCAGGGCGCTGCCCTTCTTCCACTGGGTCCAGGTGAGCTGCCAGTAGCTCCAGCCGTTGCGCCAGTCGAGCTTGCGCTTGGTGCCGGTGACGGTGACGACGTCGCCGCGCTGGGCGATGCCGTAGAACCACCTGGCGCCCGCGGGGGTGGCCCGCACGCAGCCGTGGCTCTGGTTGGACCTGCCGAGGAACTGGTAGTCGCCCGCGCTCTGGTGGACGTACTCGCCGCTGCTGGAGATGCGCACCGCCCAGGGGATCTCCAGCTTGTAGTACAGCGGGTCCTTGGGGTCGGTGACGCCCATCCAGGCGGACGTCATCGTCTCCACGGGCTTCTTTCCCATGGTCAGGTGGACGCCGCTGGTGGTGAGGTAGACGTCCACGCCGTTCCTGACCAGCCCGCCGCGCCCGGCGCTGATCGGGATGGTCTTGACCGTTTTGCCGTCGCGGCGCACCTTCATCACGTGCTTCTTGGTGTCGACCACCGAGACGTTGGCGGTGCCGATGGCGAAGCGGCGGCTGACGTCCTTGACGGCCTGGTTTCCGGCGATCTGCGAGAGGCGGGCGCTGAAGAGCACCTTCTGGTGCGGCTTCCAGTACGTCCGGGTGCGGTACACCACCTGGCGGTCGGAGACCCAGCGCCAGGCGCCCTCGACGGGCTTCTCGGCCTGGACCTGCAGCACCGTCTCGACGGCCGCCTTGTTCTTCACGTTCCTGTCGAAGGTCACGATGATCGGGGAGCCGACGCCGATCTTCTCGGTCTTCTCGCCCATCGGGGTGATGTCGGTGATGCGCAGGGGCTGCGCCTGCAACCGCCGCAGGGAAGCGCCGGCGGCCCTGGCCTGGCCTGCGCCGCCCGTCGCGGCGGGGGACGGGTCGTCCGTCGCCCGGGGATGGACGCTGGTCTCGGTCGTGCCCCTGCCCGGCGCGGGTTGTGCGGTGCGCACGTCCGCCGAGCAGGCCGCCGCGGTGACCAGGGCGGCGATGGCCAGCAACGCGGGGGCCGTCCGCTTCAGGGGGTTCACTCTCTACTCCTCATATACGCGCTTCGCTCCGGATGTCATCCATTGCGTCTCTTATGTGAGACACCCGGAAAGCGCGTTATGTGCGCCAACGACCAATCACGATCACGTAACGATGGGTGGCGTCGGCGTTTGGCCGCCGGTTCCGGCGCCCCGTCCGGCCGCGCGAAACGCCGGGCGGAGCAGGCCGGATCGTCCTCGCGACCGGGGCGCCCGGACCGTCAGGCCACCGGCTCGGGGACGGGCTCGGGGGCCGGCCCGGCGGGCTCGCGGGCGGCGCCGGCGGAGGCCGGAACGGCGTCCGCCCGCCGCGTGCGCAGCGACACCAGGCTGACCGGCACCCCGACCGCCACGATCGCCGCCGCGACGATGAGCGAGAGCCGGTACCCGTCCAGGAACGCCGTCAGCGGCGCGGCGCCGGCGGCGGCGCTCGCGCTGGCCCGCGCGCTCAGGACCGCCCCGAGCACCGTGACCCCGAGCAGGCCGAACACCTCGCGGGAGACGTTCAGCACGCCGGAGGCCAGGCCGGCGCGCTCGGCGGGCAGCGCGCCGAGGATGGCGCTGGTGAGCGGGACGAGCATCCCCGCCCCGAGCCCGTACAGCATCAGCCAGGGGAACAGGCTCATGTAGGTCCCGTGCCGGCCGATGGTCGACATCGCGGCGATCGCCACGGCCATCGCGCCGAGCCCGGCGGCGACGGTGACGGCCGTCCCGAGGCGCGCGGCGATGCGCGGGGCGACGGTGGCGAGGGCCGCCATGAGCAGGGCCATGGGGACGAAGGCCGCCCCCGCCTCAGTGGGGGAGAAGCCCAGGACGTTCTGCAGCCACAGTGCGGTGAAGAAGTAGATGCCGAAGACGCCGAACGCCCACAGGCCCATGGCCAGCGTGCCGCCGCTGAAGACCCGGTCGCGGAACAGCGACAGGTCCATCATGGGCTCGCGCGAGCGGGACTCCAGCAGCACGAACGTCGCGGCGGCCACCGCGGCGAGCGCGAAGGCGCCCAGGATGGGGGCGGAGGTCCATCCCTCGCCGTCCCCCTCGATCAGCGCGTAGGTCAGCGCGAACAGCGCGGCCGACGACGTCGCGAGGCCCGGCAGGTCCAGCCGGCGCCGCGCCGGCGTGCCGGCCCGGCCGATGGACCAGGCCGCGAGGGCCATGGTGATGACCCCGATGGGCACGTTGATCAGGAAGATCCAGCCCCAGTGCCAGTTCTCGCTGACGAACCCGCCGGTCACCGGGCCGAGCGCGAGGGCCAGGCCGCCGATCGCGCTCCACACGCCCACCGCGATCCCGCGTTCGCGGGCGTCGGGGAAGGTGAGCGAGAGCAGCGCCAGCGCCGACGGGGCCAGCAGCGCCGCTCCGACGCCCTGGGCGGCCCTGCTCAGGATGAGCGCGGTCCCGTCCCCGGACAGGCCGGCCGCCGCCGAGGCCAGCGTGAACAGCGCCACACCGGCGAGGAACACCCGCCGCCGGCCGAAGACGTCCGCGAGCCGGCCCCCGGCCATGAGCAGCCCGGCGAAGACCAGGATGTATCCGCTGACGATCCACTCCAGCCCGGAGATGGTCAGCCCCAGCTCCCTCTGGATGGTGGGGAGCGCCACGTTCACCACGTTGTTGTCCAAATAAGTCATGAAGGTGGCCAGCGAGACCGCCACCAGCGCCCACCAACGACGTTGCACAGCTTCTCCTCTACGACGTACTTGTACGGCGTACATGTACGTCGTACAGCAGACCTTGTACGTCGTATAGTTGTCAAGTGGCCCAGGAGAAACTGACCCGCGAGACGGTCGTCGAGCAGGCATTGGCGCTCGCCGACCAGGAGGGCGTGGACGCGGTGACGATCCGCCGGCTCGCGAGCCTGCTGGCGGTCACCCCGATGGCCCTCTACTGGCACTTCAAGAACAAGGAAGAGCTGATGGCGGCGCTCGCCGAGCACGTCCTGTCCGGTGTGACCGCCGACGTCTCCCCCGGCGACCCGTGGCAGAGACGCCTGCGCGTGATCGTCGAGGCCGTCGTGCGGGCGATGCGCGACAACCCGTGCGTGCCCGACCTGCTCGGCGCGGTGAAGGACAAGCACGAGCTCGAGAGCTTCAACCGCGCGACCGAGGCGACGCTGGACGTGCTCGCGGAGGCGGGGTTCACCTCGCGCGAGGCGTTCGCCGTCTCCTCCTACCTGCTCAACGGCGTGACGGCCCTGGTGAAGGGGTGCCCGCTGTGGACCGGGGAGCCCAGAGAGGCCGAGGAGCGCCGGCTGCGCCGGCTCAAGCTGGAGTCGATGCCCGGCGACCGCTACCCGCGCATGATCCAGTACGGCGGCACGCTGAGCGAGCCGCCGGACATCGACGGCTACTACGGCTTCGGCGTCGACCTGCTCCTGCGCGGCGTCGAGGCCATGGCCGCGCGGCGCCCCGGCGCGGCCTAGGGCAGTGCCGGGCGCCGGGGGCGGGCGCAGGCGGCGGTGACGACGCCGGCGAGCGCGACGCACGCGAGCACCAGGTAGGTCCGCTGGAAGCCGGACATCAGCTGCGCCACCGCCACCGGGGACAGGCGCGAGAGGGTGCCGGCGTAGACCAGGCCGCGCAGCTCGGGCGACAGCGCGCTGCTCAGCACGGTCAGCGTCGTCGCCACGCTGAGCACGATGCCGACGTTCATGATCATCAAGCGGAAGCCGTTCACCACGCCGAGGCTCCCCGGCGGCAGGGCCCTCATGACCTGGGTCGTGTTGCCGGTGAGGAAGGTCCCGTTGCCGCCCCCGGCGAGGAACAGGCCGATGGCGATGATCCAGTACGGGCTCGCGCCGCCGGTCGAGAGCATCAGGCACACCAGCCCGGCGAAGTTGAGCACGCAGCCGCCGACCGACAGCAGGTAGGGCGAGATCCGGCGGCCGAGGGCGCCCGCGATGGGCGAGGCGACCGCCATGCCGACCGGCACGGGCAGCACCGCGAGCGCCGCGGTGAAGGCGTCAAGGCCGCGGGCGGCCTGGAAGTACAGCGCGACCAGCAGCACCAGGGCCGAGCGCGACAGGGCGGTGCAGAAGGAGGCCAGGTTGGCGAAGGTCAGCATGCGCTCGCCGAACAGCCGCAGGTCCAGCACCGGGTGCGACGCGCGCCGCTCGACCAGGACCAGCAGCGGCGCCAGGACCAGGAAGACCAGCCCGCCGACCAGCACGACGGGGCTGGACAGTCCGCGCGACCCGGCCTCCGACAGGGCGATCAGGGCGGCCGACAGGGCCGCGAAGACGATGAGGTTGCCGGCCGCGTCCACCGGCGTGCGGGCGCCGGTGGGCACCCTGCGCAGCGTCGCCCACCCCCAGACCAGCGCGATCACCCCGGGCGGGACGTTCGCCCAGAAGACCCACTGCCAGCCGGCGGTGTCGGCGATCAGCCCGCCCAGGGTGGGCCCGGCGAGTTGGGCGACCGACAGGGTCCCGATGTAGACGCCCATGCCCTGGCTGAGCCGGTCGGGCGGGAAGGCGTCGGTGATGATCACCGTGCCGTTGGCGAGGATCATCGCCGCGCCGAGCGCCTGGAGCCCCCGCATGGCGATCAGGAAGCCGACGTTCGGCGACAGCCCGGCCAGCAACGAGCACAGGGTGAACAGCGCGAACCCGACCAGGTAGACCTCGCGCCGCCCGAGCAGGTCGGCCACCCGGCCGAAGAAGACCAGCGTGGCGGTGCTGACCAGCAGGTACGACAGCAGGATCCAGGAGGAGGCGAACGCCCCGGCCTCGAAGTGCCGCACCACCGCGGGCAGGGCCACGTTCAGGGTGCTGGCGTTGACGCCGATGAGGGCCAGCCCGAGGCTGGTCACCGAGCAGACCCGCCACGCGTAACGGAGCCTGCGCGCGTACTCAGGGGTGCCGGGAAGCAGGTCCGCGGTCCGATCAAGCGGGTGGGCGACCATGCCCCCCAGTCTGACGTACGCCGTACGTCCGGATTAACCCATTAATCCCCCTCAACGGGCGCGTTTGCGGAGGCCTTCGAGGTCGTAGATGACCACGCGGCGCCGGCCCGTCTCGATCAGGCCGCGGTCGCGCAGCGAGCGCAGCGCCTTGCTGACCGCCTCGCGGGAGGCGCCGGTCCAGCCGGCCAGCTCGTCCTGCGACAGCGGCAGGGCGACCCGCACGCCGCCGTTATCGGGCTCGCCGAACCGCTCGGCCAGCTCCACGAGCCGGGTGGCCACCCGGCCGGTGGTGTCGAACGCGCCGTACTCGACCCGCTTGCGGTCGGAGTCGCGCAGCCGGCCCACGACCATCTGCAGCAGCAGCACCGCCACCCGGCCGTGGTCGTTCAGGAAGCCGGAGAAGTCGCGGACGACGACGCCTTCGACGGGCTCCAGCGCGGTCACCGTGCCCGAGCGCGGCTCACCGCTGATGACCGACATGTCTCCCAGCAGCGCTCCAGGGCCGCGGATGGCCAGCACGACCTCGGTGCCCCCCGCGGTGTAGGAGGACACCTTGACCCGTCCGGAGGTCAGCACGAGCGCCCAGTCGGAGGTGTCACCCTCGCTCATGACGGTCGTGCCGCGGTCCCACCGCCTCTTGCGGCCGGCGGCGCACAGGTCGTCGGCCTCCTCCTTGGTGAGCAGGGACAGGAACTCTCCAGGCTCGGTCGGCGTGGACGTCATCGTTCCTCCAGGGTGAGGGGCAACGCTCGAATCATGCCGCGCCCCTCCGGTGCGGTCACGGTCGTTTTCCCGGTGCGGGGCCCGCGGTTCGCGTACTTCTACCGTCTCGCGGCACACGGTGGTCAGTCGAGCGAGGACAGGACGAACGCCTCGACGCTCTGCTCCTTGCCCTTGAGGCTCAGCTCGCCCAACGACCGTACCTCGGCGCCCGCGCCGATCTGCTCACGGGTCGTGGCCCCGATGACCACCGTCCCCGGCTCGGCCATCCCCTCCAGTCGCGCCGCCACGTTCACCGCGTCTCCCATCGCGTTGAACCCGCGCAACTCGGGGCTGCCGATGTTGCCCACCAGCGCCAGGCCGGTGTTGATGCCGATGCGGAACCGCGGATAGCCGGGGTTGCCCGCGGCGATCTCCTCGGCGGCGGCCTGCATCTCAAGAGCCGCGCGGGCGGCGTGCGCGGCGTGGTCGGCCTGCGCCGCCGGGGCGTTGAACAGCGCGAGCAGCGCGTCGCCCACGAACTGCACGATGGTTCCGCCGTGCCGCAGGACGCAGGGCACCGCGGCGGCGTGGTAGCGGTTCAGCATCTCCACGATCTCGCCGGGCGCCACCCGCTCGGAGAAGGAGGTGAAGCCCTTCAGGTCGGCGAACAGCGCGGTCAGCTCCACCAGCGAGCCGCCGAGCGCCGCCTGGTCGGGGTCGGCGAGCAGGGACGCCGCCACGTCCGGCGACATGTACTGCCGGAACAGCGTCTCCAGTTCGCGGTACAGGCGGGCGTTCTCCAGCGCGATCGAGAGCTGACTGGCCAGGGTGGCGGCGAGCGCCTCGTCCTGGCGCGTGGTCCCCACGGGGACCTCCAGCGCGCCGGCCACCACGCCCTTGACGGTGAGCGGGTGGATGACCCGGCCGTCGCCGCTGATCGTCTCGGTGGCCTTGAACTCGTCCACGCCGTACGCGCGCTCGCCCAGCGTGATCGCGCCGTGCGACACCAGGCCGATGCGCACGTCCCCGTAGGCCTGGCGGACGCGGCCCAGCGCCTCGGCGAGCAAGGTGTCCTCGCCCAGGCCGACGCGCGCCTGCCGTCCCACGTCGACCAGTGCGCCGAGGCGCAGCGACAGTTCGCGCTCGGCCGCGAGCGCCTGTCCGGCGCGGTCGAGCACGGCCGCCTGGCCCTCGTTCAGCCGGAACTTGCCCGCCAGGCGCAGCGCGACGGGCGTCCGGGACGCCGTGCCGCTTTCGCCCATGCGCCGCAGGTGGCCGACGAGCTCCTCCAGCGCCTGGTCGTACTGCCCCTGGATGCGGCGGATCGTCGCCGCGAGCGTCACCGAGTCGAACAGGCCCTGGCTGGAGCCCTCGCGGCGGAACTGGATGTAGGAGCTGTAGGCGACGAACGCGAAGGCGCCCACCAGCAGCAGGTGCCACTCCCACCACGACAGCAGCCAGTTGGGCCGGAAGAACCCGGCGACCATCGCCTCGCTGAGCAGCGCGTACGCGGTCATCAGGCTCACGAGCATCGCCGAGGGCCTGCGGCGGTGGATGCGGAACATCTGCACCGCCGACAGGGCGAACAGCCCGGCGCCGATCCAGGAGAACGCGCCGATGGTGGCCCCGCCGGGCGGCGGCGGCGCGCTGAGCGGGGTCAGGCCCTCGATGAGCGAGGCCGCGCCCCACACCACCAGGACCACCACCAGGGCGGCCCGCAGCAGGTCGCCGCTCCTCAGCACGGCGGCGGCGGCGCGTTCGCCGAGCGGCAGGGAGGAGGCGAACGCCAGCACCGACGCCACCATCAGCCCGACCGGCTGCCCGATGTCGAAGCCGTAGCTGCCGGTCTCCAAGATGATCCGCGGCGTCGACAGACCGTGGAGCAGGAAGAAGCCGGCGCTGCTCAGGAAGACCAGCGACACCAGCAGCAGCCGGGCGTCCTTGTGCCGGGTGGCGGCCTGGCTGATCATCGCGCCGAGCACGACGTTGACGCCGGCCACCAGCACGATCAGCCAGAAGTGGCTCGGCGGATGCTCCCAGCGCGCGTTGAGCCGGGCGGGGAAGGCGAGCAGCAGCCACAGGCCGAGCAGCGGCACGGCCAGGTGCATGGCCCACACGATGCCGCGCACCGGGTGCGTGGCGGGCGGCAGATAGGGCGAGAACGCGAGCCCGTCCTCCCCGCCGGCGGCCTCGCTCCCGGCGATGGCCGTGCGGTCCTCCGCACCGGCAGGCCCGTCGTCCGCGCGGGCGCCCGCGTTTTCTGCAGCGGCCCCCGGGACGTCCCCCCAGGCGCCTTCGGCCCCCGCATCAGCGGTCCAGGCCTTCATGCCGGCGGTCCCGCTCTCCGGGACGGCGGTCCCGCTCTCTGGGACGGAGATCGCGCTCTCCGCGCCGGGGGTCGCGCTTTCCGTGACAGGGGCGCTTTCCGGGACGGGGGCGCTTTCCGGGACGGGGGCGCTTTCCGGGACAGAGGCGCTTTCCGGGACGGGGGCCGCGTCCTTCTCGGCGGTGCTCGTGCCGGAGGCGCCGGCGGGCGTCCGGGACGGCCGGCTCACCGTGGAGGTGCGAGGCATCGGGGTCTTCGCCGGGACGACCCTCTTGAACTGCACCGTCTTCGCCGCGTCACCCGTGCCCGGGTCGTCCGGGCCCGTCCCGGCCGCCGGAGCCGCAGCGCCGCCGGTATCGCCGGCGCCCTCGCCGGAGGACTTCCCCGCGGTCTTTCCCGCGGCGAGCCGCCCGTCGGGCCGCACCTCCGCCTGCCCGTCGGCCTGCCCGTCGGCCTGTATCTCGGCCTGCCCTTCCGGCCGCCCCTCCGCGTGCCCTTCGGCCTGCTCCGAGGCCGCACCCCCGGTCGGCGTCACGTCGTGGCGGGGCACGGTGTCCGCCTCCGCCTCGGAGTCGGTGGTCGCGCGTGTGTGATCATTCGACGGCACGGTTGCCTCCGCATCAGCCAGTCGAGTCCCCCCGAACGTGCCGATTATCCCGTCAGTCCACGTTGTGGGCGAACGAAGGGTTCAGCCGGAGGTATATCGAGACGGAACTGAGCTGCGGCTTTGGGGGGTATGACCGAAACTTCGGTTACTTTGGCGATGCCTGGTGCCATTAGTCCCGTTAATGGGTGACCGGTTCAGCTCACCAAGGCGGTGGATCTTCTGTGGGGGATCCACCGCCTTGCCGTGACCGGCTCGTCAGGAGGAGAACACGGCCGGGAGCGTCGCCTCGTGGACCGCGCGCAGCTCCTCCACCGGGATCGACAGGACGCCCTCGACGGTGAGCGCCGAGCCGCCGGTCGTGCCCAGGCAGTACGCGGGCACCTCGCGCCGGGCGCACAGGCCGGCGAGCTCGTCGTAGGACTCGGGCCGCACCGCGAGCAGAACCCGTGCCGTGGACTCGCTGAACAGATCGGTGAAGGCGTCGCCGCCGGGGAGCTGCACGGCGGCTCCCACACCGCGGGCCATGCACGCCTCGGCCAGCGCGATGGCCAGGCCGCCGTCCGACACGTCGTGCGAGCCGTCGACCAGCCCGCGTCCCGCGGCCTCGACCAGGACGCCGGCCAGGGCGCGCTCGGCCTCCAGGTGGACCGCCGGGGGCAGCCCGCCCAGGTGACCGTGCGCGACGTGCGCCCACTCGGAGCCGCCGAACTCGTCCCGGGTGTCGCCGAGCAGCACGATCTTCAGGTCGGGGGCGGTGAACCCGTGACGGACGCGGGCGCGGACGTCGTCCAGCACGCCGAGCACCCCCACGACCGGGGTCGGGTGGATCGGCGTGGAACCGGTCTGGTTGTAGAACGAGACGTTGCCGCCGGTCACCGGCACACCCAGGGTCTTGCAGGCGTCGGCGAGGCCGCGCACGGCCTCGGCGAACTGCCACATCACCTCGGGGTCCTCCGGCGAGCCGAAGTTCAGGCAGTTGGTGACCGCGAGCGGGCGCGCCCCGGTGACCGCCACGTTGCGGTACGCCTCGGCCAGCGCGAGCTGGGCGCCTGCGTAGGGGTCGAGCTTGGCGTAGCGGCCGTTGCCGTCGGTGGCCAGGGCGATGCCGCGGTCGGTCTCCTCGGCGCCGGGCATGACCTCGCCGATGCGCAGCACGCCCGCGTCGGCCGGCATGGCCAGCACGGTGTTGCCCCGCACGTAGCGGTCGTACTGGGAGGTCACCCACTCTTTGGAGGCGAGGTTGGAGGAGCCGAGCAGCGTCAGCAGGGTCGCCCGCAGGTCGCCGGGACGCTCCAGCCGCGCCGGGTCGTCGGCGTTGAGCGCCGCCTGGCCCGCCGGCTCGTGGAACGGGCGCTCGTACACCGGGCCGTCGTCGGCGGCGGTGCCCGGCGGGATGTCGACGATGACCTCGTCCTTCCAGGTCATCACCAGCCTGCCGGTGTCGGTCACCTCGCCGATCACCGTGGCGGGGACGTCCCACCTGGCGCAGATCGCCATGAACGCGTCGATGTCCTCGGGGGTCACCACGGCCATCATGCGCTCTTGCGACTCGCTCATCAGGATCTCCTCGGGGAGGAGCGAGGGGTCGCGCAGCGGCACCAGGCCGAGGTCCACCGACATGCCGCCGGTGCCCTTGGCGGCCAGCTCGGTCGTGGCGCAGGACACCCCGGCGGCGCCGAGGTCCTGGATGCCGACGACGACGTCGGCCTCGAACAGCTCCAGGCAGCACTCGATGAGGAGCTTCTCCATGAACGGGTCGCCGACCTGGACGGCGGGCCGCTTGGCGTGCGACTCGTCCTCGAAGGTGGCCGAGGCGAGCACCGACGCGCCGCCGATGCCGTCGGGGCCGGTGCGCGCGCCGAACAGCACGACCTGGTTGCCCGGCCCGGGCGCCGTGGCCAGCTTGATCTGGTCCTTGCGCAGCAGGCCGACGCACAGGGCGTTGACCAGCGGGTTGCCGATGTAGCACGGGTCGAAGGCCAGCTCGCCGCCGATGTTGGGCAGGCCGAGGCAGTTGCCGTAGGAGCCGACGCCCTCGACGACGCCCGGCAGCACGCGCCGGGTGTCGGGGGCGTCCAGGGCGCCGAAGCGCAGGGCGTCCATGACCGCGACCGGCCGCGCGCCCATCGACATGATGTCGCGGACGATGCCGCCGACGCCGGTGGCCGCGCCCTGGTGCGGCTCGACGTACGACGGGTGGTTGTGCGACTCGATCTTGAAGGTGGCCGCCCAGCCGTCGCCGATGTCCACCACGCCGGCGTTCTCGCCCATGCCGACCAGCAGCGCGTCGGACTCCGGGGCCTTGGTGCCGAATTGGCGCAGGTGCACCTTGGAGGACTTGTAGGAGCAGTGCTCGCTCCACATGACCGAGTAGATGGCCAGCTCGGAGGAGGTCGGCCGGCGTCCGAGGATGGCGCGCACGCGCTCGTACTCCTCGGCCTTCATGCCGAGCTCGGCGTAGGGCTGCGGCTCGTCGGGGGTCTCGTTGGCCCGCTTGACAGAGTCGATCATGTGTTCTCCTCGCGCGTCACCCGCGCACGCCGTGGTCGTCGCCTCACAGGTTCACGAACTTCTTCAGGATCGAGGTGAAGAAGCCGCGTCCGTCGACGCTGGGAGCGCCGGTCAAGTCCTCGACGGCGTGCTCCGGGTGGGGCATGAGGCCGACGATGTTGCCCGCCTCGTTGCTGATGCCGGCGATGTCGTTCATCGAGCCGTTGGGGTTGCCGCCGAGATAGCGGAACACGACCTGGCCGCCGGCCTCCAGGGCGCCGATCGTCGCGGAGTCGGCGACGTAGCGGCCCTCGCCGTGTTTGACCGGCAGCAGGATCTCCTGACCGGAGGCGTAGTCGCCGGTCCAGGCCGTGGCGGCGTTCTCCACGCGGACGCGCTGGTCGCGGCAGATGTAGTGCAGGCCCTCGTTGCGGGTGAGCGCGCCGGGCAGCAGGTGCGCCTCGCACAGGATCTGGAAGCCGTTGCAGGTGCCGAGGACCGGCAGCCCCGCCCGCGCCGCGGGGATCAGCTCCTCCATCAGCGGCGCGAAGCGGGAGATGGCCCCGCAGCGCAGGTAGTCACCGTAGGAGAACCCGCCGGGCAGGAAGACGGCGTCCACGCCCTTGAGGTCCCGGTCGGCGTGCCACAGCGGCACCGCCTCCCCGCCCGCGTGCCTGACGGCGCGCGCAGCGTCCTGGTCGTCCAGAGTTCCGGGAAAAGTGACCACGCCCACACGGGCAGCACCCATGGTCTCGTACCCCTCCACATGAGAGCGCCGCGCCGGCGTCTCACTCAGCGACGGCGGCCTGCGGCGGTACACCACAGGCTACCTGCTGCCCCTGAGCGACCGACGCAGGGCACCATCAGGTCGTCCGCGAGGCCGGGCGGAGCGCCGGCCCGCCATCAGTGATGGGCTGCGATCGGCTCCGACGGGCCGTTGAGCGCCCATCCTCGCTCGGCGTGACGCATCGCGGTGAGAAGGTCCTGAGCGGTGCGGGCCTCCACCACCAGTGGCTCCGGGGTCGGGTACAGCGCCAGCGCGTAGAACCGGCGGCTCCACGGCCCGTACATGACCGTCCAGAACCGCTCCATGCGGTTCAACAGGACGGCGGCGGCACGGTCGGCCAGGTCGGGATCACCATGATCGGCGCGCTCGATCTCGACGTACGGCCGCCCGAGGGCGTGCCGGCCGGTTCGCCCGCCGCGGCCGCGCCCGAACAGGCGCCGCAGACCTCTACGCTTCACCACAGACCAGGACCTTCTTCTTGATCAGACGATCGCCGTTCACGCGTGTCTGCTCAAGGTAATCACATGGTGACTTTCCGCCATGCCGGTTTCTCCGCATGATTCACCGCCGGCGCTCGATGCCGCCGGTGAAGCCGAGGCCAACAGGAGGAACGAAGGAGGTCAGACGGAGGCGAGGGCCCGGTCGTGGGTGGCCAGCCACTCCTCGTCCCAGTCGAGTTCCTTGCGGAGGAAGACGGTGGTGCCGTTGCCGGGGGTGATGTCGAAGGTGATCTCGTCGACGACCGACTGCATGATCAGGATGCCGCGCCCGTGCTCGGCGTCTCCGGCCGGATACTGCCGGGGGATGGCCCCGAGTCCGAGCCCGTTGTCGGCGACGCGTAGCTCGCAGCGGCCGTGGCCGATGGCGGCCGTCACCGCGTAGCGCTTGGAGGGCCCGCCGTGCCGTACGGCGTTGGCGCAGGCCTCGGAGGTCGCGAGCAGCACGTCCGACACGCAGTCTTCGGTGACGCCGATGCAGCGAAGGGTGTCACCCAGTACTCGCCGGACCATCGGGATGCCCATGGCGTCCCTCGGCAAGGCCAACGAGAACTCAATATCCACCAGACTCCTCCACGGCGCCGAAAGTCACGTTGGGGAGGTTCCCCGGAGAATCAGGGCTAACCGCAGAATCACGCTGTTGTTATTTAGTGTTGGTCAGACGCTTGCTTTCTGATCTGACCAAATTTCCGTTTCGCGTGCTTTGCG
Organism: Sphaerisporangium sp. NPDC005289; assembly: GCF_040607455.1. NCBI lineage: Bacteria > Bacillati > Actinomycetota > Actinomycetes > Streptosporangiales > Streptosporangiaceae > Sphaerisporangium > Sphaerisporangium sp. NPDC005289. The sequence continues at coordinate 40,079 of NZ_JBEXGS010000036.1, forward strand.
GCCCCTTGGCGCGGCGGAGAGGCTGCTATTCGGCCTCGACCCGCACAGAGTAGTCCTCGATGACGGTGTTCGCGAGGAGGGTTTCGGCCATCTTGCGGACCTCGGCCAGCGCCGCCTCGTCCGCCGGGCCGTCGATCTCGACCTCGAACCTCTTGCCCTGCCGCACTTCGCTGACCCCGGAGAAGCCGAGCCGCGGGAGCGCCCGGGCGATCGCCTGCCCCTGCGGATCGAGGATCTCCGGCTTGAGCATGACGTCGACGATGACGCGTGCCACGTGTCCCTCCAGTTCGTGCCGCCGGCCCCCTGGTCGGGTCCGGCCTGGTCCGGCGCACCAGCCTAACGGTGGCGGCCCCCTCTCACAGCCCCCGCCCCGGCGGCGCGCCAAGGGTACCCCTCCCTGCACACTGGGGTCCGCACGAGTGTGCGCCAGGGTTCACCGGGAACGGGAGAAGTGTGGAAGACGGGTGGCTGGTCTTGCGCAAGGGCCTGTGGTGTCTGCCACCATGTCCCCAAACGCGGACGTACCGCCACCAGTAGGTATGGACGCGTGTCAACTGGCCGAACGGCGGTGGTGATCCCATCAGCACGGCCCTGAACGCACAGGAGCGGCACGTGACATTCGACGCCTCTGGTGGTGCTGACGCACCCCCTGAGCTCGTCCAGCTTCTCACCCCGGAAGGTGAGCGGGTCGAGCATCCTCTCTATGACATCGACCTGACGCCCGAGGAGGTGCGCGGCCTCTACCGCGACCTGGTGCTGGTGCGACGCGTCGACATGGAGGCCGTCGCCCTCCAGCGGCAGGGCGAGCTCGGCATCTGGGCCTCACTGCTCGGCCAGGAAGCCGCCCAGATCGGGTCCGGGCGCGCGCTGACCGACACCGACATGGCCTTCCCGACCTACCGTGAGCACGGCGTGGCCTGGTGCCGCGGGGTCGACCCGGTGAACCTGCTCGGGCTCTTCCGCGGCGTCAACCACGGAGGCTGGGACCCCGCCGAGCACAACTTCCACCTCTACACGATCGTCATCGGCAGCCAGACGCTCCACGCCGTCGGCTACGCGATGGGCGTCCAGCGCGACGGCGCCGACGCCGCCACGATCGTCTACTTCGGCGACGGCGCGACCTCGCAGGGCGACGTCAACGAGTCGTTCATCTGGGCGTCGGTGTTCAACGCCCCCGTCGTCTTCTTCTGCCAGAACAACCAGTGGGCCATCTCCGAGCCGCTGGAGAAGCAGTCGCGCATCCCCCTGTACCGCCGCGCCAGCGGGTTCGGCTTCCCCGGCGTCCGGGTGGACGGCAACGACGTCTTCGCCTGCCTGGCCGTCACCCGGCAGGCCCTGAAGAACGCCCGCGAGGGCCAGGGCCCGATGCTGATCGAGGCGTTCACCTACCGCATGGGCGCCCACACCACCTCCGACGACCCGACGCGCTACCGCGTGGCGGGGGAGCTGGAGGCGTGGAAGCTGAAGGACCCGATCGAGCGCGTCAAGGCGTACCTGTTCAAGAACCAGCTCGCCGACCAGGACTTCTTCGACTCCATCGACGCCGAGGCCGCCGACCTCGGCCGGGACGTGCGCAAGCGCTGCCTGGAGATGCCCGACCCGCACCCGCTGGAGATCTTCGAGCACGTGTACAGAGAGCCGCACGCACTGCTGGCCGAGGAGCGCGAGCAGTACGCCGCGTACCTGGCGAGCTTCGAGGGAGGCGAGCGATGACCACGCTGACGCTCGCCAAGGCGATCAACGAGGGCCTGCGCACCGCCATGGAGGACGACCCCAAGGTCCTCATCATGGGCGAGGACGTCGGCAAGCTCGGCGGGGTCTTCCGGGTCACCGACGGCCTGCAGAAGGACTTCGGCGAGAGCCGGGTCATCGACACCCCGCTCGCCGAGTCCGGCATCATCGGCACCGCCATCGGCCTCGCGCTGCGCGGCTACCGTCCGGTGTGCGAGATCCAGTTCGACGGGTTCGTGTTCCCGGCCGCCGACCAGATCATCACCCAGCTGGCCAAGATGCCGCTGCGCTCGCTCGGCAAGATCAAGCTGCCGGTCGTCGTGCGCATCCCCTGCGGCGGCGGCATCGGCGCCGTGGAGCACCACAGCGAGTCGCCCGAGGCGTACTTCACGCACACTGGTGGCCTGCGCGTGGTGGCGTGCTCCAACCCCGTGGACGGCTACCACATGATCCAGCAGGCCATCCGGTGCGACGACCCGGTCATCTTCTTCGAGCCCAAGCGCCGCTACTGGGACAAGGCCGAGGTCGACCGGGGCGCCGACCCCATGCCCTTCGACCGCGCCCAGATCGTGCGCCCGGGCACCGACGTGACCGTGCTGGCCTACGGCCCGATGCTCAAGACCTGCCTGGAGGCCGCCGCGGCCGTCGAGGAGGAGGGCCGCTCGCTGGAGGTCATAGACCTGCGCTCGCTCAATCCCCTGGACACCGGCATGATCTTCGATTCGGTGCGGCGCACCGGCCGGTGCGTGGTCGCCCACGAGGCGCCCATCTTCTCCGGCCTCGGCGCCGAGCTGGCCGCGCGGGTGACCGAGGCGTGCTTCTACAACCTGGAGGCGCCCGTGCTGCGTGTCGGCGGCTTCTCCACGCCCTACCCGCCTTCCCGGCTCGAGGACGACTACCTGCCCGACCTGGACCGGGTGCTGGACGCCGTCGACCGTACCTTCGCCTTCTAGGAGGGGCCTGTGCTTCGCGAGTTCAAGCTCCCCGACGTCGGTGAAGGGCTGACCGAGGCCGAGATCGTCAAGTGGCACGTCGCCGCCGGCGACAAGGTCGAGATCAACCAGACGATCGTGGAGATCGAGACGGCCAAGGCCGTCGTCGAGCTGCCCTGTCCGTTCGAGGGCGTGGTCAGCGCGCTCATGGCCGCCGAGGGCGAGACCGTCGACGTCGGCGTCCCGATCATCGCCGTGGACGACGGCGAGGGCGGCCCCGCGCCGGCGGGCGGCGCCTCCACCGGCGCCGCGGCGGTCGCGGGCGCCGGCACGCCGCAGGCCCCGGCCGGAGGCGGCCCGGTGCCGCGTGCGGCCGCGCTCGCCGACGACATGGTCCCCTCGCCGCCCGCCGGCGGGACCGAGGGCACGCCGGCGCGGACGCCGGTGCTCGTCGGGTACGGCGTCAAGCCCGGCGCCACGACCCGCCGTCCCCGCAAGTCCCCGGCCCACCCGTCCCCCGCCACGGGCGCGGCGGCCCCGCCCGTCCAGCCCCCCGCTCCCGCCCAGGCCGCCGCGCCGGCCCGTCCGGCCCCGCAGGCGCGGGCGGTCACGCCGGTGCAGGTCACGCCGGTCACGCCGGAACCGGGCGCGGTCGCGGTGCTGGCCAAGCCCCCCGTGCGCAAGCTGGCCCGGGACCTCGGCGTGGACCTCGCCGCCCTCACCGGCACCGGTCCGAACGGGTCGATCACCCGTGACGACGTGCACGCCGCCGCCGAGGGCGCCACCGCCGCCGCCGTCCCCGCCGTCGCGCCCTCCGCGCGCGCCGTCCTGCCCGAGGGTGAACGGGAGGAGCGCATCCTGGTCAAGGGTGTGCGCAAGGCCACGGCCGCCGCCATGGTGGCCTCGGCCTTCACCGCTCCGCACGTCACCGAGTGGCTGCAGGTGGACGTGACCGCCACCATGGACGCCGTCAAGCGGCTGCGCGCGATGCCGGACTTCGCCGAGGTCAAGGTCTCGCCGCTGCTGCTGGTCGCCAAGGCGCTGCTCACGGCCGTCCGCCGGTATCCGATGGTCAACTCCTCCTGGACGGGGGACGAGATCGTGGTGAAGCGCTACGTGAACCTCGGCATCGCCGCGGCCACGCAGCGCGGGCTCATCGTGCCGAACGTCAAGGAGGCGCAGGCGCTGTCGCTGCCCGAGCTGGCCGGGGCGCTGGGCGAGCTGACCGACAAGGCCAGGGCGGGGCGGTGCACCCCGGCCGACCTGTCCGGCGGCACCATCACGATCACCAACGTCGGCGTGTTCGGCGTGGACGCCGGCACCCCCATCCTCAACCCCGGGGAGGCGGCCATCCTGGCCGTCGGCCAGATCCGCGACCTGCCCTGGGTGGTGGACGGCCAGATCGTCCCCCGCAAGGTCACCACGCTGGCGCTGTCGTTCGACCACCGCCTCGTGGACGGCGAACTCGGCTCCTACGTCCTGCGCGACGTCGGCGCGATGCTCCACGACCCCCTCCACATGCTCGCCTGGAGCTGACCAGGAAAGCGGCGAAGGAACGGGCCGGAGAGGGATGTCCCTCTCCGGCCCTTTTTCTACCCTTTTGGGGGTCGGCGTGCCCGAATTGTGCGGTGTTTGGTAATCGGGAAGCGGCCTGAAGAACGGTGCAAGTCGCGGGTCGATTATGCAAGTCGGTTGCAAGGTGGGCTGCTAGCTTCGTCATCGCATGTACGACAAATCCCCCGATTTACCAGGGGATGTGGCTTCGCCGCCGCGTGCGGTGGAAGGGAACACGAATGTCGAAGATCAGCTTGGAGGACCTCGCCTTCGAGGGCCCGGAGCTTTCCGACGCCGAGCTCGGCGAGGTGGCCGGTGGCCTCATGACCGTCAGCTGGTACATCAAGGGCAAGCCCGCCGAGTGGGTGAACAAGTGATCAAAGGCCGGTCCCACCGGTCCTGACGATAACGGTGGTGGGCGCGACGCGCTCCGCCCACCACCGGCGCCGCAGCGTTCACGGTCGGCCGCCCTCCCGGTGGCCGGCCTGTCGTCTTTCCAACGCCACACCCACGATTTCCGCGCCACACCCACGACGGGGCTGCCGTGATCCTCATACTCAGCGACCTGCGCGACGACACCGTCGAATTGGTGCTCCCCAAGCTCAAGCGCCTCGGGGTTCCGGTCACCTGGTGGGACAGTGGCGACTACCCCGCCAGGAGCCGCATCACCCTCGCCCTCGGTGCGGATGGCGGGCGCCGGCTCATCCTGCACACCGCGACAGAGACGCTCGATCTGTCCACGGTGACGGCGGTGTGGCGCCGGCGTCCCACCGGCCCCATGGCCGCCGCGCACGTGTTGGAGCCGACCCATCGCACGCATGTCGACTGGCAGGCGCAGTTCCTGCTGGACGGCGTCTGGGACCTCATCCCGGCCCGGTGGCTGCCGTCGCGGCGCGAGCCCGAGCGCCGGGCGCACAACAAGATCATCAATCTGGCGCGGGCGGCGAGCCTGGGCTTCGCGGTGCCGGAGACGGTGTTCACCAACGATCCGGCCGAGCTGGTGCCGGCGTACGAGCGCGCCGGAGGCCGGCTGGTCGCCAAGCAGATCAATTCCGATTCCTTCACCGTGGACGGCGCCGACCACCGGACGTACACGACCGTGCTCACCCGGCGGCACCTCACCTCGCGTCACCTGCTCCAGCACGAGCCGGTGATCCTGCAGCCGTATGTGCCGAAGGCCGTGGAACTGCGGGTGATCGTCGTCGGGGACCGGGTGTTCGCCGCCGAGATCGACGCGCAGGCGTCCCGCACGGCGCGGGAGGACTGGCGTCACTACGATGACGACCGGGTCCGCTACGCCGCGCACGGACTGCCCGAGGACGTGCGGCGGCGCTGCGCCGAACTGGTCGCGTCCTTCGAGCTCACCTATGGGGCGATCGACCTCATCCTCACGCCGCGGGGTGAGTACGTCTTCCTGGAGATCAACCCGAACGGGGCCTGGGCATTCGTCGAGATGCGCACCGGGCTGCCCATCAGTGACGCCATCGCCGAATGGCTGGCCCGAGGAGCGCACGATGAGTGAATCCCCGGCCCCAGGAACCCGCGGTTCAGGGGCACCCGAGCTCTTCCTGGTCGCGGCACCGCGTGACCCCTGGCCGCAGGGCCCGTCACCGAGGTCGAACGATGTCCGGTGACTTCGGCGCCACGCTGGCATCGGGCGTGGCACTGCTTCGACGCCTGCCGCGCAGGCGCGACCAGGTGGAGTGGGCGCGCAAGGAGGCGGCCGAGTGGGGGGCCGAGCACCCCGCCGTCGCCGCCCAACTGGTCGTCGACGAGCGGCCGGGCACGCCCGTGGTCGACTACGACCTGCTCCTCACCCATCCGGACGGCGGCACGGTGGCGCTCACCGCGCCGGCCGACGAGGGTGTGCCGTGGCTGATCGAGCACTCGACCCACTGGGCGGCCGGCCAGCTCGTCAGCGTGGACGAGATCCACCTGTCGGTGGCTCAGGCGCTCACCATGCTGCGTTCGCTCTCCAATCGGGACACGACGCCGCACGACGAGATCGTCGACCAGTGCCTGATCCTCAACGAGGTCCTGTCCGAGGACGAGCCGCTCACCACCGAGGACCTCCAGGCCGCGGCGGACGAGTTCCGCAGGGGACGGGGACTGTACGACCGCGCGGCGACCCTCGCCTGGATGGAGCGCGTGGGCATGTCCCCCACGCGGTTCGAGGAGTACATCGGCGGCGTCGCCCGCCGGCGCAGGTTCCGGCGGCGCAAGGAGACCGAGCTCGCCTGCGGGTATCTCGCCGCGCACCGCTCCCGGTTCGAGCGGGTACGGGCGGTCTGGTGGGCCGGTTCGGAGCGCCGGACCGCCGCCACCCCGGCGGAACTGCTGGCCGTGCCGTCCGAGGTGACCGGTGAGATCCAGGTGACCATGGGTGAGCGGTGGGCCGGTGACCTGCCCGAGCCGCTCCGCGACGCCGCGCCCGGCGCCGTCGTGGGCCCCGTCGAGCGGGAGGGCCGGTTCTTCACCGGCGCCGTACTGGATCGCCGTCCGGCCGAGGACGACGCCGAGACGCTGGCCGCCGCCGGGCGCGCCGCGTTCGCGGACTGGCTCACCGAACGGCGAAGCCGCGCGTCGGTCGAATGGCATTGGTCGTGAACCGCCCGATCTACCGCGAGGAGGCGCTGCGCCGCTACCGCGTGCGGGAGCGGCAGGGTGACCGGCCACTCGTCGTGCACAAGATGTGGTTCGCCGCGCTGTGGGCGCTGGTCGCCGTACTGGGCGCCGCCGCGGCGACCCTGACCCTGATCCAGGTGCCGCACCTGGTGACCGTCCCGGCGACGGTCACCGGATATCGGACCGGGAGCGTGGACGTCATCGCCCACGTCCCCTGGGACCGGCCGGCGCCCCGCACCGGCGCGCAGGCGACCTTACGGCTGGTGGGCCCGGCCCGGCCGCTCGTGTGTCAGGTCGGCCGCCCCGGTGCCTCCCTGGCCGGTGACGGGCGGCTCAAGGCGGCCCCGGGTACGGTCGAACCGGCCAGGCTCGCCGTGCTGTCCTGCCGGGTCACCGGAGTCGAGCCCCGCGAGCTGCTGCGCCGCTCCGGCGAGGCCGTGGTCCCCAGCGGAACCGTCGCGGCCGGAACCCAGCTGTTCGGCGACGGCTCGTGAGGCGAGGGAGCGGCGGCTCGTGAGACGACGCGTGCCGGTCGTCCTGCAGAACTCGGCCACCGAATGCGGGGCCGCGACCCTGGCCATGATCCTGTCCTACCACGGGCACCGGATCTCCCTCCACGAGCTGACCGACCGGCTCCAGGTCGGCAGGGACGGGCTGACCGGGCTCGCCATCGTGACCGGAGCCCGCGACTCCGGGCTGAACGCCAAGGCGTTCTCCCTGGAACCTGCCGATCTCGCCCATATCCCCATGCCGGCCGTCGTCCACTGGGAGTTCAACCACTTCGTGGTGGTGGAACGCTGGACGCCCGAGCGGGTGGACCTCGTCGACCCTGCCTTCGGGCGGCGCAGGCTGCCTGCCGGGGAGTTCAACGAGGGATTCACCGGCGTGGTGCTGGCGTTCGAGCCGGGCCCCGCGTTCCGGCGGGGAAGCTCCAGCGCGGCGAGCACCTGGCGGCGCCGGTTCCTGCGAACACTCCTGCTGCGCCGGCGGGGCCTGCTGGCCCAGGTGCTGCTCGCCTCCGTCGTCCTGCAACTGCTCGGGCTGGCGCTCCCGGTGTTCTCCCAGGTGCTGGTCGACCAGGTGCTGCCGATGGGCGCCGAGACCCTGCTCACCGTGATCGGCGGCGGGTTGCTGCTGGCCACGCTGACGCAGTTCGTGGTGGGGGCGCTGCGGGCGGTCCTGCTGGTGTCGGTGCGGGCGAGCGCCGACGCCGAGCTGACCAGGGGCGTGATCTCCCACCTGATCGCGCTGCCGTTCCGCTATTTCGCGGTACGCGGCACCGGAGACCTGGTGACCCGGGCGGGCAGCGTCGCCGTGCTGCGGGACATGCTCACCGGGCAGATCCTTTCGGCCCTGCTCGACGGGCCGCTCGCCATCGGATACCTCGTCCTGATCTTCGTAAGGGACCCGTTGTTCGGCGCGTGCCTGCTCGGCATCGCCCTAGTGCAGACCGGTCTGCTGCTCGCGACCACCCGCCGGGTCAACCACCTGGCGCAGCAGGAGCTGACGGCGTTCTCCGCGACGCAGAGCAACCTGATCCAGGCGATCAACGGCATCGAGACGCTGAAGGCGTCCGGGGCGGAGCGGCACGCGGTCGAACAGTGGTCCAGGAACTTCACCATTCAACTCAACGCCGATGTGCGCGGCGGTATCACCCAGGGCCTGCTGGAAGCGGCGCTCGGCGCCATCAGGGTGCTCGCCCCGCTCGGCCTGCTGTGGATCGGGGCGTGGCGGGTGCTGGACGGGCAGTTCACCCTCGGGACGCTGCTCGCGCTCAACGCGATCGCCGTCGCCGCGCTCACCCCGCTGTCGTCGCTGATGTCCAGCCTGCAGAGCCTTCAGCAGGCGGGCGCGCACTTCGACCGGCTCTCCGACATCCTCGCCTCCGAGCCCGAGCCGTCCGAGGGCATCGAGGTGCTGCGCCTGCGCGGAGCGGTCGAGCTGCGCGAGGTCGGGTTCCGGTACGACCCGAGGGCGCCCTGGACCCTACGCGACATCTCGGTGCGGATCGCGCCGGGACAGAAGGTCGCGCTCGTCGGTGCGTCCGGGTCCGGGAAGAGCACGCTGGCCCGGCTGCTGCTGGCCCTGCACAGCCCGACCACCGGCGAGATCCGCTTCGACGGGGTGCCGGTGGGCGAACTGAACCTGCGCACGCTGCGGCGGCAGTTCGGCGTGGTCACCCAGGACCCGTCGCTGTTCACCGGCACGATCAGGGAGAACATCGCCCTGAACGATCCGGACGCGTCCTTCGCCCGGGTCGTCGAGGCGGCGCGCCTGGCGCGGCTGGACGAGGAGGTCCGCGCGATGCCCATGGGGTACGAGACCATGCTGACCGAGGGCGCCGGTCTGTCCGGCGGTCAGCGGCAACGCCTGGCGCTCGCCCGCGCCCTGCTGTCCCGACCGAAGATCCTGCTGCTGGACGAGGCCACCAGCAATCTCGACAGCGAGAGCGAGGCGGCGATCGAGAGCCACCTCGCCCGGCTCACACAGACCAGGATCGTCATCGCGCACCGGCTCAGCACGATCAGGGACGCCGACCTCATCCTCGTCGTGGACGGCGGCCGCATCGTCGAACGCGGCACCCACCGCGAGCTGATGTCCCTCGGTGGCCGGTACGCCGCCCTGGTGGCCGCCCAGACCGGTGACCCGGCCCCGGCGGCCGGGAACGGGATGTCGCCGGGGGCATTGGTCCAGTGACCGCGGCGAGGTCCTACGCTTGCCGCTCAGGAGACAGAAGGAGAGATCATGTTCCGGCACGTCGTGATGTTCACCTGGGTCGCGGGCACCACCGAGGAGCAGAAGGCCGAGGTGGAGACCGGGCTGAGGAAGCTGCCCGGCGCGATCCCCGAGATCCGCCGCTACGAGATCGGCCAGGATGCGGGCATGAACCCGGGCAACTACGAGTTCGCCGTCGTCGCCGACTTCGACTCCGAGGAGGACTACCTGGTGTACCGCGACCACCCGGTGCACCGGGCGTTCATCGCCGACGTGATCAGGCCCATCCTCGCCGGCCGGGCCGCGGTGCAGTACACCATCTGACGACGGCCCGGCGCCCGGCGGGCAGGTCAGAGGGTCAGACGGTGGGCGGGTGGTTCTCGCGATGCGGGAGCTCGGTCTCGACGACCGTGCCCCGGCGGGAGATGAGGAAGAAGCTGAGCAGCAGCCCCACAGCGCCGACGATCATGAAGATCACGCCGATGACGTCGATGTGGACGGAACTGCCCAGCACGTCGGGCTCGATCGCGAACTTCAGAATCGCCCCGATGGTCAGAAAGAAGATACTGACCCCGATGCCCATCCAGACCTCCGGGACTCGTGTTCGGTAAAGAACGCTAAGCGGCAGGGTAATACCCAGCCGCGCGCGGTAACACTACCGATCTCAGCACCCTTCCGGCACGGAAGCCTCGCGCCCGCCGGGCGATCGCCGCCCCGCGGGCGCGGGCATGCCGTCGGCGCGGTGCCGATTCCCTGGGTCAGAAGGCCTCTTCCGGCAGCTCCATCAGGCTCTGGTCGGTCGCGGCGAGCGTGCGGCGCTCGGCGGCCAGGCGCGGGAGGACGGTCTGGGCGAAGAAGGACGCGGCGGCCACCTTGCCGGTGTAGAAGGCCTTGTCGTGGTCCGCGGAGTCGAGGGCCTTGAGCGCCACCTCGGCCTGCCGGAGCAGCAGCCAGCCGATCACCAGGTCGCCGAGGCCCAGCAGGAACCGGGTGGTGTTGAGGCCGACCTTGTAGACCTCCGCCGGGTTCTCCAGCGAGCCGATCGCCCATCCGGCCATGGTGTCGGCCATCGCCCTGACCTCGCCGGCCGCCTCGTCGAGCAGCTTGCGCTCCTGCTTGAGCCTGCCGTTGCCGGCCTCGGAGGCGGCGAAGCCGGTGATCTCGGCCAGCAGCGAGCCGAGCGCGGCGCCCTGGTTGCGCAGGACCTTGCGGAAGAACAGGTCCTGGCCCTGGATGGCCGTGGTGCCCTCGTACAGCGAGTCGATCTTGGCGTCCCTGATGTACTGCTCGATCGGGTAGTCCTGCAGGTACCCCGAGCCGCCGAGGGTCTGCAGCGAGCGGGCCAGCATCTCGTAGGAGCGCTCGGAGCCGACGCCCTTGACCAGGGGGAGCAGCAGGTCGTTCATCGCCTCGGCGTCGGCGTTCCTGGCGCCCTCGAACTCGGCGATCTGGACGGCGTCCTGGAAGGTCGCGGTGTAGAGCACCAGCGCGCGCAGGCCCTCGGCGTAGGACTTCTGCAGCATGAGCTCGCGGCGGACGTCCGGGTGGTGGGTGATGGTGACCCGCGGGGCGGTCTTGTCGGTCATCTTGGTCATGTCGGCGCCCTGCACCCGCTGCTTGGCGTACTCCAGCGCGTTCAGGTAACCGGTGGACAGGGTGGCGATGGCCTTGGTGCCGACCATCATGCGCGCGTGCTCGATGATCATGAACATCTGGCGGATGCCCTCGTGCACGTCGCCGATCAGCGTGCCGACGGCGGGGTGCTTCTCGCCGAAGGTCAGCTCGCAGGTCGTCGAGGCCTTCAGGCCCATCTTGTGCTCGACGTTGGTGACGTACACGCCGTTGCGCTCGCCGAGCTCGCCGGTCTCCACGTCCACGTGGAACTTGGGCACCAGGAACATGGACAGGCCCTTGGTGCCGGGACCGGCGCCCTCGGGGCGGGCGAGCACCAGGTGGAAGATGTTGTCGGCCATGTCGTGCTCGGCGCTGGTGATGAAGCGCTTGACGCCCTCGATGTGCCAGGTGCCGTCGGGCTGCCGGAGGGCCCTGGTGCGGCCCGCGCCGACGTCGGAACCGGCGTCCGGCTCGGTCAGCACCATCGTGGCGCCCCACTGCCGCTCGATGGCCAGCATGGCGAACCTCTTCTGCTCCTCGGTGCCGATGGTGTGCAGCACGTGGGCGAAGGCCGGTCCGCTGGAGTACATCCAGATGGCGGGGTTGGAGCCGAGGATCATGTCGGCCACCGCCCAGCTCACGCTGCGCGGCAGGCCGGGCCCGCCGAGCGCCTCCGGCAGGTCCAGGTTGGTCCACCCGGCGTCCCGGAAGGTCTCGAAGGACTTCCTGAAGCGCGGAGGCATCGTCACCGTGCCGGTCGCGGGGTCGAAGACCGGCGGCGTCCGGTCGCCCTCCTCGAAGGAGTCGGCGAGCACGCCGGTGGCCAGGCGCCGGACCTCTTCGATCACGCTGCGCACGGTGTCCTCGTCCACCTCGGCGAAGCGCCCGGTGCCGAGGATCTCGCGACGGCCGAGCACCTCGAACAGGTTGAACTCAAGGTCACGGACGTTGCTCTTGTAATGACCCATGGCTGCGCGTCCCCTCGTCCAGGCATGCGGGCGGTGTGCTACTGGTGAGTAACCTTACCGCATATGCTACCCGCGAGTAACCCCTAGAAAACCGGACGAACGTGACGGCCACCTGCGGCTACACCTGCTACCCAGGTCGGCCACGCCGAGAGCGGCCGCCAGGCAGGCGACCGGGATCACCGGCAGCACGTAGCGGTGGTCGAAGTCCAGCACCGCCACCGGCCCGGCCAGCAGGAACACCGCGGTGGCCCACGGGAGCGCAGCCCGTCGCCGCCCGACGGCCGCGCCCAGACCGCCCGCCAGCAGGAGCAGCGCGATCACCGGCCCGCGCGTGTACGCCGGGTACTGGTAGGCGATCAGGAAGCCCGCCCAGGGCTCGGCCGAGCGCAGCCCGCGGATGGCCGGGTCGTACTCCTGGCGCACCTTGGCCACCAGCGGGTACGCGGGCAGCGACCACTCGCCCCGCGCGAAACCGAAGGCCGGGGTGACCCGCTCCGGGTGCCGCACCGGGGTCCAGGCGAAGGCGAGCGCGGTGTCGCGGGCCACGTCGGCGAGGTAGTCCAGCGGCTGCGCCATGATGGCGCGCAGGGCGAACGATCGGGCGAGGTCGTTGTTGCCGTCCCGCCCGCCGGGCAGCCGGTTCAGCGAGGCGGCGGGGTCCCACACGTACTCCGAGGCCGCGTCCTGGTGGGCGCCGTTGGGGCACAGCCCGCGCTCGGCCGCCGGCGGCCTGATCACCGCGCAGTCCGCGAAGGTCATGGTCCGTGCCCACAGCACCACCCCCTCCCCGCCGGTCAGGGTGAACCTCCCGTTGACGTGCGCGTTCCAGCCCGCGTACGCGACCAGCGGCAGCGCTCCCGCCAGCATCCCGGCCACCAGGCCGCGCGCCCCCACCCGCCGCACGGCCGACCAGATCAGGACGAGCGCGAGCAGGGGTAACGCGATCGTCCGCGTCAGCGTGGCCAGGGCGAGCAGCGTCCCCGCGGCGGCGCAGGCGCGCGCCGTCGGCCTCGGCGACCATGTGAGGACCGTCAGCGCGGCGACGATCAGCAGGATGAACATCGTGTCCGACAGCACGCCGTGCTCCAGGCGCAGGAACGAGGCGTCGAAGAGCCCCGGCAGGGCCGCCAGGGACGCGCCCCAGGCAGGCAGCCCCCGCCGGCGCAGCACCGCGTAGATCATCACCCCGATGCCGAGCCCCATCGCGTGCTGCACGCCGACCACCATCGTCACGCTGTGGAACGGCCGCAGCAGCCACAACAGCAGCGGATACCCGCTCGGGTGGAACCCCAGCGACGGCCGCGGATGCGACGCCACATCCAGATAACTGAACGAGTCGTACCAATAGAGCTGCCCCGGCCGATACCCCAGCATCGTGACCAGTCGCACGGCCGTCGCGAGGCAGAGGACCACGGTGAAGAGCCGATGCCCGAGCATCGCTCGCTTCACCCGGCCGGCCCGGGCTGTGGACGGGTGGAGGGTTTCGGTGAGCATGGCGGCTCCGGAGTTCTCGGAAGATGGCTTTGCGTCATGAACCGTGCGCGTGCGGTGACAGGCGATGGGCGCGTGAAACCGCTGCCGCACAGGGGTGAAGTGAGCGAGGTGCGGGGCGGCCCGGACGTGCTGTCACCGCCTGACGCGCACGCTCACGCCGAGCCCCGTCGACATCGGCGTCCGGAGCTCGGCGACGTGCGGACCTACCGGCGGCAGGCTTCCTTGACGTTCATGGGCCTGGGATGGGGAGCGGGGTCGGCAAGGATCAGAGCGTGCCCCTCGGCGCTCATCACGCCGTCGTGGACGTACCACGAGTCGGGCACGAAGGACCGCGGGCCGTGATACGTGGTGACGTCGACCTTGTCGACGCCGTGCTCCTTCAGCAGTCGCAGCACCTGCGGGACTCTGTCGTTGATGAAGTCGACGCAGTGAAGCGGCTGGCCACGTGACACGAGCGACGGCGGTGCCTGGTAGAGCTCCCCGGGCCGGGCCCTGCGGCCGAGCAAGATGGTTCCCGGCCCCTTGTACCCGACCCGGATCTTCACGCCGATCGTGCATTCGGACCGACGGTCGCAGGAAGTGTCGTCACCCAGCGCGAATATGTCGTCGCTCTCTTCGATGACGTGCGTGCCCTGGTCCTTTGGCGCATTGTCGTCCGTGGCGGTGACGAAGAGCAGACTGCCGGCCCGCACATCGTCGGTCGCTATCAACTTGATGGTGACCTTCAGGCCGCGAGACGCGAGTTCGTGCTGGTAGCGCTTCGGGTCGGCGTACAGGTCCTTGACGGTGACGACGTAGAAGTCTCCCGTCTGCCTGATGTCGAGTGTGGCCGAAGCCGGTCGCGCGCCGATGCCGAGCGTGTCCGGCACGATCCAGCTCAGCATGACGGCCAGAACCGCCAGGGGTAGGGCCAGGGACCAGCGTGATCGCGGCCTGGGCCCCCGTGCGCCGTGCCGGCGCCACCAGAGCCGTACCGCCCTGTCCCGAATGCGCCGTGGTGTCTCCGCACCGTCCGCTGTCGCGGTCCTGATCTCCTCGAGCAGCTCACGGGCGCCGGGGGTCACGCCAGGCCCCGGATCGGGAGCGATGGACGCGAGCAGGCGGTCGAGGTCCGCGTTCATGATTGTCCTTTCAGGAGCGCGACCGCGCGGGGGCCGTAGGCGACCAGGTCCAGGTCGGCGGCGTCCAACTCGCGTGCGAGCCGTTTGCGGGCGCGGTGCAGGCGCAGACGGACGGCGCCCCGCGAACAGCCGAGCACCGTCGCGATCTGCGCGGTGTCCAGGCCCTCCCAGCTCACCAGCGACAACAGCTCACGGTCGTCCGGGCTGAGCCGCCGGAACGCCTCGCGGATCGCCCGGGAGTCCTGGTGAGGCCGCTGTCCCTGGTCCCAGGTGGCCAGTTCCTCGCGCAGGCGGGCGGCGAGGGCGCCGCGCCGGGCCTGACCCCGGCGCTGGTTGGCCAGGACGAGCCGGGCCACGCCGTACAGCCACAGCCGCGCCTGCTCCCCCTCGGGGATGTCGCGTACGCGTCGCCAGGCGGTGGTGAAGGTCTCCGAGAGGGCGTCGGCGGCGTCGTCGGCGCACTCGGTGCGCCGGCGGACGTACCCGAGCAGATCCGCGTAGTGCGCCATGTAGATCTCCTCGAAGCGCTGCCTTGGGTCCGGTGGTCCCACGCCGCCGTCCTTCCGATGGGGGACTGCTCCTCTCGGCCTGGCCAGAGGAGCCACTCGTCACCACACATGTCCGGCTACGGGCAGACGTTTCACCCCAATGCGGTGAGAGAGGAGCACCGCCAGGACGACGGCTCCTGCTGGTCGCCTTGCCGGACCCGGAGGGCGACGAGTAGTTCCGCGTCCGCCGCGACAACGCCGAACGGGCCGCCACTGGGTGACGGCCCGTGATGCTGTGGCGGGCCTTCGCGGCCCGGAACCTTCCCAGGACGCGCAGCGCGGCCCTGGGAAGGGGGAGAGGGGCGCCCTGGGTAGGGCGGAGGGGTCAGCGGGCCGACTGGGCCCGTCCCTTGAGCGACAGGGTGCCGATCGCCGCGATCAGGTAGACCAGCGCGCCGCCCCACGCCGCGTCCCAGGCGGCGCCGAACACGCCCGCGTGGTCGAAGACGAGCTGCACCGGGTACATCAGCACGGCCGCCGCGATGCCGGGGTAGAGCGCGAACCGCCACGGGTGCGCCAGTGACCACAGCCGGGCCTGGCGCGTCACGCGGTCGCCCACGTTCGGCTTACTCACCGCGCCGATGGCCGCCACGACGCTGAACAGGCTGACGCCCAGGCACAGGGCCCAGGTCAGATCGGCGGGACCTGGGAAGATGACCCCCATGAGATAGCTGATCGCCGCGCCCGCACCACCGGTGATCGCCGCGGCCTTCCACGGCGCGCCCCGCAGGGCCGCGCCGGCGAGCGACATCTCGTCGCGTCGAGTCAGTTCGTTCATGTCTCACAGATTGCCCGGTGTGACGGCCTAGGCACATCGGGGAGCAACCCTGATCCGCCCCTGACCCCGTGGCCGGACGGAGGACGCCCCGCGTGGGCTCGGTACCCTGTGCGAATGTCTGTGACCTTTCGTGCCGCACGCCAGGAAGATGTCCCGTCGATCGTGGCCATGCTCGCGGACGACCCGATCGCGGCGGCGCGGGAGGGCGATCCGTCCGACCAGGTCTACCTGGACGCCTTCGCGGCCATCGACGCCGATCCGCGGCAGGAGCTGATCGTCGCCGAGTCCGGCGGCCAGGTCGCCGGCACGATGCAGATCACCTACATCCCGGGGCTGTCCCGTAGGGGCGGGGAGCGGGCCCTGATCGAGGCCGTCAGGGTGGGCGCCGCCATGCGGGGCCAGGGGCTCGGCGGCACGATGATCCGGTGGGCGGTCGACCGGGCCCGCGCCCGCGGCTGCCGGATGGTCCAGCTCACCAGCGACAAGGCCCGCGCCGACGCCCACCGCTTCTACACCTCTCTCGGCTTCGTCGACTCCCACGTGGGCTTCAAGCTCGCCCTCTGACACGCGGGGCCGCCACCAGGGCCTCAGGGGAGCGGCGCGATCTCCACGAGGTTGTCGTGGTAGACGGCGCCCCTGCCCATGTCCGCGTCCCGCTCGTCGATCAGGACGTTGACGTTGACCCCGCCGGGGCTGAGCTTGGGCCAGTTGCCCTTCGTGGTCGCCACCACCCCTTGGGCCACGCGGTCGCTGACGCGCAGCTCGAGGGTCATCTCGCCGTTGCCGTTGAACACCCGGACGCGTTGTCCGTCGCCCAGCCCGCGCTCGGCGGCGTCCTTCTCGCTGACCAGGATCTGCGGGGTGCCGGCGCGGCGGGCCAGCTCGGGGTTGTTGCCGAACACCGTGTTGAGGAAGGTGTGCGCCGCCGGGGTGACCAACGCCAGCGGGTACGGCCCGTCGGGCGTCGCGGAGAAGGGCGGCACGTACCCCTCGCCCTCGGCCGGGAACGAAAGCCTCCCCGAGGCGGTCGGGAAGCCGTCGGCGAAGGGCAGGAACGGGTCGGGGTAGTTCATGCGGGCCCAGCCTTCCTCGCGGAGCCGCTCGACGGTGATCCCCTCCAGCGCCGGGTGGCCGCCGGACAGCAGCTGCTCGGCGATCTCCAGGTCGGAATCGTAGAGCGAGGGGTCGGTCAGCCCGAGGCGGCGGGCCACCCGGCGGAAGGTCTCGGTGGTGGACAGGCACTCGCCCGGCGGAGCCACCGCGGGCTCGTTCCACATCAGGTACATGTGCCCGTACCCGGCGTGCAGGTCGACGTGCTCGGTCTGCATGGTCGCGGGCAGGACGATGTCGGCGTAGTCGACGGTGTCGGTCGGGAACTGCTCCATCACCACGGTGAACAGGTCCTCGCGCATCAGACCGGCGCGAACGCGGTTCTGGTCGGACGTGCTGCCCATCGGGTTGGCCGCGTAGACCCACAGGCACTTCACCGGATGGGCCGTGTCCGCCAGCCCTTCGGCGAGCCGGGTCATCGTCAGCGTCCTGACCGGATGGGGGAGCAGGTCGGGGCGGACGTCGGCCTGGATGGGCACGTGCCCGCTGGTGGAGTAGGCGACGCCGCCGCCCTGGTGCCGCCAGTCGCCGGTCACGGCGGGGATGCAGGCGATCGTCCGCATGGCCGTGCCGCCGCCCTGGTGGCGCTGGATGCCCATCGTGGCCCGGATGCCGGTCGGCCGGGTGTGCGCCAGCCGGACGCCGAGGGCGCGGATGTCCTTCTCCGGGATCCCGGTGATCTCGGCCGCCACGCTTGGCGGATATTTCCGTATTTCTCGCTCGAAGTCCGGCCAGCCGTCCGTGTGGCTCTCCAGGAACTCCCGGTCCTCGGCGCCCTCGTCGAGCACCACGTGCATCAGCGACAGCGCCAGCGCGGCGTCCGTGCCCGGCCGGATCGCCAGATGCTCGTCGGCCTGGTCTGCGGTGCGCGTCCTGATCGGGTCGATGGTCACCACGTGCGCGCCGTCCGCCCGCGCCTGCTGGATGAACTTCCACAGATGGTGCCCGCTGGTCAGCGTGTTCGTCCCCCACAGCAGGACCAGCCGGGAATGGGCGAACGCCTCGGGGTCCATGCCGCCCGGGGTGCCGTTCGTCAGCGTGAGCCCGCGGTTGCCGGCCCGCGCGCAGATGTTCAGGTCGTGGTAGGACGCCCCCAGCGCGTTCCACAGCCGCCGGCCGGCCTGGCCGCTCTCGCCCTGGATGTAGCCGAGCGTCCCGGTGCCCTGGTACGGCCAGATCGCCTCGCCGCCGTGCTCGCCGATGATGGCGGTCAGCCGCCGGGCGATCTCGTCCAGCGCCTCGTCCCAGGTGATGCGCTCGAACCGCCCCGACCCCTTCGGCCCGACTCGGCGCATCGGGTACAGGATCCGGTCGGGCGCCTTGGTGTGCTCCAGATAGCGGTTGACCTTCACGCACAGCGCGCCCCGCGTGTAGGGCTGGTCGTGGTTGCCGCGCAGGCGCACCGCCTCGCCGTCCTTCACGGTCACGACCCACGAGCAGGTGTCCGGGCAGTCGAGGGGGCAGGCGCCAAGAACATTCAGCTCACGACTCATGAACAGAACGGTACATAAGCGTCATGAGGCGGCCTAGGGCGCCCGTGGTGTCACCGACGGACCAATCCCGGCATCCACCCCAGGTAGTGCGATCAGCCCATACTTACGGGCGATGCGCCAAGGGTCGGTACAGCGTCACCATTAAGGACGACCCGTCTGACTGATCCCTCACGGTCGAGCGCGCCGTAGAGTGTCAGCGAATGGCCGGGGTGCACCAGTTCGCCGACGACCGCCGAGGCGTGAGCCGACGGGGCCGCCCGAACGCCGGTGGGCTCCCGCCACACCGGTGAACAGACCCTAGGGAAAGATCATATGCCCCGAGACGTGCGCAGACGCCAGCGGTGACCGACATCAGGGAGCGCGACGAGGCAGAGGAGGCGGCGGAGGACGGCATCTCCGTGGCCGGTTCCTCCACGGCCACGCACGCCCCGGGCGCCTCTGACCTCCCCTCAGACGTCTCCACCGCTCCGGCCGGCCCGTCGCCGGCCTCCGCTCCCGATACCGGGCTGGACGAAGGGCGCTCAGCCCCCGGCAGGGGGAAGGCCCCCCGTTCCGTCCCCGGCGAACCGGTCGTGCCCGTCGTCGAGCCGCTGCTGCCCCAGCGCATCCGCAGGCCATCCGACGCCCTGCGCTTCTTCGTCACCCTCCTCGCGCTCACCGCGGCCGTCCTGCTGGCGCTGGTCGCCAAGCAGACGCTCAACGGCCTGGAGGCCGACGTCACCGACGGCACCAGCCGGGCCCCCGAGCTGCTCATCGGCATCGCCAGCTTCCTGGCCGGCACCGCGGTCCTCGCCGTGCCCGCCGCCTTCGCCGTCGAGCGGGTCTTCCACCGCGACGGGCTGCGCGTGGCCGAGGGCCTGATCGCGGCGATCATCGGCATGCTCGTCTCCTTCGTCCTCGGCGAGTGGCTGGCGGTGGCCGGCCCCGGCGACCTGCGCATCCTGCTCACCGCGCGCCGCGACGTGGAACCGCTGAACACCCTGCTCACCTCGGTCGTCGCCTACGTCACCGCCGTGCGCATCTCCCGCCGCCCCACCTGGCGCGCGCTGATGTGGATGGCGATCGCCCTCGACGTGTTCGCCCTGTTCACCAGCGCCGAAGCCACCGCGCTCGGCGTCTTCGTCACCTACCTGGTCGGCCTGGCCGTCGGGTACGCCACCCTCTACGTCGTCGGCAGTCCCAACACCCGGCCGCCCGGCAGCGCCGTCATGGCCGCCCTGCGCCGGCTCGGCTTCGCCCCCGCCAAGGCCAGGCGCATGGCCGACGACTCCCAGGGCAGCCGCCGCTACGCCGTGACCATGGCAGACGGACGCCGCTTCGACGTCACGGTCCTGGACCGCGACCGGCAGGTCGCCGGCGTCCTTTACCGCCTGTGGCGCGGCATCCGGCTCAGTTCCGAGACCCGCCGCAGGGCCATCCGCTCGCTCCGCGCCGAGCTGGAGCGCGAGGCCCTGATGGCCTACGCCGCCCAGGCCGCCGGCATGAACACCCCCCGCCTGGTCGGCACCAGCGAGATCGGCACCGACGCCGCGCTGCTCGCCTACGAGCACCTCGAGACCCGCCCGCTGGACGACGTCCCCGACGAGGAGCTCGACGACGAGCTGCTCGTCAAGATCTGGAAGCAGGTCGACCTGCTCCAGGCGCAGCGCCTGGCCCACCGGCACCTCACCGGCGAGAGCATCCACGTCGACGTCGACGGCGAGGTGGTGCTGACCGACGCCCGCAGCGGGGAGATCGCGGCCGGCGACCTGCTCCTGCGCCTCGACGTCACCCAGCTGCTCACCTACCTCGCGCTGCGCGTCGGTCCCGAACGCTCGGTCATGTGCGCGGCCGAGGTCATCCCCAAGCGCGCGCTCGCCGGCGCCCTGCCCCTGCTCCAGCGCATCGCGCTGACGCGCGGCACCCGCGCCCAGGTCGGCAGGGACAAGGGGCTGCTGCCGGCGCTGCGCGAGCACATCCTGGCCCTCACCCCCCAGGTGGAGGTCGAGGAGGTGCGCCTGGAGCGCTTCCAGCCGCGCACCCTGGTGACGATCATCGCGAGCGCGCTGGCCGCCTACTTCCTGCTGTCGCAGCTCAGCCGGGTCAACCTGACCGAAGTGGTCACCAAGGCCGAATGGGGGTGGGCCGGGGTCGCGCTCGCCGCGGCCGGCATGAGCTACGTCGCCGCCGCGCTCATGGTGCGCGGCTTCGTGCCCGAGAAGCTGCCCCTCGGGCAGACGGTGCTGGCGCAGTTCGCGGCCTCGTTCGTCAAGCTCGTCGCGCCCGCCGCCGTCGGCGCGGTGGCCATCAACTCGCGATTTCTGCAGAAGCGCGGCATCTCACCCGGCCTGGCCGTGGCCAGCGTGGGCGCCTCGCAACTCGTGGGGCTCGGCTCCCACGTCACGCTGCTCCTGCTGTTCGGCTACCTCACAGGCATCAAGGCCGCCCCGTCGGTCAGCCCGTCGCGCGGCCTGGTCATCGCCCTGCTGTCCGGCGCCGTGCTGGTGCTGATCGTCCTGGCCGTGCCGCCGCTTCGGCGCCTGATCACCGGGCGCATCCGGTCGCTGTTCTCCGGGGTGATGCCGCGCCTGCTGGACGTCCTGCAGTCGCCGCGCAAGATCGTGGAAGGGCTCAGCGGCACACTGCTGCTCACGCTGACCTTCATCGTGTGCCTCGCCGCCTGCGTCAAGGCCTTCGGCGGCTCGCTGAGCTTCGCGGCGGTGGCCATCGTCGTTCTGGCCGGCACGGCCATCGGCTCGGCCGCGCCCACCCCGGGCGGGCTGGGGGCGGTCGAGGGGGCCCTGTACGTCGGCCTGACCCTGTCCGGCCTGCCGCCGACCATCGCGACGTCCGCGGTGCTGCTGTACCGGCTGCTGACCTTCTGGCTGCCGGTGCTCCCCGGATGGGCGTCCTTCGCCTGGCTCCAGCGCCACGACGCGCTGTGACGCACGAAGGCCCGGCCACGGGTGTCCCCGGGCCGGGCCTCGCCGATGTCCTGCCGGTCAGACGATGCGCTCTCCCGGCTGCGGGATCTCCTTCTCGATCGCCGCGAGCTCGTCGGCGGAGAAGTCGAGGCGGTCGACGGCGGCGATGTTGTCCTCAAGCTGGCGGACGCTGCTCGCGCCGATCAGCACCGAGGTGATCCGCCGGTCGCGCAGCGCCCACGCCAGCGCCATCTGGGCGAGCGACTGGCCGCGGGCCGCGGCGACGTCGTTCAGCGCCCGGACCCGCTGGAGCAGCTCGTCGGTGAGCTGGCTCGGCCGCAGGAACCGCTCCTGCGAGGCGCGCGACCCCTCAGGGACGCCGCCCAGGTAGCGGTCGGTCAGCACGCCCTGCGCCAGCGGCGAGAACGGGATGCACCCGACGCCCTCGGCCTCCAGCGTGTCGAGCAGGCCGTCCTCGACCCAGCGGTCGAGCATCGAGTAGCGCGGCTGGTGGATCAGCAGCGGGGTGCCCATCTCGCGCAGGATGCGGGCCGCCTCCCTGGTCTGCTCGGGCGTGTAGTTGGAGATGCCCGCGTACAGGGCCCGGCCGGAGCGCACGGCCGTGTCCAGCGCACCCATCGTCTCCTCGAGCGGGGTGTCGGGGTCGGGCCGGTGGCTGTAGAAGATGTCGACGTAGTCCAGCCCCATGCGCGAGAGCGACTGGTCGAGGCTGGCCAGCAGGTACTTGCGCGAGCCCCACTCGCCGTAGGGGCCGGGCCACATGTCGTACCCGGCCTTGGTCGAGATGATCAGCTCGTCGCGGTACGGCCGGAAGTCCTGGGCGAAGATGAGCCCGAAGTTGGCCTCGGCCGAGCCGTACGGCGGGCCGTAGTTGTTGGCCAGGTCGAAATGGGTCACCCCGAGGTCGAAGGCCCTGCGCAGCGTCGCCCTCTGGGTGTCGAACGGCTTGTCGTCGCCGAAGTTGTGCCACAGGCCGAGCGAGACCGCCGGCAGTCTCAGGCCGCTCCTGCCGGATCGGTTGTACGGCTGACGCCCGTAACGATCGCTTGCCGCCGTGTAGCTCACTGCGTCTCCCCTGTCTCTTCGTTCTTCCGCGTGGCGGCCCGGTCGATGATCCACGAAAGGGTGAGGGCCTCCTCGCGCCATGCGTCGTACCGGCCGCTGCGGCCGCCGTGGCCGGCGCCCATCTCCGTCTTGAGCAGGAACGGCCCGCCCTTGGCGGTGGCGCGGAGCCGGGCGACCCACTTCGCCGGCTCGTGGTAGAGCACACGGGTGTCGTTGAGGCTGGTCAGCGCAAGAATGGGAGGGTACACCCGGTCGTCGATGTTCTCGTAGGGGGTGTACGACTTCATGTACTCGTAGACGTCGGCGTTGTGCAGGGGATCGCCCCACTCGTCCCACTCGATGACGGTGAGCGGCAGCGACGGGTCGAGGATGGTGTTCAGGGCGTCGACGAACGGCACCTCCGCCACGACGCCGGAGAACGCCTCGGGAGCGAGGTTGACCGCCGCGCCCATCAGCAGGCCGCCGGCCGAGCCGCCCCTGGCGATGATCTCGCTGGACCAGCCGGACCTCCTCATGTGCCGGGCCGCGGCGACGAAGTCGCTGAAGGTGTTCTTCTTGTGGCCGAGCTTGCCCTGCTCGTACCACTGGCGGCCCATCTCGCCGCCGCCCCTGACGTGCGCGATCGCGAAGACGAAGCCGCGGTCGAGCAGGCTGAGCCGGGCCACCGAGAACGACGGGTCGATTGAGGTCTCGTAGCTGCCGTATCCGTACAGCACCGTCGGGGCGGGCCGCTCGGTGCCCTTCTTCATGACGATCGAGACGGGGATCCGCGTGCCGTCGTCGGCGGTCGCCCACCCCCGGAACTGCTCGTAGTCGGCGGGGTCGTACCCGCCCAGCACCGGCCGGCGCTTCAGCAGGATCAGCTCATGCCGGGTGAGGTCATAGTCGTACACCGAGGGGGGCGTGACCATCGATGCGTACGCCAGGCGGAGCCGCGTCGTGTGGAACTCGGGGTTGCCGGCCGGCTCGGCCGAGTGGATCGGCTCGGGGAAGGAGATCTCGTACGGCTCGCCGTCCGCGGGCAGGACGCGGATGCCGGTGAGCCCGTCCCGGCGGAAGTGCACGACCGTGTGGTCGCTGAAGGCGTCGACGTCGAGCAGCCGCGTGTCGTCGCGGTGCGGAACCAGCGGCGTCCAGGCGGCGGGGTCGTCGACCGGCGCGGAGGCGATCTCGAAGTTCTGCGCCCCCTCGTTGTGCAGGATGAGGAAGCGGTCGCCCGAATGGTCCAGGGCGTACTCCACACCGGTCCGGCGGGGGCGGACGACCCGGAACTCCCCGGTCGGGTAGTCGGCGTCCAGGACCCGCACCTCGCTGGTGATCTTGCTGCCCGCGCTCAGGACGAGGTAGCGCTCGCTGCGCGTGAGGCCGATGCCCACCCAGAACCGCTCGTCGGTCTCTTCGTAGACCAGCACGTCATCGTCGGCCGGAGTTCCGATGATGTGCCGGTACACACGGTACGGACGCCACGCCTCGTCGATGGTCGTGTAGAAGAACGCCGAGCCGTCCGCCGCCCAGGCGCCTCCGTAGAAGATGCCCGGGATCTCGTCGGCCAGCATCTCGCCGGAGTCGAGCCGCTTGAAGCGCAGGGTGAAGCGCTCGTTGCCGCTGAAGTCGGTGGAGTAGGCGAGGACGGCGCCGTCCGGGCTGACCGCGGAGGTGCCGACCGCGAAGAAAGGGCTGTCGCCGGCCAGCTCGTTGCCGTCGAGGATGACCCGCTCCCCCTCCAGCGCCTCGCCCGGCTTGAGCTCGGGCGGGGTGTCGCCGGTGACCGCCAGCCGGCACTGGATGCCGTACTGCTTGCCCTCCGCGGTGCGGGAGTAGTACCACCAGCCACCCTTGCGCGTGGGGACGGAGAGGTCGGTCTCCAGGGTGCGGCCCTTGATCTCCTGGAAGATCTGTTCCCGCAGGTCGCTCAGGTGGTCGGTGCGGGCCTCGGTGTAGGCGTTCTCCGCTTCGAGGTAGGCGACGGTGTCGGGATCTTCCTTGTTGGTCATCCATGCGTACTCGTCGATCACGGTGTCGCCGTGATGAGTTCGTTCGGCCGGGACCTTCTTCGCCACGGGAGGCGTGTCGCTACTCACGTCGCCGAGTCTATGGCGCGGCCTTGTCCCGCCCACTGGCGTGACGCGGGCCTGTGACGGCGTTTGTGCGCCGACACTCCCGAAGGCTGCTAATCTTGTGGACGTCGGCATCGCCCGGCACAACCCCACTCCACCGCAAAGCGGTTCGGCGTAGGCACGTGCGAGCGATGATCGGTACCCCACGATCTTCCCCGGTCTGACCGGGCGGTTTGCACCGCTCGATCCGATCGGGTAAGTTAGAGGGGTTGCCCTGGAGACGGGGCGGCCTGAATGCTCGTTGGTTCGGGTGGCGGGAGTCAAGTGCCGGTAACGGCGCGATTTGGT
>NZ_JBEXGS010000037.1:0-54505 GCF_040607455.1 Sphaerisporangium sp. NPDC005289
GCCCTCGCAGCTCTTGCACGAGCGGATGTGCCGGGTGATGTGCGCCCGCAGCAGCCGCGTCGGCGACTCCGCCCACGACCTCACCAGCCCCGGCAGCACCGAACACCGCGGCTCGGCGCCCCGGGCGTCCATGACCGCCGCCAGCCACTGCTCGGCATGACGCCGCCCCGCACGCGCCGCCGACTCCACCGACTCCACCGAGATGTCCAGCACCCGGGCCACCTCGTCGGACTTCAACCCATGACGAAGCGTCAGATCAAGGATCTCCCGCTCACGCGGCTCCAGGCTGGCCAGCACCTCCAGCGCGACCTCCGGGGCGCCGTCGCGTCCCCGCCGCGCGGAGGCGCCCTTGTGCCCCATGCCGTCCTGCCGTGCCTGGCACTCGGCGCGGGCCAGCGAGTACAGCCACGCGCGCAGCCGCGTCGCGTCGGGCAGCCGATGGGAGTGGGCGAGGGCCGCCTGCAGCGCCCCGGCCGTCGCCGCGAGGGCTTCGTCGTCGTCCAGCGCCGATCGGCAGTAGTCGTGGAGACGATCGCCGTACTCCTGGCACAGCCGCTCGTACGCGGCCGGATCGTCCCTACTGAGCACAGGGATCAACACTCCTGACGTAGACCAGGACGCTAACGAAACTAGCAAATGAGCGCCGACATCGCCCGGTTCCCGGCCGGTGGATCCTTCCGGCCGTACGGCGGCGTCGCATGCCAGTGTGGGCTCATACCATTGTTAGTACCAGTACAAAGATGGTACGGTACCACCATGGAGGACAACGCAGGCGGCGCCGGTGGGGCGCGGCCACAGGAGGCGTCCGCGCCGTCCCGGCACGAGCGGCGGCGCCGTGAGACCCGAGACCGCATCGCCCGCACCGCGCTGGCCCTGTTCGCCGGGCGAGGGTACGACGCGGTGACCATCGCCGAGATCGCCCAGGCCGCCGACGTCGCCAAACAGACCGTCGTCAACCACTTCCCGGCCAAAGAGGACCTGCTGCTGGCCTGGCACCGCCCGGTCGAGGCCGATCTGATCGACATGATCGACCAGCTCCCGCTGAGCACCCCGCTGCCGGAGTTCCTCAAGCAGGAGCTGCCGCGCATGTTCGCCCACCTGCCGCCGCTGCCGGAGGCGCCGGACGGCGAAGACCCGCGGAGCGCGGCCGACGACCGGCTCGCGGGCGTCTTCGCCATCATCCAGAACAGTCCCACCCTGCAGGACGCCCTGCGGCTGCGCGGCGCCCGCTATCAGGAGGACCTGGCGGCGATCCTGTCCGACCGCGTCCCCGCACACCTGGGGCCCGTCGCGGCGCGGGCGATCGCCGCCTACATCCTGACCACCGTCGGCGCCATGATCGAGGAGGCGACGCGGCTGCGCGGCGCGGGAGCGTCGCCGGAGCGGATCACCGCCACCCTCACCGACACCGTCGGCCGGGCGCTGGACATCCTGCACACCGGCCTCGGCGACGCGGCCCGGCCAGAGAGACCGTCCGGCAACCCCTGACGGTTCACCCACCCACGCGGGCCGAGGAGGGTCATGCGAACGGAAGAGACATCGGTGCTGGTCGCCGGCGGCGGGCTGGTCGGCCTGTCGGCGGCGGTGTTCCTGTCCTGGCACGGGGTCCCCACGCTGGTGGCCGAGCGCCATGCCGCGAGCTCGCCGCACCCACGCGCCGTCGGCTTCACGCCACGCACGATGGAGCTGCTCCGGGCGGTCGGCCTGGGCTCGCACGTGCCGCAGGTGCCGCCCGGCGCGCGGCTGCGCCGGGCCCGGGTCCAGAGCCTGGCCGGGCCGTGGTCGGAGGAGATCCCCTGGACGCCGCGCGGCGATGACGGGCCCGTGGATGAGGCGCCCGCGATCGAGTACTCGCCGTGCACAGGCGCGGCGATCGCCCAGGACCGGCTCGAACCCCTGCTCCGCGACAGGGCCGCCGAACTCGGCGCCGACCTCAGGTTCGGCACGGAACTGCTGACCTGGCGCCAGGACGCCGACGGGGTGCTCGCCGTGCTGCGCACCGGCGACGGCGACGAGCATCAAGTGCGGGCCGGCTACCTGCTCGCCGCCGACGGGACCCGCAGCCCCGTCCGGGAGGCGCTGGGGATCGGCCGAGGCGGCCGGGGCCACCTCGGCACCTCGCGCAGCGTGCTGTTCAGGGCCCCGCTGGAGGAGTACCTGGAGTCGGGGGTCAGCCAGTTCCAGATCGACCAGCCGGGACTGCAGGCGTTCCTCACCACCTACGGCGACGGCCGCTGGGTGCTGATGTTCGCCGACGACCGGGAACGCGACCCGGACACGCTGAAGTCCACGGTGCTCCAGGCGATCGGCCGGACCGACCTTCCGGTCGAGCTGATCACCACCGGCCGCTGGGAGCTCAGTGCCCTGGTGGCGGACCGCTTCGCCTCCGGCCGGGTCTTCCTCGCCGGGGACGCGGCGCACACGCTGCCCCCCTCCCGCGGCGGCTACGGCGCCAACACCGGCATCGAGGACGCGCACAACCTCGCCTGGAAGCTGTCCTCGGTGCTCTCGGGCGAGTCGGCGCCCCGGCTGCTCGGCACCTACGACGCCGAGCGACGCCCGGTCGCGTGGCTGCGCCACGACCAGATCTTCGCCCGGGCCGACCACCGCCGGTTCACCGAGACCCCCGGCGACGCCGGTACGCCGATCCTCGACGAGGAGGCCATGGAGTTCGGGCAGTTGTACCGGTCGGCCGCGGTGCTGACGGCCGGCGAGGAGCTGCCGCCCGCGGCGCGGCCCGAGCAGTGGGCCGGGCAGCCCGGCACCCGCGCGCCGCACCTGTGGCTGAGCGGAGACGGCGAGCGGCCGTCCACACTGGACCTGTTCCAGCGCGGGTGGGTCCTGCTGGCCGGCCACGACCGCTGGGCCGCCGCGGCCGAGCGGGCGAGCGAACGGACCGGCGTACCCCTGGAATGCCGGCGGATCGGCGGCCGGCTCCGGCCGCGGGAGCCGCAGGAGTTCCTCCGCGCCTACGGCGTCGGCCAGGACGGCGCGAGCCTGGTCCGGCCGGACGGCTACATCGCCTGGCGCTCCCGCGGCCTGCCCGTCCGGCCCGCCGGCGAGCTGACCGCGGCGCTGGCCCAGGTGTCCTGCGCCGCCTTCGCGCCGGCCCCGTCCGAGCACTTCGAATCTCGGTGACCGCCGGCCACGACACCTTCACGGAACAAGCGGCCCGCCTCGGCGCCCGCCCGCATGTACGGGACACGTGGTGATCGAGGTCACAAGGACAACGCGTACTTCGGCACGGAACGGAGAACCGGACGCTCCTACCTTGAGCTCATCGGGACTGAAACAGAACAGTCCCCCTGAGAAAGGAATCGATCATGACTGTTCGGCGGCGAATGACGGCACTGGCGGTGAGCGCCGCTGCCGCGGCGGCCGGCTTAGCCGGGACGGCGGGCGGCGCGCACGCCGCGACCGCCACCATCCACGGCGAGGCCAAGCTCTGCTACACCGGTTTCACCTGCCAGACGGTGCAGTTCGAACACGAACTCACCCCGACCCGCCATGCCTTTCGAGACAGCGTCACCGTGGACGCCGGCTTCCGGAAGATCACGATGCGGGTCGCCAGCGAACTGGGAGACAACGCCCGGCCCGTCTTCCGCATCTCCCAGATCACCATCCAGGACTTCAACGGCAAGACGCTCAAGCGGCAGACCTACGACATCAACAAAGCGGCGGCGGCCGCACCCAACCTCGCCGTCGACAAGCAGACCCTCGACGAGACGAGCACCGTCAACGCGGTCGGCACCGCCTTCGCCAACTTCACCACCTGAGGTCGGTGAGCCGTACAGCTCCCGACGCCGGCGGCCACGGGCCCGGCATCCTGGGGAGCGAGCGATGAGCCGCCCGACGTCGGCCCGCCCACGCGGGGCGGGCCGGTCGCAGGGCCGGGCCGTTCACCCGACGACTACCAGGGCACCGGGCCGTCCTCGCTGAAGAAGCCGCCGGTCGGGCCGTCCGCGCCCAGGGTGGCCAGGCGCACCACGACCGCGGCGCCCTGCGCGGCGGTGCGGTGCCCGCGGAAGTTGTTGATGTCGGTGGCGCAGAAACCCGGGCAGGCGGCGTTGACCAGGATTCCGGCCTCGCGCAGCTCACTGGCGTACTGCACGGTCAGCGCGTTCAGGGCGGTCTTGGACGGCACGTACGCGGCCGACTGCGGCAGCCCCGCCAGCGGGCCGTCCGGGTCGCTGGTGATGGTCAGCGACGCGCCGGTGCTGCTGAGGTTCACGACGCGCGGCGCCGGTGAGCGCCGCAGCAGCGGGAGCATGGCGTTGGTCACCGCGATCACCCCGAAGACGTTGGTCTCGAACACCGCGCGGACCATGCCGGTGTCCACGGAGCTCGGGATCTCCCCGCGGGCCAGTTCTGGGGCGACGTGGTCCATCCCGGCGCCGGCGATTCCGGCGTTGTTCACCAGCACGTCAAGGCGGCCGAAGCGCTCCTCGACCCACGTGGCGGCCCGCCGGATCGTTTCCGGGTCGGTGACGTCCAGGGTGAGGGCGTGCGCGTCGCCGCCCGCCGCGCGCAGGGCCGCGGCGGCGTCCTGGCCGCGCCCGGGGTTCCTGGCGCCGACCAGGACCGTCATGCCCAGCGCGGCCAGCCGTCCGGCGGTCGCGTGGCCGATCCCCTTGTTCGCCCCGGTGATCAGTGCCACCCGCCGCTGTGTGGTGTGTTCGTTCATGACCGAGCTCCCGTCCGAGCGTGTCCGTCTGTGCGAAGTCAGGTGAAGCCGCGTGAAGCCGCGTGCCGCGCGGATCGTTCGCGCGGCGTCCTGACGGACACCAGATGCCGGCGGTCCGGCCGCTGTGACAGCGCGCCCGTGTGACGTGCGCCACCGGCCGCGGGTGTCACACATTGGTGCGGGCCGGCGTCTTGTGCGTGTGGCACAGTCGAGAACCGACAGGCGGGAGCCGGCGATGAACGAGGGCAGCGAGCCGACGACGGGCACAGGGGAGGCGCCCGCTCGCGGCGACCGCATGGACTCCGCCACCGAGGTGTTCATCGCCCACCGCAACCTGCTGTTCACCGTCGCCTACGAGATGCTCGGCTCGGCCGCCGACGCCGAGGACGTCCTGCAGGAAAGCTGGCTGCGGTGGGCGGGCGTCGACCTCGGCGCCGTGCGCGACCGGCGCGCCTACCTCGTCCGGATCACCACCAGGCAGGCGCTGAGCCGGCTGCGCACCCTCGGCCGGCGCAAGGAGTCCTACGTCGGTCCCTGGTTGCCCGAACCGCTGCTGACCACTCCCGACGTGGCCGAGGACGTGGAACTGGCCGACAGCGTCTCGATGGCGATGCTGCTGGTGCTGGAGACGCTCGCGCCGACCGAGCGGGCGGTGTTCGTGCTGCGCGAGGTGTTCGACCTGGACTACGACGAGATCGCCGAGGCGGTCGGCAAGCGCCCGGCCGCGGTCCGCCAGATCGCCCACCGGGCACGGGCCCACGTCGCCGCGCGCCGGCCGCGCGGAGTCGTCTCCGCGGCCGAGACCCGCGGCGCCCTGGAGGCGTTCCAGCGGGCGGTCCAGACCGGCGACCTGCAGCGCCTGCTCGACATGCTCGCGCCGGACGTCGTCTTCCTGGGGGACGGCGGCGGGGTCCGGAAGGCCGCGCTGTCGCCCATCGTCGGGGCCGTCCGGGTGGCCCGCGTGCTGACCGCCGGAGTGCGCAAGATCGGCCAGGAGATGGCGGTCGAACCCGTGCAGGTCAACGGCTACCCGGCGCTGGCGCTCCGGCTCGACGGCGAGATCGACACCCTCATCGCGGTGCGCATCGACGACGGCCTCATCACCGGCCTCTACGCCGTACGCAATCCCGAGAAGCTGTCGCGGGTGGACAGAGAGACCGCGCTGAGCCGCTGACCCGCGCCCGCCCCTTCCGGGCGCGCCTGTCCTGCTTCGTTCAGGACGTGCGCCTGAAGGCGCCGGCGTTGCGCGCGCACCAGTCGGCGAACGTGCGGGGCCTGCGCCGGAGCAGGCGTTCCACGGTGTCGGTGCGGAACCCGGCGGTGTCGGCGCGCATGAGATGGAACCCCTCGGCGATGGCCTCGGCCAGCGCCGGGGGCGCCCCGCCTGGGAAGCGGGAGGCGACGGCCTGCTCCGCGGTGGTCACCGTCCGTACCTCCAGGTCCCGGCCGGCCGCCGCGGCGAGGATCTCGACCTGCTGGGTGACGGTGAACAGTTCCTCACCGGTGAGCACGTACTCCCTGCCCTGATGGCCCTCGCCGGTCAGGGCCAGAGCGGCGACGGCGGCGATGTCGGCGGGGTCGATCGGCGCGTACCGGCCAGGGCCGATCGGATCGAGGACGTAACCCGCCTCGCGGATGGTGGGCAGCCACTCCAGGGCGTTGGTCATGAAGCCGCCAGGCCGCAGGAACGTGGCCGGGATGCCGGACGCGCGGATGACCTGCTCGCGTTCGTGGTGCCAGCGGCCCATGGCGGGCATCGGGTCGCCGAGCACGTTGAAGGAGGACAGGTGCACGATGTGGCGCACCCCGGCGGCCTGGGCAGCGGCGACGGCATGCCTGGTGTGGTCCAGGCCGATGCCGGGGGTGAGCAGGAACAGCCGGTCGGCTCCGGCGAAGGCGGGCGGCAGCGTCGCCGGGTCGCTCAGGTCCCCTACGACCCGTTCGGCCCGCCCGGGCAGCGCGGCGGCGCGGACCGGGTCGCGGATCAGGATGCGCAAGGGCGCGCCGGTCTCCTCCAGCCCTCGGACGAGCTCGCGGCCGACGTTCCCGGTCGCGCCGGTGATCAGTATCATGAGAGCTCCCAAGTCATGTACCGGTTAACGATGGCAGAACGTTAACCGGTACATGATCTGGCCGTCAATCGAACCGCACCGCGTCCCCGACACCGGAAGGCCCTGTCATGCCCGAGTTCCTGGACCTGCACAGCAAGATGTCGAAGGCGCTGCGGGCGGCGGCCGAGGTGGCCATGCGCCGTCACGGGGTGCACCTGGGGCAAGATCACCTGCTCGCGGTGCTGTGGCGGCAGGACGGCCGCACCCCCGGCGAGGTGGCCGCCGCCCTGAACGTCACCACCCCCAACGTGGTCAAGGCGGCCACCCGGATGGCCGCGGCCGGCCTGCTCACCAGGCGCCGCGACGACCGGGACAACCGGCTGGTCCGCTTGTGGCTCACCGACGCCGGAAGCGCCCTGCGGGCGCCCATCGAGAGGGAGCGGCGGTTGCTCGAGGAGGCGGTCACCGCCGACCTCACCGAGGCGGAACGCGAACATCTGCTCAGCGCCCTGGCGAAGATCCACCGCTCGGCGCGCACCCTGCTGGACGCCCCCGTCGCCCACCGTGACTCGGCCACCGCCTGACGCCATTCAGCCGGACGCGCCGGATCACCCGGCGCGAGCAGGACCGGGAGCGCGAACATCACCAGGGCGGCAGCCACGATGGCGCCGATCACGATGTCCACGTACCGGAAGGCAGCGTGGGAGAACACCGTCCCGCGCCGCACCATCGTGACCGGCCGCCACATGCAGACCAGGACGACCTGGACCGTCACGACACCCAGGACCATGATCACCAGGAACGGGTGCGCAGGTAGGCGTAGTGCGCGTCCAGCTCCTCCTGGTCGATGGCGAGCAACGGCACCATCACCGTCTGCACGAACACCGACCCGGCGAGCAGCGCCACGGGCACGACGCGCAGCGCGAGCACCGGCAGCCTCCCCATCATCTCTCCTTCGATCGACTAACGATGATCATCTATCGACTATCGATATACGAGATAAGAGGTCAGGTCGTCGAGACGTGGGCTGGGTGAGGACGAGCACCACGGCCGGTGCGGCTCCGCCGGCGAGCTCGACGGCCGATCGCGCCGGCGGTGGGTTATGCCGGCGGCGCCGCGACGGTGCGGGGCCGGGGGAGTGAGGCGAACAGGCGCCCGACCGCGGCCAGGTCGCCGGACACGGTGACCTGGCCGGCGCTCACGGCCTCCTCGACGGCGAGCTTGCCGGTCATCAGGCCCGCGAACGTCCGGGTGTCGGCGGTGACGGTCGCGTCGGGCGCGGACGGCTCGCCGCGGGCGACGTCGATGCGGCCGCCGGAGACGCGCACCGTGATGTGGTCGTCGCCGAAGACCAGCCCATAGGTCGCGGTCAGGCCGCCGCTCGCCTCCGCGTCGAAGTCCCCCTGGAGCGCCAGCATGAGCGCGTCGACGCTGATGCCGGCGTCCAGGTCGCGGAACGGGGACAGCCGGCCCCAGTGGCCGAGGTGCACGAGCACCGGCTGGAGCTGCCGCCCCCATTCGGTCAGCTCGTACACCCAGAACCGCCCGGGCGGCCCGAGCTTGCGGCGCCGCACGATGCCGGACTCCTCCAGTTCGCGCAGCCGCTGCGACAGGCGGTTGGGGCCGGCGTTCGGCAGCCCGGCACGCAGGTCGCTGAAGCGTTTGGGGCCGAGCAGCAACTCGCGCACCACCAGCAGGGCCCAGCGCTCGCCGACCAGGTCAAGGGCGTGCGCGGCGGCGCAGGCGTCGCCATAGTTCCGCGTGCCTCCCACGTCGCCGAGTCTAACCGAGCTTTCGGACCGAAGAGAACCTTCTAGTTCCGAAGTTGTACTAACAGGTATCGATATGTACTGTGCATCGCAGGCCCCCTCGGGCCAGGAAGGCCATCCTCTCGACAGGAAGAAGAAGCGATGATCCTCATCACAGGCGCGAACGGGCGTCCCGGCTCGGCGGTCGTGCGTGAGTTCGCGCGGCGCGGCCGGCCCGTCCGGGCGCTCGTGCGGGAGCCGGCGAAAGCCGAAGGCCTGCGCGGCCTGCCGGGCGTCGAGATCGTCCACGGCGACATGCTGTGGCCCGAGACGCTGGAGCCGGCGCTGGCCGGGGTGGACCGGGTGCTGATGATCTCCGGTGCCGGTCCGCTGATGCTGGAGACCCAGTGCACGTTCATCGACGCCGCGGTCAGGGCGGGCGTCGGCCACATCGTGAAGTTCTCCGGCAAGGACTCCACCGACGGGTTCGACAACGAGAGGTTCCGGTCCAGCCGCAGTCACGAGCAGATCCAGCGGTACCTGTACGCCTC
Source organism: Sphaerisporangium sp. NPDC005289 (assembly GCF_040607455.1). Taxonomy (NCBI): domain Bacteria; kingdom Bacillati; phylum Actinomycetota; class Actinomycetes; order Streptosporangiales; family Streptosporangiaceae; genus Sphaerisporangium; species Sphaerisporangium sp. NPDC005289. Next base: position 9,035 of record NZ_JBEXGS010000037.1, read on the forward strand.
CGGCGCGCTCTGGACGGTGCTGCAGCCGAGCCAGTTCATGCACGTGTACTTCGAGGAGGTGCCCGACATCGTCGCCTCCGGCGAACTGCGCCTCCCGCTCGGCGACACCACGCTGGCCCCGGTCGACATCGACGACATCGCCAAGGTGGCCTGCGCCGTGCTCACCACGCCCGGCCACGAAGGCGCGATCTACCCCATGACCGGCCCCGAGGCCCTCACCATGACCGAGGCCGCCCGGCACATCTCCGACGCCATCGGCAGGCCCGTCCGCTACCGCGACGTCTCCATCGAGGACAAGCAGCGGTCCTGGACCGAGGCCGGGTACCCCGCGCCGCGCGTGACGGCGTTCGGGCAGCTCTTCGCGGAGCGCCGCAGGCTTGGCCGCTCGACAGTCGACCTCGGCACCCACGAGCGCTTCGGCGTCGAGCCGACCACCTTCGCCGAGTTCGCCCGCCGCCACGCCGGGGTCTTCCGCGGCGAGGCCCAGTACGCCGTCACCCCGGCCGGCCGGTCGGGCGACGGCGCCAGGTGAACGGGCGGCCTCGCCCGGCCACGCGTGGCGCATGCCACCTCGGCCATGACCGAAGCGGCCCAGGGACGGCCACCGTCGTGTGGTCCGGCCCGCCGTAAGTGCGGGCCGAAATCGCGGGCCGAAAGTCAGGGGTGATCTCAGGGATGTCCTCCGCCGGTCGGAGGAGCGGCTCAGCCGAGCGGCGTATGGAGGAACGAGGGTCCCGCGCGGCAGGCTGGAGCCAACAGGACCGGCATTCCCGGTGCCGGTTCGTGAGCTCACGGGGGCCATCCCGGTGGAGAGCAGGAGCCCGAAGTGAAGCACACGGCGCTGACCGGAGCAGCCGTCGCACTCGCCACGACACTTCTCGTCGCCGCGTGCGGACCGTCACCCACCACCGGATCCTCGGTGGCCGGGCACGGGACCACCTCCGGCTCGCCGCAGGCGAGCACGGGCACGACCACCGGCACGCACGCCGGCCACGGGGGACCGTTCAAGGCGCCTCCGCCCCAGCCGTTACGCCCGTCCGAGCGGTTCGTGGACCTGAAGCCGCCAAAGCCGTACACCCCGGCCGCCCCCTCGGGAGGAACCGACGAATACCGCTGCTTCCTGCTCGACCCCGGCCTGACCGGTCCGGCGTTCCTCACCGGCAGCCAGTTCCTGCCGCAGAACACCGCGATCGTGCACCACGCGATCATCTTCCAGATCGGCCCGGACAAGGTGCAGGCCGCCCGTGACCTCGACGCCCGCACGCCCGGCGAGGGATGGACGTGCTTCGGCGACGCCGGCGTCCAGGACGGCGCCTGGGTCGGCCACTGGGCGCCGGGGGCCAACGAGACGCTGTTCTCGCAGAAGGTCGGCTACGCGATGGCGGCCGGCAGCCGGTTGATCATGCAGGTGCACTACAACCTGCTCGCCACCGACGGCAAGCCCGGCCAGAGCGACCGGTCGGGGATACGGCTGCGGGTCGCCGACGGCGAGAAGGGCTACACCCCCTTGCAGACCGCGCGGCTCCCGGCCCCCGTCGAACTCCCCTGCGCGAGCGGCGAGTCCGGCCCGTTGTGCGACCGGAAGGCCGCCGTCGGCGACCTGACCCACCGCTTCGGGGCACAGGCCGAACAGACGCTCGGCATGCGCAGCGAGTTCTGCGCCAAGGGCGCGGCCGTTCCCCCCGGCCCGACCCAGCACTGCGACCGCCCGGTCCCGGGGCCGGCGACCATCTACGGCGTCGCCGGGCACATGCACCTGCTCGGCCGGTCCATCACGATCCAGCTCAACCCCGGCAAGCCCGGCGAACGGACCCTGCTCGACATCCCGGTCTACAACTTCGACGACCAGGCGATCCGGCCGCTGCCGAAGCCCCTCGCCGTCAAGGCCGGGGACACCCTCCGGGTGACCTGCACCCACGACGCGGGGCTGCGCAGGATGCTGCCCGCTCTGCAGGGCCTGCCGCCCCGGTACGTCGTGTGGGGTGAGGGCACCAGCGACGAGATGTGCCTCGGCCTGCTGATCTGGTCTCCGGCCGGCCGTTCCAAGGGCTGATCGCGCGGGCCGGCGGCGGGGCACGGTGATGCGCGCGATGAGCGTGTGCCCCGCCACGCGCCTGTGTGGTGCGTTAAATCCGTTGTCGGCCGCCGGGCGCGTCACCGATGATGGCCGCCATGCCCACGACACGACGAGCGGACATGTTCACCGCGGACGGCAAGCCCTCCGACGACGACCCGCGGGAGAACGGGCCGACGTTGGGCGACGAGCGCACCACACTGATCGAGAACCTGCGCTGCGCACGCCTCACACTGGAGATGAAGTGCTCCGATCTCGACGCGGAGGCCATGGCACGGCGGTCGGTCGAGCCGTCCACGATGTCGCTGCTCGGGCTGGTGCGGCACCTGGCCGAGGTGGAGCGCGCGACGTTCCGGGTGCTGATGGCCGGTCACGACGTGCCCCGGCTGTACTGCTCCGACACCGACCGTGACGGTGACTTCGACGGCGCCGTTCCCGACCCCCAGGTGGTGGCGGAGGCGTGGGAGGCGTGGCGCGCCGAGGTGGACTTCGCCGAGCGGTACGTCGCCGGGGCGCCCGATCTCGACGTCACCGCCGACGACCCCGAGAACCTGCACGGCAGCGGCGGGGGACTGATGTCGCTGCGCGAGGTGCTGGTCGGGATGATCTGGGAGTACGCCCGCCACATGGGCCACGCCGACCTGCTGCGCGAGCGCATCGACGGCCGCATCGGCCAGTGATCATCCCCGCCGCAGGCTGGGCGCGCCGTCGAGGTGCGCGCTTGGTCAGCGTGACTCGGGCGGTAGGTACTCGAAGATCGGCCCGGCCGTGGTGCCGTCTTCGTCGGGCGTTCGCATCAGAGCCTGGGCCTGGGCCTTGAGCGCGTACATGGCGCGCGTGGCCTGCCCGAGCAGCTCGGGGTGGCCGTTGAAAGCCTGTTGCAGCACCTGCAACAGGTCGCGGTAGCCGTGGCCGAACTCCTCCTGCGCCGCGCGTATCGGGCTGCCCGGGGCGTGGTCGGCCAGCCGCGGGTTCCGCCGCATCGGCAGGACGCCGGCCGGGTCCACGGAGATCGTCTCGCCGGTGGGCCCGGTCTGCGGGGTGTCGCCCCGCTGGTAGCGCCGGCCGGCCTTGAGCTCCTGGAACCGGTAGTAGTGCGCGACCTCGTCCCGTTCCGGGTGGAAGACATCCTGGTCGCCGTCCCAGACCTCGCCACCCGCCGCACCCTCGCCCTGCTCGACGATCTCTTCCAGCGCCGCCAGCGCGGACTTCAGACCGTCCACCGCTGCCAGCCGCCCGGCGGTGTGCCGGAAGTGGCCGGCGCTCACCTGGCGGGACGGATCGCCGCAGAAGACCGCCTGCTCGCCGAGCCGGTCGCACAGGTCGCGCAGTCCTTGTTCGATCGCGGCGTAGAACTGCCCGATCGTCTCGTAGGCGTCTCCCTCCGCCGGACCGCCGGGCGGTGCCGGCCGTTCGAGACGCAGGAACATTTCCAGCGCCTCGGTGCCGAAGGGAAGCAATGACAGCTCCAGGGACCTGTCGCCGTGCGGCAACCGCCGGGGGTGCGGCGGCAGCATCTCCGGCCTGTCCAGCCGTGGCCGGCCACCGACGGCGTTGAGCAGGTTGGCGGCCAGCACGAGGTGCAGCATCTCCTCGACGAAGACGCCGCCCACCACCTCGGCGGCCTCCGGGTTGCGGTCCGGGTCGAGCGAGTAGAGCGCGCACAGGTACGGCGGAAGGGTCGCGTGCTCCAGCTCGATCGCCCACTGCAGGTGCTCGCGGAGACTGTCGAGCGTGTCGATCCGTGCCGCCGAGGCGGCGGCGGACTCTGGCGGTCGCGGGTGTTCCATGGGTGTCCTATCTCGGTGTTCGGGAAGGGGCGGATCGCACCGCCGCCAAAGGGACGTTCGGGACGGGTCACGCACCTGGACGCCGGACCCCGATCGCCAGCTAAGACAGGACAGCCCACCGGCCCTGTGACAGAACCCGCGAGAAAATCAGCCGGCCCACCCCGCCCGCGCCGGGCTCGCGGCGACATACGAGCACTCGGCTCGCCCAGGCCGGCCGAGGCTCCTCAGGACCGCACGACCATGCGGGCCGCCGGACCGGGATCCATCACGGGCGGAGCGGAGAAGAATCAGAGGACACTCGACCCGATCGCGGCGAGGTACACCAACACCGCGGACGAGCGGCGACCGGCGCGCCCACCAGCGCGGCGAGATCCCCTCCCATGCCTGACCAGGCACGACCGTCGGCCCGGGCAGGGCATCCGGCCCGGGCGAGGTGACGGCGAGGTCAGTACGGCCAGCCGGGGACGTTCAGCCGGACGCGGTAGAGGCCGAAGTTGCCGCTGTTACCGCCCCGGGAGGGCGTGCCCGAGGTGATGTACAGCGTCCGGCCGTCGGAGCCGCCGAAGGCGACGTTGGTGGTGTTCAGCCCGGCGGAGATGGTGCCGAGCTGCGCGCCGGACGGCGCGTACACGTGAACCTTGCCGTCGTTGTAGGACACCTGGTAGAGGTTGCCGGCACAGTCGATCGTCGCGCCGTCCGAACCGTTCAGGGACGCGAAGTCGGCGCGCGTGCCGACGCTGCCGTCAGCGTTGACCGGCCACTTGTAGACCTTCCCCGAACCGTTGCCGCCGACGTAGAGCGTCTTGCCGTCGGGGGAGAGCACGATGCCGTTCGGCTCCCGGATGGTGTCGTCGATCAGCGAGACGACGCCGTTCTTGACCCGGAACACGCCGGTGCGGCCGGACATCTGGTCCGTGCGGTTCGCGCGCTGGAAGTCGGGGTCGGTGAAGTAGACGGTGCCGTCGGCTCCGACGGTGAGGTCGTTCGGCGAGTTGAAGGCGTGCCCCTGGTAGGAGGAGGCCACCACGCCCCGCGTCCGGTCCGACAGGCGGAAGGATGAGACGCTGCGCTGGTCGTGCGTCGCGGCCAGCAGTGTGCCTCCGTCCCGGCTGAGCGCCAGGCCGTTGCTGCCGGAACCGGCGATGAAGGTCTCGAAGGTGTTCGGCTCGGTGAAGCGCAGCACGTCCGCGGGCTGGACGCCTTCCGAACCGGTGCCGTCACGCATCAGCGACAGCAGCAGGGTCTGGGTGGTGGCGTCCCAGACCGGGCCCTCCAGGAAGTTGAACCCGTCGCGGATCTTCGTGGCGGACACCGACGTCGACGGCAGCGGGTTGGGGTAGCTCGTGCCCGGCGTGCACGGCCCGACGCCGGGGCGCGGCGTCCCCGGCGAGGGGGTGGGCGTCGGCGTGGGTGTGGGCGTGGGTGTCACGGTCGGCGTGGGCGTGGGCGTCGGCGTCGGCGTCGGGGTGGGGGTGGGCGTGACCGTGGGGGTGGGGGTGAGGGTCACGGGCCCGCTGCACATGACGCCGTTGAGCCAGAAGGTGTTGGGCACGGGGTTGGCGCCCGTGAGGCTCGCGCTGAACCCCATGCCACTGGCCGTGGCGTTGGTGGCGATGGAGCCGTTGTAGGGCATGCTGGTCGCGGTCACGTGCGCGCCGGACTGCGTCCACGTGGCGTTCCAGCCGGACCCGATCCTCTGGCCGGAGTCGGGGAAGTCGAACTCCAGCTTCCAGCTGCTGACCGGGTCGCCGAGGTTGGTGATGGCCACATCGCCCTGGAAGCCGCCGCCCCACTGATTGACGATCTTGTAGGTCACCTTGCACCCGGCGGCGGCCGCCGCCGGCATCGTCACCGCTGCGACTCCACCGGAGACGACCAGCGCGGCGGCCAGTCCGGTGACCGCGAAAGTGGCGAGACTCCGTCTCATCTGGGCGTCCTTTCGGCAACGACGACGGGCAGCCGCCGCCCGCCTCAGAGCGCCGGTCGGGGACGGGGTCCACCGGCACGCCACGCGGCGCACCGCCGACCGACGTCCCGGGATCAAAGATTAGGTGGAGGGTCGCGATCGGTCGCCCGTCACGGCGTCCGCCGGGTGAGACGCCGCCTGATCACCCTTCGCGCGGCGGCCGGTCGCCGCCGCACCGACGCCCGCCTCAGCCTGGGCGAACGCCACCGCCCGCCGGTCCCGGCGAGCCGATCGGCGACCGAGAAGAGCCCGGGCCGCGGCGCTGAAACGTTCAGCCCGCCCCCGAGCGCCATGGCCGTCATGGCGGTGGGATGTCAGGTGATGGTCGGGGCGTTCTTCCGGCGTTCGTAGTGGCGGCGCGCTTTCATGCGGTTGCCGCAGCCGGCCATCGAACACCATCGGGCGCTGTTGCTCTTGGAGTGGTCGACGAAGAAGAGCGTGCACTCGTCTTTGTTCTCGCAGGCGCGGAGCCGGCCGGGGGCGGTGTGCCGGAGCGCGTCCCAGGCCACGATGGCTCGGGCCGCCAGGATGTGCTCGCGAGGCGTCGCGAGCCGCCAGCTGATGCCGGTGTCGCTGATGAGCGGCTGGTAGCTGACGCCGTGGAGCGCCGGGGCGAGCGCCGCCGGCGTGGCCTGGTCGTGCACCAGTGCCTGGAGCGTGTCGCGGGTCGAGCGCAGAAGTGCGAGGTCTTCGCCGAGATGCGCTTCGCCCGCGTGTTCCGCGATCCAGGCGCCGGCCTCCTCGGGGTCGGCGAGACGATCGGTCACCTCTCCGGCGACGGTCGGGGTCGTGTTCAGCAGGGCCAGGAGCAGCCCCTCGTCCAGGCTTTCGACCTTCATCGTCGTTCTAACCTCCATTCTTGTTTGACAAGGTTACACTCCCATGCTTACCGTCTAACCAACAAAGGTGACTATGGGGGTTAGGGCAATGAGTGCGGTAGTGCACCACAGGTACGCGACGGTCGAGGGGCATCGACTCTTCTACCGGGAGGCCGGGACGGCGGGCATGCCGACGATCGTGTTGCTGCACGGCTTCCCGACGAGCTCGTTCATGTTCCGCGACCTGATCCCCCGGCTGGAGGGGTACCGGGTCATCGCCCCCGATCACCTCGGGTTCGGGCTCTCCGACGCGCCTCCGGTCGAGGAGTTCGACTACAGCTTCGACGCGCTGGCGGACCTCACCGCCGGACTGCTCGGGCAACTGGGTGTGACCCGCTACGCGATCGGCGTCCAGGACTACGGCGCCCCGATCGGCTGGCGGCTGGCGATCCGCGACCCCGACGCGGTCGTCGCGGTGATCAGCCAGAACGGGAACGGCTACGACGAGGGCTTCGTCGCCGACACCTGGCAGGGCATCTGGCGCTACCAGCGGGAGCAGACCCCGGAGAACGAGGCGGCGCTGCGCGGGCTGTTCACCCTCGAGGCGATCCGGGACCAGTACGTGACCGGCGTCGAGGACCCGAGCATCGTCAGCCCGGACACCTGGCACCTCGACCACGCCTATCTCTCGCGGCCGGGCAACGCGGAGGTCCAGCTGAGCCTGTTCTTGAACTACGCCACCAACCCGCCCCTGTATCCGGCGCTGCACGAATGGCTGCGCACCAAGCAGACGCCGGTGCTGGCCACGTGGGGCAAGTACGACCCCTTCTTCGGCCCGGACGGGGCCCGCGCGTTCGCCCGCGACACCGCCAACGCGGAGATCCACCTGTTCGAGGACGGCCACTTCCTCCTGGAGACCGCCGGCGAGCAGGTGGCGGCGCTGATCCGTGACTTCCTCGCCCGACACCTGCCGGCGGCATGAGATCTGCCGCGACGACCGGTCGGTCGACGCCCGAAACACTCAGGTCGAGCCCGCTCTCAAATCGTCGCCAGTACGGTCTGCCGGTGTTCGTCGGGGGAGGGGACGCCGCTCGACAGGGTGGACAGTCGGTGGACGAGCCGGGCGCTGAGGCCGGTGCCGTCGCCGCCGCGCAGCGTGCTGATCAGGTGGAGCGCCTGCTGCCACGCCGCCTCGGCACCGTCGCGATCTCCGGCGGACCGGTGGAGCAGTCCCAGCGCCTCCAGGGCCGAGACCTGGAACAGGACCAGACCCCTGTCGCGGAACACGGCCAGTGCCTGCAGCATGAGCGGCTCGGCGAGGTGCCGTCGATCGCCGGCCGCGTACACCTGACCGAGTGCCAGCAGGAGCCGGCCGTGCAACACCGTGACACAGAGCCGGTGAGCCATGTCCAGTGCGGTGGTGAACTGTGCCTCCGCCTCGGCCATGTCGCCCATCCGGGCGGCCGTGCGGCCCAGCGCCAGGCGGAGGTAAACCTCGCCGATCCTGTCGCCCGCGGCCTGGGTTCCGCTCAACGCGGGGCGAAGCACCTGCGTCGCCCGCGCCCACTCGCCACGCTCCAGGTAGATCTCGCCGAGACGTTGCGACAGCATGAGCTTGACACGCCGGTCGATGCGGTCATCGGCGCTCGCGAGCCCCTCCAGCAGTGGGGCGTCCGCACGATCGAGCCGGCCCTGGCCGATCTCGATCAAGGCGAGTTTGTAGAGGATGTGCAGTTTGGTCGACGGGTTGTCGATGGGAGCGATCAGGCGCTGCGCCTCACGGAAGCCGTCCGCGGCTTCGACGAGCCGCCCCAGGGCGAGCATCGCGCTGGCCGTGCCGCGAACGGCCTGCGCGTGGCCGTGCCGCTCGCCGATCGCTTCGAAGAGCCGGGTCGCGGTGGCCATGTGCCGCAGGGTTGTGTGCGGGTCGGAATGAAAAGTGCCCAGTTCGCCCAGCGTCAGTTCCATGACGGCCTCCCCGCGCCGGTCTCCGGCGCGCCGGGACGCCTGCAGGGCGACCGTCGCGCTGGACCGCCAGTCGTTGAGGTGGGCCCCCACCTCGAACAGGGTGAGGCTGGCGTTGGCGATGTCCCAGCTCAACTCGGTGAGCCCGGCCCGGGCGGCCTGCGTGACCGCGGTCACCAGAAGCGGGTGTTCGCTTTCCATCCACCGCCACCCGTCGGACACGAGCGCGTTCACCGATGCCGCATCGAGAGGCACCCGGGTGGCCTCGCTGCGGATGATGCACTGGTCAGGACCGCCGTAGTACCGCCGGCGCGCCTCCTCGGCCAGATGCAGCAGGCAGCCGAGCAGCCGGGCCAGGGCGGAGGTCCGGTCGTCGGCCGACTCCTCGGCGGCCAGCCGCTCGCGGCTGAACACCCGCAGCAACTCGTGCATCCGGTACCGCGGGCCCCGTTGCTCGTTGCCGCCGACCTCGACCAGGCGGGCGCCGACCAGATCCTCCAGCACTTCGGCGGCCTCGTCCATGGTCGTGCCGAGGAGCGGCGCGGCCACCCAGGCTGCGAAATCCTCCACTTCCAGCACACCGAGCCGGCGGAACATCCGGCGTGCCTGCGCGCCGAGGCTCGCGTAGGACAGCGCCATGCTCGGACGGACAGCGAGGTCGCCGTGCGCCAGTTCGTCAAGGCGGCGCCGCTCCGACTCCAGCCGCGCCGCGAAGCCGGCGACGGTCCAGTGCGGACGGGCGGCGAGCCGGGCGCCGGCGATCTGCAGTGCCAGTGGCATGCCTCCGCACAGGTCGACCAGGCTCCGCGTCGCGTCGAGTTCGCCCGCGCCGATGCGGCGACCGGTCAGGTGGAGGAGAAGCCGGACGCCCTCGGATGGCCCCAAGACGTCGACGTCGACGTGCAGCACATCGTCCAGGCCGGTCAGGCGGGGCCGGCTGGTGACGATGGCCGCGCAGCCGGGTGTGGCCGGGAGCAGCTCGCGGACATCGCCCTCGTCGGCCGCGTCGTCCAGGACCAGCAGCAGCCGCCGGCCCGCGATGATGGTCCTGTACAGCGACAACCGGTCGTCGACCTCGTGCGGGATGCCCGCGCCCGGCACGCCGAGACTGCGCAGGAGCCGCTCCAGCACATCGACGTCGGTCCACCGGCGGCGCCGGCCGCCCCCGCCGAACGTCACGTACAGTTGCCCGTCCGGGAACCGGTCGCCGATCAGGTGCGCCACGTGGATCGCCAGCGCGGTCTTGCCCGCACCTCCCGGTCCGTTGAGCGCGGCGATGGGCGCGGTCGTGGCGCCCGACGACAGATGCGCGCGCAGGCGCGCGACGGCGTGCTCCCGGCCGGTGAGGTCGCCGGCGAACCGGGGCAGTTGCCTGGGCACCGCCGATGTGACGGCCGGCGCGACCGGTGACGCGACCGGTGACGCGACCGGTGGGGCGACGGCTGACGTGGCCGGCGAGGTGGCCGGCGGGGTGACGGCCGAGGTGACCGGCGGGGACGGCGGCTGCGCCGACCGTGCCGACCGTGCCGTCCACTGGCCGGCGTCGTGCTCCAGGATCGCACGCTGCACATCCTGGAGCTGTGGACCCGGCTCCACACCCAGCTCCTCGACGAACAGGTCCCGGGCCCGGCGGTAGGCGGCGAGCGCGTCGGCCGTACGTCCGGCCCGGTACAGCGCGGTGATGTGCTGGCGCAGCAACCGTTCACGCAGCGGCTGCCGGACGACGAGCGCCGCCGCCTCCAGGCAGACCTCCTCGACCCGGCCGAGCGCCAGCAGCGCGTCGAACCAGTCCTCCGCCGCGGCGCACTCCGCCTCGGCAAGGGTGAAGGTCATCTTCCGGACGAGCGGGCTGTCGATGTCGGCGAGTGGCCGTCCACGCCACAACCCCAGCGCCTCACGCAGGAGCCGTTCCGCCGTGGCCGGATCGTCGGCCAGGCTTCGCCGGCCGGCCGCGACCAGCGCGTCGAACCGGCTCTGATCGACCTGCCGGTCCTCGACCAGGAGGCGGTAACCCGGTCGTCGGGTCTCGATCACGTGGGCGGCGCCGGCCAGCGCCAGACTCCGGCGCAGCAGCGAGATGCACGTCTGAACCTGCTGATGGCACGTCGACGGCGGGTCGTCGGCCCACACCGCCTCGATCAGCCGATCACGCGGGACGACCTGGTTGCGCTCCAGCAACAGCATCGCCAGGGCGGTGCGCTCGCGCGGCCCGCCGATCACCCGCTCGACACCGGCGGTCTCGACCGCCAGGGGCCCCAGCATCCGAAAGTCGATGGGCGGATCGCCGGCCGAACGCTCGAAGGCGTCGATCACCACAGCTGCACAGTAATACCGATGCCGATGGCCATCCAGGGGCGGCCGCCGATGACGACGCACGCGAGCGCCGGCCCGAGCGTGGACGACCCTACGGCCGGATCACCCTGCTACGGCCGGGGTCGCGATCGCCGGACGAGCCTGCGCGCATGCCGCGCTCATTTCACGTACATACCGCCTGAAAGCGGCCCTGACCTGCGCGTCCGGCGTCCAGGAGTGCATCAGTAGGCGCTGAGGAGTGTGTCGGTAGCGGTCGGTGCCATCATCGGGCCGCACGAGCACCTGCCGCCCCGGACAGATCCCGGATCCCGGCCGCCGGCTCACCACCGGTCGGCGATTCCGGGTCGTAGGGCGCACCACCCGGGCACCCGCGAAGCCAGGAGGGCACATGTCAGCACACTCGCCGCCGGTCCATCGTCATCCCGCTCACCGCCGTGCACTGCGGGGAGAGAGGTCGGTCAGGAGGGGGATCGGCGTCCGCGACAGCGTGCGCTGTCGGACTGGTGATGAAAGGAACCATATGAAAATGCGTCGTTCCATCATGGCGTTGTTCGGTGCCGTCGTCCTCGGTGTCACGGTGCTGGCCGCGTCATCTCCCGCGAACGCGGCCACCTACTGGGTCATCCGGGGCTTCGGCTCGCAGAAGTGCATCGACAACCCGAACTTCGCCAGCGGAAACGTCCAGCTGGACATCTGGAGCTGCGTCAGCCCGAGGCAGAGCAATGAGCAGTGGGAATGGGTGCCCGCCGGGGACGACAGCTTCATCATCGTCAATCGCTCCAGCGGGAAATGCCTGACCGTCTACGGCGCATCCTATGACAACAACGCCCCCATCATTCAGTACGCCTGCAACTACGGCGCCAATCAGCGGTGGTTCCAGGACAACGCCAGAACCACCCAGGGGGGATACGAGTACTACATGATCAGAAACGCGAAGAGCCAGAAATGCATCGCCGTCCAGAACGCCTCGACCGCCAATGGCGCGAAACTCCTGCAGTACACCTGCAATACCGGCCCCAATGAGATCTGGACCTGGCTGGGCTGAGTCCTAGACCTCATCGACGCGTTACCCACGCACCGGCGGCTTCCCAGGAGCCGCCGGTCTGGTGGGGGCGGGCGACCGCGACCCCACCGCGGTCGTCCGTCGTCGTTCGGCGCCGATCCGACCAGGGGTCAGGTCGAAGGCGATCCGGCCGAGGGCGCTGAGCACCGTGACGGGCGGCGCGCCGCGGACCGCGGATCACAGGCCTCGGCGTCAACAGCCGCCCCACCGTTCCCGGCGCCGTACTAGAGTCGCGGGATGCAGAGCCGGGGCCGCGATCATGCCGGAGACGTCCAGGATGTCGTGGCCATGCGGCTGCCCGGCTATCTGGTCCACTCGGTGGTGCTCCTCGGCGAAGGTCAGGACAACATCGCCTACGAGGTCAACGGCGAGTTGATCGTACGCTTCTCCAAGGAGCCCGACCTGGCGGTCCGGGCCGCGCAGGTGAGGGACGAGGCCGGCCTTCTGGCGGCCGTCGCGGACATCTCACCGGTGCCCGTCCCCGAGCCGAGCTTCACGGTCGCGGAGGAGGGCTGCCTGGCCTATTTCAAACTCCCCGGCACACCGCTCATCGATCTTGCCGCGTCGCGGCGATCGGCCGACACCGCCGCCATCGCCGCGACGCTGGGCGAGCTGCTGAACGCGCTGCACGGTGTTCCGATCGGGCGGATGGCCGAACTGGTGGACACCGATGACCAGCCCAAGGAGCTGTGGCTACGTGAGGCCGCGGAGACCTACGCCATGGTCGCCGACCAGGTGCCGCCGGTGTACCGCCACGCGGTGGAGGCGTTCCTCGACGCGCCGCCGCCCGCCGACGGGCACGCTCTGGCGTTCTCCCACAACGACCTGGGGATCGAACACGTCCTGGTCGACCCGGCCGGGCGGGCGGTGACCGGCGTCATCGACTGGAGCGACGCCGCGATCGTCGATCCGGCCTATGACTTCGGCCTCATCCACCGCGACCTCGGACCCCTCGCCGTACGTGCGGCCCTGAGCAGGTACCGCACCGGCGCCCACGAGGCCGAGGCGATCAGCGCACGCGCCGCCTTCTACGCCAGGTGCAGCGTCTTCGAGGACATGGCCTACGGAATCGACACCGGCCACGGCAGCTACCTCACCAAGAGCCTCACCGCACTGCGGTGGCTGTTCCCGGCGTAGTGCCACACCCTCGGCCAGACGTTCGACGGGGGGCCATGCGCCGTCAACCGGGCAGAGGGTCCTGGCCGAGAACACGGGCGCCGTTGGCGGCGGAGATGCGGACCGCGGCGAATCCGGAGTCGATCATTTCCTGCTCGTAGGAGCGTAGCGCGGGGACGAGCGGGCCACCGTGGGCGAGTGCCGCGGTGAGCGCCGCGGCGTCGCGCAGGGCCAGGTTGGCCCCGGCCCCGGCAGCCGGGCTCATGGCATGGATGGCGTCGCCGAGCAGCGTGACCTGGGTGGTCCGCCAGGGTGGGATCGGGACGCTGGTGCGCAGCTCCAGCGGGAAGACTTCGTGCCACTGCGCGATCATCCGCCGGACGAGAGGGTGCCAGCCGTCTGTCATGTCCATGACGAGGGCCCTGAGCTGGTTCTGCGTCATCGTGTGCAGGCCGGGTGGGAGGTCTTCGGCGCGGGCGCCGAAGGAGCAGGTGGCGTAGTCGCGGGTGGGCGCGACGCCCACTATGCGATGACCTGGACCGATGATCGCGGTGAACACGTTGTCCATGCCCTCGGCCAGCTCGACCGGGATCTTGCCGTAGAGCTGGACGAGGCCGGTGCCGACGATGCGGGCGTGCGGCAGGTACTGGCGGCGGACCGCGGAGTTGATGCCGTCGGCGCCGACCAGGACGTCGCCTGTGACGGTGGTGCCGTCGTCGAAGCGCGCCGCCACGTGGTCGGCCTCGACTTCGAAGCCGGTCAGCCGCATGCCGTACGTGATCGTCTCCGCCACCTCGCCCAGTAGTGCGTCGCGGAGCGTCTGCCGGTCGATCGACAGGTGGAGTCCGCCGTGTTCGAGGACCTCGAACTCCTCGAGCATGGGATCGAAGCGGACGAAGCGGGGCGAGGGTATGTGAGCGGTGGCAAAGAAGGCGGCTCGCCGTTCCGGGGGCATCACGCTGGTGAGCGCGTCGATGCCCACGTCGCTGAGATGCAGCCGATAGCCCTGGCGACGGACGAGTGGCGACTGGTCGCGCTCGTAGAGGGCCACGTCGATGTCGGCGCCGCGCAGCCCGGTGGCGAGGGCCAGCCCGCCGAGGCCGGCGCCGGTGACGATCACCTTCATCGCCGGGCCCCGCCGAAGGCGGCGGCGTGCTCGGCGGCCCACGCCGACAGTGTCGTGGCGGGCGCCCCCGTGATGTCGGGCACCGCGGAGGTGACCTGCGGACGCGGGGCGGCGGCCATCGTGGTGTAGCCGTCGAGCAGCTCGTCGACGAAGCCGGCGGGAAAGCCGGGATCGGCCAGTAGCCGGGCGCGTTCCTGCTCCAGCGTCAGCTCCTGCCAGCGCAGTGGGCGCCCGATGGCCTCGCCGATCAGTCGCACCTGCTCTGCCTGGGTCAGCACCTCGGGCCCGGTGAGGGTGTAGCGGTGTCCTTCATGCCCGGGCTCGGTCAGCGCGTGTACGGCTACCGCCGCGATGTCGTCCTGGTGGATCGGCGTCATCGCCAGCGAGCCGAAGGCCCCGCGGACGCTGTCGCCCGCCTTGATCTGCGTGCTCCACCACAGGACGTTGGCCATGAAGGTGCTGGGGCTCAGCACCGTCCAGTCCATGCCGGACCGCTCGATCAGCCGCTCGACGGTGGCGTGCCAGCGGGCGACCGGGTTGGGTTGCTCCTCGGGCGCGACTCCGGGCAGTGCGCCGCCGCCTGTCATGAAGACGACGTGGCGGACGCGGCGCTTGAGCGCGTCGACGAGGGGGCGGGCGGGTTCGGCCGAGTGGAAGGGCCACATGAGGAACGCGGCGTCGACGTCGTCGAGGGCGCCCGGCGCCTCCAGATCGGGAGTGATCACCTCGACGCCCTGGGGTGGCTTCGCGGCCTCAGGGTTACGGCTCGTGGCCCGTACGGCGGCACCACCGCGGGCCAGCCGCTCGGCCACCCTCCTGCCCACGTTGCCGGTCGCGCCGAAAACCAGGTAAGTGCTCATGCGTCAAGAGTCCCGTCATGCCGGCGACCACGCACCTCACGTGCCACTTCGTCGCGATAAATAGCCTGTAATAATGAAATATGGCGATAACTAGCACGTTGGATGCGATGGACTACGCTCTCGTGCACGCGCTGCAGATCGACGGCCGCGCCTCCTTCCGCACGATCGCCGACGCGCTGGACGTCTCCGAGCACACCGTCGCCCGCCGCTACCGCAAGCTCCGCGCGCACGGCGTCCTGCGGGTGGCCGGCTGGCTCAACGGCCGGCGCTTCGGCCGCACCTCCTGGTCGGTGCGCCTGGTGTGCACGCCCGACGCGGCAGGCCAGGTGGCGGAGGCCATCGCCCGGCGCGACGACACCGTCTGGGTCCGCCTGCTGTCCGGCGGCACCGAGATCGCCTGCGGCGTCCAGGCGGGCGGCGACCAGGACGATGACGCCCTGCTGCTGAAGAAGCTGCCGCGGACGCCGCGCATCGTGGCCATGTCCGCACACGCGACCCTGCACATGTTCGCCGGGTGGCGCAGCCGGGTCGCGGTACTCACCGACGAGCAGGCCGAGCGGATCCGGCCCGCTCTGCCGCAGGAGAAACAGGTCTCGCTGAGTGTGCGGGATCACGCCATGGTGCGCGTGCTGGCGCAGGACGGGCGGGCCGGGTTCGGCGAGTTGGCGGCGGCCACCGGATGGTCGCACACGACCGTGCGACGCCGCCTCGGCGAACTGCGGTCCGGCGACATGCTCAGGTTCGACGTCGAGATCTCCTCGCAGGCCCTGGGCTACCACGCCGAGGCCTGGCTGTGGATGAAGGTCGAGCCGTCGGCCCTGGTCTCGGTCGGCGAAGCCATGGCCGCCCACCCTGAGGCCGACGTGGTGGCGGCCACCACCGGCCCCACCAACCTCATGGCCGGTGTGACCTGCCGAGACACGGGCGACCTCTACCGCTACCTCACCGAGCGGGTCGCGCCGCTCCACGGTGTGCGCGAACTGGAGACCGCACCGGTGATCCGCACCGTCAAGCGGGTGGGCACCTTCCTGCCCTGACGCTCAGCCCTCACCCGGCCGATGCCCCGCCGACACCACGACACGATCACCGCCGCCCGCGCGGCCCCGGCCACGGTCGGCCTGCGGCGACATCTCGGACGGCGACCGGCCGGCGCGCCGCGTCTCCGGGGCGACGGCTCACCGGCTGGGACCGAGACCCTCGAACTCACCGGTCAGGATAGAGGCCCTCGAAGGCGCGGGCGACGATCTCTTCGTGAGACAGGGCCTGTCGTCCGGCTCTCGCCGACGTCGGCCATCCTGAACCTGCGGCCGTGCTCTGCTTGACCACCTTGCGCAGGAGCATCGCGCGGGAGCATCGCGGCGGTGGCCTGGCGGAGGCCTGTCACGGCGACGCGGGCAAGCACTTCCAGGTTCATCCATAGCGGGCCGGCATGCCCGCTTTGGCGGGTAGCGCCGCAGGGCGTCCCGCATGGCCTGGATCGCTTAATGAGTTGACTGTTAAGTCCTTAACATTTATGGTCGAGGTATGGATCAGCCGGAAGCCCTCCTCACCAGTCCCCTGAAAAGTCTCAGGGTCATCACCTGGGCCCAGGTGCGGGCGGGGCAGGAGTGGATCCGCGCGCGAGGCCTCAGCTTGCAGCAGGCGTTCGTGCTGAGCCATCTCGCCGCCAATCCCGGCGCCATCCAGCGCGACATCGCGCGGGCGACCCGTACGACCGCGGCGAACGTCTCCGGCGTCCTGCGCGGGCTCGAAGCGCGAGAACTCGTCGAACGCCGCTTCGAGGACGGCGACGAACGCAGCAAGCGCGTCTTCGCGACCGACGCCGGGGTCGCGCTCATCGCCGGGCGCGACGAGGCCATGGCCGCGGCGGACGAATCGATCCTCGCGCCGCTGACCGAGTCGGAGCGAGCCACCCTCCAGGTGCTGCTCGACAAGATCACCGCCGGTCTGCCGGACCCGGGTGACGCGTAGCGCGCCCGATCGGGGCCCGTCGGACCGCTTCCTCATTCCCTATTCCCTCTTCCTCGTTCCTCGCCGTGGCGGCATGTGCCGCCGCGCGATCGCACCTGCCCGGACGCACGCGTCCAGCACCGAAGGAGCAGACCATGACGCGGGAGAATCCGCTGCTGACGATGATCCGCGAGGTGTGCGCCCTCGGGCGCGCCGAGTTGGAGCGGCCGTCCACCGCCGAAGGCGACCCCGACGCCGGGCGTGCGCTCGTCCAGGGGTTGCGGGCCATCGGCCCGGACGGCGAGCCCAGCGACATCTCCTTGTCCCTCGCGCTTTTGGCGCCCCGCGCCGCGTACTTCGACCAGCTCGTGCTGCACGCCATCGCGGCGGGGGTCACCCAGGTCGTCAACCTCGGCGCCGGCTACGACGACCGCGCGCTGCGGTTGCGGCACTCCGGCGTGCGGTTCTTCGACCTCGATCTGCCCGGCATCGTCGCGGACAAGGCTCGCCGCCTCCAAGCGACGGGCACCGACACCGCGCACCTCGCCCTGGTCGCGGTGGACCTCCACACCGACGATGTCGCCGAGGTCCTGGCGCGCGCCGGGCACGGCGCCCACCGGCCGACCCTGTTCCTCGCCGAGCACCTCGCCCTGTTCCTGGAACCCGGCGACGTCGCATCACTGATGGCGGGGCTCTTCGACCGCGCGGCGGCAGGGAGCACCCTGGCCATGACCGCCGAGGTGCACGCTGCCGACCTCGACTCCGACCTCGTCGTCTCCACTGTGGACGATGTCAAGTTCGGCGGCGCCGGACCGCTGCACACCATCCAATCCCGCGACGCCTGGCTGGCACTGTTCGCCAAGACCGGTTGGCGGGTCGGCAACGCGGACGACGCGGACAACTCGGACGAGGTGACGGCGGTCGACCACTTCCAGGTGACCGTGGCCGGTCGCCCCACCCAGATCCAGACGCGGTTCCTCACCGCGACAGCGTGAGGAATCGCCCCTGTCCCGGCAGCTACCGCCAGGTTCGACGTTCTTCGTCGTCGAGGGTGGTGCCGGCACCGGCGAGCAGGTCGCTGGATACGTGCGGCCGCCATCGCACGCTACGACGCCGACATCGAGGTCATCGGCCCCGCAGAACTCGCCGACGCCTTCGACCACCTCGCCCGCTGATTCACCAGGACCGCGGCCGGCCACGGCATCACATCACCGATTTCCCGAGGTGCCACGCCTGCGAAGGAAGGCCACCATGTTCCCCGCCGGGACGGCTGTTCCACAGGCGAGGGCCTGTGGAGACGGCGACGATGCCGGCCTGCTCTGCTGCGCGACTCGGAGCGCTCGTGTCAGGGCTCACTCGCCTGCGGAGCGGCTGACCGGTCAGGATGTGGGGCCGGACTGCGCGGCAGGGCCATGGATGATCTGTTCCAGGCAGTCGCGGAACAGATCGTCGACGGTGCGGCCGGGTTGGAAGTACTCGGCCACCCCGGCCATCACGGTGGGATACGCCGTGGCGTACGCGACCATGTCGAAGCCGTCCAAGGCGTCGGCGTCGGGGCGGCCGGCCTGTTCCTCCAGGACGTAGCCGACGGTGAAGCGCAACACCGTCAACACGATCAGGCGAGCCTGCCGCAGGGGAATGCCCCGCCCGACCAGTGTGCTCATCGCCAGTTCGGAGATGGCGGCCATCTTGAGGGACAGCTGGGAGGCCGCGATGATCCGGGCTCCGTCCGGGTGGGTCAGCAACGCACGCCGCAGCCGCCCGGCCAGCCCGATCAGCCAGTCCTGCCAGCGCTCCTCCGGCGCGGGTGATGCCAGCTCGGGGAACTGCTGATCGAGAATCGCCTCGGCGATCGCGGTGACCAGCGCCGCCTTGTTCGGAATGTGCCAGTAGAGCGTCGGCGACCGTACGCCGAGCCGGGCGGCCAGTTTGCGCGTCGTCACGCCGTCCAGGCCCTCGGCGTCCAGTAGCGCGACGGCCTCGGTGACGATCCGCTGCTTGTCCAGAACCAATTCCGCTACCTCCCTTGCGCACTCTATCAGTGATAGAGTTCTCTATCAGTGATAGAGAAACGCGTCAGAGGAGGCAACGATGAGACACCGGCACTCGCTCCGCGACCTGCTGCACTGGGCGACCCATCGCATACCTGGCATTCCCGTGCACACCGAGCGGCCGGCCGGCCATCAGGGCCGGGTCCGCCACGACCACGGGTGGCGGCACTCGCTCCCGCACCACCGTTCGCACGGTGGCGCGCCCCACAGTGCGCACCACCATGCGCACCACCACGGGTTCAACCACGCTCCGGCCCGTCCGCCTCGCGTGCTCGCGGCGTGGCAGACGCGGATCGCCCGCTTATTCGGTCAGGAGCTGGGATGAAGGCGGCGGTGCTCCACGAGGCCGGCGGCATCCCGCGCTATGAGGACTTCCCCGATCCGGTGGCCGGCGACGGCGAGGTGATCATCGACGTCAAGGCGGTCGCCGTCGAGAACGTCGACAAGGCGATCGCGGCCGGCACGCACTACGCCGGCGAGAAGTACCTCGGCCGGTTCCCGGTGATCCCTGCCTTCGACGGCATCGGCGCCCTCCCGGACGGCACGCTCGTCGGGTTCGGCGACATCCGCCTGCCCTACGGCGCGCTCGCCGAGAAGGCCGTGGTACCGAAGGGCTCCTACGTGCCGATCCCCGACGACGTCGACCCGGCCGTGGCGACCGTGATGGCCTCGGCCATCACCGCGATGTCGATGAAAGCGGCCGCCGGGTTCGTCCCTGGGGAGACGGTGCTGGTGCAGGGCGCCACCGGGGTGGCCGGGCGGCTCGCGGTCAAGGTGGCCCGGCTGCTGGGCGCCGGCCGGATCGTCGCCACCGGCCGCGACGACGACCAGTTGCGCGAGGTACAGGCCATCGGGGCCGACACGGTGATCAACACCGCGGTCTCCGACGAGGCTCTGGCGCAGGCGTACCTCGACGCCAAGGGGGACGGCGGCTACGACGTCGTCGTGGACTACCTGTGGGGCAGGCCCAGCGAGATCCTGCTGCGCGCGCTGGTGCCGAGGTCGTTCGCGTTCGGCAAGCCGACCCGGGTGGTCCAGATCGGCGAGTCGGCCGGCAGTGAGCTCGCCCTCGCCGCTTCGAGCCTGCGCACGTCCGGCGTGGAGATCTACGGCGCGGCCAAGGGGCTCGACCCGCGGACCATGGAAGAGGTGTACCAGCAGATCCTGACGTGGACGCGGTCCGGCGAGCTCACCTTCGACGTGGAGAAGGTCCCGCTGAGCGACATCGAGACCGCCTGGCAGCGAAGCGACCTCAAAGGCAGGCGACTGGTCGTGATGCCATGACCGGCCACGGCACATCCGCGATGATCACCGGTCGGTGTTCCGAGCGCCGTCCCCACCCACGGCGTCGACGGATCCGTCTGGAGTGGCGGCGCCTGGTGCCGTGACCGGAACCGACCACCGGCTTCGCGCGTAGCCGGCTGCGCCGATCGGATGTGCCGCACCAGTCCGATCGGCGCGGGCCGCGGTCAGAATGTGGCGATCGGGTTGACCGGGCTGCCGGACGTACCGGCGAAGCGGACCGGCGCGACCGCGAGGTGGAAGTCCCACTGGCCGAGGTCGGCGGCCGTCGTCGCGCACGCCTCCAGGTCGCAGTTGTCGAGCATCCACAGACCCATGGCTACCAGGCTCACGGCGTGGACCGGCATCAACACGTCTTCGTACCCCGACGGCTGCACGTCCTGGGGGGTGTCGGCGCCGATCAGCGCGACCTCCCGTTCATGCAGCCACGGCAGGCAGGACGCGTGCCAGCCGGCCTGTGTGAAACCGCCGGCCGCACCGGTCTCGTGCCGGACGCGGCCATGGCCGGTCCGCAGCAGTACCGCATCGCCGGCCTGCACCCGCACACCCTGGCGACGTTCGGCCTCCTCGAGATCATGGGGGAACACGCCCTGCCCCGGTTCCAGCCACGGCACCTCTCGCGCGCTCGCGATGTCCAGCAGGACACCACGCGTGATGATCCCGTTCGCCGCCGCCGTGACGGACGCCCACGACGATCCCGTCGCGGCGTCGACCAGCGAGTGCGACCGTCCGTTGTACATCGTGCCGTCCCAGTAGATGTGGCACGGCGAGTCGAGGTGGGTGAGGGTGTTGCCGTGGAAGGTGATGCCGAGACGCTCGGTCGAAAAGCCCCAGCGCCGGTCGTTGCGGAATCCGGGCGCCGGCATGTTCTCGGCACCCGGCATGTCGGCGGCGCACGGGCACGTCGTCGTCGACCGCTCCATCTCCTCCGGCACGGCGACCTCCCACGCGCACGAGACGCTCCTGCCGTGGCGCACGGCCCGCGCCGCCGCCAGCCGGACGTCGTCGGTGATGTGGTTCAGAGTGCCGAGCTCGTCGTCGTCACCCCACCGTCCCCAGTTCGACAGCGTGTCGAAGTACCCGAGCACGTCGTCTTGTGTGGGCATTGGTCGCTCTGCCGTCATCCCAGCATCGGCTCCTCCGGTCAGGCGGTTCGAGACACCGGAGGAAGCGCGTCCCGCCCTCTCCTCTGACATGCCAAGCTCCGCTGAGCCGGCATGGTACTAGATCATCATGTCGGTCGCGTCCACGGACCGGCGCCTTCGGCGATGGGGTCGCGGATGAATACGGCCGGTGTCAATGGGAGGCCGGGGCGTGGGCGAGACCGGAGTCCGCCGGTTTCGGCTGGTCGGACGAGCGGCTGTCGCGCCGGTAGCGTCCGGGCGCGAGGCCGAGTTCGCGTTTGAACGCGTTGGCGAAGGCGAACTCCGAGCCGTACCCCACCTGTTCTGCCACGACGCTCAGCGGAGCGTCGGAGTCGCGCAGCAGCCGCATCGCGGTCGTCAACCGCCACCAGGTCAGGTAAGCCAGCGGTGGCCGCCCCACGAGCGCTGTGAAACGACGGGAGAAGGCGGCCCGCGACAGTCCCGCGTGTGCGCCCAGGCCGGCGACGCTCCAAGGGTGCGCGGGATCGCGGTGGATCGCCTCAAGGGCGGCGCTGATAGCAGGGTCGGCGAGCGCGGCCGCCCATCCGGTGGCCCTGCCGCCCACCGGTTGATCGGCGAGCCAAGCCCGCAGGATGTAGAGCAACAGCGTGTCCAGCAGAGCGGGCACGAGGGCGCCGGCGCCCGGCTGGGGTTCTTCGAGTTCCGCGCGGAGCAGATCGACCGCGGCGCGCAGCCGGGGATGGTGCCCGGGCCGTGCGGGCAGGTGCAGCAGCGGAGGCAGATCGTTCAGCAGCGGGTGAGCGCGAGCGGCGTCGAGTTGGTAGGCCCCGCACAACGTCACCGTGACCGGGGAGCCGGCGCGCGCCCGGCCGGCCGGTGCGGCGGCATATCTGCGTTCGAACCTGACGTCCTCCTGCGGGTCACAGACGTGGTCGGCCACGGGCGTGGACGGAGCGTCGGCCAGGCCGTGCCGGCTCTCATGCGGAAGGAACACCACGTCGCCGACGGCCAGCGGGAAGGGGTCACCGTCTTCGGGGATGAACCAGCAGGGGCCGCGCAAGACGATCTGAAATCCCGCCGCTCCCGGCACCGTCCGGAACCACTGCCCCCACGGCACCGGCCATTCGACCAGGGCCGATCGCGGCTCACCGGTGCGCATCACGGCGATCACATCGCTCAGCACATCCATCCCCGGAGCCTAGCGACGCTTCTCACCGCGAAGACGCTCTCTTAAGAATCCGAGATGAACGCGCATTGTCCGTCTCAGGCATCGGTCCTACGGTCGAATCACTCAAAGATCAGCAAGGAGCGGTACCCGTGCGGAGCGAGGGCCTGGTGCCGCTTCAGACAGGAACACTCATGACAGCAGAACCCGTATCGGGCCGGTCCGTTGAGAGTCCGGGCGCGTCGATGATGGCGGCGCGCGTCCACGCCTTCGGCGGGCCCGACGTGATCCGCCATGAGCAGGTACCCCGTCCGCACCCTGGACCGGGGGAGGTGCTGGTGCGTGTGGCCGCCGCCGGGTTCAACCCCTCGGACGTCGGCTTCCGGGCCGGCATGATGCAGGACATCGTCCCGCATGACCTGCCGTTCATTCTCGGCTCCGAAGCCGCCGGGACGGTCGTCCGGACCGGAGACGGCGTCGAACACTTCAAGATCGGCGACCACGTCGTCGGCCGTCTTGACGAAGGCGGCGCGGCGGCCGACTACCTCACCGCCGCCGCTGCCCGGCTGGTACGCGCCCCCTCCACGCTTCCGATCGCCCATGCCGCGGCGATCCCGGTCGCCGGCCTCACCGCCTGGCAGGGACTGTTCGAACACGCCCGCATCGAACCAGGCACCCGGATCCTCATCAACGGCGCGGGCGGCGGCGTCGGCATGTTCGCCGTCCAACTGGCCCGCCATGCCGGCGCGCACGTCATCGCCACCGCCGGCCCCCGCAGCGCCGAACGAGTCCGCGCCTACGGCGCCGAGCAGATCGTCGACTACACACGGGTCCCGCCGCATCAGACGCTGGACCGCCCGGTGGATCTGGTGTTCAACCTCGTCCCGATACCGCCCGAGGCCGCGGAGGCGCTGTGCCGTGCCGTCCGTCCCGGCGGTTCGATCGTCTCGATCACGATCCCGGTGAAACCCCCGGCCGGAACCGGCGTGACGGCCACGCACTTCGTCGCCCGCAACGACCCCGCCCAGCTCGCCGAACTCATCACCCTCATCGACAGCGGCATGGTGCGCGTGGACATCACGGCAGCCCGCCCGCTCCCCGAACTCCCGGCACTGCACCGCGACGCCGAAGCCGGCCACACAAGCGGCAAGACGATCCTCATCCCCTGAAGAAGAGCGCTCCGATACCCACCACCTTCACCCGCTCGGCCGCCCCGCGCCTTCGCCGCCCCGCGTACGCGGTCGGTGGTGCCGTCCTGGCGACGGCCCAGGCTGTGGGCTGCCGCCCGCAGTCTGGGCGTGGAACTTCACGTTGACCCCCGGCGACGGACGCCCGGCCCGGGTCGTCGTCCCGCCTCATCCACCTCAACCGGTCGGCGCGCCTGCTCGTCCCGGCGAGAATCGACAACGGTTCGGCTCGGCCCACTCTCGCGGGCATCATGGGAGCCATGCCAGAATTCGTCGATCCGACCGGCAGGTTGATGACATCGTTCCTGGCCGCGGTGGCGGAGTTCCGCGCCGACCACGACCATCCGGTTCCCTGGTTCGTCGATGATGTCGACCCGCGGGCTCTGGTCGA
Source organism: Sphaerisporangium sp. NPDC005289 (assembly GCF_040607455.1). Taxonomy (NCBI): domain Bacteria; kingdom Bacillati; phylum Actinomycetota; class Actinomycetes; order Streptosporangiales; family Streptosporangiaceae; genus Sphaerisporangium; species Sphaerisporangium sp. NPDC005289. Next base: position 33,278 of record NZ_JBEXGS010000037.1, read on the forward strand.
CTCGGCGGCCTTCGAGGCGTACACCGCGCGCGTGCTCGGCGAGCGGAACCAATCGGGCGTACGGCCGGGATTCGTGCCCATGACCACCTTGTGGTGGGCCGACGGCGAGCACTTCCTGGGCAGATTGGCCATCCGCCACAGACTCACCCCGGCACTGGAGAAGCTCGGCGGTCACATCGGCTATGACGTCCGCCCCGGTGCACGCCGCCAGGGTCACGCGACGGCCATGCTCGCCGCGGCGCTGCCGATCGCCCGATCTCTCGGCATCTCCCCGGCAGCATTGGTCATGTGTGACACCACCAATACCGCATCGCAACGGGTCATCGAAGCCAACGGGGGACAACTGCTCGACGTCACCGGGCACAAGCGCCGGTACCAGGTCCCGACCACACGGTCCTGATCTTTGCGAGTGCCCGCGCGCCGCGCAGCGCGGAGACCTTCAGCCCCGCGAGGCCGGCGACGGCGAACTCGTCACGTCGCGAACGGGGCGGGGTTCACGCTAACGGCCGAGCATGCGCTGCAACAGCCGAGCGACCATCCGGCGCTCGTCCGCGTTGAGCCGGGAGGTCACGGGGGCCAAGGCGCGCTCGAGGTCCTTGCGGACCCCCTCGGCCAACACCAGACCAGCGGCGGTCATGGACACGTCGATGGCACGGCTGTCGACCGGGTTGCGAGCGCGCTGGAGGAGCCCGCGCCGCTCGGCCCGTTCGACCAGGCCGGACATCGTCGATCGTTCGAGCCCGAGGAAGTCGGCCAGCTCCGACATCTTGAGTGTGCGGTCGCGCAGGATGCCGAGGACCCGAAGCTGGGTGAGCGACAGGTCGTGCTCGGCGCCCACCCTGGTGAGCGCGCCCGTCACGACGAACGCGCACTGGGCGAGCGCGTCAACGATCGCCTCGCCGTCGGGCCGGGTCTCGGCGCCCCGCGTCGTGTGTGGTTTCACGCTCACCCGGCCAGCGTACTTGACTCAATTCGTATTACGAACCATCCTTGAGATGATTCGTAATACCAACTATTCGGTCGGGAGCCCTGTCATGCGCGCAGCCGTCGTCACCTCGTTCGACTCCCCACCCCGCTACGGCGAGTACCCCGATCCGGTGGCCCACGGCAAGGACGAGGTGGTGGTGGAGGTCCTCGCCGCAGGACTGCATCCGCGGGTGCGTTCCCAGGCCGACGGCTCGCACTACACCAGCACCGACGAGTTGCCTCTGGTGCCCGGCGTGGACGCTGTGGTGCGCGACCCGGAAGGTCGCATCCGGTACACCGTCATGGACGACACCACCCTCGGCACCATGGCCGAACGTACCGTCATCGACCTCAACCGCAGCGTCGTCCTGCCCCACGGCATCGATCCCGCGCTGCTCGCAGCCGCGATGAACCCCGTGATGTCGTCATGGGTCGCGCTGCGCCGACGCGTCGACCCGCCGCGCAAGCAGCGGGTGCTCGTGCTCGGCGCCACCGGCAACGCCGGTCGCATGGCGATCCAGGTCGCCAAGCGCTTCGGCGCCGCCCACGTCATCGCCGCCGGCCGCGACGAGGTCCTCCTGGCGGAGCTGCCCGCCCTCGGCGCGGACCGGACGTGCCGCTTCGACCAACTCGCGGGCGCCTGCGATGTCGACGTGGTCATCGATTACGTGTGGGGCGAGCCCAGCGCCCGGGCCATGGTCGACATGCTCACCGCCCGCCGCGACCGCGGCGCACCCATCACCTGGATACAGATCGGCTCCGTCGCCGGCCCGACCGCCCCCATCCCGTCCGCCGCCCTGCGTTCGGCCCGCCTGAACATCGTGGGCAGCGGTATCGGCTCGGTCCCGGGCCGCGACTTCATCAAAGAGCTACCGAAGCTCGCATCCGCGATCGCCGGCGGCGCGTTCGACGTCCGGGTCCGCACGCTACCCCTCGCCGACGTCGAACAAGCCTGGACCGACGCCGCCACCACCCGCGACCGCATCGTCCTCGTACCCTGACCCGCCGCACACCGAGCCGAGCCGGCGACCGCGAGCGCCAGGGGTATCGATTGCCCCGATGACCTGAGAGCCGAGGCGGCGAGCACGGCGCGGGGAGCGGAGCCTCTCGCCAAACGGCCTGGAGCACGGCATCACCTCCTCAGATCACCTGGAGCTGGTCGCCGCCCGCTGCCGGATCGCCGAGCTTGAGGCCGAGCTGGCGGTGACCCGGCGAGCCGGTGAGCTGTTGCGCCAGGTGGTGTCCTTAAAAGACGCTTCGAGGCCATCGTGGTGATGGCCGCAGAAGGCTTGCCTGTCCAGGTCTGTTGCCGGGGATGGGCGTGTCGGAGTCGGGCTACTACGCCTGGCGCACTCGCCCGCCATCAGCTCGGTCGGTGCGCCACCGCATGGCTCACCGGCGTGATCCGCCAGGTCCATGCCGCCTCCAGGGGCGTCTACGGTGGCCGCCGGGTGCACGCCGAACTCACTTTGGGCCGCGGCATCGCGGTGGGACATGGCGCGGTCGCCATGCTGATGCACCGTGCCGGCATCAAGGGCCTGCCCGGCCATCGCCGCCGGCGCCCCGTGCCGCAGGTGCCGACCGCCACCGACATGGTCGATCGGCTGTTCGCCCGGGGCAGGCCTGACCAGCTGTGGGTCACCGACATCACCGAGCACCCGACCCGGGAGGGCAAGGTCTACTGCTGCCTCGTGCTCGACGTCTACTCACGACGAGGCCGCGCAGGTGCTGGCCGAGCAGGCCGAGCAGGCCGAGCAGCGCGCACACCGCGGCGAGCAGCGCGAGGCCACCAAGCTGCACAACGACCGGTTCGCCACCGCCGCCGGCCAACCCGGCCATGACTCCCCGGCGGTGCGACTTGCCGGCGCGCACGCCCTGGCCGGGCCGGCGGACGACGCCCCGACCCGAGAGCCGCGGCAAACCTGCATCGATGTGCTGTGCGCCTACCATGCGGATTCCCTACATCCCGCAGCCGGCAGACGACGCCCCCGAGACCGACCGGCTGGCCTTCGCCGGGCTGCGCGAGGTCGGGCACACCATCATCCGCCCGATCACCGCCCACCTCCGCAACGGCGCCGCGGTGTCCTGGCAAGGCCACGATCTGGGGTTCACCGGCGTCGCCTTCTGGAGGCGTCCGTGCACCACCGTGCGTCAGGGTGGATGCGCGCATGCTCGGTCTCGAGAGTGGGGTGAGGCTGGCCTCCGTAGCCCTTCATGAGGGAGGCCACGTTAGGCGAGGAGAGGAAGAGCTTGGCCGTAATCTCGCGGCCGGTGTCGAACGCCCCGGCGACGTATGCGGCCGGCTTCTCGGGCACGGACTCGGATGATGTGGAGTAACCGCGCGTGCCCTTGACAGAGGTGATCCGGGCATTGCTGATGCTGCCCATGGCCACGCAGGCCGCCAGCTCGTCGTCAGGGTGCTCATCGAATCGTGGAACATCGTCCAGCTTGCCCGAGGGCCGGTCGAGTCGGGCACGGCGCAGTTCATCGCCCTTCTGCCACACCACATGCTCATGTGCGACCGGGTCACGATCGCACCGGTCCGGGTGGTAGTTGACTCGACACCATGGCGTCCCGAACGACTGCCACGTGCGGGAGTCGTACAGCGGTTCTTCATAGAGTTGACGGAAGACAGCGAGGGTCACTTGTTTGCCGTTGACGGTCAGCGCCTTGATCTCCACGGTGGCGGTGGTGATCTCGGCGGACTGGGGGGTGAGCGGAGGACGGCTAGCCACGGCTCTCCTTCGCAGACAGGGGGATACCCTCCACAGTAGGCCGCGAGACCGGCCGATGCTCTTCGGCGTGACGCCTTCGGGAGCTCGAGGGATCGTGAAGCATAGGCGGCCTGCCTGGTGTTTCCGCAGGTCACAGCGCTCGACGTACAGGTCAGAGACGGAGATTCTGTGCCGTTACCAGCAGGTAGCGGAATGCGCGCTCATCGACGCAGAGCGAGGACCAGGACGACGGCGACCACAAGCGCGCTGGCGAGCAGGAAAGGCCAGAGCCCCGCGACGAACTCGTAGGCGGGCCGAATCAACGGCTCCTGTTCCAACGATCACTCCTCTGGGGCGGCATGCCCGATCGTAGACGGCGACACGGGACCGTCATCATTCGCAATGCCTCGGTGTGATGGCTGCGGATGGCGGAGAAAAGTCGCCTCGAAATCCATCCCCGAAACGCTGGTGACCGGTATTGAGCGAGCGCACCCTGGACGGCCTGACGGCTGCTGCCGCTCGCAACGGCACCCCCACTAGCCCGCCCGAATCCGCTGGCGGGCGCATGTAACGTCTGGTGCCGATCCCGCGGTCACCGGGCATGACGGCTTCGATCCCCGAGAGCTACTTTTCCACTGTCGCCCAGGTCATCCCCATGGTCATCATCACCATGGTGATCGAAATGCGCGCCACCATACTCGTGCTCCGCGCGAGGGGCGGCCAGCCCGTACGGCGCCGCTTCCGCAAGGCGGTCCCGACCGCGCCACCGCGCTGGCCGCGGCTGCTGCGCGCGATCCCGGTGATCACGGGGTTCGCGGTGGGCGCTGCATGGGCCGGGGAGTGGTCGGCGCTAGGGCGTGTATCGGAAGTAGATCTTGAGGTGGGATGATCTTGTCCTGTGGCACGTGGAGATCTGACGGATGCGCAGTGGGCCCGGCTGGAGCCGTTGTTGCCGATGGGCGCGAAGCCGGGCCGGCCGCCGATATGGGCCAGGCGGCAGCTGATCGACGGCATACGGTGGCGGACACGGACCGGGACACCGTGGCGGGATGTGCCGGAGCGGTACGGGCCCTGGGGCCGGGTGTACGACCTGTTCCGGCGCTGGCAGCGGGACGGCACCTGGCAGCGGATCTTCGCCGAGCTGCAGGCCCAGGCGGACGCGAAGCAGCTGATCGCCTGGGACATCAACGTCGACTCCACCGTCTGCCGGGCCCACCAGCACGCCGCCGGGGCGCGGAAAAGGGGGACCTGCAGGTCGAACCGCCCGGTGGTGCCTCCGCCAACTTCAACGGGTCAGATGTCGTGCTCAAGAGCGACACGAACAGCAGCTTCGGTCAGTGGGCGCAGACGGCCACCGTCTCGTCCGGTGGCGGTCAGAGCGCCTTCATCTACACCCTGCGGGCCAGTATCGACAGCGGCGCTCCGCTGTGTCTGACCGCCAAGAACACGGTGGACGTCATCGTGGCGACCTGCAACAACACCGACAGCCAGAAGTGGTTCCATCCGACTGCCGTCGCGGGCCCGGGGGGCACCCTGCCGACGAAGAACGTCCAGACCTTGAGGCATCTCGGCCAGAGCCAATCGACCAGTGCCGTTCCCTTGTCGCAGTTCGCCCAGATCGGAATCCACTTCTGGGCCAAGCGCACCGTCTGACCGTCTTCGGGTGTCAAGACCCAGACCGCAACGTCAGCCGATCGGCGCCGATCAGCGTGTCGAGCCGGTCGGACAGCAGGCTGGTGTAACGGGTGACGGCATCCATGCCCGGCACGTCCGCCGGCGCGGTGGAGCCGCCGTCGCCCGGCTCCACCGCCCGGCGTACGTCGACCTGCTCAGCTCACCACTCGACGTACGCCGGACGGTGAGCTGAGCAGCTCGCGAGGGCCCATCAGCGCGAACACGTTGGCCGGCACCGTCTCTCCAGCGCTCTTACCGGATAGGGCGTGTGCAACCGGCCGGTTCACCACACAGGCCGCCGTCCGGGTGGGGCTCATCTACGCCCAACGCGAGCCGGGACACCCATGGCCAAGCCTAGGTACCTAGGTGTTGGCCTATGCAAGGACCTAGGTGGCACCCGCCCACGTGGGTGGGCTTCTACAGCCCCGTGACGGGGTTGTCGGTCCAGGGTCGCCCTCTTCGAGGTAGCCGAGCAGGGCGCGGGAGCCGTCGGCCCATCCGCCGTGGCGGCCGATGCGCTCCAGGTTCGCGCCGGCGCGGCGGGCGGCGGTGGCGAATCCGCGGCGCAGCGAGTGGCCGGTCCACCGGCCCTCCAGGCCGGCGGCCGCGGCGATGCGGGCCACGACGTCGGCGATCGCCTCAGGGGTCATCCGGCCGTCGGGGTCGCCGATCGGGCGCCCGGCCCGGGTCATCGGAGCGGCGACGCGGCCGTGTTCGTCGATGCGCACCAGCAGCAGCCGGCGGTGCGGCCCGCCTCGGCCATGGCGGCCAGCAGGTCGCGCACGGCGCGCACCGAGCAGGTGGCGGGGATGCGGCCGTAGGGAATGGCCACCCTTGTGCGCCGGTAGACGGTGACCAGCAGCCCGTCGGGGGTCTCGGCGACGTCGGCGATGTCGAGCGCGGCCAGCTCGCTGACGCGGGCGGCGCAGGCGTAGCCCAGCAGCAGCAGCAGCAGCACGGCGTCGCGCTTGCCGGCTAATGTCGAGCGGTCGAGGGTGGCGAGCATGGCGCACAGCGCGTCGGGGACGGCCGCGTCGGCCTTGCGCGGCCGCGCGGCCGGATCCTTGGCCAGGGCCAGGCGCTCGCGGTAGCCCGACAGCACCTTGCGGGCGCCCTTGGTCTGCGGCGGGTCGACGTCGGCGGCGTGGTGCATGGTGCGGATCGCGGCCAGCGCGCGCTCGATGGACGGCGGGGCCGGCGGCCGGCCGGTGCGCACCGAGGGCGCGACGGTCAGATGCGTGATGTACTCGGTGACGGTCTGAGCCGTCGCGGGGATCGGGACGCGGCCGCGCTCGGCGCACCAGGCGAGAAACGCGCTCCAGTCGCGGGCGTAGGCGCGGCGCGGCGCGGCGACTCCGGCACGCCGGCCTCGATGGCGGCGCGGGCCGCGGCGCTGAGCGACAGATCCGCCTCGCTGTGCCCGCCGAGGGCGAGCGGGCCGGTCGGGCGGGGTGCGAGCACGGCCACTGGTGTGCCTCCCGGGACGGATGTTGACTTTTGAAGAAGGAACAATCTTGAGGTGGTGGCTAAGTGTCCGATGTCGGACACGGACTGTATCTGGCGGATTTGTGCAGGCGGTGGAGGATGAGCAGGGCGGCCGCGGTAGAGGTCGCCCTGCTCGTCCTCCACCGCCGGTATATGGCCACGACGTGTAGCGATCGTGATCCGGACCGGCGTTCCCTAGCGCTGTTCGAAGGATGTCTCATGACGGGAACCCGCCCTGCCCTGCCCAACGCCACCACGCCGGAATTCCAGGCCGAAGCACTCGCCGAAGCCAACGCCTACCGCGCCAAGCACCACGCGCCGCCCATGGTCATGGACCCGGAACTCAACGCCTATGCGTTAGAGCGGGCTTCCTCCCGCTCTGAGCAGGAAGGGCTCAAGGCCGGTCACACCGGCCTGCGCACGCAGACGGGCGAGAACATCTTTTGGGGCGGCGACGCTGAAGCCCTGCCCGGATCGGTCGCGGTCAAGAAGTGGTACGACGAGATCGCCGCCTACGACTTCGCCGCCGCCCAGTTCTCATCCGGCGCCGGCCACTTCACGCAACTGGTCTGGAAGGCCAGCACCAAGGTCGGCATCGCGCGCGTCGCGGGGCAGCCAGGTGAATACTTCGAGACGTACATTGTGTTCGTCTTCGAGGAGCGCGGAAACATGCAGGGCGCATTCGCGGACAACGTGCTGCCCGCCTGACCGGCTGATCAGCTCCATTCGGTACCCACCACGGAACCTCTCTCCGGCCGATGCCATAGGACTCTCGTCGGGTGGCAGCTCGTCATAGCTACAGGAGGTCCAGGCCGCCGTGTCGGAAACCCCCGGGGGTAGGGGGCAGTGCCGACCCGGCCGGACGGCTGGCCCGACCTGCTGCGGCGCCGGCCGCTGAGCAGCACCGAACGCGCCCGGCTGCAGGCCCGACTGGAGTCCGGGCCGAAGGACGCGCCGGATACATCGGCCCCATCTACGTGTACGCCTACAACTTCAGCGGCGGTGGTGACATCTACTACCGGATCGACGGCGGTTCGACCTGGTACTGGGCGACAGGCGCCTATTCCAACGCCTCAGGATACTTCTCGGTGTCGTTCACCGTCCCACGGTGCGCCTACTCCACGGTGACGATCAAGGGACTGGGCTGGGGAGGCGGCCAGTCCAATGAGGACTTCGTCTACGCCCTGTGCTGACCTGTAGGTCCTCTCGCGCTTTCAGGTCAGACCGGCGTCCCTTGGACCGATGCAACGTTCGGATTACCTTTGAACGCGATCACCAGCCGCGATCTTGTCATGACGCGAGTATGGGGTCATGCCGGGACGCGTTCTGAAATGGGTGGGCATCACCCTTTTCATCGGCACTGCGATCGGGATGAGTCTCTACCTCACCCAGACCACGCCGGACACGGCCGACAAGCGGGCCAGCGTGGTCGGCGCCTTCATCGCCTTGGCGAGCCTGGCTCTGACGCTCTACGGAATGCGCGCTGATCGCCGAAGCGGCCCAGCGCCTGCGTCGGTCGTCTCCGACGACACCATCGCCGCCGCCAAAAAGACGCTGGCCGTCCTGGTCGCCCAGCAATGGCGCACCGAGGCCACCATCCGCTCTCTGGGTGATCCCGAACCTATCCCCATCGTGTGGCACCTGGTCGACGACCCGGGCCTGATGGACCATCCCCGGCTGATCGGCAAGCAGCTGCTGACCTTCACCGCCAGAGGCGACCAGATTCCCCAGCTTGTCCACCACTTTCGCCAGTTGCGCCGCCGGCGGCTGGTCATCACCGGCGGCCCCGGCACCGGCAAGACCACCCTGGCCATCCAACTGCTGCTGCAGTTGTCCGGCCCGGCCGGTGACAGCGCCGATCCGGTGCCGGTGCTGGTGCCGGTCAACGGCTGGGACACCACCGCCCACCCCCGGCTGCACGACTGGCTCGCCACCCGCCTGGCCCGCGACTACCCCGCTCTGACCGCCCCGCAATTCGGCCCCGCCGCCGCCAAAGCCCTCCTCGACCACGGCCACATACTGCCCATCCTGGACGGCCTGGACGAGATCCCCCACCAGGCCCGCACCGCCGTGATGAGCGCGTTGAACCGGTGGCTGGCCGACAGCGACCAGTTCATCCTCACCAGCCGCACCAGCGAGTTCGCCACCGCGGTGGACCAGGCCGGCGACGTGCTGACCGCCGCCGCCGTCATCACCCCCGCCCCGATCACCCCCGCCACCGCCGAACGCTACCTGCGCACCTGTCTGCCCCCGGTACCCCGGCACAACTGGACACCGGTCTGGACCGCGCTGCGCAACGCCTCCCGCCCAGGGCTCAGCGCACTGACCGAAACCGCGCTGGGACTGTGGCTGATCCGCACCGTGTACATCACCGCGGTCACACACCCCACACCGCTCACCGGCCCCTTGGCCGAGCAGGAGACAACGCTGCGCGCGCACCTTCTGGACCACCTGGTCACGGCCGCCGTCCACAACCGGCCCCCCAGCACCGATCGGGCCGAGCATTTCCGCCCCCGGCGCACGTGGGATCCCGTACAGGCCCGAGACTACCTGGCCTACCTGGCTCGTCTGCTGACCGATCAGCACACCCGCGATCTGGTTTGGTGGCATCTTGCCGGACATGTCATCCCTGATCCCGCCCAACGGCGCGCGATGGCCCGCCGCGCCCAGCTCGCAGTCCTGTTTCTGGCCAGCGTCGCCGGTGTGCTCGCGTACGGGCTCGCGGGAATGCCCACGGTCGGGTTCCGGGCCATGGTGGAGGGCTACACGTGGACCGACGCTTCGGGGCGGGTCATCTTCGGGGCCGATTTCGGAGCGGCCCCCTGGCTACTCTCCGGGCTGGTTCCGGGGTTCGTCGCCGGCCTGGCCGCTCAGCGGTGGGTCATCCGGGCATGGGGTCATGTCGATTCGCGCCTTCGCAGGAAAACCGCGCAGCTCATCACACGCCACAGAGCCAGTCTGCGCATCGGACTCCTGATCACCTTGGTGGTGGGGTTTGCGTATGGGATCGGCTCATTCTCCTTGCCCCTGGTGACTCTGTTGGTGTTCGGGCTGGTATTTGGGCTGGTGCTCGGCCTGGTGTGCGGGTTCGCGACGCAGCAGTGGTTCACCCAGACACCTGGCTATGCCGATCTTCGCCTCTACGGGAGGACAGCCGACCTCATCAAACACCTGAGATCGTCCCTGAGTATCGGGCTGATGGTCGGGCTGGTGATCGGTCTGGTCTACGGGTTCACGCTCGAACTCGCGATCGAGTTCGCGGGCGATCTGGTGACCGGGCTGCTTGTGGGCGCGCTGCTCGGGGCGGTAGCCGGGCTGGTGTTCGGCCTGGCGTTCGGTCTCATCGCGTGGGCAGAACAGCCCGCGTCCACCACGACCGCGACCACCCCGTTGAGCAGTTGGAAAGCCGATCGCAGGCTCACTGTCCTGCGAACGGTCACATTCGGGCTCGTGTTCGGACTGGCGGTCTACAGCACGTTCCTGCTGGGGGTCGGGCTCGGCCTCGAGAGCGTGGCCGGGCTCGCGATGGGTGTGATGCTCGGCGTCGTGGGCGGGCTCACGGTGGGAGACCATCATGCTTGGCTGGCTTACCAGATCACCGCCTGGCGGCTGGCCCGGGCCAGGCGTACCCCGCGTGCGCTGATGGCCTTTCTCGACGACGCCCACCGGCTAGGCCTGCTGCGTACGGTCGGCCCTGTTTACCAGTTCCGCCACGCCGACCTGCAAGACCATCTCGCAGCCCTCCCCAGGCTGGGCAACGCGAGCGCCACAGCCACAACATAAAAATCCACGAAAAATGCGAAGTAGGTCTGAACAAGATCGGCCACCGCCCTTCGGACCTACCTTGCAACCCGCTGCTCAGCGCGCGAGGCCTCTACGACCTTCACGCGGAATGGACTACCGAATCCGGGTGATCTCTAGCAGATCTGGCCGGCCTGGAGTGATCAGGCGGAACGTGGCGGTCTGATCCACCGCGATGCCGAGCAGGTGGCCGTCCTGCGGGTCGTAGTGCGGCTGGTAGCGTGCGGCCGGCATCCACGCGGCGTAGAAGGGGAATGCCGCGGCGCCGCCGCGCACCCGGGCGTCCGGTGAGTTCGCCCACCGGTGGCAGTCGCATGCCCCGTCGCCACAGTGCTCGGCGTTCAGGTCGCGAGGGGTGGAGCGGTAGTGCTCCCTGGCACCGGCCAGCATGGGGCAGACGCTGGCTGGAGTGATCGTCGGCGGGCTGGTGCTGTTCGGCGTGCAGGGGCTCCGCCCGGAGGCACAGGTGAGCGCGGCCACGCTGTTCGACCTGCTGAAGATCGCGTTCGCGGTGGTGGCCGGGTGGGCGGGCTGGTGGCGTTGGTGGTGTCCTACCGGCGGCAGAAGGTCGCCGAGGCCGCTCAGGTTCTGGCCGAGCAGGCCGAGCAGCGCGCTCACCGTGGCGAGCAGCGCCAGGCGACCAAGCTGCACAACGAGCGGTTCACCACTGCCGCCGGGCAGCTCGGCCACGACTCCGCGGCTGGCCGGCGCGCACGCCCTGGCCGGGCTGGCCGACGGCGCCCCCACCCGGGAGCTGCGGCGGATGTGCATCGATGTGCTGTGCGCTTATCTGCGGATGCCCCGACAGCCCGCGACCCGCCGACGACGCCCCTGAGGCCGACTGGCTGGCCTTCGCTGGGCTGCGCGAGGTCCGGCACACCATCATCCGCCTGATCACCGCCCACCTACGCGACGACGCCACAGCGTCGTGGCAGGGCCGCGACCTGGACTTCACCGGCGTGATCTTCGACGGGGGCGACTTCACCTGCGCGGTGTTCTCCGGCGGCACGGTCACCTTCGGCGGCACGGTGGACTTCGGTGGCGCGAGGTTCTCCGGCGGCACGGTCAACTTCGGCAGCGCGGACTTCTCCGGCGGCACGGTAGACCTGAGCAGTCCTGGCCGGTGGGAGGTTGCGCCGGTCGGGTTGCCGTTTACGGTGCCGGCGGGTCTGCTGTTGCCGGCGGTGGCCGTCGCGGTGCCGGGACCGGATCCGGGGGCGTCTGGTGCGGGCGGGGTTCCGCCGGAGGAGGCGACCGGGAGAGAGTGAGCCGGGCGAGTGTGGCGGGGCAGTTTCCGACAGGCCGAGCGAGAGTGCCCGGGATATGGGCATCGTAGGGTCATGGCCCGATTACTCCTCCATCGTCTTCTGCGCCGCGAGCCTGCACCGGTCTCCACGATGAGATGGCGCTTGCATCGGCCGGTACGCCCGGTGCGGTTGCTTCCGATCAGCATCGCACTGATCCTCACACTGGCGGCGGGCGCTGCGGCGGCGCTGGTGCTGGTGCTGGGCGGGCTGGCCGCACTGGGGCCGGTGAAGCTGGGTGCTGCGGCGCCGACCGTGGATCAGGTGCTGGAGGTGGTGAAACTATCGTTAGCGGTGGTGGCTGGGATCGGTGGTGTGGTGGCGCTGGTAGTGGCCTACCGCAAGCAGCGCATCACCGAGGCAGGCGAGCATCGCGAGCAGGCCAAGCTATACGCCGAGCGCTTTGATAAGGCAGGCGACAAACTCGGCAACGACTCAGCCGCCGTCCGCCTGGCCGGGGTACATGCCCTGGCCGCGCTGGCTGATGATTGGGCCGGGGGCCGGCAGATGTGCATTGACGTGCTGTGCGCCTACCTCCGCATGCCGCCGGCCCCCCATCCTGGCCCCGACGACGCCGCCGACACCCACACCGCCTGGCAGGCAATGGCCGAGGTCCGTGCGACCATCTGGCGCCTGATCGGCACGCATTTGCGCGCCAACGCCGCCATCGCCTGGCACGGGGCCGACTTGGACTTCACTGGGGTCATCTTCACCACAAACGTCGACTTCACCAACACGGTCTTCCCCGCTGGACAAGTCCGCTTCGACAACGCGAAGTTCTCCAGCGGCACGGTCGACTTCAACGGCGCGACGTTCTCCGGCGGTGAGGCCGGGTTCGTCGGCACGGAGTTCTCCGGCAGCACGGTCAGGTTCGGCGGCGCGGTGTTCTCCGGCGGCACGGTTGACTTCAACGGCGCGAACATCACCAGCGGCAGGGTCGGCTTCGCTGGCGCGAAGTTTTGCGGTGGCACGGTCAGCTTCGGCGGCGCGGTGTTCTCCGGCGGCACGGTCGACTTCAACGGCGCGATGTTCTCCGGCGGTGAGGCCGGGTTCGTCGGCGCCGAGTTCTCCGGCAGCACGGTCAGGTTCAGGGGCGCGAAGTTCTCCGGTGGCATGGTCGGGTTCGACCGCGCCAAGTTCTCCGGAGGCACGACTGCTTTCATCGGCGCCGAGTTTTCCGGCGGCACGACTGCTTTCGTCGGCGCCGAGTTCTCCGGAGGCGCGGCGAGGTTCAACACCGCGAAGTTCTGCGGCGGCAGGGTCGGCTTCGCTGGCGCGAAGTTTTGCGGTGGCAAGGTCGGGTTCAGCGGTGCAGTGTTCTCTGATGGCACGGTCAACCTCGGCGGTGCAGTGTTCTCCGGTGGCACGGTCGACCTCGGCCGCGCAGTGTTCTCCGGCGGCACAATCAACTTCGGCCGCGCGGCGTTCTCCGGTAGCACGGTCGACTTCAACCTTGTGAGCTTCTCCGGTGGCACGGTCGACTTCGGCCGCGCAGTGTTCTCCGGTGGCACGGTCAAGTTCGGCGGTGCGGTGTTCTCTAATGGCATGGTCGACTTCGGCGGTGCGGTGTTCTCTAATGGCATGGTCGACTTCGGCCGTGCGGCGTTCTCCGGCGGCATGGTGGACTTCCGCGGCGCGGTGTTCTCCGGCGGTACGGTCGACCTGAGCACTCCGGCTCGGTGGGAGGTTGCGCTGGTCGGGTTGTCGAATCCGGCGCCAGCGGGTCTGCTGTTGCCGGCTGTGGCCGTCGCGATGTCGGAGCCGGTTCCGGCGTCGTCTGGTGCGGGCGAGGCCCCGCCGGAGGCGGCAACCGCCGGGGAGTGAGCCGTGCGGATGAGGCGCTGTTTTGCCGGGTTGTCACGGGTGGCGGGAACGGCCAAGCGTACCGGTACTTGGTGAGCAACCAAATCAACAAGAAGCAGCGCAATGGTAGGGACGTCTTTGTAGGGGTAGGTTTCGGGTCCGACTTCAACGGTCTGGCTGGGTGGCCAAGCGGCCGATTCGATACCGATCAGAACGTCCTGGGCTATACCGACTTTAGCAGCCTGTTCGTCGGAAGCCCAGGAGGGCACGGCAAGTGCTATTTGGCTCTAGGTGGATTTCCGCCGAGCCCTCCTCACGTGATGTATCCGTTCACCTCGCCGCTCACCGGCGCGACTTTCGATCGGTCCGATCTCTCATCATGGAGCGGCCGGCCGGAAGCCTACGATATCTCCGTTGACGGGGTCGCCCATGTGGGAATGATTCCCGATTTTGTGGAGGCGTTGCGAGTCATGGGCATCTCCGATCAAGAGCTTGGCCCGCTGTGGTACGGCGCTGAGGCATATATCCGCATGTGGAAGGCGCCGAGGCGTGGGGATTGAACAGCATCACATGGGAACAACCGGAGAACAAGGCGAAGTGCCATGAGCTGCGAATGGAACTCAACGGAGATGACTTCCTTCCAGGAGGAAAGCTCCCGGGATGGGCCCTGCAGAAACGTGACGCCCTCGCCAGCGCAGGCTGCTACGGGTTGCCGTGAGGATGATTCCGAGACCAGGGCTTCGTTACCAGGACTGGGTTGGCGAGTATTCCAGTTAAGTGTAGAAGCTCGCGGTGTGACCCAGACGAGCCTGCAATGAGCTGGGCGCCGATCTCATAACGTGAGCTGCCGGATGGGCTGCCTTGGTGCTGGCTCGGTAGTGGGGGACATTTCGTCATCTATCCCTGCTTGCTGGTGGGTTGGTGGTGTGTGGGGTGGCATGGCCGGTGTGGTGGGTGCCTGCCAGGGATGCGGGGTCGATGGCGAGGATGAGTGCGGTGACGGGGTTGCTTCCGGGGGTGTCGGCGACGATCCGGTACAGGCCCGGCCGGGGCAGTTCCACCTGCGCGGCGTACATCTGGCCGCGCCGGCCGGGGGAGGGGCGGTCGATGATGTGACCGTGATCGCCTCCTCGATCCAGCAGCCGGCGCCGGTGGGGGCGGCCTGGGCGCCGGTGAGGGTGAGCTGCCAGGGCTGCCCGGCGGCCACGGTGTCGGGGGCGTCCAGGCCGGGGGCGTGGCCGGGGCCGAGCCGGCCGCCGTGGTCGAGATCGCCGCCGGTGATCACTCCGCAGGCGAAGTCGATGGCGGCGGTGGTTTTGGCCAGGGCGCCGTGCTGCTGGGCCAGCGGCGTGGCGCGGGGCCGGTGGGCTGAGACGCGGGGCACGGTGCCATCGCCCATGGCGTCCCCGGTGGACCAGCCGGCCGTGCCGGTCGCGGACCAGTTCGCCGTCGGGGTGCACCGAGAAGGTGTGCCGGTGGGGGTGCACGCTGCTCTGGTGGATGGTCAGTGACTGCACGGTGGGCTGGTCGATGCCGGTCAGCACGTGGGTGACGGCGTCCAGGTGCGCCTGCGACTGGATGATGCCGCGCGCCTGCTCGGCTGTGACCCCGAGCCTTGTCCTCGCGGCGGCCGCGGCGGGGGAGTCGGTCGCCGGGCCGAGTTCGGCGGCCAGGTCCAGCAGGGCGTGCAGCCGCGCGGCATCGACGGCCAGGTCCGCGTCGCCGCCGAGGTCGGCCACCTGGGCGGGGGTGAGCGCGACGGCGTCGTCGCCGGTGTCGACGCAGCGGTAGGAGGGCAGCAGATCGTGCACGCCGGGCATGGTGGCGGCCAGCCGGCGCAGACCGTCGCGGGGCAGCGGGAGGGGGGCGCCGTGGCCGGCGCCGATCAGGGTGGCGGCCAGCGGGGATCCCCGGTAGGGGGTGCCGAGGGTGACCACGGCCCGGATGTCGTCGACGGCGCCGGGGATCAGGGTGAGCGCCCGGGCCAGCAGCCCGCCCATGGAGTGAGCCACCAGCATCAACTGCCCCTGCCGCCCCCGATCCCGCGCATCCGGGTCGCCCGGGCCGGCAGGGCCGGCAGGGCCGGTGGTGCGGCCGCGCGGGTCGGGGCGGTGGCGGCGTGCCTGCTGGTGCGCGGGGTGGGCGCGCCAGTCGGCGAGGTGGCGGTGGGCGGCCTCGGCGAGCAGGGCGGCGTTGTAGCGGACCGGCAGCCGCCAGTCGTAGGCGAACTCCAGCACCGCGGCCGGGTGCACCACCGCCTGGCCGACCCGCTCGGCCAGGCGGGTGTAGGGCTCGATACCGCCCAGACCGGGCAGCAGCGCGTGTAGTCCCACAAGCTAAGACCGCTGACCAGTCGATCAGGCAACGGACACGCGCGTCGATAAGCGCTTACGCGTCTGCTCCCAGGCACCTCCCAGCATCGCCCAGCCGTGGGAGCAATCACCAGCCGACCGCGCCGGCCACCATGACGGTGGCCGGTAGTCAGCTTCACCCCCGGCCGAGCGCGCCACGGCGCGGGCTTCGGCGGGGAGCAGTAGGCCCCGGACCTCTCACGAAGTCCGGGGCCGAATGCTGTCAGGCGCGGCTACCACCCGTCGGTGGCCGCTGCTGTTAGCCGTGCCAGTGAACGCAGTCGAGATGCCGATGGCTTCACCAGGCCTGCGGGCGTGGTGTGTCAGCTGATGGTGCGCAGGGCGGGCCAGATCGTCGTCCACGGGGCACGGGTGCTGGTGCATACCGTGACCGGTCTGCCCTGTTCGCCATTGTCGATGCCAAGCTGATTGTCGATATGGGCGACATCCCGGCAGCCGGCGAAGTACTGGGCCCAACTGGCCGGTCGCCAATCCCCGACGTGGACGACAGTGGTGCGGGCGGCGGGTGGAGGTCCCCAGCTCCAGTAGGAATTGTGACCCGAGTAGACCGGCGGCAGTCCTTGGCCGAGGAGAACGATGGCGCTGGCCTCGCTGTAGTCATTGGTCAGGATCACCGCGTGGTCGCGCTGCTCTGGGGGCAGGGCGGACACGACCTGCGCCACGGTGGCGACGAACTGCGGCCAGCCGATCTGATTGGCCACGTCGGGCACGGTGGCGGGCAAGGTGGTCCTGGCGTAGTCGGCGACCGGCAGGACTGGCAGGGTCAGCAACGCGATCAACCCGCCGGAGGTGATGGCCGCCGCGGCGAACCCCGCGGTCTTGAGCAGTCGATGGCCCCGGGCGATCCACCCGTCCAGGACGATCCCGCCGGCCGCCATGAACAGAGAAGCGCTGCCGATCACGTAGTACGTCTTGCCGCCGCTGACGAGGTCCAGGGCCAGCGCCACGAGGGCCGCGACCCCGAGTGGTCGCCACGGCGCGGCCGCCCGCGACCCCAGCACCCAGACCAGGCCGGCGATGCTCACGGGGAACAGCAAGGGACCGGTGAACAGCCACAGGAATGGCAAGACCTGGGCCCGGTTCGTCGCGGCGTACCCGGCGATCTGCGAGGCCATGGTCAGCTGCGGCCAGCCGTGTACGGCCTGCCAGGCCAGATTCGGTGCCCACCCGATGGCCGCGATGGCGGCCGCGGCCCACGCCCACCGCGAGCGCACGACTTCCCAGCGCCGGCACAGCAGCACCCCGACGGCGAGGCCCGCGGCGAGAAACAGCAGTGTGTCCTTGTTCTCCAGCCCGATGCCCGCACCCACCCCCACTGCCACCCATAGCCGCCGGTCGCCGCCGGCGAGCACCCGAACGAGCAACCACAGCACCGCCGCCCATACCAACAGGTCCAGCTCCGTGGTGGTGTTCAGATGCCCGGCCGCGAGGTAGCCCGAGACGCCGGCCGTCAGCGCGGCCAGCACCTGCGCCCGGCGGGAGCCACCCAGGTCACGGGCGACGAACCCCACGATGACCACAACGAAAGCCATCTCCAGCGCCGGCAGGATCCGCGTGGCCGTCGGCGAGACGCCAAGGAGCGCGACCCACGCCGCCGACAGCAACGGGGTTAACGGGGGCTGATCCACGTACCCGAACGCTGGATGTCGCCCGGCGGCGACGAAGTAGAGCTCGTCGCCGTGGAAGCCGTACGCCCCCGCCAGGCTGAGCAGTCCGGCGAGCATCAGCCCGGCAGTCAGCCACACGGGCCACGGCACCGTCCACCATCGGGAGGCAACCAGCGTGACGTGCGGGCCGACGGGCGGATGCGGAAGCGACAAGACTTCCGCGTCCGGCGGCGGTGCCATGTCAGGCGCCTTGCCGTTGCCGGGAAGCATGCGACGCCAGGGTGGCGGACGCTGCGATCGCGGCGGCGCCGGCCACCCAGAACAGGGCCGGCCAGTCCCGGATCGACTCGATGTCCAGGTGGAGTCGGACAACGCCGGTCAGGAGCAGCGCCACCGGCATGGTGGTGGCTAGGAGGTTGATTCGGGTGTAGCCGAATCTGATCAGCAACGGGAGTTGAATCGAGATGTTGACTGCGAACAGCACCCAGCACAGGGTCAACAGCGTTGCCACACTTCTGCCGAACGGTATGCCTTGGGCCTGCGCGAGGAGAGCAGCCAGAGCGGTACCGGCGATGGCGACGACGAAAAAGCTCATCAGGGCCCAGGCGTAGTGCCCGAGCAGCACCGTTCGGCGCGGCAGGGGCAGCACGGCGTACAGGGTCTGCAGGTCCGCCTTGTCACCGACGACGAACGGCTGCGCGGTGAGAATCGGCGCGAGCACCAGCGCGAGCGTCGGTACGAGAACCACGGGGTTGCGGGAGTCGATCAGGACGATCGCTCCGAACACCAGCAGGCCCGGGATCCGATACGGCGCAATGGTACGCAGGTGGAGCAGCGTCATCCGGGCGACGGCGGTCATGCGAACTCCTCCCGCCGGCCGTTGGGCACGGTCGCCGCTGAGTTCCTCGACGATACTCCGATGTGGACGGCGATCTCCTCGAGGGTGGGAACCTCGACCAGGACGCCCCCGCCGAGAAGGTCGGCCTCCTCGGTGCGGACCAGCGCCTGCGCCGTGGTGGACGACCGCTTGACGCCGATCAGCTCTACGCCGACAAGGTCGATCAGCTCGTCCGGCCCGGCCCGCACCACCCGGTAGCCGTCCAGGATCTCGTCCCTGCGGCCCGTCCGGACGACCCGACCACCATGGATGAGCGTCACGAAGTCGCCGATGCGGTCCAGGTCCGTGGTGACGTGCGTGGAGAACAGGACGCTGTGCCCCTCGTCAAGAAGGAAGTCCCCGATGATACCGACGAGCTCGTCCCGAGCCACGGGGTCAAGACCGCTGGTCGGCTCGTCGAAGACAAGGAGCCGCGCCCGGTGCGACAGCGCCACCGCGATCATCAGCTTCATCCCCATGCCGCGGGAGAGTTCTTTGACCTTCGCCCGCGGGTCCAGGCCGAACTCCGCGAGCAACTGTCGATATCGGACGCTGTCCCAACGGTCATAGAAGGGCCGCAGCGTCCGTTCGACCTCAGCCAGCCGCCAATCGCCCACGAGATAGGTGTGATCGAGCACCACCCCGACGTCCTGGCGCAGCGCCGCCGGTCCGGGCACCCGATGGCCCAACAGCTCGATCTCTCCCGTCTCGATCCCGCGCATGCCCAGCAGGCAACGAATCGCCGTCGTCTTGCCGGCACCATTGGCACCGATCAGGCCCATGACGTAGCCGGTCGGCAGCTCGAAGCTCACATCACGCAACGCGAAGCCGTTGCCCACCGCGCAGCCCACTCCACGCAGGGCGAACGCGAGATCGCCGTTCACTGATTCATCCCTCCTGAGCTGAGGCGTACTCATGCCCGGCCTGGAGCAAGCCGTCCAGGATCTGAATAAGATCGTCACGATCCAGGCGAGCCAACAAGGCGGCGTCTAAGGCGGCCTGCAGACCGTCCTCCACCCGGCGCAGCAGCTGCTCGCGTACCAGGGCCGAGTCCAGCGGCAGAACATAGGCGCCCTTGCCGGGGACCGTGACGATGAACCCCTCCGCAGCCAACTCCGCGTAGGCGCGGGTCGTGGTTATAACGCTGATCCGCAGATCACGAGCAAGGACCCGTACAGACGGCAGAGCGCTGCCCTGTACGAGCTCCCCCGACAGGATGGCCGTACCGACCTGTTCCTTGATCTGTTGATAAAGGGGCACGCCACCGCTATTGGACAACACCACCCGCACGACGGCCTCCGTTCGCCTACATCTGTACATAGCGACTATACACAGTCAGTACGGTAGTTGCACAAGGACCCGGGAGTCGGGGGCCGACCGGCCGGGATGTCGGGCACCGCAGCGGGTGCAGGCTGTCGGGCTGGTCGTGATGGCATGCCATGCGGGGAGCGCGGGTCAGTCGGGCGACATCATCGGCCGTGGTGTTCTCTCGGCGCATCACCCCTTGCTGCGCACGTTGGAGTCGGAGCATGTCCTCGTCGCTGAACTGGGTCAGGTCGGCATCCCTTGCGCCACGGGCACTTTCCGCACGGCGCGGTCCGGAACTCGGTGCTACTTCCAGTGTCTTATGGAGGGCTGAATGCCGGCTCGCTGCTCGGCTTGATGCTCATATGCCTCTTTCCTCACTGCTAAGCGGTTGTCATTGGCAGCAGAGCGGCGGACAGCATCGCGCGGTGCGGGGACACGGAAGCCGGCAGCCCCTGCTTCGGCGGGCAGCGCCCGACAGTCCAAGTGCGGACGCACCGGCTCACGCGATCACGCCAGCTCCCGTAACACCGCGTTCAACCGCTCCTCACGCTCCCGATCCGCCGCGATCCCCGGCATCCGGTAGCAGGCAACCCGCGCCCGGCCCTCGTGGTCCGGCTTCGACCGCCAGCTCGCGGTGTACGGCGAGTCAAGGATCACCTCGAGGTCCGACCTCGACAGGACGTGCTGGCGAATCCGCGACACCACTATTTCGGCCACGACCCTGTCACGCAGGTCGGTGAACTCCTCGGCAAGGACCTTGTTCGGCGCGGCGGTCCGGCGCGACGAGATCCGCGAGCCTGCCGGCCCGGGACGTCGAGGTCCACCAGGAGGGCCTGATCGTGCACATCCGGTACTCCAAGACCAAGCCCCCGCAGCCCGGCCATCAAGCCGGGTCCCACGAACTGACCTGCGCGGTGCGGTCGTGGCAGGCGTGGGCCGCCGCGGTGGACCTCGCCCAGACGGGCCCGCGTTCCGCCGGATCCGGCATGGCCAGGTCCTCGGCGGGATGTCCGCGCAGGCCATCGGCAACGTGTGGTCGGACGCCGCAGAGCTCGCGGGCCTGCCCCGCCTCACCTCGCAGGGCGCGCGGGCGGGCCTGGCCACCGCGTCCCGGGCGGCCGCATTCGCGGTCGTCGGGACTCAGTCGTTGGTGGACGGCCCTGGTCCAGTCGCGGCGTACCGGGCGACGATGGTGCGGACGGCCTCGTCCACCACTTGGGCCACGCGTTCGGCGCTCACCTCCCAGCCCGGCACCAGGAGCGTCGGCCAGAAGACGTAGTTGGAGATCATGCCCAGGAACTGGGTGGCTGCGAGGTC
>NZ_JBEXGS010000038.1:0-46832 GCF_040607455.1 Sphaerisporangium sp. NPDC005289
CCGCGGATCTTCATGCCTTTGCTCTGGGCGTGGCTGACGATCTGGTCGGCGCCGGTGAAGCGGAAGGAGTTGCGGGAGGGTTCGGTGGCGTCCCACTTCATCTCGTTTTCAGGGGTGACCCCGCTGAACTCCCGATCCCAGGTCGCCACATAGGTGGAGTCGCCCAGATGACTGGCCGAGATGGCCGCGCCGAAGTACCGGCCGCTCTGCGCCGCCGCCGCGCCCAGCGTGCCGGCCGCCGCGCCCGCCGGAGTGCTCGCCGCCAACGCCGAGACCACCCCGAGCACACCGACGACACCGGCCACCGCCAATCGGCGAGTGCCGCGCGTTGTACGCCGTGGTCTGGATGCGCGCTGGGGTTGATCTGGGGAAATGCCGTTCTCGCCCATGTCTGAGCCTCCACTGCCGAGTCGGTCGAAGAAGGGGACGCGAAGCCGGGCCGGGCACGGGCGGCGGATCGTCGCCGGACCGTGGCGCACCGGCGTCACAGACGTCGCGTCACCAATTGGCGGCCCTGTCACCACCACCGACCCGACAGGGGGAAGCCGCCTTGCGGACTCAGTGTGGAAACCTCTCTGTAACATGTCAAGACCATCGACGAACCGGTTCGATTCGGCTCGACGACGGCGAGGCTTCCGCGGCGACCTGACGCGCATCGATGCCCACGTCAGCAGGAAGGGCGCCGTGGGCCATGCCGCACCGCCACCGGATGAAAGTTGCATCGTGCCGAGCTCCGGGCACCATGCGATCGGATGCCGGTGGCGGCGGAAAACCGGTCGTCGCCGGCGAACGCGCGGCGAGCGGCGAGTCCTGGGCTCTTGACGAGAGCGCACTTGATCGTATTGGCTCCGCTGCACCACCACCTCAAGTACGCCAGGCGAAGAGGAGGAATGCCAGGGCAGGATGTTAGCGCTAACAACCTGACGGCGACGCGCCTCCGGCACGCCTTGCCGTGGCAGCTGAGGCGCCACGGCAAGGCGCCGGACGATCCGCGCCGGAGGCCGTGAAGGGCATGCCCGGCAGGGGCGGAGGAGGGACACCGGCGGGGTGTTCCCGAAGGACGCGTCTCGGCTCGCCTATGGAGCGGGCGAGGGCTCGGGTGTGTACCCGAGTTCCTGGGAGATCAGTGCCGAGGTCTCCAGCAGGAGCGGAAGCTTCTCCTTCAGCTGGTCCAGGTTCGCGATCACCTCGATGGCGGTCAGGGAGACCGCCGCGATGACCTGTCCACGCGAATCCCTGATCGGTGCGGCGACGCACATGACATAGGCGTCGTGCTCACCGTCGTCGATGGCCCAGCCGCGTTCGGCGACGCGGGCGAGTTCGGCGTCGAGGGCTTCGCGGTCGGCGAAGGTCGTGCCGGTGTACCGCTCGAAGGTGACGTGAGAGAGCAGGCGGTCGCGTTCCGCCTGGGAGAGGTGGGCGAGGATCACCTTGCCCACGGCGCTCGCGTAGATCGAGACGGCCCGGCCGACCCGTGACGGCAGCTTCACCGCGTCGAACGCGGGGCTGTCCACCTTGTCGACGTAGACGATCTCGTCGCCGGTCAACTGTGCCAGGTGCACGGTATGGCCCGTCCGCCGCTGAAGCACGCGCAGGTGCGCGGAGGCGAACTGGCGGAGGTCCATCGAGCCGAGCGCGAGTTCCGACAGTTCGATGAGCCCGCTGCCGAACACGTACGTCCCCGCCCCCGTCTTGCGCACGAAGCGCGCGGCCTCCAGCGTCTGGAGGATCCGCAGGGCCGTGGATTTGTGGACGCCGAGCACGTCCGAGGCCTCCGACAGTGTCAGCGGATGTTCCGCCGCCAAGCGGATCAGGTTGATCGCACGCTGGATCGATTGCGCCACTTACCATCCTCCTTGCGTTGCGTAGTTTGCAATGTAGCTCATGACATGTGCAACCGCCACTTGACTTCGTTGCACATGTCGCTACGATCGTTGCAATTCCGACCACGGTTTCGGGGAAGTATCCAGTTATTACTGTGGAGTAACAAATGAGGCTGCATCGCGTTCGCCGCGGCATTGTCGCGGCGGCCGGCGTCACATCTATGGCCGTCGCCCTCTTGACCGGCTGCGGCTCCGACGGTGGATCCGGGGGCGGCGTGGCCAAGCTGACGTTCGCCGCCTCGACCCTCGGCGATCCGGGCCGCGGACCGCTGCTCACGAAGTGGCTCGAGGAGTTCAACAAGAGCCAGAGCAAGGTCCAGGTCTCCGCCGCGGCGGTGCCGTATCCGACCTTCGGGCAGACCATCCTGACCCAGATGGGCAGCGGAAAAGGGCCCGATCTCATCCGCTTCGACATGCCGGAGTTCGAGTCGGCCTCGGACGCCGGCCTCATCGCACCGCTCAACGACCTGATCGACGTCAGCAAGTACGACCTGCTCAAGCAGCCGGACCAGTTCATGGTCCACGACGGCCAGCGTCACGGGATCATCTTCGAGGCGTCGAACTACGCGATGTTCTACAACGCCGACCTGATCCCGAAGCCCCCGACGAGCTACGAGCAGTTCGTCGACACGGCGAAGTCGCTGACCAAGGGCGACACCTACGGCCTGGCGTTCCGCCAGACCGAGGCCGAGGAAGCCGGTGTGTGGCAGGACATCTTCAACTACGTCTACGGCTTCGGCGGCGCATGGTCGGACGGCCAGAAGCTGACGATCAACTCGCCCGCGAACCTCAAGGGCCTGCAGGCGTTCAAGGACCTGTACGACGCCAAAGTGATCCCGCGTGGCGCGGACGCGGCGACGTTCCGCCGCATGTTCGCCGAGGGCAAGGTCGGCATGGAGCTCAACAACGGCGGCTATGTGACGGCGACTCGCGGTCAGAACGCCGACCTGAACTTCAACGTCGCACCCATCCCGTTCCCCGTCCGCAAGCAGGGCGCGATCCTCGCACCCATCGTCATCAACGAGGCGAGCCCGGCGAAGGAGGCCGCGGCCACCTTCATCAAGTGGGCGCTCGAGCCGAACAACCAGGTCAAGCTGCAGGAGATCCTCGGCGCCAGCAGTGTGGCGACGGTCACCAAGCGAAGCCCTGAGCAGCTCCAGAAGACGCCGTTCCTGACCGTCTTCGACGACCTCACCGACTCGAGCCTGCCGCAGATCGTCCAGGGGTTCGAGGCGAAGACGCCGGACATCCGCAAGATCGTCGTGCAGAACGTCGTCGCGGCCCTCCAGGGCACGGTCGACCTCAAGACGGCGCTGGACCGCGCCCAGCAGCAGGCGTCCCAACTGGTTGGCTGACCGGACGACGCCGCCGGCGAGACTCTCCCGCCGGCGGCGTCCTACTTTCGAAGGACCGAACTCGATGACCGTGCTGGAACAGCAGCAGATCACAGGACCTCGATCCGGGGCCCGGCGTCGAGGCAGCCCGCTGGGGAGCAGGTGGACGCCCTACTTCTTCCTGGCCCCCGCAGCCGTCTTCATCCTGGTGTTTCAGGTCGTCCCGCTGGCGCAGGAAGTCTTCCTGAGCTTCACGCGAACCTCGCTGCTGAACCCCACACGCAGCACCTGGGTGGGACTGGACAACTTCGCCCGCATCTTCGGCGACGCGGACTTCCGCCGTACCCTGCTCATCACCCTCGTCTACGTCGTCGTGTGCGTCGTCGTCGCCGTCGGAACCGGGCTCGCGGTCGCCCTGCTCCTCAACAAGGGCTTCCGCGGCCGGGGGCTGGCGCGCGCACTGGTGACCATTCCGTGGGCGGCGCCCGGTATCGCCGTCGCGCTCATCGCGATATGGATGCTCAACCCGGACTACGGGATCGTGAACCGATTCCTGGACGCGGTCGGCCTCGGCGTCCCGGGCGGCGCCATCCTCGACAGCCCGCGATACGCCCTCCCGGCGGTCCTCGCGACGACCATCTGGCAACTGTTCCCCTTCACCTCGGTGGTGCTGCTGTCCGCGCTGCAGTCCGTCCCCCCGCACCTCACCGAGGCCGCGACGATGGACGGTGCGGGAAGGTGGTGGACCTTCCGCGCCGTCACCTGGCAGGCCATCAAGCCGACCGTCGGCCTGCTCGCCCTCCTCATGACCATCTGGTCGCTGCGGCGATTCGAGCTCATCTGGCTCATGACGAAGGGGGGACCGGTCGGCGCGACCAGGACGCTGGTCATCGACCTCTACTCCCAGGCCTTCGACTCCAAGCAACTCGGCTCGGCGGCGGCGATCGGCATGGTCGGCGTCGTCATCTCGCTCATCGTCATCGCCGGCAGCCGGTTCGTCGCCCGTGCCGCCGAGAGGGAGGCCCGCTGATGAGACCGCCCCACGTCGGCCTGACCCTGCGGATCATCGCCGTTCTCGTCGTGCTCGGGATCGCCGTCTTCCCGCTGTACTGGATGTTCGTCACCGCACTGTCGGGAAACTCTGAGCTCTTCGCCCACAAGGCCCGGCTCGTCCCCGACTTCTCGCAGTTCGGGGTCTTCATCGACGCGCTGGCCGAAGGCAAGGCGACGACCTGGCTGCGCAACAGCCTGGTGATCGCCGCGGGCACGACGGTCCTCTCGATCGGCCTCGGCATCCCGCTCGGCTACGCGCTCTCGCGGTTCACGTTCCGGGGCAAGGTCCTGGTGACCGTCGCGCTGCTGTTCACGCAGATGCTTCCCGAGGCCCTCATGGTCGTGCCGCTGTTCGCGCTCTTCCGGCGATTCGACCTCCTCGACTCCCTCGGCGGCCTCATCCTGGTCAACTCCGCCTTCGTCCTGCCGATCGTCGCCCTCATCCTCAAGGGCGCGATCGACGGCCTGCCTCGCGAACTGGAGGAGTCCGCGCGGGTCGACGGAGCGCGACCGCTCACCGTGCTCACCCGCATCAACGTGCCGCTGATCGCTCCGTCGCTCGCCGCCACCGCGGTCATCGCGTTCTTCCACGCCTGGAACGAGTACGTGTTCGCCGTCACGTTCATCTTCACCCCCGGGATGCAGCCGGCGTCGGTCGGCATCGCGAACTTCATCGGCGAACTCGGCACCCCGATCCAGACGGTCATGGCGGTCGCCTTCATGTTCACGGCGCCCGCCGTCGTCTTCTACCTGTTCGTGCAGAAATATGTGGTGGCCGGCATGACCGCCGGCGCGGTGAAGGGCTGAGCCGGACATGAAGATCACCTCGGTCGACACCGTGGTCGTCGACTTCTACCGCACCAACCTGGTGATCGTCCGCGTCTCGACGGACGAGGGGATCGTCGGACTGGGCGAAGCGACCCTGGAGGGCAAGGAACGCGCCGTCCAAGGCGCCATCGCCGAAGTGGCCGAAGCCGTGACCGGGATGGACCCCACCCGCATATCCGGCATCCTGTACGAGCTGGCGAGGGACTGGTACTGGCGAGGCGGCCCGGTCATCATGACCGCGCTGAGCTCGCTGGAGATGGCGCTGTGGGACATCTCGGCACGAGAGCTCGGCGTCCCGGTCTCCCGGCTGCTCGGCGGCGCCACCCGCGACCGGGTGCGCGCCTATGCCAACGGCTGGTTCTCCGGAGCCGTCACGCCCGAGGACTACGCGGCCGCCGCGAGGAGGACCGTCGACAGCGGTTTTCGCGGTCTCAAGTGGGATCCCTTCGAGAACCACGACCTCACGATCACCTCCCGGCAACTGGACCGCGTGCTCGCACAGATCGACGCCGTCCGCTCCGCGGTCGGGCGCGACGTGGAGCTGTTCATCGAGGGCCACGGCCGCTTCGACGTCAACCACGCCGTCAAGGTCGCGCGGCAGATCGCGCAGTTCGAACCGGTGTGGTTCGAGGAACCCTGCCCCCCGGACAACCTCGACGCCCTCGTCGAGGTCCGCCGGTCCTCGCCGGTGCCCATCGCCGCGGGGGAGCGATGGTTCGGACGGCAGGGGTTCGCGCCGGCGCTCGCCCGCCAGGCGGTCGACTTCGTCCAGCCCGATGTGACGCACGCCGGCGGCATCGCAGAACTGGCCTTCATCTCGACGCTCGCCGCGACCGGCTACGTCGGTTTCGCGCCGCACAATCCCAGCGGACCGCTGAGCACCGCGGCGACGCTGCAACTCGGGGCCGCCTTGCCCAACTTCCGCTACCTGGAGATCATGGCGACCGACGTCCCATGGCGTCCGGAGATCACCAATGAGAGACTCGTACTGACGCAGGAGGGTGACATCCTCATCCCGACCGGGCCCGGTCTCGGCATCGAGCTCGATCTCGAGGCGATCGCACGGCATCCCTTCACCCCCCACCCCTTGCGGATGTTCCAAGACGCCGTCTTCGACATCCGGCCCGCGGACGAGCGGTCCTTCTTCAACCTGGGAGACGGCAAATGATCCAGTCATCGCCCGATGAGCTCGCCGCCGAGGCCGCCTGGTTCGGGACGGCCGCGGACGCGCTGCCGGACGATGCCGCGGACGGTGTCCTGATCGGCCGGATCTGGGATCCCCTCGTCGAAGGGCCCTCACCCGTGGTGGTCCGCGACGGAGAGGTCATCGACCTCAGCGCGGACTTCCCGACGGTCCGCGACATCTGCGAGCTGCCGGACCCCGCCGCCGTGGTCTCCGCGCTCGATGGCCGGCATGTCGGCGGCTTCGGGGACGTGCTCGCCAACACCGGGGCCGCGGACCGGGACCGCACCCGGCCCTGGCTGCTCGCACCGGTCGACCTCCAGGCGCTCAAGGCCGCCGGGGTGACCTTCCCCGTCTCGATGATCGAGCGCGTCATCGAGGAGCGGGCCGGCGGCGACATGGCACTCGCCGCGGACATCCGCCGGCGGATGCTCGCCGGCGTCGGCGCCGACCTTCACGACCTGACGCCAGGCTCGGAGGAGGCGGCGCGGCTGAAGACCCTGCTCGTCGCCGAGGGCATCTGGAGCCAGTACCTGGAGGTCGGGATCGGCCCGGACGCCGAGATCTTCACCAAGGGGCAGGTCCTGTCCGCCATGGGCACCGCGGTGCCCGTCGGGGTGCTCGCCGCCTCGACCTGGAACAACCCCGAGCCCGAAGTGTCGCTCATCGTCCAGTCGAGTGGCCGGATCGTGGGGGCGGCGCTCGCCAACGACGTCAACCTCCGGGATGTCGAGGGCCGATCCGCGCTCCTGCTGCCGATGGCGAAGGACAACAACGCCTCGTGCGCGCTCGGCCCCCTGATCCGGCTCTTCGACGAGCGGTTCGACCTGGAACAGGTACGCGGCCTGGTGGTGCGGCTGGAGATCGAAGGCGAGGACGGCTTCCGCCTCGAGGCGGTCTCGGAGATGGCGCGGATGTCACGCGATCCGGAAGCGCTGGTGCGGCAACTGATCGGCCCGCACCATCAGTATCCCGACGGCGCGGTCCTGATGCTCGGCACGATGTTCGCGCCCATCCAGGACCGTGACCACCCGGGCGAGGGGTTCACGCACAAGACCGGCGACGTGGTGCGGATCAGTTCCCCCGCCCTCGGCACCCTGGTCAACCGCGTCCGGCACGCCGAGGACTGCGCACCTTGGGACTTCGGAGTCCGCGACCTCATGGCGAATCTCGTGAAGAGAGGACTGTTGTGAGCCCCGGTCTGATGCCGCCGCACAGTTCGGCTGCTCGGCGCAGGTCCTTGGGGCGGCCTATGGCGCGGCGCATCCGGATCAGGTCTTCTCGGCAGACGTAGTGGACTTCCAGGCCGCCCGGGTCGACCGCGGTGACCGCGTGGTCGAGGAACTCTGTGGGGCGAAGGTCGCCCCAGGGGAGCGCCGGGGTGCAGCAGTCCCCGCCGGCCGCGGGTGAGGTGAACTGCACTTTGGGGCGGAGAAGGGATTCCGGGCGAGTAGGCAGGGGGTCGCCTGCTTCGTCGGCGAGCCGGGCGCCGACGGAGGTCAAGGCGGCCGCCAGGGCTGGGGCGTTAGCGGGGGCGCCATCCCAGAGCAGGTCCAGATCGCCGGTCGGTTCGGTGGACCCATGCATGATGCCGGCGACCTGCCCGATCACGACGGCTCGGACGCCGTGGTGATGGAGGGCTTCCAGCAGGGGGAACGGGTCGAACCCGAGGGCTCCGTCCGTGCCGATCGTGCCGATGTCGTCGTCGGCGTCCTGGTGTCCCAGGCCGGTGCTCGCCCGGTTCAGAGCCATTTCACGGGTGCGTCGGGCGGCGGCGCGTAGTCGTTCCAGCGGTTCGTCGATCATCTGGCCCATGCAACACCCGGCCGCGCTCATGGCGCACGCGAATGGTTTCGAAGGTCTCCGGCGAAGCGGAAATGTCACGTCGGGTCCAGGCGGAGTCGCCTGGACCCGACGTTCGTCATCGGCTAGTGGGTGGTCATGCCCTGGTCCATCTCTGGGTGGCCTGGCCGTTGCAGGTGGCGATGGTCACGCCGGAGGTGTTGCCGGTGCCGGCGGCGTTGAGGCAGAGGTTGTTGGCGCCGTTGGTGATGGTGCCGCTGGAGGTGAAGGTCCACTGCTGGTTGCTGTTGGTGTGGCAGTCCCACAGCTGGACGCGGGTGCCGGAGCCGGCGTTGGTCGGGGAGTCCAGGCACTTGCCGAGGATCTCCAGCCGGCCGGAGTTGTAGGTGAAGCGCTGGTTGGCGTTGGTGTGGCAGTCGTAGACCTGGAGCTGGGTGCCGTTGGCGGTGGCGCTGTTGGGGGAGTCGACGCAGCGGCCGGCGCCCTCGTTGCGCAGACGGAAGTCCGTCGTGGGGGACGGGGTGACGGTCGGCGTCGGGGTGACGGTCGGGGTCACGGTCGGCGTGGGGGTGGGATCGGGGTTCGTGGTGCTGGTGAACTGGGAGATGAACTTCCACACCTCGCCCTTGGTCCAGGTCTGGGCGCCGTCCGCGGTGTAGGTCCCGTCCACCGGGGCGGGCGTGTGGCCGTTGTCGAAGGCGGCCCAGACGACCGGGTATCCGGCGCGGCATCCGGAGTAGGCGGTGACGATGTGGGACCGGCTGCCGGAGGCGGGCTCGGGCGGGTTCTGCGCGGTGCAGCCGTTGAGCTGCACGAACTTGTCGCGCAGCGCCCGTCCCTGCGAGATGTTCAGCACGTTGTCGGTGATGCCGTGCAGGCCCATGTAGGCGATGGGCTGGGTGCCGCCGTTGCATCCGCTGAGCTGCGCGCCGGAGTACACCACGACCGCGCGGAAGACCGTCGCGCGGCTGCACGCGAGGGAGAAGCTCATGGCGCCGCCGTAGCTCCATCCCATGGCGAAACGCAGTGAGGTGTCGACGCAGAGGTCCGACTCGACCTGCCGCATGATGTCGTCGATGAAGGTGACGTCCTCGCCGCCGTTGTTCGCCCAGCCGTTGTTGAAGCCCTGCGGCGCGACGAAGATCGCGGTGTTGTTGGACAGCTGCCGCTGTCCGTAGTACGACCAGGAGGCCCCGGCGCTTTCGCCCGAGTCGACGGCGTTCATGGTGCCGTTCAGCCAGTGGAGGCCGAAGATCAGGCGGTAGGGGGTGTTGTTGTTGTAGTTCGAAGGAATCCGCAGAATGTACTGGCGGTTCTTGCCGCTGGTCGTGATGCTCCGCGTCCCGCTGGTCAGCGTCGGGCTCTTCCCGCATCCCGCGGTGCCCGCGAGCGCGGCGGCGGCGGACGCCGAGTTTCCTGTGCTGCTGCCGCTGCTCATCGCCGCGTGCCCTGTCGCGAGGACGACGGCCGCCGCGAGCGCCACGGCCCCGAGGATTGACCTATGCTTCAACATTTGCGATTCCCTCTGGCCGTGCGGACCGGGCCGATGTCGATAACATTTCTGCGTTCCTTTCCATCAGCGGCATCGAATGCCGGGTGCTGTGAAACGGGAACCGGGATATCAGCGCCAAGGTTCGGCGGCGGGTTATCAGTGCGCTGCACACGTGCTGAAAAGGTGTGGTGCGAGGGAGCAAATACGACCTGATCACGGATGTCAAGTAGCTTGACTTCCGGTGCGGGGCGCCGGTCCCGCGGGGTGCTCCTCCACGCGTGCTGACCAGGGATTGTTCGCGCCTGCGCCTGGCGCACAGGATGAAACTTTCGTAGTGAACAGGCCGATCACGTGCCGGGTGGAGGGCGGATGGCCTCCAAAAATGATCATGGGATGCCGTCGTCAAGTGCTATTGGGCCCCCTTCCAGAAGTTTTTGCGGAATTCCGATACTTTCGGCCGTGTCGGGCATTCCCGCGGTCGTGTGGGTTGAGGACCGCCGGGCTCACGCCCCGGACGGCGGGCGGCTCTCGTGCCTGACCATCGACCACGGTCGGTCGAGCGACTCGTGGACCAACCGTTCGTCAAGGTTCGCCGCTCTCGCCGCCTCGACCGGCAGCCCGCGTGACGGTGAGCGGACGTGGGTGCTCGTAAGGGGTATCTCCGAAGAGGTCGTCCGAGCAGGCCGGCGGTCCGGCGGAGGGGAGGGGAGCGGTGCGGTTCCAGGCGCTCATCCAGACCCTCGGCGAGCTCATCGACCTGGCCGGGGTGGCCGGCATCGCCGTCGGCGCCCTGCTGACGAGCACGCTGTTCGCCTACCGTCTGCTGCTGCGGCGCGCGCCCTTCCCGGAGGTCTACCGGCGCTATCGCCAGGGACTCGGGCGTGCGATCCTGCTCGGCCTCGAGTTCCTCGTCGCCGGGGACATCATCCGTAGCGTGGCCGTCTCACCCACCTTCACCAGCGTCGGTGTCCTGGTGCTGATCGTCTTCGTCCGGACCTTCCTCAGCATCTCCCTTGAGGTGGAACTGGAGGGCCGCCGGCCGTGGCAGCGCCGCTCGCAGGACACCGAGGCGCGCCTCGGCGGCCCTGAGCGCCGTTGACCACCGCGCCGCCCGAGGGGGGAGACCTCTCGGGCGGCGCGGTGTCACCTCACGCTCGAAGTCGCGCCATCGGCCAGGACAGGGCCTACTTGACCGCGCGCAGCGCGTTGACGACGCCGTGGCCGTAGAAGCCGTTGACGTGCTCGTCGCCGGAGCAGGTCGCGTCCGCGACTCCGTCGCCGTTGCCGTCGTAGGGGCCGCTCGGGCACCCCGGGTTGTCGGCGTGGGCTTTCAGCAGGGCCTGGAGCTGGGCCGGGGTGGCGTGCGGGTGCGCCGACTTCAGCAGCGCGGCCACGGCGGCCACGTGCGGGGACGCCATCGAGGTGCCCTGAAGGTAGCCGTACTGGCCGTTCGGCAAAGTGGACAGGATGCGGCCGTCCTTCCCCGGGGTGTCCGGGATCTGGTACTTGTCGCCGCCCGGGGCCGCCACATCGACGGCCCCCAGGCCGTAGCTGGAGTAGTAGGCCTTGGCGCCCTTGACGCCTACCGCGCTGACGTTGACCACTCCCGGCAGGCGGGCCGGTACGTCCAGGCACTTGTGCGGGTCGACCGTGCGCGGGCCGGGCGTCGTGTCGCTCGGGCTTCTGTCGTCCACGATCGCGTCCGCGCCGAGGTCGGCGCCGGCGTTGCCGGCCGCGGCCACATTGAGCGTGCCCTTGCGCTGCGCGTAGAGCTGGGCCCTGTTGACCGCGTCGACGATGGCACGCTGGTCGGGGTCGTCCATGCAGTTGTACAGCCACGGGTCGACGTAGTAGCTGTTGTTGGTGATCTCGACGCCGTGATCCCCCGCGAACACGAAGGCGCAGACCACGCTTTCCGCGAAGTACAGCTTGTTGACGTCGCCCGCGGTGATGCCCGCGACCTTGACCCCGGGAGCCACGCCCGCCACGCCTATGCCGTTGCGGGCCGCGGCTATCTCACCGGCCACATGGGTGCCGTGGTAGTGGGCGGCGTCCATCGGGCGCCAGGCGCCGTAGGTCGTGTCCGCCTTGCCGCTCACGCAGTTGGCGCTCTGCGCGGGGGAGAAGTTCGGGGCGATGTCGGGATGGGTGTCGTCGACACCCCCGTCGATCACACCGACGGTCACGTTCCTGCTTCCCGGGTCGACCTCGGCCGCCTTGTCGGCGCCGATGGCCCGCAGATCCCACTGGTCGGCCTCGAGGGGCTCCTGACCAGCCGTCGCACGGCCGGCGGCCTTCGCCGCCTGCGCCTTCGTCAGGACCTGCGCCGGGCCTTCGTCGTTCGTCCCCGCCTCGCCGAGCGGCGCGGTGTGCGTCGCGCCCGCCGAGTCGACCTCCCGCACCGCGCGCATCCGCCGGCCGAAGTCCGGGTTCGACGAGCGCGCGATGATCACTCCGATCCGGTCGTAGCCCGTCACGACGGTGCCGCCGTTGGCCCCGATCGCCCGCCGTACCGATTCGATCGTGCGACCGTCGGTCCTGGTGTTGACGGCGTAGACGAAGGCGGGGGCGTCGGTGGCACGGACCGCCGTGGTCACCGCCGTAGCGGCCGTGGGGAGGAGCCCGGACGAGGCGGTGAGCGACAGCGCGACCGGCACGGCAAGCGTGAGCCGGCGTCTGAGGCGCGGGTTCATGAGATCTCCGTATCGATATGAGGGGGTGCCGAGGCGCGGATGCCCTCGGGCGGATGTGCGACGGTGACGCACGATGGGATGCGGTCCTGAGGCCGAAGCGGCATTCAGCTCGCCGACGTCGTTCGTCTCCCGGGGAAGCCCGCATGCCGGGGTTCGCGAGGGGCCCGGCGAATGGAAATTTCGATATTCGCCGGCCTTCCGTCCGACGACGGGGTCAGCGCGGCTGTCGCCACGGGCGGCCCTCGTCGCCCGACAGGCGGGTGGTCCCGAAGCGCTCGTCGAGGGCGAGCAGTTGCCCTGGCGATGGGTCCGCTCCGAGGCGTCCCATCTCCAGGAAGAGCTCCTCGTTGCCGGAGGGGGCGCTGACGAAGAGCAGCTTGCCGCCGGTCGGCGTCACGAACGTGTGGTACGAGCCGCGGGGCACGACCACGGTGGTGCCCGGGCCGCCCTCGAACTCGGCGTCGCCTACGCGGAACGCGTACTCGCCCTCCAGCACGTAGGCGATCTTCATGAAGTCGTGGTGGGCGTGCGGCGGATTCTCCTCGATGACGTCATGGTGGAACACGAAGGCGCCCAACTCGCCTCCCACCTCGGCGCCGCGCACCAGGATCTCCGGCCGGTGCGGACCACGTAGCTCGACCAGGTTCCCCCCGCCGGGTGGCACGGCCCATCCGTCCGCGCCCCACCCGCTGTCGAACCGGCTCATAAGCTGACCTTTCTCCTCAGGACACGTAGCGGCCATTACAGCGCGGTCGACTGGAGAAAAAGTGACGAGTCTGTGCGGAGGTTCTCGTCAGGCGTGATGGTCAGTGGTCGACCGGCTGTTCGCCGGGTTCTGCCAGGAACTTTTCGGCATGGTGGGCGAACAGGTGGGCCTCACGTTCGACGGCCAGTGCGCGGGCCTTTTCGGCGGCGGCCCGGACCACCGGGTCGGGCCTGCCGAGAGCCCGCAGCGCCCCACCGTGGACGACGCGCCGGCCGTCCACTGACTCCGGCGTGAAAGGTTCATCCGGGGCCGGCCGGCGGTGAGATGGGCCGGGGCGGGTGATCAAGCCGCTACCGTGGGCGATTGCGCATCGTGGGGTCCAAGCCGGTGCCTCCACAGCGGGGGGTGACTTCCTCGGTGTCGCGGGCCGTTGCCTTACGGCCGGTGCGGTGCGACGTTGTGCGCATGCGGCGTGGTGTATCAGAGCGGTTGGGTGTGGCAGGTGTCGTGGCCGCGCTCGCGGTCGTAGCGGGCACGGGGTGGCTGGGCGGCTTCCCCACGGCCAGGGCCACGGCCGCCGTGCCGTCCGCCGTGCCCTCCGGTGGGCCCTCCGTCAGTCCGACGCCGTTCCCCACCGGCCCGGAGCTGCTGTACGTCGCCAACACCCGCGGACCGGTGACGGCTTACCCCACCGGGAGCTCGGGCGCGGTGTCGCCGGTGCGGCAGCTGGCCGACCCGGGCGACCCCAACACCTACTGGGGGCCGTGGGGAATCGCCTTCGACACCCGGGGGAACGCCTACGCGCAGAGCTTCCTGTCGGACGCGACCACCTTCGTCTACCCGCCGGGGGCCACGACGCCGGGCCGGATCTTCCGCGTCGCCGGGCCGGACTCCCGCGCGGTGGCGGTGGACGCCGCGGGGTTCGCGTACGTGGCGACCGGCCAGGCCGAGGCGATGATCGCGGTGGCCGCGCCGAATGCGAGCGGCACCCCCGCGAACCTCTACACGGTGCCCGCGGTACGCCAGATCCCGACCGACGAGTCGTTCCACCCGTGGCCGGGCGTCCTGACCACCGACACGTCCGGACATGTCATCGCCGCGGTGGTTCGCGCGAACGGCAACGCGGTGGAGTTCTTCAACGGCGGCTCGACCGGCGGCTCCACGCCGGCACGGGTCATCGCCGGCCCGCACACCGGCCTGGGGAGCTGTTCCAGCACCTGCGACCAGATCGCCGTCTCCTACTCGCCGTTCACCGGCCGGCTCTACGTCGCCGTCAGCCAGGGCCAGCAGACCCACATCAACGTGTACGCCGGCACCGCGAGCGGGGACGCCGCCCCGGTGCGCGTGATCTCCGGCCCGGCGACCGGCCTGGCCGGGAAGGTGATCACCGGCATCGTCGGCAGCCAGGTCGACGGCACCATCTACGTGCTCACCAAAGCCGCCGCGTTCGACGGCCCCGGCAGCATCCTGGCCTTCGACCGGCTGGCCGACGGCAACACCCCGCCGCGGCGCACCTTCACCGACGGCGGCACCGGCCTGCGCGACGGAATGGGCATCGCGGTGTCCTCCGTCCGCTGACGCCGCCCTCAGGTCCGGACGCGGCGCTCACCGTGGGATGACCCAGTCCGGTGCCCAGGTGCCGGCGGCGTCGTGGCCGGCCGCCGTGGCGGCGAGGTGGGCGCGGAGCGTGGCCAGCGCGGGGTGCGGGTTGTCGCGGTGCCACAGGAGCGAATGCGGGTAGACGGGCGTCGGGCCGGTCACCGGGATGCGGCGCAGGCCGTAGTCGGCGGGCCAGACCAGGCGCGTCCGCTCGCCCATGAAGGTGGCCAGGGCCGGGGTGTCGGCGATGGTGTCCAGGAGCGCGTCGGAGCCGAAATTGGGGCCGGTCGCCTCGATGGTGAGGCCGAACTCGGCGACCAGGTCGTCGTAGTAGGCGGTCCACTCGGTTCCGGGGACCAGGCCGGGCATCCAGATGCGGTGCCCGGCGAGTTGCGCGACGGTCACCGACCGCGCGCCCGCCAGCGCGTGGGCGGGGCCGGTGAGGAGTTGGAGCCGCTCGTCCAGCACCCGGACCGACGCGAAGTCCTCGGGAAGAGGCCGGCCGGGCACGGCGACGGCGCGGAAGGACGCGTCGATCGCACCGGACCGGATGGCCGCGACGGCCGTCTCGATCTCGAGCAGCATCACCACGTCGAGCTCGATCTCGGGGTGCGCGCGGTGGAAGCCGCGCATCAGGCCCGACGCCGCGCCGCGCGAGGCGATCACGTCGACGCGCAGGGGACGGCTGCCGGGGCGCACGGACCCGACCGCGCGCTCGGCGACGCGCAGCAGCTCGCGCGCGTGGGGCAGGAACGCCTGCCCGTCGATGGTGAGCTCGGCGCCGCGCGCGGTGCGGGTGAACAGCCGCACGCCGAGGTCGCGCTCCAGCGCGGCGATGCGCTTGGAGACGGCCTGCTGGGTGACCGCCAGCTCGGCGGCGGCCTCCTGGAACCGTCCCGCGTCCGCGGCGGCGACGAAGGTCCGGACGGTGTCGAGGTCCATCCGGGTACCCTATGGCCACAACCCGTGGTTGTGTCCAGGCGGCTCATCGGGCGCGTGAAGTCCTGATATGCCGCGTGCTCCATGCTTGCGATCGCGAATCGGTTGTGCGGGCGAAAGGCGTGGTGGGACCGCCGTGCTCGGGGGAGCCTCATCCGGCCGGTCGTGATGCGATACTGCAGGGGTGTCCGCCGACAGCGCCCGCACCGCGATCCGCGTGGTCCTCGTCGACGACGAGCCCATGGTGCTGGCGCACCTGCGGACCGTGCTGAGCTCGGCCGGCGACATCGAGGTCGTCGGCGTGGCGCAGGACGGGGCCGAGGCGATCGAGGCCGCCGTGCGCTTCCGGCCCGACGTGATGCTGATGGACCTGCGGATGCCCGAGGTGGACGGGCTGACCGCGATCGAGAAGATCGCCGCGATGCCGGCCGCTCCGGCGCTGGTGGCGCTCACGACGTTCGACACCGACGCTCATGTGATGAAGGCCCTGAGCGCGGGCGCGTCGGGGTTCCTGCTGAAGACGACGCCGCCGGAGGACCTGCTCGGCCTGGTCCGCGTCGCGGCCGAGGGGCACACCGTGATGTCCAAGGAGGCCACGCGCCGCATGGTCGCCGCCTCGGCCGGCCGGCACCAGCGCGTCCAGCAGGCCAGGACCCGTTTGGACGAGCTCACCGAGCGCGAGATCGACCTGCTGGTCTGCCTCGGCGAAGGGATGTCGAACGCCGCGATCGCGGCCAGGCTCCACCTGTCCGAGGCGACGGTGAAGAGCTATGTCTCCCGCATGCTGACGAAGCTGGGCTGCGCGAACCGTACGCAGGCCGGCCTGCTGGCCCACGAGGCCGGGCTCACCGGCTGAGATCCGCCGGCTACCCGGGTACGCCGGTGGTGGTGCCACCGGCACGTGCGCGACCGCCCGGCTCAGCTCGTCGCCGCCGCCGGCGGACGGCGGGCCAGCACGAGCAGGAGCCAGGCGGTCAGCAGGCCGAGGACGACCAGGCCCGCCCTGTCCAGGGCCGTGTCGGCCACGCCCACGACCCCGAAGACCGTGTGCGCGATCAGCGCGCCGCCCGCCAGGGCCAGGCACCGCCGATCGTCCCATCGCGACGAGGCCGACCAGCGGTGGACGAGCAGTCCCGTGCCCACGGCGACGACGGCGGCGGCCGCCATCGGGAGCAGAACCCACAGGCCATGAGTGAAGGCCGGCTGTGCGGCCCCCCAGAAGGGGAACAGCAGGCCCATGAAGGCGAGGGTGGCGAGGAAGCCGCCCCCCGCCAGCGCCCGGGCGGAGGGCACCCGCGCGTCGGTGCGCGGACGCGCGGCGCGCCTCGGCAGCACACCGAGGGCGATCACGGCGAGAACGGCGACGGCCACCAGGCACCCCAGCAGCACACCGGGCGGCGCCATGTACCCCGGATCCTGGTTCGGGGGCACGCTGACCCTCAGCAGAGCCACCCCGGCCAGGGCGCACAGGCCGGTGACGACCAGCCCGGTCCGGCCCAGGTAGGGCACGTGGCGGTGGCGCGGGAAGAGCAGATCGGTCAGCAGGATCGGGACGGTCACGCTGAACACCACGTGGTAGGGCAGGTTGGCCTCCAGATAGGCGCTGTTGAGGCCGAGCACCCGGGGAGCCCAGCCGGCCGCGCCGTACAGGTGGGGGCTGGACAGGGCCTGCAGGGCGATGCCGTCTTCGACCAGCTCATAAGCCACCCCGAGCAGGATGACGCTGAGCCACCCGCCGCGGAAGCGGCGTACCAGCTCGCGGATGAGCAGGACCCCAGCGCCGTAGATCGGCAGCCACAGCAACAGCAGCCATGCCATCCGCACCGGCGTGGAGCCCAGGGCGAGTTCGGCGACCAACGGCCCGAGGACCACCAGGGTGAGCGCGGCGAGCCGGTTGCGCTCGCCGCGAGGCCGGTTCTTCATGGGTGTTCACTCCACATCGTGCGTCCGTGTCTCGCCGCCGGGAGGCCGCGAAGGGGATGGGCGGGCGTCGCCCCGGTCGTCCCGGCGGGTCCATCCACCGGCCCGCCCACCTCCCTGCTCGGCCATCGGCCCTCGGGAACGCGCCGGCGGGTACCGGACCCAGCGGTTCCGTCCTCCATGCAACCCGGGTACGCGGGGCGGGGGCTACGGCACAAGGTGGGCTCCGGCGACAACGAAAGTTGCCGGTCGCGGTCGCCGATGCGCCGGCCATCCACGATCACCGGCTCGGGCGCCGTAGCAGCCGCCGGGATCGCCGTACCACGACCCGCCGACCCGGCGCCGATCATCTCCGGCACGTGGCCAGGGTGGAGAGCCACGCCCAGCCGGGGTCATTCACGAATCAGCGGCGTCAGCGGCGAGGCATCGGGGTCAGCCGTGGGCGGTGGCGGGCCTGCCATCGGTCTGCGAGGCCGGGACGTACGCCGGCAGCTCCGCGGCGACCAGGAAGCCGCCGTCGCCGGTGGGGCCCGCGCGCAGAGTGCCGCCGACCACGTCGACCCGGTGCCCCAGGGCGGCCAGGCCGAGCCCGGACCCGCTGCCGGCCAGCACCTCGTCGGCCGGACGCGCGGCGGCGCCGTTGACCACACGGACGGTGACGCCGTCCGGCCGGTAGCGCAGCCGGACCCGAACGTGGGCGCCCGGCGCGTGCTTGCGGGTGTTGGTCAGCGCCTCCCGCACGATGCGGTGCACCGTGCGCGCGATCGTGGGCGACATCAGCGACCGCTCGCCCTCGACGTCCAGCTCGACCGGGAAGCCGGCGGCCGCCGACTCCTCGGCCAGGGCGGCCGGGTCGGGCACCGGGGGCGCCTGCCGCCGCGCGCCGGCGGGGCGGCGGCTCGGGCCCGGCGGGTGGGCGCGGGTATCGTCCGGTTCGCCGTCCGCCCGGCGGACGCGGGTATCGTCCGCTTCGCCGTTGAGCACGCCGATGAGGTCGCGCAGCTCGTCGAGGGCCATCGCGCCGGCCGCCCTGATCTCCTCGGCGGCCTCGCGTACCGCGGGGTCGGAGGAGGTCACGCCCAAGGACCCGGCGTGCAGCACCATGAGGCTCACGCCGTGGCTGAGCACATCGTGCATCTCCGCGGCGAGCCGGCGGCGCTCCTCGGATCGTGCCTGCGCGGCCAGCAGGTGCTTCTCGCGCTCGGCCCGCTCGGCGCGGTCGCGCAGCGACCGCAGCAGCTGCCTGCGCGCGTCGAGGTAGAGCACGACCACGGCCGGGCCCGTCGTGCTGAGCAGCCCGACCGGCGTGACGGTCCAGCTCGGCTCCCACAGCCGGCTGCCGGCCAGCGCGAACAGCGCGACGAGCGGCAGCGCGACCCGCTGCGGCTGCCGCCTGACCAGGTAGATGACCACCACCGGGGTGGCCCGTGGCAACGCGAGCGGGCTGGCCGGCTCGACGGGGGAGAACAGGCCGGGGGAGAAGGTGTCCGAGAGCAGCGTGAGCGCTACGACCACCAGCACCACCCCGCTGACCTGGCGCGGGAACCGGCCGAGGAACACCAGCGAGGCGTCCACCGCCAGCTGCAGCAGCAGATCGGCGCGCGGGCCCGCCCACCCCGTGGTGGGCCGGCTGCTGAGGCAGATCACGACGTCGAGCAGGCCGAAGGCCAGCGCGAAACCCACCAGCGTGGCCGTGTCCCGCCGGCTTCCCCGCCGGTCCGCCGGGGTGCGAGGAGGAGCTGCGGCGAGGTCGGGCACGCGGACCACGTTAGCCTCCCGGGACGCCGCCGGCCGCTCGTCCCGGCCCCGGAGACGCGAGGTCGTCCCCGCCACCCGGTGGCGTCTTCCCCCTCGTTCTGGGCTCCGGGTACGCGAGGTCGTTCTCGCCCGCCAGGCCCACCCGGTGACCGCTCGCCGCTCGGTCCCGCTCTGTGACGGCGAGGTGGACGTCGCGGGGCGCGGGTAGGGGATTCATCGGGTTTGCGGGAAGACGGGGGAGTCGCGCAACGTGGATTTACTTGTCCCGAGCCGGATGCGATTCTACTGTCCAGGGCGTATTCATCGGATCAATGGGAGCTGGTTCATGCCGACAATCACCTCGGTGAACGTGATCGACGTCCGGTTCCCCACCTCGGCCACCCTCGACGGGTCCGATGCGATGAACCCCGACGGCGACTACTCGGCCGCCTACGTCGTCCTCGTGACCGACGACGCCGAGCTGGCGGGCTACGGTCTGACGTTCACCATCGGGCGCGGCAACGACCTGTGCGTGGCGGCGGCCCGGCAGATCGGGGCACGGCTGACCGGCCGCGACGTGGACGAGCTGGCCCGCGACCTCGGCGGCCTCTACCGGGAGATCATGGGCGACAGCCAGCTGCGCTGGCTCGGCCCGGAGAAGGGCGTGGTGCACCTGTCGGCGGCGGCCGTGCTGAACGCCGCGTGGGACCTGGCCGCCCGGCGGGCCGGGAAGCCGCTGTGGCGGCTGGTCGCGGACATGCCGCCCGAAGAGCTGGTCGCGGCCTGCGACCTGCGCTATCTGTCCGACGTGCTCACGGCCGCCGAGGCCGTCGAGATGCTGGCCGCGCTCGCTCCCACGCGCGAGCAGCGCGTCGCCGAGCTCGCCGAGCGGGGATACCCGGCCTACACCAGCTCCCCAGGATGGCTGGGTTACGACGACGACAAGTTGCGCGGCCTGTGCCGTGAGGCCGTCGCCGAGGGCTGGACCCACGTCAAGCTCAAGGTGGGCGCGGACGTCGAGGACGACGTGCGCCGCCTGTCGATCGCCCGGGAGGAGCTCGGCGGCCGCACGCTGCTCATCGACGCCAACCAGGTGTGGGACGTGCCGCAGGCCATCGAGTGGGTGAACCGGCTGGCGTCGTACGAGCCGATGTGGATCGAGGAGCCGACCAGCCCCGACGACATCCTCGGCCACGCCGCCATCCGCAAGGCGGTCGCCCCCGTGGGAGTGGCCACCGGGGAGCACTGCCACAACCGCGTCATGTTCAAGCAGCTCCTCCAGGCCGGGGCGATCGACTTCTGCCAGATCGACTCCTGCCGCCTGGCCTCGGTCAACGAGATCGTCCCTGTGCTGCTGATGGCCGCCAAGTTCGGCGTGCCCGTCTGCCCGCACGCCGGCGGCGTCGGCCTGTGCGAGCTGGTCCAGCACATCTCCGTGATCGACTACGTCTGCGTGAGCGGCCGTCTCGAAGGGCGGGTGCTGGAGTACGTCGACCATCTGCACGAGCACTTCACCGACCCGGTCCGGGTCGAGGGCGGCCGCTACCGGCTGCCCGAGGCCCCCGGCTACAGCGCCCGCATGCACCCCGGCTCCGTCGCCGCCTACCGCTATCCGGACGGGCACCGCTGGGGAGGCTGACGCGGGCGTCGCCGAGACCGCGGTCGACCCGGTCGAGCACCTGACCATCGACGCCGGGGCGCGCGGCGGACGGGCGCCGCCGTCACCGCCTCAGGCGTCCGGGTCAGAGCCGGCGGGGGCCGGGCGGACCATCTGGTCGGCCCGAGCCCGGCCACCGCCGTCTCTGGTTCACTCCTGTGTCTTGCCGCCGGTGAGCCGCGAGATCCCCAGCGCGGTGAGGATGATCGCCCCGTTGAGCGCGCCGATCCACTGGGCCGGGACGCCCGCGAGGGTCAGCACGTTCTGGATCATGTAGAGCAGCAGGATGCCGGTGAACGCGCCGAACACCGTCCCCTTGCCGCCGTTGAGGCTGACCCCGCCGATGACGGCGGCGGCGAACACGGTGAAGATCGCCCCGTTTCCCTGGCCGGCGGCGACGGAGGCGAGCCGGCCCGCGAGCATTAGGCCGCCGAGCGCCGCGAGCACGCTCGCGGTGATCAGCGTGATCCACAGCACCCGGTCGGTGCGGATTCCCGCGGCCTTGGCCGCGTCGACGTTGCCGCCGATCGCGTACAGCGAGCGGCCGAAGCCGGTGAACCCCAGCAGCACCACGCCGGCCGCGAACAGCAGCAGGCAGACCCAGATGGACGC
Organism: Sphaerisporangium sp. NPDC005289; assembly: GCF_040607455.1. NCBI lineage: Bacteria > Bacillati > Actinomycetota > Actinomycetes > Streptosporangiales > Streptosporangiaceae > Sphaerisporangium > Sphaerisporangium sp. NPDC005289. The sequence goes on from NZ_JBEXGS010000038.1 coordinate 21,440, forward strand.
GGGGATGCCGAGCCACAACGCCGAGCCCAGGTAGGTCATGGACGAGGGGAGGTTGAAGAAGGTCTGCCCGCCCGAGATGCCGGTGAGAAGGCCGCGCAGCACGATCAGCATGCCGAGGGTGACGATGAACCCGTTCAGGCCGAAGCGGACGATGAACAGCGCGTTCACCACCCCCGCCAGCACCCCGACCGCGAGGGTGACCGGGATGGCCCAGGCGCCCGACAGCAGGCCGAGCCCGTGTCCCGTCCCCGCCGCGACCGTCACCCAGGCGGCCACGCCGGGCGCCAGCCCGAACGTCGACTCCAGCGACAGGTCCATCCTGCCGGCGACCAGGACGAGGGTCTGCGCGAGCACCAGCAGCGAGATCTCCGACATGGTCTGCAGGATGTTGATCAGGTTGTCGGCCTGCAGGAAGATCGGGTGGACGACCTGCCCGACGATCGCGATCACGATGATCGCGGGGACCAGGGCCAGGTCGCGCAGCCGCGCCAGGCGCGGCCCGGCGCGCCGCCTTCCCGGTCCGGTGCCCTCCGAGGACGGTGAGCCTGGCGGGCGTCCGGTGCCGGACGGCGCGGTGGTGGTCTCAGGCATCGAGGTCGACTCCTTCCATGGCGGCCACCATCTCGTGGTCGTGCCAGCCGGCGGGCAGTTCCGCGACGGCGCGGCCATGGAACATCACCAGCACCCGGTCGCACAGCCGCAGGTCGTCGAGTTCGTCCGACGCGATCACGATGCCGGTCCCGGTCCCGGCGATCTCCTCGACCTTGCCGAGCAGGAACTCCTTGGAGCGGACGTCGACCCCGGCGGTCGGGGTGATGAGCACGAGCAGGCGGGGGCCGTTCGCCAGCGCGCGGGCCATCACGACCTTCTGCTGGTTCCCCCCGGACAGCCCTGTGACGGGCAGTTCGGGCCCGGGGGTCTTGATCGCCAGATTGTCGATCATCTCGCGGGCCAGCCGGTCCTTGCGCCGGCCGCTGACGAAGCCCGCAGGACCGAGCCGCTCGGGGATGGTCAGCGTGGTGTTGTCGGCGATCGACATCAGCGGGACCAGGCCCTGGTGATGGCGGTCCCGGGGGACGAACCCCACGCCCATGGTCAGCGACGCCGGGACGCTGCCGGGGCGCGGGCGGCTCCCGGCCACCTCCACCGTCCCCGACCGGGGCGCCCGCAGCCCCACGACGGCCTCGGCGAGCTCGGTCTTCCCGCTGCCGCCCAGCCCGGCCAGCCCGACGATCTCCCCGGCGCGGACCCGCAGGTCCACGTCGTGGTAGAGCTCGCCGTCGCCCAGTCCTTTGGCCTCCAGGACGACGGGCGCGTCCGAGGGCACGGCCGGACGGATCCGCCGCTCCCGCAGGCCCGCGGCCTCGCCGGTCATCGCCCCCACCAGGTCGCCCTGCGGAACCTCGGCCACCGGCGCGGTGAGGATGTGCCGGGCGTCGCGGAACACCGTGACGGTGTCGCAGATCTCATAGATCTCCTGCAGGTGGTGGCTGATGAACAGGAACGTGACGCCCTGCTCGCGCATGGCGCGCATGCGTTCGAACAGCCGGGAGATCGCCGCGCCGTCGAGCTGGGCGGTGGGCTCGTCCAGGATGATGAACCGCGCGCCGAACGACAGCGCCCGGGCGATCTCCACGAACTGCCGCTGCTCCACCCCGAGCTCCCGCGCCGGCCGCCGGACGTCGACGTCCACCGACCAGGTCTCCAGCAGCTCCGACGCCTTGCGCCACACGTTTTTCCAGTCGACCAGCCCGAGCCGGTTGCGCTTGTGCCGGTTCAGGTAGAGGTTCTCGGCCACGGTCAGCTCGGGGATGATGGTGGACTTCTGGTAGACGCAGGCGACCCGCTCACGCCAGGCGTCCCGGTCGGCGAGCCGCGGAGCGGGGGCCCCGGCGAAGCGGATCTCCCCCTCGTCCGGCGGCTGCAGCCCGGTCAGGATGGAGACCAGGGTCGACTTGCCCGCGCCGTTGCGTCCGACCAGAGCGTGCGTCCGTCCCGGCATGATCGTGATGTGCGCGCCGTCCAGCGCGACGGTCTCGCCGTATCTCTTGGTGACGCGCTCCGCCTCGGCGACCGGCCCGTCGGCGGGGGCCGGCTCGCCGTCGCGTGCGGGCGCGGGTTTCGCGGTCGCTCCCGCGTGGTCGCCCATGACCCTCGCCCTCTCAGTTCAGGTTGTTGCCCCATAGCGACTTGTCGTCGTGCTTGACGCTGGGGACGCCTCCGTAGGTGCCGCCGTCGGCGGTGACCAGGGGCGCGGACAGCTGGTCTTCGAGCAGCCCCGCGCGGACCTGCACGATCGTGCTGTCGTGGTCGGTCTTGCCCGGCTGGAAGGTCTTGCCGTCGATCGCGGCCTTGGCGTACGACAGGGCCCACTTGGCGTACAGGTCGGCCGGCTGGGAGACGGTCGCGTCGATGTCGCCGGAGGCGATGTCCTTGAGCTCCTGGGGAATGCCGTCGTTGGAGACGACGAAGACGTGCTTGGGGTCCTCCGGCTTGACCAGCAGGCCGCGCTGCTTGAGCACCTGCAGCGTGCCGGCCAGGGCGAAGCTCGACTGCATGTAGACGCCCTTGACGTCCGGGTTGGCGGTGAGGACCGTGGAGAGCTTCTGCGCGGCCACCGCGCCGTCCCAGTTCGCGGCCTCGCCGAACACCTTGATCTGCGGGTAGTTCTGCTTCATGCACTCGTTGAAGGCCTCGGTGCGGTCTCGGCCGTTGATGGACGCCAGGTCGCCCTGGAGCATGACGACCTTGCCGTTGCCCTTGAGCTTCTCGCCCAGGAACCGGCAGGCCTTCTCGCCGTAGGCGCGGTTGTCGGCGCGCACGACCATGAAGGCGTTCCCCTGGTCGGGCCGGGTGTCCACGAGAACGGCGGGGATCTTCTTGGTCTCGAGCTGCTGCAGCGTGGGCGCCACCGCGGCGGTGTCCTGGGGGGCCATGACGATGCCGCCCACGCCCTGGCCGACCAGGCTCTGGACGTTGGCGGTGAGCGTGGAGATGTCGTTCTGGGAGTTGGTGGTCTTCAGATCGGCTCCGAGCTCGCCGCCGAACTGGGGCACGTACCTGATGTAGGAGTTCCAGAAGTCGGTGTCCGACCGCGGGTAGTCGACGCCGATGAGCGGTTTCGCCGGCGCGCCCTTCTCGCCGCCACCGTCACCGCCGCCGGTGCCACCGCCGCCGCATGCCGCGGCAAGGCACCCCGACATGGCGAGGGCCGCGGCCAGCGCGAACCTTCTGCGTTTCATCGTCTCTCCTCAAGGATCACCACGATGGGGGATCGCCGTGGCGGGCCGCGCCGCGGGCTCGGGCGGGGTCACGCGCCGCGGGACGCGGGACTCCGGTGAAAAGCCTCACTAGCGCTCATCATCGACAAGAACATGGGATGTCTTTCTATGGCCAAACCTGGCCGGTGTCCAGACCTCATGGGACGGATTCGCCGTGACCCCACGAGGGTCGGAGACGGCATCATCCCGGGCGGACGGCCGGACGCGTCCGATGATCGATGAGTCGTGCCGAATCAGCCGATTCATCACATGTCTGTGGCTCTCGATGGCGTTCTCGGACGGGGTGGGGTGGCTCTCCTCCGTCCTGAGGTACGAAGATTCGTCTATGTCGTTGACCGAGCAGGCGATCGAACGCATCAGGCAACTCATCAAGGACGGGACCCTCCACCCCGGTGCGCGGCTGCCTCCCGAGCAGGACCTGGCCGCCGAGCTGGGCCTTTCCCGCAACCTGCTGAGAGAGGCCGTTCGCTCCCTGGTCACGACCCGCGTGCTGGAGGTGCGCAGGGGAGACGGCACCTTCGTCACGAGCCTGAAGCCGGAGCTGCTGCTCGAAGGGGTCGGCCTCGCCGTCGAGATGATGCGGGGCGACGACCTGCTGGAGATCACCGAGGTGCGGCGCCTGTTCGAGCCGGTGGCCACGGGCGTGGCCGCGCTGCGCATCACCGCGGACCAGCTCGCGGAGGTCGCACGCCATCTCGATGCCATGATCGCCGCGCACGATGACGTGGAGATGCTCAACCACCACGACGACGCCTTCCACCGGGCGGTGTTCGAGGCGACGGGCAACAGGTCCCTGTGCGCACTGCTCGCCGGCATCGCCGGCCGGACGTTGCGTGCCCGTGTCTGGCGGGGCCTGGTGGAGGGGAACGCGGCCGACCGCACCATCGCCGAGCACGCCGCCATCTACCGCGCGCTCGCCGACGGCGACGCGCCCCTGGCCCAGGCGGCCGCGCTCATGCATGTGAACACCACCGAGACCTGGTTGCGGGAGAACCTCGGCCCGTCGTTGCCGGAGCCCGCCCTCGCGCCACTGCGGCGATCATCCTGAGGGCCGGCCGTCTGGGGATCGGCCGTCCGGAAGATCGACGCGCCGTCGCGCGCTGAAAGTTACAGCCATCTCGGCTCTCGGCGGTCGCGCGGGGTGTGTCGTCAGACATGGGTTGTCTGATGGCGGAAGGTCATGACGGGGGAGACCCGCGTCCGCGGCATGCGCACCCGTCAGCGGCATCGCGGAGACCTGCTCCGTCTCGGCCGTCCGTCCCCCGGACCTCGTGATCCGGCGGCGTTCCGCGCGCGGCGGCCCCCTTCCGGTGGGCGGTTCCGGCGATCGGCGGGGGCTAGACAGATGCCGTTGGTAGGTCTACAAAGACATCCAATGTCTCAGGTGTGACCCTCCAGTCATCTCGGCGAAACAACGCACGTGACCCAGTAGAGCTCCTTGGTCCTGAGAGGTCCCCGCTCATGTCCTCGTCTTCGTCCTCGTACCAGTTCAGTCGTCGCGCGCTCCTCGCCGGGGCCGGGGGTGTCGCGGCCTCGGGCCTGCTGGGGTTCCGCCCGGCGTTCGCGACCGACGGCCCGCAGAGCTACACCGCGTCGTGGTCCTCGGTCGACCAGCACCCGCCGGCCCCCGAGTGGTTCCAGGACGCCAAGTTCGGCATCTACTACCACTGGGGCGTGTTCAGCGTCCCCGCCTTCGCCAACGAGTGGTACCCGCGCAACATGTACAACAACGGGTCGAACGAGAACAACCACCACAAGAGCGTCTACGGCGATCCCTCCGCGTGGCCGTACCACAACTTCATCAACGGCGCCCGGGACAAGGCCGGGAACTTCGTGCAGTTCGCGCCCAAGCTGAAGTCCGCGGGCGGCAGCTTCGACCCCAACGAGTGGGCGCAGTTGTTCGCCGACGCCGGGGCCAGGTTCGCCGGGCCGGTGGCCGAGCACCACGACGGCTACTCCATGTGGAACAGCCAGGTCAACGAGTGGAACTCCGTGGCCACCGGGCCCCGGCTGGACCTGCTGCGCCTGCACGCCGACGCCATCCGCGCCAAGGGCCTCAAGCTGATCGTGTCGCTGCACCACGCCTACAACTTCACCGGCTTCTACCAGTGGGTGCCGACGCAGTCCACCAACTCGCTGAAGAAGCTGTACGGCCAGCTCGGCGCGTCCACCCACCAGCAACTGTGGTACGACAAGCTGCGCGAGGTGATCGACGGCTACCAGCCCGACGTCATCTGGCAGGACTTCAACCTCACCCAGCTCCCCGAGTCCCGGCGGCTGGACTTCCTGTCGTACTACTACAACCGGGCGGTCTCCTGGAACAAGGACGTCGTCGCCACCTACAAGGACGGGTTCAACAACCGGGGCGAGGTGTTCGACTACGAGCGCGGCGGCCCGGCCGGCATCCAGACCCCCTACTGGCTGACCGACGACAGCATCTCCAGCTCCAGTTGGTGCTACACCGTCGGCATCGGCTACTACTCGCTGAACGCCATGCTCCACTCGCTGATCGACCGGGTCAGCAAGAACGGGAACATGCTGCTCAACATCGCGCCGATGGCCGACGGCACCATCCCCTCCGGGCAGCGGTCGGTCCTGCTCGGCATCGGCGACTACCTCAAGCGCTTCGGCGAGTCCATCTACGCCACCCGGGCCTGGTCGGTCTACGGCGAGGGGCCGACGCAGATGGGCGGCGGGTCCTTCACCACGCCGCGGGCCGGCACCAACACCGACATCCGCTTCACCCGCAGCAAGGACAACACCGTGCTGTACGCCACGGTGCTGGGCTGGCCGGGCGGCACGCTGAACATCGGCACGCTGGGCTCCAACCGGATCAACCTGAGCACCCTGGCGTCGGTGCAGCTGCTGGGCTCCACGGCCGGCCAGTACACCAACCTGCCGACGCGCACCCAGGACGGTTCGGGCCTGCACATCACGATGCCCTCCTCCAGCGCCCCGTTCAGCGCCCCCGCCTACGTGGTCAAGCTGACCTTCAACGGCTCCATCCCCGCCCCGGGCTCGGGCCCCACCCCGACCGGCTGGGTGCGGATCAACAACGTGAGCACCAACCTCGCCCTGGACAGCGGCGGCAGCGTCGCCTCCGGCTCGGCGCTCAAGCAGTGGAACTACGACGGCAGCAACAACCTGCAGTGGCAGCTCGTCGACCTCGGCAGCGGCTGGTACCGCATCGTCAACCGCACCAACGGCATGGTCGCCGACAGTTGGGGCAACACCGCCAACGGCGCCAACTGCCTGCAGTCGGCCTGGAACGGCGGCAACAACCAGCAGTGGCGGCTCAACAACGTCGGCAACGGCCGCTACCAGATCATCAACCGGGGCACTGGAACCGCGCTGGACGGCGCGGGCCTCACCACGGCCGGTTCGGCCGTGCAGATGTGGGCCCCGAACACCAGCACCAACAACCAGTGGACCATCACCGCGCTCTGAGCGGTACCACCACCCCTCTCACCCGCCGCGGCGGTCGCGCCGAGACGCGGCCGCCGCGGCCATGCGCGCCCTCCTCACCACCTCACCCCGCGTGCCGGCGGGCGGCGCTCAGCCGGGGGAGTGCGCGCCAGAAGGCGGCGCGACGGAATCGCGGGCACGGACCGGCATCGGCACACGGTGCACCTCGCCCGCCGCGCGCTCGGCGGGGGCGCGGTCCATCTCGGTGAACAGCACGTCGACGGCCTTGCGGCCCAGCTCGTAGTGGGGCAGCGCGACGGTGGTCAGGCCGGGCCGCATCCACGAGGCGATGGGGTGGTCGTCGAAGGAGACGACGGAGACGTCCGCGGGCACCTTGAGCCCGAAGTCGTCGAGCGCCTGGTAGGCGCCCATGGCGATGCGGTCGTTGAAGCAGATCAGCGCGCGCGGCCTGACCGTCTCCAGCAGGTCGCGCGTCGCGGCGAGGCCGTACTCCGGCTGCCAGTCGAAACACGTGCGCGCGCCCGCCACCTTCACCCCCGCCTCGCCGAGGGCCTCGCGGATGCCGACGAGCCGTTCCAGCGCCGCGACGCTCTCGGAGGGCACGTTGCGCAGGCCCGGACCGACTCCGATCAGGTAGATGCCGTCGCGGTGGCCGGCGTCCAGCAGGACGCGGGCGGCGAGACGACCGGCCTCGACCTCGTGGGGGAGGACGGCGGGCAGGACGGCCGGCCCCTTGGGCACCGCGTTGAGCAGCACGACGGGTGAGGCCGTGATGCCTTTGGGCACCTTGATGGTCCTGGTGAACATCGAGGCCAGGATGAGCCCGTCCACCTGACGGTCGTGCATGGCCTGCAGGAGCAGGCGTTCGAGCTCGGCGTCGCCTTCGGTCTCACCGATGAACAGCATGAAGCCGCGGTCGCGGGCGGCCTCGAGCGCTCCCTTGATCATGTCGCCGGCCAGCCGCGAGGTGGCGACGGTGTCGGAGACGAAGCCGATCGTCCGGGAGGTGCCCGTGCGCAGGCCCACCGAGACGATGTTGGGCCGGTACTGCAGCTCGTCGGCCGCTTTCAGCACCCGCTGCTCGACGTCCTGAGAGATGCGCAGCTCACGGCCGCGGCCGGACAGCACCAGCGAGGCGGTCGGGCGGGAGACGCCCGCGGCCTTGGCGACATCGGCCAGCGTGACCCGGCGTGGGCTCACCCGGAGCCTCCGATCGTCAAGAGTGTGTTACGGAGGGTTGACATCGTGCGACGTGCACGGTGAGACTAACGGGCGCTAACCCGATTTAGCAACGAAGACGGGACGTCAGCCCGGTGCGGATGGTCCCAGGCAGCAGAGGAGATGCGCATGGCTCGTCGAGGTCGCCCCGGCAGGTCCGGGGCCGCGCTTGTGATCGCCATGGGAATGCTGGCCGCCGCCTGCGCGGCTCCCGGCAGCGACAACCCGCCACCCCAGGCCACCAGCACGTCGTCGACGTCCGCGGCGCCCACCTGCGGCACGGCTCCGGTCAAGCTCAGCGGCTACTTCGAGACCGGATTCCCGCTGCCCAAGGAGCTGACCACCGAGTTCACCAAGCAGCACCCGAACGTCACCTGGGACATCCGTGAGGACCAGTTCGCGGTGATCACGCAGAACGCCCCGCGCGTGCTGGCGGACAACCCGCCCGACCTGATGCGCCTTCCCCAGGTGTCGGAGCTGGTCAAGGACAACCTGCTGAAGAACCTGGACGGCTACGCAAAGGCGTTCGGCTGGGACCGGTGGCCGGCCTCGCAGCTCGAGCAGCTGCGCATGGGCCCGGGCGGGCGCCCGCGCGGCGAGGGCTCGCTGTACGCCCTGGGACTCAACTTCAGCCTGACCGGTCTGTTCTACAACAAGAAGCTGGCCGCCCAGATCGGGATGTCGGCGCCGCCCACCACGCTGGCGGAGCTGGACCAGGCGCTGGACAAGGCCAAGAAGGCGGGCCTCACCCCCATCCTGCAGTTCAACGGCGGCGCCACCGGCGGCCTGGCGTTCCCGCTGCAAAACCTCATGGCCTCCTACGGGCCGCCCGGGCCCATCAACGACTGGATCTTCCAGAAGCAAGGCGCGACCATCGACACCCCGTCGAACCTGCAGGCCGCCCAGCACCTGGAGCGATGGGTCAAGGCAGGATACTTCCAGAAGGACGTCAACGCGGTCGACTACGCCACGATGATGAGCCGCTTCATCGGCGGCAAGGGCCTGTTCATGTTCAACGGAGACTGGGAGTCGGGCAACCTCGACAAGCAGATGCCGGGCAACGCCGGCTTCACCCTGATGCCGCCCGCGCAGCAGGGCGGCAAGCGCGCCGCGATGTCGGCCCCCCTGACCTTCGGCATCGCCGCCCGCGCCAAGAACGCCGACTGCGCCGCCTTCTTCCTCAACTGGGTGGCCACCGACAAGCGGGCCCGCGAGATCGGCGTCGAGGTCGGCGGGTCGCACCCGATGGGACCGGCCGACGCGTACATGCCCGAGGTGCCCGCCGACAAGGTCACCGCGAGCACGCTGTCCGCCGGCGCCGACATCGCCAAGGACAACGGCGCGATGGACTTCATCGCCAACGCCACCGGCGCCATCTACGCCAAGAGCTGGACGCCGCAGTTGCAGAAGCTGGTGGCCGGGCAGCAGACGCCGCAGGAGCTGCTGAAGAGCGTCCAGGCCGACTACACCGGCCAGCTCGAAGGGAACTGAGACAGGTGGTGCCCCGCCCCGCCGGCGCCCGATCGGCGTCCCGGCGGCCGGTCACGGCCAAGCTGCGCGGCTCGCGCGGCTTGGCCGGCTGGCTGTTCATCGCCCCGGCGCTCGCCTTCTACGCGGTGTTCGTCCTGCGCCCGATCGCCGTGACGTTCCAGTACTCGCTGTACGACTGGGACGGCATCGGCGCCTCCACCTGGGTGGGGCCGGCCAACTACGGCAAGGTCTTCACCGACCCCGACCTGTTCGAGTCGCTGGTCAACGCCGTCAAGCTGATCGTGTTCTTCAGCGCGATCCCGGTCGTGCTGGGGCTGGCGATCGCCGCGACGATCAGGCGCATCGCCGCGACCAGGCTCGCCCTGGTGGCGCGCACCGTGATCTTCCTGCCGCAGGTCATCCCGCTGGTGGCCGCCGGCATCGCGTGGAGCTGGCTGCTGGCCTCCACCGGAGTGGTCAACCAGTTGCTCACGCTGGTCGGCCTGGGCGGGGTGACCCGGGCCTGGCTGGGCGACTTCGGCACCGCCCTGCCGGCGGTCGGCATGATCGGCGCGTGGGTGCTGCTCGGCCTGTGCACGCTGCTGCTCCTGGCGGGCATGAGCAAGATCGACCCGGCGCTGTACGAGGCCGCCCGGCTCGACGGCGCCGGGCCGTGGCGGGAGTTCATCTCGATCACCGTCCCCAGCCTGCGCCAGGAGATCGCGGTCTGCGTCACCGTGACCGTGATCGCGGCGCTGGCGAGCTTCGACATCATCTACATCTCCACCCAGGGCGGCCCCGGCAACACGACCATGGTGCCCGGCCTGCAGATCTTCTACCTGGCCTTCTCCGAACGCGAGGTGGGCATGGCCTCGGCCCTCGCCGTGGTGCTCATGGTCCTGGTGATGGCCTGCGCCCTTCCCATCCAGTGGTTCGCGAAGGACGGCAACCGATGATCACCGCACGGGGGGAGGCATGGACCGGCCGGCTGCTGCTCGTCCTGATGATGGCGGTCACGCTCCTGCCGTTCATCAGCCTGTTCGTCACCGCCCTGCACCCCTCGGGCACCTACCCGGCCGGGCTGGCCTGGCCGGAGCACCCGCAGTGGGGCAACTTCCCGCGGGCCTTCCAGGCGGCGAACATGCTGGAGCTGCTGAAGTCGAGCGTCCTCATCGTGCTGGGCGTGGTCCCGCTGTCGATCCTGCTGGGCACGATGGCCGGCTTCGCCATCGGCCACCTGCGGGTGATCGGCGGACGGGTGGTCTTCCTGCTGTTCGTGCTCGGCCTGACCCTGCCGTTCGAGGGCATCATCACGCCGCTGTACTACCAGATCCGCGACATGGGGCTCCTGAACACCCGGTGGGCGATCATCCTGCCGCTCATCGGCCTGTTCATGCCGTTCAGCGTCTTCTGGATGCGCGCCCACTTCGTCAACATGCCCCAAGAGCTGTCCGAGAGCGCGCGGATGGACGGCGCCAACGTGTGGCAGCTGTTCCGCCGCATCCACCTCCCCCTGGCCATGCCGGCGATCTCCTCGCTGGGCATCCTGCTGTTCCTGTGGACCTGGAACCAGTTCCTGCTGGCCATCGTCCTGGTCGACGACCCCGCCAAGCGCACGATGTCCGGCGCGCTGGGCGCCTTCCAGGGCCAGTGGGGCACCGACATCCCGCTGCTGTGCGCCGGGTCGCTGCTGATCCTGGCCCCCACGCTCGCGATCTTCCTGATCTTCCAGCGCCACTTCGTCAAGGCCCTGCTCCAGGGCTCGCTGAAGGGATGACGGCGATGAGCGCACCGCCGCCGCTCTTCGGCGGGATCGAGGCGGGCGGCACGAAGTGGGTGTGCGCGGTCGCCGACGCCGGCGGGGAGATCCTCGCGACGCACGTGCTGGCGACCACCACGCCGGAGGAGACCATCACCGGCGCCGTGCGGTTCTTCCAGGAGCACCGGACGCTCGCCGCGATCGGCGTGGGCACCTTCGGCCCGGTCGACCTGCGGCCGGGCTCACCGACGTACGGCCACATCACGGTCACGCCCAAGCCCGGCTGGACCCACACCGACGTCGTCTCCCCGTTGCGCGCCGCGCTGCGCGTTCCCGTCGGCCTGGACACCGACGTGAACGCCGCCGCGCTGGGGGAGTGGCGGCGTGGCGCCGGGCGAGGCCTGGAGACGCTCGCCTACATGACCGTGGGCACGGGCATCGGCGTGGGAGCCGTGCTGAACGGCCGCCCGGCGCACGGTCTCCTGCACCCGGAGTTCGGCCACATCCGCATCCCGCACGACCGCGCCCGAGACCCGTTCGCGGGCAGTTGCCCCTTTCACGGCGACTGCCTGGAAGGGCTCGCCTCCGGGGAGGCGATGCGCCGGCGCTGGGGGCGGCGTGCGGAGGACCTGGACGACCCGGCGGCGTGGGAGCTCGAGGCCGAGTACCTGGCCCACGCCGTCACCACCCTCACCTACGCGCTGTCTCCCGAGCGGATCGTCATCGGCGGCGGCGTCGCGAAGCGTCCGGGGCTGCTGCCCCGGATCCGGGCGCGCGCGTTCGACCTGGCCGCCGGCTATCCGGCGATACCTGCGCTCACCGACCGATCCGCCATGGAGGAGTACGTGGCCGGCCCTTCGCTCGGCGACCACTCCGGAATCGCCGGCGCCGTCGAGCTCGCCATGAGCGCCCTCGCCTGACCGGCGGGCCCGCCGGTCAGGCGAGATCACATCCATCACTCTCAGAGAAGAGGTTCACCATGCTCCGCCAAGGACGGTCACGGGCCGCACGGGGAACGGCGGACGGACCCGGCGCGCTCCACGGACGCATCGGTGGTCACCGCCGCCGGCAGGGCGCCGCGTGAGCGACGGCCGGCCGGCGCGCTGGACCCGCCGGCATCTCGACCTGCTCGCCGAGACCGGCGCGGTCACCGTGCCCGTCATCGATCCGCCGTCCCTGCCGCGCATCCTGCCCGGCCACTATCTGTGGGACCTGTGGCCGATCCAGGAGGAGGACGGCTCGACGAGCGTGATCGGCGGGCGTGAGCTGTGGATGGCCCTGTCGGCTCCCGCTCTCGGCCATCCGGAGGAGCGCCACGACCAGGCGCGCATCCGCCTGCTCGCCAGGTACGGCGAGGAGTGGACCGACCTCGGGGACGCCTTCGCCGACGGCGCCTCGCCCGGCAGCCGCGAATGGTCGGGGTCGGCGGTCCGCCGGCCCGACGGCACCGTCTCGGTGTTCTACACGGCCGCCGGACGGCGAGGCGAGGCACGCCCGACATTCGCGCAGAGCGTCATCGAGACCCGTCCCGCCCTGATCGCCGACGGCGGCCGGATCGCGCTCGGACGGGACGCCGACCACCGCGAGGTGCTGCGCTCCGACGGCCGGATGTACCTGCCGGCCGACGAGTCCGAGGGGGCGCCGGGCCGCATCAGGGCCTTCCGCGATCCCGGCTGGTTCCGCGACCCGGCCGACGGGCGCGACCACCTGCTCGTCGCCGCGTCCACCGCCTGGGAGGACGGCTTCACCGGCGCGATCGCCCTGGCCGGGCGGCGGGCCGGCGCCTGGGTCCTGCAGCCGCCCCTGCTCGTCGCCGAAGGCGTCAACCACGAGCTCGAACGACCGCACGTCATCGTGCACGAGTCGCGCTACTACCTGTTCTTCTCCACCCAGCGCCACGGCTTCCACCCGGCCGGCAGCGCGCCCACCGGGTTGTACGGCTTCGCCGCGCCCAGCCTGACCGGACCGTACGAGCCGCTCAACGGGTCCGGGCTCGTGCTCGGCAATCCCTCCGCCCGGCCCGACCAGACCTACGCCTGGCTGGTGCTGTCCGACCTCCAGGTGGTCGGCTTCGCCAACTACGGGTCCGAGCCGGGCATGGACCTCCGGTTCGCGGAGGCCGAGCGGGCACGGGCCGCTTTCGGCGGCACCATCGCTCCGGCGCTGAGGCTCACCGTGGACGGGTTGACGACCACCGTCGTGCCGTCCGCCCGCTGACCGGACGCATGGACGGCCTCGTGGCCGCGTCGCCCGCCCAGGGACGCGGCCACGAGGGCCGCGTCTCAGGGGGCCGTGTCCGGCCGTCGCTCGAATCGATTCGATGTGCGGCACGACAGACGTCTCGGGTCCATCGCCGGCGGAACACCCGCGACATCCGCCGGTGACGCGGCGGCCATCCGGCGGCGAGGCACGGGCGCGGCGCCGTGCAACAGGACGGCATACATTGGGCCTCTCCCATTGACTCCTCTTGTGGGCGCGCTTATGTTCATCGAACCGGTTCGGCGAACCGGTTCGACCGGCCATCGAAAATAGCCGCTCAACGCCTGTCAGCGGAGGTCATAATCATGGGGTCAGCAGCAACGAGCCGCCACGCGGCCGGCCTGGGTCTCACGGTCCTGCTGGTCGCCGGCGGTACGGTCGCGTGCTCGTCGTCGTCCGGTGGCGGCGACGCGGCCAGCGCGAGCCCGGCCGCCGGCGGCGGCACCTACACCATCTGGGATCCCTACCCCCAGTACGACAAGAGCTCCGAGTGGGTGAAGCTGCTCGAGACGTGCGGCACCCAGGCCGGGGTGAAGATCGAGCGCACCGGCTACGACACCAGTGACCTGACCAACAAGGCGCTGCTGGCCGCCCAGCAGGGCAACGCGCCGGACGTGCTGATCGTGGACAACCCGGTGGTCTCCACGATGGCCGAGGCCGGGGTCCTGACGACCACGGAGGAGAACAAGCTCGACACCTCCGCCATCGCGCCGAACCTGCTGGCCGCCGGGCAGAGCGGCGGCAAGACCTACGGCGTCCCGATCGGCGCCAACACCCTTGCCCTGTACTACAACAAGGCGGTGCTCAAGAAGGCCGGGGTGGACGTCGCCTCGGTCAAGGACTGGGCCTCGCTCACCGCGGCGCTCGCGAAGGTGAAGGCGGCGGGCAAGAAGGGCATCACCTTCTCCGCCATCGGCACCGAGGAGGGCAGCTTCCAGTTCCTGCCCTGGTACTGGGGGTCCGGGGCCCAGCTGACCAAGCTCGACTCCCCCGAGGGGATCTCGGCGGCGGCGCTGTGGACCGACTGGCTGAAGAAGGGGTACGCCCCGAACTCCGTCATCAACAACACCCAGACCACCAGCTGGCAGGAGTTCGCCACCGGCGACTACGCCTTCGCCGAGAACGGCACCTGGCAGCTCGCCAACGCCGAGAAGGCCGGCTTCGACTACGGCATCATCCCGATCCCGGCCAAGGCCGGCGGGACCGCGCCGGCGCCGACCGGCGGCGAGTTCGTGAGCATTCCCGTGCAGAAGGACACCGCCCGCTACGCCACCTCCCAGAAGCTCGTGGCGTGCCTGACCGACACCGCCAACTCCCTCACCACGACCACCACCCTGTCCTACGTCGCCCCCACCGAAGCGGTGCAGGCCAAGCAGGTCGAGCAGAACCCGAAGCTCGAGGTCTGGGTGGAGGCGGTCAAGGCCGCGAAGGGCCGCACCAGCGACGACCTGGGCACCAAGTATCCGAAGATCTCCGAGCCGATGTGGGGCGCGGTGCAGGCGGCGCTGAGCGGGTCGAAGAACCCCCAGCAGGCGATGGCGGACGCGCAGACGGCCGCGGCGAGCGCCACCCAGTAAGACATGAGCCGAGTCATAGAGAAGCCGGCGCGTGCCGCCCGTGACCCCCTCCCCGCGGCGAGGAGGGGGCGCCGGGCGGCACGCCTGGCGTCAGGGCAGTGGGCGGCGTGGGCGTTCCTCGCCCCGATCGTGGTCTACCTGACGGTCTTCTACGCCTACCCGCTGTTCCGCAACGTCGAGTTGAGCCTGCGCAACTACACCGTGCGCTCCTTCGTGCAGGGCGATGCCCCCTTCACCGGCCTGACCAACTACGCCAAGGTCGTCGGCGACCCGGCCTTCGGGCCGACGCTGTGGCACACGGCGGTGTTCACCGTGGTGTCGCTGGCCTTCCAGTTCGCGATCGGGCTGGCCCTGGCGGTGTTCTTCGCCAGGCACTTCCGCCTGTCGGCCACCTTGCGGGCGCTGTTCCTGGTCCCGTGGCTGCTCCCGCTGATCGTGTCGGCCTCCACCTGGTCGTGGATGCTCAACAGCGACTCCGGCGTGGTCAACGCCGTGCTGAGGACGGTCGGCCTCGGACCGGTGAACTGGCTGACCTCCCCCGACTGGTCCCTGTGGTCGGTGACCATCGCCAACATCTGGATCGGCGTCCCGTTCAACCTCGTGGTGCTGTACTCCGGCCTGCAGGCCATCAACCCCACCGTGTACGAGGCCGCCGCGCTGGACGGGGCGAACGGCCGGCAGCGGTTCTGGCGGGTCACCTTCCCCCTGCTGCGCCCGGTGTCGGCGGTCACGCTGCTCCTCGGACTGGTGTACACGCTGAAGGTGTTCGACATCATCTGGATCATGACCAAGGGCGGGCCCAGCGGCTCCTCCACCACCTTCGCCACCTGGTCCTACCGGCTCGGGTTCGGCAACCTGGTGCCCTCCTTCGGCCCCGGGGCGGCCGTGGGCAACCTGCTGATCGTGATGGCCCTCGTCTTCGGGCTGGTCTACATCCGCGCGCAACGCAAGCAGGACCTCACATGAGGCACTGGAGGACCGGTGTCGGTCTCCTGCTGACCGCGGTGATGCTGTTCCCCGTCTACTGGATGATCAATGTGTCCTTCACCCGGGAACAGGACATGCGCAAGAGCCCGCCGAACTGGCTGCCCATCAACGGCACGCTGGACGGGTACCGCGCGGTGCTGGACCAGCAGCTCCCTTACCTCGGCATCAGCCTGGTCGTCGGGCTCGGCACCGTCGCCCTGACCCTGCTCGTCGCGGCCCCGGCGGGCTACTCGCTGGCCAAGCTGCGGCCCCGCGGCGGCGGAGCGCTGAGTTTCGTGCTGCTGGTGGCCCAGATGATCCCGGGCATCATCATGGCGATGGGCTTCTACGCCATCTTCCTCAACACCGGCATGCTCAACACCGTCTCAGGGCTGATCGTGGCCGACTCCACCCTCGCGGTGCCGTTCGCGGCCCTGATCCTGACCGCGTTCATGTCGGGCATCCCCGAGGAGCTGCTGCAGGCCGCCCGCGTCGACGGGGCCGGGGTGACGCGCACGTTCTGGTCCATCGTGCTGCCCGTCAGCCGCAACTCCCTCATCACGGTGTCGCTGTTCACCTTCCTGTGGGCGTGGTCGGACTTCATCTTCGCCAGCACCCTGGACCAGGGCGGCGACCACCAGCCCATCACCCTCGGCATCTACCACTACATCGGCAACAACAACCAGGAATGGAACGCCATCATGGCCACCGCCGTGATCGCCTCCATCCCCGCCACGGTGCTGCTCATCATCGCCCAGCGTTACGTCGCCGCCGGCGTCACCGCCGGCGCCGTCAAAGACTGACCTTCGGAGAAGGGATTCTCATTTCATGACCGCCGCCTCGGGCCCGGTGTTCTCCCTGCGGGAAATCCCGTTCAGCTTCAGCGGATCGTGGTTCGCCTTCTCACCGGTGGTGGCCGAGAAGGTCTACGCCGAGGACGTGCACCTGGTCTCGCACCAGACCGGCATGCACCCGATCCTGCGGCTGGTGCCCACGGCCGAGACCGCGATCGACGCCGCTCCGCACCAGCTCACCTGGAGGGGCGACGACGGCCGGATCGAGCTGGCCTACGAGACCACCGACACCGTCCGGGTGCGCGGCCGCGGCCTCGGGCTCCGCCTGCTGGCCGCCGACCCCGTCCTGACCCCGTTCAGCGGCCCGTACTTCTACCAGGACCCCGCGGACGGCTCCTATGTCTTCACCGTCTACCAGACCGGGCGCCGCTACCGCGTCACCCTGCTGGACGGGCGGGCCGAGTCCGTCGGCGCCCAGGCGCTCGGCACGGCCGAACGCGGCGTCCTGCTCCGGGCGGACGAGCCATGGGAGATCGCCCTGGAGGAGTACGAGACCGCCCGCGCCCCGTTCGCCAGTGACACCTCCTTCGAGCAGGTGGCCAAGACGGCGCGCGCCGAGTTCGACGCCTTCACCGCGGCCGTCGCGCCCTGGCGCAGCGACCGGACGCCCGCCGCCGAGCTGGCCGCCTACGTGCTGTGGTCGGCCACCGTGCGCCCCGCGGGGTTCGTCACCCGCCCCGCGGTGCTGATGTCCAAGCACTGGATGGACAAGGTCTGGAGCTGGGACCACTGCTTCAACGCCATCGCCCTGGCGGGCGGGCTGCCCGATCTCGCGGAGGACCAGTTCCGGCTGCCCTTCGACCACCAGGACCCCTCGGGTGCGCTGCCCGACTCCGTCACCCACTCGGAGATCCTCTACAACTTCGTCAAGCCGCCCATCCACGGCTGGGCCCTGCGGCGGCTGCGCCCGTCCTGCGACCTCGAGCCGTCCGAGACCTACCGGCTGCTGGAACGCTGGACCCGCTTCTGGCTGGACGCCCGGCGCGCCCCCGGCAGGGAACTGCCGCACTACCAGCACGGCAACGACAGCGGCTGGGACAACGCCACCACCTTCGACCCTGAACGCGTCATCGAGAGCGCCGACCTGGCCGCCTTCCTGGTGCTCCAGATGCGCGAACTCGCCCGTCTGGCCACGGGACTCGGCGAACCGGACGCGGCCGAGCGCTGGTCCAGCGCCGCGGACCGGATGCGCGAGGCACTGCTCACCGAGCTGTGGGACGGGTCGAGGTTCCTCGCGCGCGGCGCGCACTCCGGCCGGACCTGGTCCAGCTCCAGCCTGCTCGACCTCATGCCGATCGTCCTCGGGGAAGAACTGCCCGAACCGGTGCGTGACGCGCTCGCCGCCCGCATCGAGGACCACCTCACCGCCTTCGGCCCGGCGACCGAGCTGCCCACATCGCCGCACTACCGGGACGACGGCTACTGGCGCGGACCCATCTGGGCGCCCTCGACCGTCCTCATCGAGGACGGCCTGCGGCGGGCCGGCCACGTCGAGCTGGCCGACGAGATCAGCGCACGGTTCCGTACGTTGTGCGAGAAATCCGGCTTCGCGGAGAACTTCGACGCACGGACCGGTGAGGGGCTGCGCGACCGTGCCTACACCTGGACGGCCGGCGCCTACCTCATCCTCGCCGGCGACCACGAACGGCGTCGGGTCTGACCCGCGTCGTCGTCGCCGGGGTGAGCCCTATTCGCACGGTCGGAGCGCCGAAGGGCCAGGACGTGTTGTTAGCGATAACATCTCAGCTCGCCTCCGCTTGGGTGGTGATCGGCGCCGACCGCCCGCGGCGTGGCCCGGCCCGGCGCCGATCCGGCGGCGGGCGGTCGGCGCGCGGCCGGGTCATCCTCGTGCGGACGGGCGGCGCTCCATCAGGGTTAAGTTTCCGCTCTTGGGGGGTTAAGTTGCGGCCGATCGTGAGCGATCGGTACGCCGAAGTCAACGCTGCGGACGGTGGCGGGCCTGCTTTCGGCGACGGCGTCAGGCGACGCCGGCGCCGGGCCGGGTGACGGCTCGGCGGCGCCGGCGGTGGGCTCGCCGGGCCTCGCGAGGCACGTTCCGCGCCGACGATGCTCGCGATAACGCCTGCTCAGCGGGAGTGGCACTGTTCTGACGCGAGGGTGGCGCGGCGGGGCGAAGACGACGCGCCGAGCCGTCGCCGAGCCCGCTCGCCCGCGTCCGGCCGCCACATGGGGCTCCGCGATCCCGCCCCGGCCGCGGTGACATCGTTCGGCCGCGCCGGCTGAAAGTTTCAGTGGTGTGCGCCCCTCGTGGAAGGCGGTCGCGCGAGCGCCGGGAATCGCCGTAACCGCTCGCCGTGCCAGGTCCTGGCCTCCGTGCCGGGCCGCCGCGCTTCGGTGGGCGGGCTCCGCACGGCCGGCACATGGTCTTGACAGGTTCCGTACCGGTTTCCACACTGACTCCCCGAGCGGCCTGCTCTCCTCGGACGTCAGGTGGTGTGCGGCGGAACTCGTCACCGTGGAGCCCGCCGGAGAGAGGCCGCTCCACCGTGGCGTCCGCCACGAAGTCCGACGTCACCGACCCCGGTGACGCAATCCCGGTTCTGTTGTCGCTGACACGTCGACGTACCCGCGCGCGTCATTGTTAGCGCTAACAATACGGGTCGTGACAGTGGAACACCGGCTACAGAGAACGGAAGAGCACCCATGCGACAGAGCACCGCACATCGTGGGAGGTGGACGCTGATCGCCGGCGTCCTGGCCCTCCTGACGGCCATGGTCGGCGTGGCCGGGACCCATCTCGCCTCGGCGGCCGCGGCGGGATGCCGGGTCACCTATACCGTCAGCGCCCAGTGGCAGGACGGCTTCGGCGCCAACGTCATCGTCGACAACCTCGGCGACCCGGTCAACGGCTGGAGGCTGACCTGGTCGTTCCCCGCCGGGCAGTCCATCACGCAGTTGTGGAACGGGTCCTACACCCAGTCGGGGTCGTCGGTGACGGTGACCAACGCCTCCTACAACGGCGCCATCCCCACGGGGGGAAGCACCAGTTTCGGGTTCAACGGAAGCTGGAGCGGCTCCAACCCGGTGCCGTCGAGCTTCGCCCTCAACGGCACGACCTGCACCGGCGGCGTCTCTTCCCCCTCGCCCACTCCCACCGTCACCCCGACCGTCACGCCGACGCCCACGCCTACGCCGACGGTCACGCCCACGCCGTCGGGCAAGCAGCCGTGTGACATCTACGCCGACGGCGGCACGCCGTGCGTGGCGGCGCACAGCACCACGCGCGCGCTGTACGCCTCCTACAACGGCCCGCTGTACCAGGTGCGGCGCTCCTCGGACAACACCACGCGGGACATCGGCGTGCTCAGCCCGGGCGGAGTGGCCAACGCCGCGACCCAGGACACCTTCTGCGCGAACACCACTTGTCTGATCAGCGTCATCTATGACCAGTCGGGTCGTAACAACCGGCTGACCCAGGCGCCTCCCGGCGGGTTCTCCGGCCCGGCCGCGGGCGGGTACGACAACCTCGCGACCGCGACCAAGGCGCCGACCACGGTGGGCGGCCACAAGGCCTACGGCGTCTACGTGGACGCCGGAGTCGGCTACCGCAACAACGCCACCAACGGCGTCGCCAAGGGCGACCAGCCCGAGGGGATGTACGCGATCTTCGACGGGACGCACTACAACGGTGGTTGCTGTTTCGACTACGGCAACGCCGAGACCAACAGCCGCGACAACGGCAACGGCACGATGGAGGCCATCTACTTCGGCAACATCAAGGTGTGGGGCACCGGCGCGGGCAACGGCCCCTGGATCATGGCCGACCTGGAGAACGGCCTGTTCTCCGGGGTCAACCAGAAGAACAACGCCGGTGACCCGACCATCAGCCACCGGTACCTGACCGCCATCATCAAGGGCGAGCCCAACCACTGGGCCATCCGCGGCGGCAACGCCCAGTCCGGCGGTCTTGGCACCTTCTACGACGGCAAGCGGCCCAACGTGTCGGGCTACAACCCGATGAAGAAGGAAGGGGCCATCATCCTGGGCATCGGCGGCGACAACAGCCACGGCGCCGTGGGCACCTTCTACGAGGGCGTGATGACCTCCGGCTATCCCTCCGACGCCACAGAGAACGCCGTCCAGGCCAACATCACCGCCGCCGGCTACCGGTAGGCGAGCGACCGCGGGCCGCACCGGACCGCCGAGCCGCCCCTGTGGACATCCAGGGGCGGCTCGCCGTCGTCCGTCCGCCGGCCGGGCAGGGAAGGACTCTCACCCGGCCTTTCCCTGCCGGGAACCGTAGACCAGCGGCCCTGTCGCATCGACCGGACGCGCCCTCCCGCCGCCGTCAGGGCCGGCGGCGGGAGGGCGCGGTCAGGAGACGGTGCTACCCGGTCGTCATGGGCTGGTGCAGCTCAGCCCGGTCGGCGCCGTCGATCCGCTTCCGTTGGCGGTGAATCCGAACGTCGTCGACCCGTTGCCGGGAACGGTGCCGTTGTAGGCGGCGTTCTTGACGGTGATCGCGCCGGAGGTGCCGGTGTTCACGCCGTTCCACATGCTCGAGACGGTCTGCCCGCCGGCCAGCGTCATGCTGACGGTCCAGCCGTTGAGCGCGGAGGTTCCGCCGTTGCCGACGGTCACCTCACCCTGGAAGCCGCCGCCCCAGTCGTTGACCAGCCGGTAGGTCGCCGTGCAACCGCCCGGAACGGGAGTGGGCGTCGGCGTCGGGCTGGGCGTCGGGGTGGGACTGGGCGTCGGGGTCGGGGTCGGAGTGGGAGTGGGCGTCGGGGTCGGAGTGGGCGTCGGCGAGGTGTCGCCGCTGACCCGGTAGACGACGGTGCCGTGTGAGGGCACGCTGGCCGAGATCGTCCCGGTGCTGGTGGTGGTGGCGTTGGTCCAGGCGTCGCGCAGGGTGAACGAGCTACCCGACTTGCCGATCGCCGAGGCGGTAGTGGAGATGGTGGTGGTGCTGCCGCCCTGGTTGAACAGGGCGACCGCGACGTCGCCGTTGCTGAGCTTCTTGGCCAGTACGCGGCGGGTGCCGTCGTTGCTGATCTGAGTCGCCTGCAGGCCGAGGGTGTCCTGGTTGATGGCGATGAGGCGGGGGTTCTTCAGGATCGTCGAGGTCGCCGAGTCCATGCTGCGCAGGTCGTTCCCGGCGATGAGCGGCGAGGCCATCATCGCCCAGAGGGCGAAGTGGCTGCGCATCTCGGTGTCGGTCATGCCGCCCCGGCCGACCTCCATCATGTCGGGGTCGTTGAACTGCCCGGGCTTGGCGTAGGAGGCGAGCGGGATGGTGACGTTGACGATGTTCTGGATGCCCATCGGGTAGCCGTTGGTCTGACCGGTGTCCCACTTGTTGGTGATGTCCTCGGTGGTCCGCCAGATGTTGGCGATGTCGCCCCAGTTGCGGCGCGGCCCGGTCTTGTCGTGGATGCTGTTGGAGTTGATGCTGTAGAGGATCGGCCGCCCCGTCGCGGCGAGCGCGTCACGCATCTTGGCGAACGTGGTGATCTGGTCGTTGATGGTGCCGTTGGGCGAGCACCAGTCGTACTTCAGGTAGTCCACGCCCCAGGCGGCGAACTGCCGGGCGTCCTGGGCCTCGTGTCCCTGGCTTCCGGTCGCCCCCGGGTAGCTGCCGAAGTACTGCGCGCAGGTCTTGTCCACCGGGACCTGGTAGATGCCGAACTTCAGCCCCTTGCCGTGCAGGTAGTCCCCGAGCGCCTTCATCCCGCTGGGGAACCGCGACGGATTGCCCTGCAGGTTTCCCGAGGAGTCGCGGTTGGAGTTGAACCAGCAGTCGTCGACCACCACGTACTGGTAACCGAGGTCGCGCAGGCCGGAATTGACGATCGCGTCGGCCATCTGCTTGATCAGTGACTCGCTGATGTTGCACCCGAAGGTGTTCCAGCTGTTCCATCCCATGGGCGGCGTGCGCGCCACGCCGTTCTCCAGGGCGCCGGCCTCCCCTTGGACGGCGACCAGGCCGCCCAGGAGCACCCCGGTGGCGAGCGCCGCCGAGCCGAGCCGAGTTCTCACTTTGCGCACTGTTCCTCCTGCGGACCTACGAAGAGCACTTACGGAAAGGGGGCCCTCGCGCACCGGCGCGGGCGGCATCGACTCGACCGCTCCCGTGAGGGGCCCCGTCAGAACTCAGGGGTGGAGCCCGGCCGGGCTCCACCCCTGACGGTTCGTCCTCGGTCAGGCGATGGTGCACGCCGCGCCGTTGAGGGTGAACGACGTGGGTTTACCGGTGTTGCCGGTGTGGGTGGCCTGGAAGCCGATGCTGACCGAGGCGTTGGGCGCGATGGCGCCGTTGTAGGAGACGTTCTTCGCGGTCACCTGGCCGCTGGTGGGGCTGTAGGTGGCGTTCCAGCCGGAGGTGATGGTCTGGCCGCCGGGCAGGGTGAAGACCAGCGACCAGCCGTCGATCGCGGCGGTGCCGGTGTTGGTGATGGAGATGTCCGAGGTCAGACCGGAGTTCCACGCGTTGAGGGTGTCGGTGACCCGGCAGGCTCCGGTGCCCGGGGTGGGGGTCGGGGTGGGGGTCGGCGTCGGCGTCACGGTCGGCGTCACGGTCGGCGTCGGCGTCGGCGTCGGAGTGGGGGTCGGGGTGGGGTTCGGGTCGGTGCCCGCGAACTGGGTGAAGAACTTCCACACCTCTCCCGGCACCCAACTGGATCCGCTGGTGCCGGTGCCACCGTCATGCGGAGCGGGGTTGTGGTCGTCGTCGAACGCCGCCCACACGACCGGATATCCGGCCCGGCATCCGGAGTAGGCGGTGATCCGGTGGGTCAGGCTGCCCTGCGTCGGCTCGGGCGGGTTCTGCGCGGTGCAGCCGTTGTTCTTGACGA
This sequence comes from Sphaerisporangium sp. NPDC005289, assembly GCF_040607455.1. Lineage (NCBI taxonomy): Bacteria > Bacillati > Actinomycetota > Actinomycetes > Streptosporangiales > Streptosporangiaceae > Sphaerisporangium > Sphaerisporangium sp. NPDC005289. The sequence continues at coordinate 45,065 of NZ_JBEXGS010000038.1, forward strand.
ACTTGTCGCGCAGCGTCCGTCCGTTGGAGATGTTGAGGACGCTGTCCCTGATGCCGTGGATGCCGTAGTAGGCGACGGGCTGCGTGCCTCCGCTGCATCCGCTGAGCTGGGCGCCGGACAGGACCGCCACCGCACGGAAGACCGTCGGACGGCTGCACGCGAGCGAGAACGACATGGCGCCGCCATAGCTCCACCCCGTGGCGAAGAGCTGTGTGGTGTCGACGCAGAGGTCTGTCTCGATCTGCCGGACGATGTCGTCGATGAAGGTGACGTCCTCGCCGCCGGAGTTGGCCCAGCCGTTGTTGAAGCCCTGGGGCGCGACGAAGATGGTGCTGTTGTTCGACAGGCGCTGCAGGCCGTAGTAGGACCAGACGTCCCTCTGCACGGTCTGGCCCGTGGCGACGTCGGTGGCGGTGCCGCCTAGCCAGTGCAGGCCGAAGATCAGCCGGTAGGGGTGGTTCCTGTCGTAGTTGTCGGGAATCCGCAGAATGTAGCTGCGGTTCTTGCCACTGGTCGTGATCGACCTCGTACCGCTGGTCAGCGTCGGAGCCTTGCCGCATCCGGCGGTCGCCGCGGCGACGCTCGCGCCCGCCGCCTTCGTCGCTCCCTCGAGGCCTTCGCTCAGCGCCGCGCGACCGGTGGCCAGCACGAGAAGCGCCGCGACCGCGATGGCCCCTAAGAACGATCTATGTCTTGACATCGCACTCCCCGTCCAAAGGTCTTGTTAGCGCTAACATCGCGTCGGGTCGGCCCTTTCGCCAGGTGGGATGGCCGCGGGTCGACCGGCCGCCGGTAGGCGCGTACTGGTTGTCGGCAACATGGGGGGCTCGCCGGCCTTGTTTCCGATTGGTGGTGGTGCGGCGGAGCAAATACGACGCGGCGGAGTCCCGTCAAGGTGAGGACTCCACCGCGCGCCGGCCTCCCATCGCCCGGCGTTCCCCGACCGCGTCTACCAGGCGCGGAGCCGATTCCCGCCGAGGTGGGCGAGATGAAACTTTCAGGTCCCCGCCGGCGGTGATCTGCCCTCTGACAAGGAGGTTTCGACGGCGAAGGCGGCTCGACGCGGAACGGCGGAAACTTCGACGGCCGGCATCGGCGGTTCTCCCAGGCGAAGCCGGGTGCGGGCCCGCCGGAACGACCGAAACGATCGGCGCATGGCCTTGACACGTTTCGTGGAGATTTCCAAACTGAGTCCCGATATGACCTCCTGTCGGTTCGGTGGTGAGCGGCAGAGGTCGCGGTTCATGGTGCGGTCCGATGGTGGCGTGACGCGCTGACGCGATCGATCGCCGGGCGCCGGCGCCACTGTTCTCGCGCGAAGACCGATCAGGCTCGGGCGTTCGTTTCGGGACGTTCCCGTGTTGATTTCATCCATTTTCAGTACTGGAGGCTCAGGCATGGGCGAGAAGCTGTCATCCGCCGCGGGAGCGCGGCGACGTCTCGGCGGTTCCCGCCGATTGGCGGTGGCCGGTGTCGTCGGTGTGCTCGGGGTGGTCTCGGCGTTGGCGGCGAGCACTCCGGCGGGCGCGGCGGCGAGCACGCTGGGCGCCGCGGCGGCCCAAAGCGGCCGGTACTTCGGCGCGGCGATCTCCGCCTCGCACCTCAACGACTCCACCTACGTGGCCACCTGGGACCGCGAGTTCTCCGGCGTCACCCCCGAAAACGAAATGAAATGGGACGCCACCGAACCCTCCCGCAACTCCTTCCGCTTCACCGGCGCCGACCAGATCGTCAGCCACGCCCAGAGCAAAGGCATGAAGATCCGCGG
>NZ_JBEXGS010000039.1:0-44736 GCF_040607455.1 Sphaerisporangium sp. NPDC005289
CCCCTTTTTTTTCCGTGGGGGCCGGGGGGCCTTCCCTCTCCAAAACTCCTAGGGGGGGGGGGGGGGGGGGGGCGGCCCCCCCCCCCGGCGGGGGGGCCCCCCCCCCCCCCCCGGGGCTGGGCGGACAACGGACGGAAGGGGTCGGGAACGGCGGTAGGGACGGCCGGCCGGGGACGAAGGCGGTGGAGTGGGTGGACGACGGTCGGCGGGCCGGGGATGGAGGTGGTGGAGTGGGGTGGACGACGGGACGGAACAGGGGGCTCAGGCGGTGACGGCCGAGCCGAAGACCTCGTCCCGGGCGGTGGACAGGGCGAGGCCGAGGGCGCCGGTCAGCACGGGGTTGCCCTCGACGGCGGACGGCCGCACCGGCGGGCGGGGCAGGGTGAGCGCGTGCAGTTCCTCCTCCACGAGCCCGGCGAGCGCCTCGCCGCCGGCCAGCAGCATGCCGCCGGTCAGCACGACGATCTCCGGGTCGGCCACCGCGACGATCGGCGCGAGCCCCACGGCCAGGCGCGACGCGAGCTCGCGCAGCCCGCGGCAGGCCCGCTCGCCGGCCTCGCCGCCCCGGGCGGCGTCCCGCACGGCGGCGCGCACGGCGCGGGCCGGGTCGCCGCCGCGCAGGCCGTGGGAGCGCAGCATCCGCAGCACGGCGGGGCCGCCGGCCAGGGACTGGAACCCGTGGTCGCCCCGCTTGCCGGTCTGCTTGGCGGTCGGGGCGCCGGCGATGGGCATGTACCCGACCTCGCCCGCGCCGCCGGTCGCGCCCCGGTGCAGCCGGCCGCCGAGCACCAGCGCGGCTCCTATGCCCTCGTCGGCCCACAGCAGCACGAAGTCGGCGTGGCCGCGCGCGACGCCGTGGGCCCGCTCGGTCAGGGCGACGAGGTTGACGTCGTTCTCGACGTCCACCGCCACGCCGAGACCCGCGCGGAGCGTTCCCACCAGGTCGGGGATGTGCCAGCCGGGGATGTGGGCCGCGTACCCGAGGCGGGCGGTGGCCGGGTCGACCGCGCCCTGGATGCCGATCACCACCCGGTGCAGGTCGTCGACGGCGATGCCCGCCGCGTGGCAGGCGCCCTCGGCGGCGGCGCGCACCTTGGCCACCACGTCGCCGCCGCTGCGGCCCGGGGTGGGGTGGACGTGCTCGGCGAGCACCGTGCCGGTGATGTCGGCCACGGAGGCGGCGATGCGCGTGCGGGTGACGTCCAGCGCGGCGACGTGGGCGGCGGCCGGATTGATGCGGTACAGCTCGGCCGTGCGGCCCGGCATGCCCTCGCGCACCCCGTCCAGCACGACCAGGCCCGCGGTGCGCAGGCGAGCCAGCAACTGGGAGGCCGTGGGCTTGGACAGGCCGGTGAGCGCGCCGAGCTCGGGGCGGGTGAGCGGCCCGCGTTCCAGCATGACCCGCAGCGCGGCGCGGTCGTTGATCTCCCGCAGCAGGCGGGGCCTTCCCGGTCGCGCGTCCGTGTTCGTGCTGGGCACGGGCTCCCTCCCCGTTCGGGCGGCGGTCGCGGACCTTCCGGCATGGCGGCGGCCGCGTCCTGGAGTTAGGAAGGTTTCCTAACTAAGAGAGAACGTACAGCCGTGGCCCCGCGCCTGGTCAAGAGGCGCTACCAAGCTGTGACAAGGAGGTTCGCGGCGAGGTTCGCGCGGGTGGGCGGCCGGAAAGCACGAACGCCGCCTCGAAGGGCGGCGCGGGAGAACTGATGGCCGGTGGCCGATCTGCTATTCTGGGCCCTTGTCCTCTTATTCACCATAAAGCGCATAAAGGCCCGGAGTTTCACATTACCACCAATAATAATGAAGCAGGGGCTTCTCGTCAAATAGAGCTCGTAAAGGAGCAGACTTACGTCGGCGCGCTCTACGAGCGGCTCGACGTGCTGCGCGAACGCACCCGCGGGCAGCTCGACGAGGTGCTCGCGCAGGGCGGCGGCGGCACCCACCAGAACCGCTCCGAACGCGACTCCTTCGCCGGAATGTACGCCGAACGCCTCGCCCGGCTGTGGGCCGTCGAGAACGGCCTGTGCTTCGGGCGGCTCGACCTGGCGCAGGAAGGGCCCCTTTACATCGGCCGGCTGGGCCTTTCCGACGACGACCAGGCCCGCCTGCTCATCGACTGGCGCGCCCCGGTCGCCCAGCCGTTCTACCGGGCCACCCCCGCCGCGCCCATGGGCGTCACCCGCAGGCGCCACCTGCAGACCAAGGGACGGCGGGTGATCGGCCTCGACGACGACCTGCTGGACCTGGACCGGCTGAGCGAGGCCGACCGGGCCACCCTGAACGGCGAGGCCGCCCTGCTCGCCGCGCTGGACGAGAAGCGCACCGGGCGCATGCGCGACATCGTCGCCACCATCCAGGCCGAGCAGGACCGCGTCATCCGCAGCGACCTCAACGGCGTGCTGGTCGTCCAGGGGGGCCCGGGCACCGGCAAGACGGTCGTGGCCCTGCACCGCGCCGCGTACCTGCTCTACACCCACCGCGAGCGGCTGGCGCGCCGGGGCGTGCTCATCGTCGGCCCCAACCTCACCTTCCTGCGCTACATCGAGCAGGTGCTCCCCTCGCTGGGCGAGACCGACGTGCTGCTGTCCACCGTCGGCGAGCTGTACCCGGGGATCACCGCCACCGCCCGCGAGTCCGCGCCGGCGGCCGCGATCAAAGGATCGGCCCGCATGGTCGAGGTGGTGGCGCGGGCGCTGCGCGACCGCCAGCGCGTTCCCCGCGAGCCGGTCGACATCCCCATGGGCAACTTCACCCTGCGCCTGGACCAGCGCACCTGCGAGGCGGCCAAGAGCCGTGCGGTGCGCAGCCGCCGCCCGCACAACCAGGCCAGGGCGGTGTTCGTCCGTCATGTGCTCAACGTGCTGGCCAAGCAGGCCGCCAAGGCGCTCGGCCGCGGCATGCTGGAGGAGGACGAGCTCGCCGACCTGCGCGAGGACCTGCGCACCGAGCCGGCGGTCAAGAGCGCGCTCAACCGCCTGTGGCCCTACCTCACCCCCCAGCAGCTTCTCATCGGCCTGTTCGGGTCCCGCCCGCGCATGGCCTACGCCGGGCTGAGCGACGCCGAGCAGGACATCCTGTTCCGCGAGACGCCCCGTGGCGGCGTGTCCTGGACCGAGGCCGACGTGCCGCTGCTGGACGAGGCCGCCGAGCTGCTCGGCGACATCGACCCCCAGGTGCTGCGGGCCACCGCCATGCAGGCCGAGGAGGAGCTGGCCGCCGCCCGGCGCGCCGAGGAGGCCGAGCGCGACTCCGAGCTCACCTACGCCCGCGAAGTGCTGGAATTGACCGGCATGTCCGACATGATCGACGCGGAGCGCCTGGCCGCACGGCACCGGGGCGACGAGAACTACCTGACCACCGCGGAGCGCGCCGCGGGCGACCGCACCTGGGCCTACGGGCACATCATCGTCGACGAGGCCCAAGAACTGTCTCCCATGGCCTGGCGGATGCTCATGCGCCGCAGCCCCAACCGCTCCATGACCATCGTGGGGGACATCGCCCAGACCGGGTCAGCCGCGGGCGCCGCCTCCTGGGGCCAGGTGCTCGACCCCTACGCGCGGGGGCGCTGGCGCGAGGAGACGCTGACCGTCAACTACCGCACCCCGGTCGAACTCATGGCCGTGGCCGCCGACGTCCTCACCCTCGTCGGCCCCGGCCTCAAGGCGCCCGACTCGGTGCGGGAGACCGGAGTGCCCCCGTGGGCCAGGAAGCTGGCCGCCGCGCGCGAGATCGGGCCGATCGCGGCCGGTGAGATCGTCGAGGGCGGCCGGCTCGCGGTCATCGTCCCCGCCTCGCGCGCCGCCGAACTGGGGGAGGCCGTCACCTCGGCCGTGCCCGGCGCGGTCGCGGGCCCGGTGCCCGGCGCGCTCGAGGCCCCCGTCGTCGTGCTCACCGTGGCCGACGCCAAGGGCCTGGAGTTCGACGCGGTGCTCATCGCCGAGCCGGCCGAGATCCTCGCCGAGTCGCCGCGCGGCCCGAGCGATCTGTACGTGGCGCTCACCCGCGCCACCAGCCGCCTCGGCGTCCTGCACACCGGCGACCTGCCCCCCGCCCTGTCCCGCTGCGAAAGGATCCCCTCCCCCTAGGTCGTGTTCCTTGGCGCTCGCTTCGCTCGCGCGGGGTTCGGGCGCCTTTGACCGGTGCTCGCGTGAGGGCGGGATGGAGGCCGGGCCGTCGCGGGGGAGACCGCCTCTGACCGGCTTAAGGACCACATGGCGGCATTGACGGGTACTCACGTCTCCTGTCCTAGCTGCGAAAACTTGGTGTTTCCGCTGATCAGGACACGGTTGACATCTGAGCTGAGGTCGGTAGTTTGCTGGACAGTCCAGCACGGGACTACCGGTTGGCCGTCTTCAGACATCGTCGGATTCTGCGTCATGACGGAGCACGACTCCGTCTGCTCAGCCAGGCGCAGCGCCGGCGTTCGGTCGAGTCGGGGCACCCCAGCCGGGTGGGGGGTTGGACCCGGGAGGGGCCTGGACACCCAGTAGACAACGGAATTCCGCGCTCGCCGCCGACGGGACGGATCCGGTCCGAAGGGTCGTCCGGGCCCTCTTCCCGTCTCGTGCCAGAGTCGCAGCGTGGTTCCTGGGTTCCCGCCCGACGGGGGAGGCCCAGGGATCACCATGCGTGATCTTTCGCCGCCGCGGATGCCCGGCGGTTGGAGCGCGGAGCGCTGGGCGGTAGCGTTCGGGGGTTACCGAAGACCCCGAAGGAAGACCCGCCCCTGTGGCCCACCCCACTGTGCAGGACATCGAGCGGGCGCCGGCCCCTTCCGGCGTGCTGTCGGCTTCGCGTGCTTTGTGGCGGTCAGCCGCCGCACCGATCGGCGGCGTGCTGCTCTTCCTGGCCTTTCCCCCCATTGACCTGTGGTTTCTTGCGCCGATCGGCGTCGCGCTGCTGACCCTGGCGGTGCGCGGGGCGGGAGTGCGGCGGGCCGCCGTGCTGGGGTACGCGGGGGGCGCGGCGTTCCTGCTGCCCGCCCTGACCTGGGTGCGTCCCATCGGGGACGACGCGTGGCTGCTGCTGGTGGCCGTGGAGAGCCTGTTCTTCGCCGTGATGTCGGCCGGGGTGGCCCTGGTGACCAGGCTGCGGTCCTGGCCGCTGTGGGTGGCGGCCCTGTGGGTGGCACAAGAGTGGGCCAGGGGGGCATTCCCGCTCGGCGGGTTCCCCTGGGTCCGGGTGGCGTTCAGCCAGGGCGGCTCGGCGTTCACCCCTTACGCCGCTCTGGGGGGTGCTCCGCTTGTAACTTTCACCGTCGCCCTGTGCGGTGCGTTACTGTCCGGCGGGCTCGCGGCGTTCCTCCGGGGCGCCGCGCGGCCCGCGGTGTGGGCTCTGGCGGGGGCCGTGGCGGTGCCGCTGCTGGGGTACGCGGTGCCGCGCCCGGGGGCGGAGGCGGCGCGCGCCATCCGGGTCGGGGTGATCCAGGGCGACGTCCCCGGCACGGGCATGGGCTTCCTCGGCGACGAACCGGCCGTCGTGCTGCGCAACCACGCCGACAAGACCCACGAGCTGGCCGAGGCCGTGCGCGCGGGCAAGGTGGAGCGGCCCGACATCGTGATCTGGCCGGAGAACTCCACCGACATCGACCCCTACCAGAGCTCCTACGCCCGTACGGTGATCGACGGCGCGGTGCGCGACATCGGGGTGCCGGTGCTCGTCGGCGCCGTGGTGCGCGCCCCCGACGGTCTGCACCGCTACACCCGCGGCATCGTCTGGGATCCCGCCACCGGGCCGGGCGCCTACTACGACAAGCGGAAGCTCGTCCCGTTCGGGGAGTTCGTCCCCTTCAAGGACCTGTTGCAGAAGTTCATCAAGCGCGTCGAACTGGTGGGTCTCCAGTCGCTCCCGGGCGACCGCGAGGGCGATCTGAAGATGGGCCCGGTGACGGTCGGCGCCGTCGAGTGCTACGAGGTCGCCTTCGACGGCATCGTGGGGAGCACCGTCCGCACTGGCGCCACGCCCCTGGTCGTGCAGACCAACAACGCCACCTACGCGCTCACCAATCTGCCACCGCAGCAGCTCGCCATGTCCCGGCTGCGGGCGGTGGAGCACAATCGCGCGGTGATCACCGCCGCGACGACCGGCATCTCGGCATATGTCGACCCCGATGGGCGGGTGCGCTGGCGGACCGCCGAACGCGTGGCCGACATGGCGGTGGTGACCGTGCCCGTCCGCACCGGCGAGACGATCGCGACGCGGGTGGGAGCGGCGCCCGAATGGGCGCTGGTGCTCATCGCGGCGGGCTCCCTGGTCGCCGCCCTCCGGCGGCGTCCCACGCCAGAACACGACAGTTCCGACGAAGAGGATGGGTGATGGAGCGGATTCTCGGGCGGGTACTCGTCATCGTGCCGACGTACAACGAGCGCGAGAACCTCCCCATGATCATCGAGCGGCTGCGGGCGGCGGTGCCCGAGGCGCACCTGCTGGTCGCCGACGACAACAGCCCCGACGGCACGGGGGAGATCGCCGACCGGCTCGCCGCCGAGGACGACCACGTCCACGTGCTGCACCGCCCGGGCAAGCAGGGCCTCGGCGCGGCCTACATCGCCGGGTTCCGCTGGGGCCTGGCCGAGGGGTTCGACGTCCTGGTGGAGATGGACGCCGACGGCTCCCACAGCCCCGAGGAGCTGCCCCGGCTGCTGGACGCCCTGGCGCAGGGGGCCGACCTGGTCATCGGGTCCCGCTACGTGCCCGGGGGCGAGCTGGTCAACTGGCCGGCCTCGCGCAAGGCCCTGTCCAAGGGCGCCAACATCTACGTCCGCCTCATGCTCGGGGTGCCGACGCACGACACCACGGCCGGGTTCCGCGCCTACCGCGCCTCCGCGCTGGAGAAGATCGCACTGGACGAGGTGCAGTCCCAGGGCTACTGCTTCCAGGTCGACCTGACGTTGCGCACCGTGCGGCAGGGCCTGCGGGTCGCCGAGGTGCCGATCACCTTCGTCGAGCGCACGGCCGGGGCCAGCAAGATGAGCCGCGCCGTCTTCGCCGAGGCCCTGTGGCTGGTCACCGTGTGGGGCCTGGCCTCGCTGCCCCGCCGCCTGCGCCGCTCCCGCTGACCCCCGGGACGCCGGCGACCCCTGGAGGGGGCCTGATCCTGCCGGCCCCCGCCCGGGTCGCGCCTGATGGTCCTCGGGAACCCTCCGGGATGGCCGGACGTTCTAGGTCGAGAGGTGGTGTGTGGCCATGCTGCGTGTCGTTCTGTTCCTGATGTTCCTCGTCGTGCCGGTGCTGGAGATCTGGGTGCTCATCCAGATCGGCCAGGTGATCGGCGGCTGGCAGACCGTCGGGCTGCTCATCCTGGACAGCCTGATCGGCGCCTGGCTCGTCCGCCGGGAGGGCCGGCGCGCCTGGCGGGCGCTGCGGCAGGCCCTTGAGTCCGGGCGGATGCCCGAGCGCGAGCTCGCCGACGGGGCGCTCGTCGTCGCGGGCGGCACCCTGCTGGTGACGCCGGGCTTCCTGTCCGACGTGCTGGGCTTCTTCCTGATCCTGCCCTTCACCCGGCCGCTGGCCCGCCGCGGCCTGGGCTGGTTCCTCGGCCGCCGCGTGCGCGCGATGGCGTCGGCCTCGCCGTTCGGCGTGATGTTCTCCGGCGGCGCTCCCGGAGGGTCCGCGCGGCGCCCGGACGGGGTGCGCGTGGTCAGCGGCCAGGTCGTCGAGGAGCACGAGCGCCCCCGCGACGCCGCCTCAGGCCCGCGCCTGACCCCCGGAACCCCCGCCGACGACGGCGCCGAACGCCCTCCCCGCTGACCCGCGCCCGGCTCCGGCCGGGGTGCCTTCGAGACCCCGTGGCTCCGGCCGGGGTACCTCCGAGACCCCGTGGCTCTGGCCAGGGCGAGTCCGACCCATGCCCGGCTTGAGCAAGGGTGCCCCACCCCATGCCTGGCTTGGGGTGGGGTACCCCACTTCGGGCCCTTAGCCCCCTACGGCGTCTCGACCCTCCGGCGGGCGGCTGCGACACTCCAGAGATCCAACCGCCGCCGGACGGGGAACGGCCGGCCCTCGCACCCGACCATCGCGCACGCCGGGACAGGCGTGCCCGCGCGCGCCCGGCGGGCACCTTGCGATCGTCCCGTCCCGGCGCCGCGCCCGGCCATCGCCGATGGCCGCCGCCGGGGTGAGCCCGCAGGCCCGGCCCAGGCGGTGGGGAACCGCCGGCCGTCGCCGGCGCCGAGGGAATGGAGTGAGGCAATGACGACCGCTCTGGCCGAGCCCGACCTGATCATCCGGCCCTGTCTGCCCCCGTTCGGAGGCATCTTCGACCTGCCGGGGCGGGAGACCCCCGTCGCGACCCACATGCCGCACGCGCCCTTCGAGAACCTCGAGGAGCACCTGCACGAGCACCTGCCGCACCTGCACATCAGCTACGGGTTCGAGATCGCCCGCCACGAGATGGAGCACCTCCCCGAGAGCACGCACCTCGAGGTCGTCATGGCGATCAAGAAGGAGCACCGGGTCGACTGCAATCCGATCTTCGTCAACCGCAAGAACGCCAGTGAAGGCGAGTGCCTGAAGATCGGCGGCGAGGACGTCCACTGGATCCACAGCGAGGACACCGCCCGCAAGGCCACCGAGCTGTTCGCCCGCACCGGCCGGCGACTGCCCGAGGACATGTACTTCTCCGGCTTCCTCACCAGCACCCCCGACGAGCGCGAGACGCGCGCCTACACCCGCGAGGAGCTGTTCGAGGCGATCGGCGACGGCCTGCTGGTCGAGCAGCACTTCCAGGCCACCTGGCTGGAGCCGCGTGAGGAGCCGATCGACCCCTACGACGTGATCATCTACCTCGGCAGCACCGACACCCGGTACCACACCTTCTTCCGCCTGCCGGCGATCGTCCCGCTCGGCGCCTCCTGAAGCCCATCCCGGCGCGTGCCGCCGTCCGGCGCCGCAGTCGCGGCCCGGGCGGTGACCCGCCCCTTTGTTCATCTTCGCACCGACAATGGCACGGGAGTGATGGCCACCATGTCCGAGATCACCATGACCGGCACGCTGATGGGCGTGCGCAGGTCGCCGGGCAGCGGCACCACCGAGAAGATCGTCTACATCGACGTGGAGCAGCGGCCCGGCGGCGGCCCGGCCACGCCCAGCATGGTCAGCGTCCTTGAGCAGGACGGCAGGCGGGTCGCGGGATACGTCCCCTGGATCAACTACTACGACATCGACGAGGCCGCCCGGAAGGACCCCGAGGGGTGGTCCACCGTCGAGCCGGCCGAACACTACAGCGCCCTTGTCGAGTGGCGCCCCTACGGCATGCGCACCGGCGGCCGCGCCGCCTCCCTGGAGCTGGCCGGGCTGCTGGCCGACCTTTCCCAGACCCCCGCCAAGCTGCGCCGTACCGCCGGCATGGTCGGCCAGGACGCCGCCACCCGCCCCGCGCCGGGCGAGTGGACGATCACCGAGATCGCGCTGCACGTCATCGCGGCCGACTCGATCATGGCGCCCCGCGTGCTCCAGGTGCTCACCCAGCCGGGCGTCACCCTGCCCGACATGGACGTGACCGAGGTGCAGCGGGTGCTGGCCCGGGCCAGGACGCCGCTCGAGGACCGCCTGGCCGCCTTCGAGTCCCGCCGCAAGGAGTGGATCGCCGCGCTGGACCAGATCACCGCCGAGGAGCTGGAGTACTCCGGCGAGCACACCCGCGACGGCACGGTGACCGTCCTGGACATCTGCCGGGCCATGTCCCTGCACGAGCTGGAGCACAAGAAGCAGACCGAGTCGGTCGCCACCGCCCTCGGCTACACCCTCGGCTGATGGCCCGGCACGCCCGCGGCGGGCTGGGCAGGCCGTACCGGGTGTTCCTGGTGGCCCAGTCGGTCTCCAACCTCGGGTCGGCCGTGTCGCTGGTGCTGATCCCCCTGCTGGTGCTGCGGCTCACCGGGTCCCCGCTCGACCTGGGGATCACGATGGCCGTGGAGTTCCTGCCCTACCCGCTGTTCGGCCTGGTCATCGGCGCCTACGTGGACCGGCTCTCCCGCCGCACGGTCATGATCGCCGCGGACGCCGGGCGGACCGCGCTCATCGCCTCCATCCCCGTCCTGGCGCATCTGGGGGCGCTGGAGATCTGGTGGATCTACCTGACCGGGTTCGCCGCCTCGACGCTCACCATCGCCTATAACGCCGCCGAGTTCGCGGTCATGCCGTCGCTGGTGGGCCCCGACCGGCTCGACACGGCCAACGCCCGGCTCTCGGCCGCCTCCTCGACGGCAGGGGTCCTCGGCCCGGCGGTGGCCGGTGCCGGCCTGATGGTCATGCCGGCCGCCACCGCGCTGCTGCTGGACGCGGCGACGTTCGCCTTCTCGGCCTGCTGCCTGGCCGGGCTGCGCCGCTCGCTGCCCGAGCGGGTCACGGGCGGCGGGCGTGAGCCGGTGCGCCGGGCCATCGCCGAGGGGGTCCGCTTCGTCTTCGGCCACCCCGTGCTGCGGGCCTGCGCGATCATGCTGGCGCTGACCAACCTCCTGGTGGGCGCCACGGCGGAGAAGCAGATCGTGACCCTGGCCAAGCAGCACTACCTGGCCGCCGACAGCGCCGTGAGCTGGCTGTTCGTGTCGGCGGGCGCGGGCACCGCGCTGTTCTCGCTGTTCAGCGACCGGCTGGGACGGCGCCTCGGCCCCGGGCGGGCCATCCTGCTGCCGTTCTTCGGCGGTGCGGCGTGCATGTTCGGCATCGGCGTCGTGGATTCCTACCCGGCGGTCGTGCTGCTGTGGGCGCTCGGCTCGGGACTCGGGATGTTCTTCGTGGTCAACCTGCGCACGCTGCGGCAGCGCCTGGCGCCGGCCGGGATGCTGGCCCGGGTGGTCACCGTCGGCCAGGTGATGTCCTGGACGCCGGTGCCGCTCGGGGCGGTCCTCGGCGGGTGGGTGACCGCCCGGGTGGGGGCCGCGCCGGTGTTCGCCGGGCTCGGAGTCGTCCAGCTCGTCGTGGCCGCCGGGTTCCTGGCGAGCCCGCTGCGCCGCGCCGGCGCCCACCTGGCCGCCGCCACCGGCCCGCCGGCGGCCGCGCAGGACCGGCCCGCCGCCGCGGCCGGACGGGCCGGGACGGCCGGTACGGCCGCCGTGCCGGCGCGGTCCGGAGCCTGACACCACCGGTCACGAGGCGCCGGCCCTGCCCGGCGCGGTTGGGGAGACGATGGAGATCACCGAGTTCCGCGGCATCAGGATCGGCCTGGTCGACGCGGCCGAGGCCCTCGAGGGCGGCTGGCGGGCCCACCGCGAGCGACTGGACGTCGTACGGGTGCCCGACCCGCCCGTGGCCGAGTGGGCGCGGCTGCGCCGGACCGGGTTCCTGCCCAAGCCGTTCCTGATCACCTGGACGGCCGCCACGGGCGGAAGCGAGGAGGAGTTCCTGGCCCGCCTGTCCACCAAGGAGCGCCAGAACGTCAGGACGGCGCGGCGCCGTGCCGCCTCCGACGGGCTCACGGTGCGCGCCGAACCGGTGGACGAACGCCTGCTCGCGGCGTTCCTGCCGCTGTACGCCGGGCGCGTCGCCGGCATGCGGCACGGCTGGGCCGTCGCCGCCGAGCAGCGCGATGCGCTCATGCGGGACGCGGGGGAGCACTTCGCGGTGTGCGCCTACGATGGCGGCGAGCTGGCCGGATGCTGCCTGGCCTGGCAGCGGCCGCACCTTTCCGCCGTCCACCTGCGCTTCTCGGCGGTCGGCCCGCGCCACCGGGAGTCCAGCCTGGCCAGAGTGCTCTACATGGCGGCCGCCCAGGTGGCCAGAGAGCGCGGCTACCCGACGCTCACCTTGGGGATGGACCCCAACATCTACGGCCATGTCGCCAAGCCGGGCCTGTTCGGCTTCAAGTGGCGTCTGGGCTTCACCGGCGTCCCGTCCCAGAGCGTCGACCCCGAAACCGGCGCCGACCAGGCCGACCTGCTGCTCCACCTGGGCCGCCTCAGCGACCCGTCCTTCTTCCTGGCCTACGCCGGACCCCGCCCCGGCCGCGAGCTGCGCCTTGAGGTGTTCAGCGGCGGCGGGGACCTCGACACCCGTCCCTTCGAGGCGCCGTTCCTGCGCGGCAGGGCCGTCCACCTCGTGCCGCGCGGCGCCGTCCGACGGCGTGAGGCGGCCGCGGCGCGGTGAGCGGGTACACGACCGGTGAAGACCGGATGAAAGTCCGGTGAGAACAACGATGCCCCCGGCGCCGCCCGCGGAGGGCGGCTCGGAGGCATCGGCCGGTAGGTCAGGCGCTCTTGCGCCGTTGTGCCCGAAGGATCGCCAGGCGCTCGTTCAGCACCTCTTCCAGGTCCTCGATCGTGCGGCGCTCCAGTAGCATGTCCCAGTGGGTGCGCGGTGGCTTGGCCTTCTTCTGCTGCGGCTGCTCGGCGTCCACCCGTAGGGCGGTGGCGCCGCAACTACGGCACTCCCAGGTCGCCGGGATCTCCGCCTCCGCGGCAAGGGGCACGTCGAAGCGATGGCCCTTCGGGCAGGTGTAAGGCACCTCCTGGCGCGGGGCCAGATCGGTGTTGCGGTCGTTCTCGTAGCTGGTGGCTCCGAGACGGGTACCGCGTAGTGCACGCTCGCCCATGTTTCAATGCCTCCTGAGGGCCCCATCATGAGGGGTGGGTCTCCACGGCTTACAACGCTTGATACCGTGGATGGATTCCCACCCTGAGGGTGATCCAATCGCGCCATTTCGCGCGGTCCTCGATACCCGCCGATCTTCCCGCCCTCCGGCCGGGCGGCGCTCGCCCGGCCCCCGCGGGGTTACAGGTGGGAGGGCACCGCGTTGCCCGCCTCGCGCACGGCCCGGGGCAGGTTCACCGCCAGCAGCAACGCGAAACCGGCCACGAAGAACACCAGCAGCGAAAGGATCGCCGAGCGGTAGCTGTCGGTCAGCTGCAGCGCCAGCGTGAGCGTGAACGACCCCAGGAACGCCGAGCCCTTGTCGCTGACCTCGAACAGGCTGAAGTACTCCGCCTCCTTGCCCGCCGGGATCACCAGCGAGTACAGCGACCGCGACAGGGCCTGCGTGCCGCCGAGGACGATCGCGATGATCAGGGCGATGGCGTAGAACTGCACGGCCGCGCCCTTCTGCAGGAAGTACGACACCGCGACCACGCCGGTCCACACCACCAGGCTGACCAGCACCGTGCGCTTGGTGCCGAACCGCCCGGCGAGCCGGCCGAGCAGCAGCGCGCCGCCGAAGGCGAAGAACTGCACCGCCAGGATCGCGGTGATCTGCACGGTCTTGTTCAGCCCGAGCTCCTGGTCGGCGTAGGTCGCCGAGAACGAGATCACCGTCTGCACGCCGTCGTTGTAGATCAGATAGGCCAGCAGGAACAGCAGGCTGCGCGGGTAGCGGCGCAGGTCGGCCAGCGTGCGGCCGAGCTGGCGGAAGCTGCCGGCCACGGCCCTGACGGACGTGGCGTCGTGGGTGCCCACCGGGCGGTTTCGCAGGCGCAGCAGCGGGATCACGGTGAACACGGCCCACCACACGCCCGCGGAGGCCAGGCTGATGCGCACGGCCAGGCCCTCCTCGATGCCGCTGCCCAGGTACAGCGCCAGGTTGATCGCCAGCAGCGCGAACCCGCCGAGGTAGCCGAAGCCCCACCCGCGCGAGGAGACCGCGTCGCGCTCCTCGGCGCCCGCGATCTGCGGCAGGAAGGAGTTGTAGACGACCATGGCCGCGCCGAAGGAGGTGTTGGCGACGATGAACAGCACGCCGCCGAGCAGGTAGGCGTCCCCGGCGACGAAGTAGAACCCGAGGGTCGCCGCCGCGCCCAGGTAGGCGAACAGGCCGAGCAGCTCCCGCTTGCGGCCGGTGTGGTCGGCCAGCGCCCCGGCGATCGGCATGATCAAAATCTGCAGCACCACCGACGCCGTCACGACGGCCGAGAAGTACGCCTTGGCGCGCACGTCGAAGCCGAGGAAGCCGACCAGCCCCTCCTCCCCGCCGGCGGCCCGCTCGGCCAGGGAGGTCAGGTAGGGGCCGAGGAAGACCGTGATGACCGTCGTCTGGAAGCCGGAGTTGGCGAAGTCGTACCAGTACCAGCCCCGCTGCTCCCGCCTGCGCGACTCTGGGGGGTCTTCGGCGACGACGGAGGTGCTGCTCATGGGGGTCTCCTGATGGGTCACAGGGGGTGCGGGCGGCGCCGCGGCGGGCGCCGGGCCGCGAAGGGGACGGGGAGCGGACTGCCGTCCGGCGCCCCGGAGGGGGCGAGGAGCGGCGGGAGCGGAGTGGGGGCCGCCGCCCCAGGGAAGGGGCGGCGGGAAGCCTCAGGCGTGGGCGGCGGGACGTCTCGGGTGCCACTGGCCCCGGTCGCGCAGCACGTCGCGCAGCCCGGAGATGTTGTCGGTCATGATGCCGTCCACGCCGAGGTCGAGCAGCCGCTCCATGACCCGCGGGTCGTCCACCGTCCACACGTGCACCTGCATGCCGAGGGCGTGGGCCGTGCGGACCAGCGCGCGGGTGGTGACCCGCACGCCGCGGAACCCGACCGGCACCTGCGCGCACGGGACGCCCTCGCGGGCGAGGCCCCCGAGCAGCCGGCCGTATCCGGAGCCCATGGCGGCGGCTCGCAGCCGGGCCACCCCGCGCGGGCCGAGCGCCGAGCAGATCGGACGGCCGACCGCCATGCGGGCCCTGGCCAGGCGCATGTCGGAGAAGGAGGTCAGGCACACCCGGTCGTAGGAGGCGGTGCGGCGGATCGCCTCGGCCAGCGGGCCGATCGCCGGGGCCTCCTTGACGTCGATGTTGACCCGCACGTCCGGCCAGGTGCCGAGGACCTCCTCCAGCAGCGGGATCTGCTCGACGCCGCCGATGAGCGCCCGGCGCACCTCGCGGTAGGGCAGCTCTGCCACCCTGCCGTGGCGGTCGGTCACCCGGTCGAGGGTGTGGTCGTGGAAGGCCAGCAGCACCCCGTCGGCGGTCGCGTGGGCGTCGGTCTCCAGGTAGGAGTACCCCATCTCGACGGCCCGGGAGAAGGCGGCCATGGTGTTCTCCCGGCCTTCGGCGGCCCCGCCACGGTGGGCGAAGGCGAGCGGTCCGGGATGGTCCAGGAACGGGTAGCGGCGTTGCACGACGAGGAGTATCCCCTGTGTAAGGCTGTCACGTCAGCCTACCTGGATGAACATTCGGGTCACGAAGCCACTTCTCCCGGCGCGGGGAGGAGTCGATCACCCGATCGGGACGGGCCCGCGCGGGCCGCCGGATGCTTCCGGCGGGCTCGCGCGGCGGCCGTCAGGTGCCGCCGACGGGTCTCCGCCATGGCAGGTCACGTCCCGGCGGCGGGTCGGCGGGCGGCGGGTCCGCGGGCGGCCGTCAGGTGCCGCCGGCGTCCTCGGTGTCGCCCTCGGCGCCCCAATCGGAATCGGAATCGGTGTCGCCGTCGGGCGCGGCGCCGGAGGCGTCGGCCGCCGCCCACTCCTGGCGGCGGGCCTCGGCCAGCACGATCGCGGCGGCGACGCCCACGTTGAACGAGCCGACCCGGCCGACCTGCGGGATGTAGATCACCTCGTCGGCGGCCTCCAGCACGGCGGGGGAGCAGCCGTGGTCCTCGCTGCCCAGCACCAGGCACACGTCGCGGCCGAGTCTCGCCCGGTGCAGCGGCACCGCGTCGCCGGTCAGCTCGACGGCGATCACCGTGTAGCCGTGGTCCTTGGCCTCGCGCACCGCCTCCAGCGCGGGGACGGGGTCGTGCCAGGTCACCAGCCGGTCGGTGCCGAGGGCGGTCTTCTGCACCTTGGGGTTGGTGGGCGGGATGGCGTTGCCGGCCAGCCACAGCTGGTCGGCGCCGAACGCGGCGGCGGTGCGGAAGATCGAGCCGACGTTGAACGGGCCCGTCACCGACTCCAGGATCAGCGACAGCCGGTTCTCGGTGCCCCGGCGCCAGGAGCGGTTGAGCCGCTTGACGTCGGTCGGGCGCAGCTGCCTGCGGGTGCCTGTGCTCATCGGGCGTTCATCGCTCCTCGTCGTCGCCTGGGGATGTGCGGCCGCCCCGGGCGACCCGCAGCACGCGGTAGGCCGACCGGGAGGCCGCGCGCGTCGCCTCCCAGCCCTGTTCGCCGAGCCACCGCTGCAGGGAGTCCGAGCCGAGGTGCTTCTGCACCACCAGGTAGGCCGTGCCGTCGGGGGTGAGCCGGTCGAGCCAGCGGGTGAGCATGGCGTGCAGCGCGGGCTTGCCGATGCGGATGGCCGGGTTGGACCAGATCGCCGAGAACCGCACGTGCCGCGGCACCTCTTCCACATGGGCCGCTCTTACTTTGTAAAGGCCCGCGCTTTGGGCGTTCCGCTCACACAGCTCCAGCGCGCGCCGGTTGACGTCCACCGCCCACACCGTCGCCTCGGGCGCGCGGGAGGCCATGGTGAGGGCCACCGGCCCGTAGCCGCAGCCGAGGTCGAGCAGGTCGCCCTCCCGCGGCGGCGCGGGCACGCTCTCCAGCAGCACCCGGGTGCCCGGGTCGAGCCGACCGGGCGAGAAGACGCCGCTGTCGGTGGCCAGGCGCAGGTGCAGGTCGGGCAGCACGACGTCGACCGTGCCCGGCCGGGCGGCCGCGCCGGGCCGCTCGTCGAAGTAGTGTGCCCCCTTGGACGTCACGTGCAGAGACGTTACCAACCACACGGCGGTGCTCGCCGCCACGCCCGCCCCGGCGGCGGCGTCAGGGGAGGCGGGTGCCGAGGAGCATGGCGGCCCCGGCCACCAGCAGGCCGGCCAGGACGCCGGCCACGGTGAACCACTGGCCGACCTCCTGGTGCACGATGCGGTAGCCCAGCGAGCTGCCGATCTGGCTGTAGACCTCGCGCAGCTCGTCGCCCGACTCGGCGGTGTAGGCCCGCCCGCTGGTGCCGTCCGCCAGCGACTGCAGGGTGGTCTTGTTGACCGGCACCTGCACGTCGCGCCCGTCGATGCTCACCGTGCCGTCCGGCGTGCCGTAGGCGATGGTGGAGACCGGCACGTGCAGGCCCGACGCCGCCTGGATGGCCTCGTTGACCGAGCGGCCTGAGGTGTTGTCGCCGTCGGACAGCAGCACGATCGCCGAGGGCGGCGGGTCGGTCACCGCGCGCTGGTCGAACGAGCGCACCGAGTCCAGCGAGTTGAACACCGCCTCGCCGATCGCGGTGCCCGGACGGGTGGACAGGTTGCCGATGGCGGTGATCACCGCCAGGTGGTCGGTGGTCGGCGAGATGACCACCGCGGCCGAGCGGGCGAAGGAGACCAGGCCCACGTTGAACCGCTCGGGAAGGTCCTTGACGAACTGCTGGGCCGCCTGCTGGGCCGCGACCAGCCGGGTGGGAGAGACGTCGGCGGCCTCCATCGACAGCGAGATGTCCACCGCGATGATGATCGTCGCCCGGTCTCTGGGCACCCGCGTCGCGTCGGCCGGCCGGGCCGCGGCGGTGATCAGCAGGGCCATCATCAGCAGGAACAGCGCGGCGGGCACGTGGCGCCGCCACCCGGGCCGCTCGGGCGCGACCAGGCTGAGCAGCGCCAGGTTGGTGAAGCGCATCGCGTACCGGCGGCGGGCGAACTGGGTGTAGACGTAGGCCGCCACGATCAGCGCGAGCGCCGCGAACAGCCACAGCCATCCCGGAGACAGAAAGGTCACGCGCCCGCCCTCCTGGTGGGGTGCCGACCGGCCAGGTGGGCGGTGCGACGGTGCCTGAGGGTGTACTGGACGATGTCGTACACCCAGTCGCGGTCGGTGCGCAGCACCAGGTGGCCCACCCCGCACCGGCGCAGCGCCACCCGGTTGGCCTCCCGCTGCGCCGCGGCGGCCTCGGCGTAGGCGCGGCGGATCTTCGGGGTGAGGTGGATCTCCCGGGTGCGCCCGGTCTCGGGGTCGGTCAGGGCGACCAGGCCCACGTCGGGCAGCTCCAGCTCGCGTGGGTCGACCACCTCCACGGCCAGCACCTGGTGGCGGGCGGCCAGGCGGCGCATCGGCCGCTCCCAGTCGCGCTCGGTCGCCAGGTCGCCGTCCCTGCCGAGGTCCAGGAAGTCGGAGACGACCACCCGCAGGCCCCGCTTGCGCCGCGCCTTGCCCATCAGGTCGATGGCCTCGGCCAGGCCGGTGGGGCCGGAGACCGCGGCGCCGCGCGGGGCGTCGAGCAGCGTCTGCAGCAGCGCGTACATGGCCGGTCGGCCGGTGCGGGCCGGCAGGCGGTGCACCTCGTCACCGTGGATCACATACGCGCCGAACCGGTCGCCGATGCGGCTGGTCAGAAAGCCGATGGCGCCCACCGTGGCGACGACCAGGTCGCGCTTCTCCATCGCGGCGGTGCCGAAGTCCATGCTCGGGGACAGGTCGGCCAGCACCCACGTCTCCAGCTCGCGGTCGGCGACCAGGTCGCGGACGTGCGGGACGGTCGTGCGGGCGGTGACCGACCAGTCCATGCGGCGCACGTCGTCCTCGCCGGGCACGTACACCCGGCTGTCGCCGGGCTCGCTGCCCGGGCCCGGCAGCAGCCCCTGGTGCTGCCCGTGCAGCAGGCCGTCCAGGCGGCGGACCACGGTCAGCTCCAGGCGCCGCAGGGCGTGCTCGGGGCCGGCCGCCCGCCCGGTGGCGGGGGCGTGCGCGCCGCTCATCGCTGCGCCTGGTTCCACACGACGAGCGGAGGAGGCACGGCGGCCAGGATCTGGCGCACCACGTCCTCCGGCTCGACGCCGTCGGCCAGCGCGTCGAAGGTCAGCATCAGGCGGTGGCCCATGACGTCCACGGCGACGTCGCGCACGTCGTCGGGCAGCAGGTAGTCGCGCCCGCGCAGCAGCGCCAGCCCGCGCCCGGCCGCCACCAGGCCGAGCGTGGCCCGCGGGCTCACCCCGATCTCGACGGCCTCCTCCAGCTCTCGCAGCCCGTACTCGGCGGGGGAGCGGGTGGCCATGACCAGGCGGACGACGTAGTCGGCGACGAGCTGGTGCACCGACACCTGGTCGGCGAGCTTCTGCAGCGCCATCAGCCGCGCCGGGTCCAGCACCTGGGAGGGCAGCGGCGGGGAGACGCTCATGCGGTGCAGGATCTCCAGCTCCTCGCCGGCGGTCGGGTGGGCGACGCTCACCTTGAACAGGAACCGGTCGCGCTGCACCTCCGGCAGCGGGTAGACCCCCTCGGACTCGATGGGGTTCTGGGTGGCCAGCACGATGAACGGCCGCGGCAGCGGATGGGTGCGCCCCGCGAGGGTGACCTGCCGCTCGGCCATGACCTCCAGCAGCGCCGACTGCACCTTGGCCGGGGCCCGGTTGACCTCGTCGGCGAGCAGGAAATTGACGAACACCGGGCCGAGCTCGATGTCGAAGCTCTCACTGGAGGGGTGGTACACCCGGGTGCCGACGATGTCGCTGGGCACCAGGTCGGGAGTGAACTGGATGCGGGCGAAGGTGCCGCCCACCACGGTCGCCAGGGTGGAGGCGGCCAGCGTCTTGGCCACGCCGGGCACGCCCTCCAGCAGGCAGTGACCGCGTGCCAGCAACGCCACCAGCAGCCGTTCGATCATGTGGTCCTGGCCGACGATCACCCGGCGGACCTCGGCGAGGGACTGCTGTAGGAGACGGAGGTCCGCGTCGGCGCCGTCGTCCGGCCCGGACCCGTCACTGCGCTCTTCGGCAACGGTCATGCGGCCATTCCATCAAACACGGCGCAAAGGTGCACGGCACCGTCGCGGTGAGCCGGGTGTCGTGGTGTGCTTTCATGGCTGCGTGGCCACTCCGCTCCAGTACGGTGACCCGCCCAGGCTGGGTCCCTACGTCGTGCAGGCGCGGCTGCAGTCGCTCGCCACCGGGTTCGTGTACCTGGCGCAGGACGCCGAGGGGCGCGCGGTGTCCATCGCGCTGCTGACCCGCGGCGCCGCGCTGGACGCGGCGGCCCGCGAGCGGTTCCTGGCGGCGGCGCGCCAGGCGGCGCCCGCGCGCGGCGGCGTGCGCGGGTGGATGGCGCGGGCCCGCGGCCGCGGGCCGGCCGGCGCGCCGCAGATCATCGCCATGGACGACGGCGCGGCGCCCTGGGTGGCGGTGCCGTACGCGTCCGGCGGGGTCGGCGCGGCGTGGTTCCTGCGGTCGGTGCTGGTCAGCGGCACGCTGATCGGGGAGACCCACGGGCCCGACTTCGTCCCCTACTGGCTCGGCGACCGCGCCCCGGCGGTCCCGGAGCCGCCGCCGCCCGCGCCGCCCCTGACCGAGACCCGCCGCGCGGTGCTGGCCGCGCTGTCGGCCCTGGTGGTGCTGGTGGTGCTGACCGGGGCGATCGCGTGGCTGCTGCTGGGCCGCGACGAGGACACCGCGCCGCCGTCCCGGCCGCTGCCGCCGACGATGTTCGTGCCGACGCCGCCGCCGCTGCCCTCGCCCGACGACACCCTCAAGCCGTCGCCGGTGCCCTCTCCGGGGGACAGCGGCACCGTCTCACCCGGCCCGAGCCTGCCCGGCGACGAGGGCGACCCCATCTGAGGGGCGTCAGGGACGAGAAGGACGGACGGCGGGGGCGGCCAGGGCGACGAAGAGGGCGAGCAGGGCGGGGATGGCCAGGGCGCGCGGCAGGTCCAGCAGTTCGGCGACGGCGCCGATCAGTACCGGCCCGGTCAAAAAACCCAGGTATCCAAGGCTCGCCACCCGGGCGAGCGCCTGCCCGGCGCGGGCCGGGTCGCGGTTGCCGGCCGCGGAGAACACCTGCGGGACGATGCACGACAGACCGGCGCCGAAGCAGCCGAACCCGATCACCCCGGCCAGCGGGTCGCCGATCAGCAGCGCCGAGGCCAGGCCGACGCCGGCCAGCGTCCCGCAGCAGCGGACGAGCGCCACCGGGCCGAAGCGGGCCGCGAGGCGGTCGCCGGTCAGGCGGCCGGCGGTCATCGCGATCGAGAAGGCGGCGTAGGCGGCGGCGGCGAAGCCGGGTGAGCTGCCGAGGTGCTCGCGCAGGTAGACCGAGCCCCAGTCGGCCGAGGCGCCTTCGCCGACCATGCAGCAGAACCCGAGCAGGCCGAGCAGCAGCACCCCGCCGAGCCCTCCCCCGAGCCCGCGCCGACGTCCGGGGAGCGGCTCGGGGACGGCGTCGGCCGTCCGGTCCCGTCCGCCGCGCGTTCCGCCGGCCAGGCGGCGCGCGATCAGGGCGGCGAGCGCGGCGAGCAGGACGCCGACGGCGGCGAAGGCGGGCAGGGGGCCCACGCCCGCGTGCGCCGACAGCCCGCCGAGCGCGGCGCCGAGGAAGCCCCCGATGCTGAACACGGCGTGGAAGGACGACATCAGCGGCCCTCCCCACGCCCGCTCGACCTCGACGGCGCGCGCGTTCATCGCCACGTCGAGCATGCCGTGGACGGCGCCGAACACGGCCAGCGAGGCGGCGAGGGAGACCAGGGAGGGCATGAGGGCGGGCAGAGGGAGGACCGCGGCCTGGGCGAAGGCCAGCGGCACGGTGACCCGGGCGCTGCCCAGCCGGTCGACCAGCCGCCCGACGAGCTGCATCCCGGCGAGCGCGCCCGCCGCGATGGCGAGCAGGGCGACGCTGAGCTGCCCGTCGCCGAGCGCCAGCGCCTCCTTGAGCGCGGGGATGCGGGAGGTCCACACGCCGATGGCCATCCCGGGGATCAGGAACGCGAGGCACACCGCGAGGCGGGCGCCGCGCAGGGCGGCGTCGCGGTGGAGCGTGAGCGTCATGCGGCGACGCGCACGGTGACGCCGGCGGCGGCGAACGCCTCCCGCTGGTCGCGGGGAATGCCCTCGTCGGTGACCAGTACGTCGACCGCGGCGGGCGGGCAGACGGCGGCGAAGGCCGTCTGGCGGAACTTCGCCGAGTCGGCGGCGACGACCACCCGGCGGGCGGAGGCGATGGCGGCCTGTTTGACCGCGACGTCGTCCAGCGCGTGCGCGGTGACCCCGTGCTCGGCCGACAGTCCGCAGCAGCCGATGACGGCGGTGTCGAAGCGCAGGGAGGCGATGGTGTTCACGGTCAGGGGGCCGCCGATGTTGAGCTCGCCGTGCCGCACCTCGCCGCCGGGCAGGACCAGCCGTACGCGGGGGGCGTCGCTGAGAGCCTGGATGCCCTGCACCGACAGCGGGAGGACGGTGAGCCGGCGGTCGCGGATCTCCCGGGCGACCGCCAGAGCGGTGGTGCCGCCGTCCAGCACGACCGCCTCTCCGTCGGCGAGCAGGCCGGCGACCTCGGCGGCGATGCGGAGCTTGGCCTCCGGCGCCTCGTGCTCGCGCACGCCGAACGGCGGCTCCTCGCCGCGCAGCAGCAGGCTCTGGGCCCCGCCGCGCACCCGGCGGACCACGCCCTGCTGGGCGAGCTCGTCCAGGTCGCGCCGGATGGTCATCTCCGAGACTCCGTGCCGGGCCGCGAGTTCGGCGACCGACACGCTGTCCGCGGTCATCAGGGCGTCCATGATCGCCCGCAATCGATCCATGTGTTCATATGAACATTTTTGGTGTTTGTTTGGCAAATCGTGGAGACTGGGGGCGTGCGCGCGAGCCGGTTGATCTCCCTACTGCTGGTCCTGCAGGCGCGCGGCCGGATGACGGCCGCCGAGCTGTCGGAGGAGCTCGAGGTGTCCGTGCGCACCGTCTACCGCGACGTGGAGGCGCTGTCGTCCGCGGGCGTCCCCGTCTACGCCGATCGGGGCCCGGCGGGCGGCTACCGGTTGCTGGACGGCTACCGCACCCGGCTCAACGGCCTGACCGCCGAGGAGGCGTCCTCGCTGTTCCTGGCCGGGCTGCCCGGGCCGGCCGCCGAGCTCGGCCTGGCCGAGGTGGCCGCCGCCGCCGAGCTCAAGCTGCTGGCCGCCCTGCCGCCCGAGCCGCGTTCCCAGGCCTCACGCATGCGCGAGCGGTTCCTGCTGGACGTCCCCGGCTGGTACCGCGACGCCGACGACGCCCCCCACCTGGGGCAGGTCGCCGACGCGGTGTGGGAGGGGCGCGGGCTGCGCATGGTCTACCGCCGCTGGGGGCCCGCCGAGGTGGTGCGGGAGGTCCGCCCGTACGGTCTGGTCCTCAAGGGCGGATCCTGGTACATGGTCGCGGCGCCGGAGGAGTCGGCCGCGCGCACCTACCGTGTCTCGCGCATCGTGTCGCTGGAGGTGCTGCCCGAGCGCTTCGCCCGCCCGGAGGGCTTCGACCTCGGGGAGTTCTGGCAGACCTACACGGCCGAGTTCCGTGAGCGCATGTACACCGCCGAGGCCACCGTGCGGCTGGCGCCGGGGATGGAGGGTCTGCTGAGCCACACCCTCGGCGCGCGCCCGGTCGACGCCGCGCTGGCCGAGGCCGGGCCGCCGGGCGAGGACGGCTGGACGGTGCTGCGGCTGCCGGTCGAGTCGGTGCGGCACGCCTGCTGGCAGCTGCTGCGCCTGGGCGCGAACCTGGAGGTCCTCGGGCCGCCGGAGCTGCGCGAGATGATGGCCGGCACCGTGACGCGCCTGGCCGCCATGTACGGCGACACGGCGGGCCGCGACGACCCCGGCGGGGTCATCCGGTCGGCGCCACGCTGAGGGTGACCTCGTAGGAGGGGAAGGCCGGCCGGGGGACGGACTTGGGGGAGACGACCACCACCGGGCAGGGGGCGCTCATGATCAGCGCCGCGAGCACGGGCGTCGCGGCGACCGGCGTGCCGGGCTCGGGGTTGCGGATGCCCAGCACCAGCATCTCGGCGCCCTCGCAGTGTGTGAGCAGCACCTGTGCGGGCGGCCCGTGCGCCACGATGGGCGTGAGGGAGGGCGCGACCTGGGCGACGACACGGCGGGTCTGCTCCCTGGCGGCGGCGTACTCCTCGTCGTGGGAGCGCCAGGTGCCCATGGGCGCGTACGACGCGCGGTGCTGCCCCGACCACTGCCAGGCGTGCACCGGCTGGATCATCGCGTCCCGGAGCCGGGCCTCGCCGAGCGCCCAGCGCAGGGCGGCCGTCGCCGCGGGGGAGTGGCTCACGCCCACGACGATGCGTGGTCGACTCGTGTTGTGCGTCACGGGGACCTCCTCCCCATCGATCATCGCGTGAGACAGGTGACGAGCCGCCAAAGCTCGGGAAAAATGCTCACTAAATGTCACAATACACACACAATTCATCACTCTGGGTGTGGCATTGCTCGCCCCGTCGCAGCCCGCCATGCATCCCCTGCCCCGTGACCGCCCCTGCCCGGCATGACGGGTGAGCCGGCTGGGGGTCAGGGCGGCCGGGGCGGTGGGAAAAAGGGTTGCCCGCGGTGACATGGTGTGGCGAGGATGCCCGCATGTACCTCGCCGCCTTCATCGGCTCCTGCTTCCTGATCGCGATGATCCCCGGCGTGAGCACCGCGATCATCCTCCGCCAGACCGTGCGCGCCGGTCGCCCCGCCGGGGTCGCCGCGATGCTCGGCAACGAGGTGGGGGTGCTGCTGTGGGCGCTCGCCGCGGTGTTCGGCCTGTCGGCCCTGGTCGCGGCGTCCGAGGTGGCCTACGAGGTGATGCGCGTCGCCGGCGCGGCGCTGCTGCTGGCGATGGGCGCGCAGTCGCTGTGGCAGGCCCGCCGCTCCCGTCCCGTGGCCTCGCCGGCTCCCGCCGCGGTCACCGCCCGCCCGGACGGCTCGGGAGGACCGCGGCGGTCGTTCCTGCTCGGGCTCGGCACGGCGATGGCCAACCCCAAGGCGGCGGTGTTCGCCATGTCGTTCCTGCCGCAGTTCGTGCCGGCCGGCGCTGACGTGCCGGTGACGCTCATGCTGCTCGCCGTGGTCTGGGTGCTGGTCGACACGGTCTGGTACCTCGGGGTGATCTCCATGGTGGGCCGGGTGCGCCCGGTGTTCGAGCGGCCCTCGGTGCGCCGCCGCTTGGAGCAGGTCTCCGGCGTGGTGCTCATCGGCCTCGGCCTGCGCATGGTCGCCGACGGCCGCTGACGCCCACCCGGGCGCCGGCGGCGCCGCGTGGCCGCGAACCGGATCCCGCACCGACACGATATACTTTGTAAAGGGGCCGGCTTGCTGAACCTCAGGTCTTCATCAGGCGATGCGCGCCCGGACCCCGCTCGCCGAGAGCGTCCTTGGGATTGGCCAGAGCGCAGATGTCGATGGACAGGCAGCCGCAGCCGATGCAGTCGGCGAGGCGGTCGCGCAGTTGCTCCAGTTGCTCGATGCGCCCGTTGAGGTCCTCGCGCCAGCACTGGGACACCCGGGCCCAGTCGGCGCGGGTGGGCGTGCGCCCCTCGGGCAGCAGCGCGAGCACGTCCCTGATCGTGGCCAGCGGGATGCCGACGCGCTGGGACGCCCGGATGAAGGCCACCCGGCGCAGGGTGTCGCGGGTGTAGCGCCGCTGGTTGCCGGCCGTCCGCCGGCTGTGGATCAGGCCCTGCCGCTCGTAGAACCGCAGGGCCGAGGCGGGCACGCCGCTGCGCTCGGACAGTTCGCCGACCGTCAGTTGCGCGGCCCGCCAGGAGACTCGTGTCATGCCGCCAAGGCTAGCCGGACCTGAACATTAGTTCAGGTCCGGCCGGGGCGGTCAGCCGTCGATGCGGTGCGTGGTCCAGAACGAGGACAGGTTCACCGAGGTCGCGGCCTGGGCGGCGGCCTTGAAGTCGGCGGTGGTGGAGACGCCGAGCCAGTGGGAGGCGGCGTAGTCCTTCAGCAGGTTCTGCATCGCGGTCGTGCCGATGGCGCGGCGCAGGTCGTGCAGCGCGCACTTGCCGTAGCCGTAGACGACCGTGCCGTACCGGCCGGAATGGGCGTCCCAGTAGGCCATCGAATTGCTGATCTTCTCGGCGGAGGACTGCCAGGAGACGCTGTTCCAGCAGTTGGTGCCCGAGATGCCGTTGTACAGGTCGGTCGCGTAGTCGGCGAAGGACTCGTCCAGCCACGGACTGTTGTACTCGTCGTCGCCGACGATGCCGTACCACCACTGGTGGGCCAGCTCATGCGCCAGCGCCGTGGAACTGATCACGTCCAGGACGAAGCCGGGATACTCCATGCCGCCGAACCAGAAGTTGTTGTCCAGCACCGCGTCGACCTCGCCGTAGGGGAAGGCGCCGAAACGCCCCGCGTGCGCCACCAGCGCGTTCTTGGCGGTCGTCATCATGGACGCGGCGCTGCTGGAGCTGATCGAGCTCACCCGGTAGACGTTCACCGTGACGCCGGTGGTGGTCGTGCTCGTCGTCTTGACGAACGGCCCCGCCGCCCAGGCGAACTCGCGCACCTTGCTCGCCGTGGCCGTGGTCACCGTCCGGCCGGAGGCGCCGGGCGTGTCCACCGAAGTGCCGGTGGCGGGCACCAGCAGCGAGGTCGGATGGTCGAGGGTGACGGTGTAGTCGCTGATCAGCTGGTAGAACGCCTCGCCGTTGTCGGTGTAGGGGTCCAGGTGCCAGCCGTTGCCGTCCCGGACGGCCAGCACCGGCAGGGCGTTGCCGATGAAGTTGTAGGACCCGTCTCGGCCGAACCGGTCGGCGCCGCTCGGGACCACGATGCTCAGATCGAATCCGATCGAGGTGCTCTGGCCCTGGTTGAGCGGTGACGGGAGCGTGATCTTCAGAGCGGTGCAGTTCACCGACAGCGGCGCGGGCGTGCCCCCCGTCACGTTGGTGACCGTGACCGGGGTGGAGGGGCAGCTGCCGTGGTAGTTGTCCCACAGCCGCAGGTAGACCTCGGTGAGCGGGTCGGCGGACGGGTTGCCGAAGCTGACGCTCTGATGGCCGGTCCAGGTGCTGCCCGAGGCGTTACTGGCCAGCGTGACCGTGTAGACGGCGGTGGCGGGCGTGCGGGTCGCGTCCGCCGCCAGCGCGGCCGGCGGGACGCCGCCGAGCAGCAGCAGTGCCGCCGCAGCGGCGGAGAAGAGCATTCGTCGGAGCATGAGGACGGTTCTCCCTTCCGAACACCGGAAACCCCCGCCCCGCCGACGTAACGTAACTTCTCTCCCGGGGCCGGTCAACGATCCCCTTACTCCCGGCATGGAGGACGTGCAGGCCGGCGCCGCTCGGCGGTGGCGCCGGTGCGGGCGCGCGGTCATGGCCCCGGTCAAGATGCCCGGCCGGGAGAGGGCGGTGCGGGCGCCCCGGTCAGGACGCGGACAGGGCGGCGCGGGCCTCGTCGGCGGTGGGGTAGGTCGAGAAGGCGTCGGCCACCCCGGTCAGGCGGAAGGTGCGCTGGACGCGCGCGTTCAGGCCGGCGAGCGCGACGCTCCCCTCGCGGGCGGCCAGCGCGCGCCGGGCGCCCAGGAACACGCTGATGCCGGTGGAGTCGCAGAAGGCCAGGCCGGTGACGTCGATGATCAGGTGCCGGCACTGGTCGGCGTAGGCCTTGTCGAGCGCCTTCTGCAGGTGCGGGACGCTGCCGTGGTCCAGTTCCCCCGTCAGGACCAGCGTGCGCACCGGGGAGGAGTGGCCGTCGGCGGAGCCGCCTTCGACCTGCACGGTGAAGTTCATGGGCGACCTATTCACGGAGCGAGCATTGGATCGGCGGGACGGCGGACAGGGCCGCGGGCGAGTGACCGGGGGTGCGCGCACCGGGACCGGCCCGCATGGCGACTAGCTGATGCTCCACATCGGTGACGATATGCGAAGCGGCCACCCCTGCCCACAGATAGAGCGATGCTTGATCGGTAAGTGAGGGGACCCGGTCGGGGTCAGGCCTTCGGCAGGCCGTTGATCTCCTGGCGCAGCAGCACCGCCGACCCCTGGGCGTCCCTGGTGATGCGCACCTCGTCGCACAGCTGTTGCATGAGCCAAAGGCCCCGGCCGCGCAGCGTGGTCACCCCGGGGTCGCCGGCGGTGGCGTGCGCGGGCACGAGCTGCCCGAGACGGTCGTGCACCTCGACGGTGACGGAGCGCTCGTCATGCCAGGCTTGGACGTGCCCCTCGCCGTGGGCGTGGTCGAGCACGTTGGCGGCGGCCTCGTTCACCGCCAGCACCAGGTCTTGCAGGCGCACGCCGGAAAGACCCGCCAGAGCGGCGTACCCGCGCACCTGCCCCCGCAAGGTGCTGAGATCATCGGTGATCGGCCACTGCGCGGACGCATGCCCCCTGCGATCCACCGGCACCCTCCTGCCACGCCGCCAGTCGTCCACCTGTCAGAACTCCGCCACGGGCTTGACCATAACGCCTGGACGTCCTGGGTCACGCACCGGCCGCTCTCCCACCCCCGGCGGCGCGGCGTCCGCACAACCGTACGGTAAGGACGAATCGGCGCGCCGCATCCCGGGGCCGGAGAATTCACCTGTTACCCCGTGAGCCCGGCGATAACAGAGATACGGCACTCCATGCGTTCCGGTCCAGGTAAGTGCAGGGACGAACCACGCGGCCGACGCGGGTCCACGAGAATGGAGCCGTCGTGATCGAGGGAAGGGCGGGATGCCGTGCGCGTCGGGATCCTCGGGCCGCTCCGGGTCCAGGACGCGGGCGGGAACCCGGTCGAGGTCGCGGGCGCGCGGCTGCGGGCGCTGCTCGTACGGCTCGCCCTCGACCCCGGGCGGGTCGTCACCGTCGAGCGTCTGGTCGACGACCTGTGGCCGGGCGAGCCGCCCGCCAACCCGGCGGCGGCGCTGCAGTCCCTTGTGGCGCGCCTTCGCCGTGAGCTCGGCGGACGGGAGGCGGTCGCCTCCCACCCGTCGGGGTATCGGCTGGGCGCGGAGGGGCCGGCCGTGGACGCGTGGGTCTTCGACGCGCGGGCCGCCCGGGGCGCGGCCCTGCTGCGCGCCGGCGACCCGTCCGGCGCGGGCGGGCCGCTGCGCGAGGCGCTGGAGCTGTGGCGCGGGCCCGCGCTGGTGGACGCCTCCCGGTTCCCCTTCGCCGCCGCGCCCGCCGCGCGGCTGGAGGAGCTGCGGCTGGCCACGCTCGAGGCCCGCATCGACGCCGACCTGGCGTGCGCGGTTCCCGGGCTGGTCGCCGAGCTGGAGGAGCTGGCGGCCGCGCATCCCACCAGGGAGCCGTTCCAGGCCCGGCTCATGCGGGCGCTGTGCGCCGACGGCCGGCGGGCGGACGCGCTGGGGGTGTACGAGCGCGTGCGCGCGGCGCTGGCGGACGGGCTCGGCGTGGACCCGGGCGCCGAACTCCGCGCGGCCCACCTGCACGCCCTCCGCGCCGACGCCTCCCCGGCCGTCCAGGGCACGGCGGCCGGGGGCAACCTGCCGGCGCCGCTGACCCGCCTGGTTGGAAGGCGCGACGACCTGGCCAGGGTCGGCCGCCTGCTGGGGGAGGCGCGCCTGGTCACCGTGACCGGGCCGGGAGGGGCGGGCAAGACCCGGCTGGCCGTGGAGGCGGCGCGACGCGAACGGGCGCCGGACGGGGTATGGCTGGTCGAGCTGGCCCACGTGACCCGTCCGTCCGGCGTCCTGGGTCACCTGCGCCCTCCGTCCGGCGTCCAGGGCCACCTGGCCCGTCCGTCCGGCGTCGCGGCGGCCGTCCACGCGGCCCTGGCCGGCACCGGCCTGCTCGCCGGCCTCGGCGGCGCCCCGGGGGCCGGGCCGGCCGAGCGGCTGTGCGCGTCGCTGGCCGGGCGCCGTGCCCTGCTGGTGCTGGACAACTGCGAGCATGTGGTGGAGGAGGCCGCCGAGCTGGTCCAGCGCGTGCTCGCCGCCGCGCCGGGCGTGCGGGTGCTGGCCACCGGCAGGGAACCGCTCGGCGTCCCCGGTGAGGCCCTGCATCCCCTGCCGCCGCTCGCGGTGCCCGGCGAGGACGTCACGCCGCTGTCGGCGCCGTCGTTCGCCGCGGTCGCCCTGTTCGCCGAGCGCGCCGCGGCCGTCCGCCCGGGTTTCGCCGTCGACGAGGGCAACCTCGCCGACGTCGTGCGGCTGTGCCGGGAGCTGGACGGCATGCCGCTGGCGATCGAGCTGGCCGCCGCCCGGCTGCGCTCCCTGACCCTCGCCCAGCTCGCCGGCATGATCGGCGACCGCCTGGAGGTGCTGGGACGCGGCAGCCGCGCGGTGGAGCGGCGGCACCGCACGTTGCGGGCGACGATCGACTGGAGTTGGGAGCTGCTCACCGAGCCCGAGCGGGCGGCGTTGCGGCGGCTGTCGGTGTTCGCGGGCGGCGGGGCGTCGGCCGAGGCCGCGGCGCGCGTGTGCGGAGCCGGCCTGGACGTGCTGACGTCGCTGGTCGACCGGTCCCTGCTGGTCCAGGCCGCCGATGACCCCCGGCCGGGCCCGCCCCTCGCCGGGGACGGCGGCGGGGTGCGCTACCGCCTGCTGGAGACGGTGCGCCACTACGCGTCCGAGAAACTCGCCCAGACCCCGGAGACCCCGGAGACCCCGGACGGCACCGAGAGCACCCAGTGCGCGGACGGCACCGGGGTGGGGGCGGAGGAACGGCGGGTGCGGGCGGCGCATGCCGCGTACTTCCTCGAGCTGGCCGAGCGCTGCGAGCCGTCGTTGCGCGGCCCGGAGCAGGCCGCCGCGCTGCGCCTGCTGGACGGCCATCAAGGCGACCTGGACGCGGCCCTCGGCCACGCGATCGAGTGCGGGTGGGCCGAGACGGCGGTCCGGCTGTACACGGCGCGGCTGTGGTCGTGGGTGATGCGGGGCAGGCGGCGGGAGGCGGCCGACTGGGCGGCGGCGGTGGCCCGCGCCACCGGCGACGCGCCGCCGCCCGGGCTGGCCGCCGAGCACGCGATGTGCCTGCTCCTGGCCGGGTCCGGGGACACCGGCGGCGAAGGCGACGGCGCGGGCGTCGCCGGGACGCGGCCCGGTGAGCTGCTGGACCGCATGTACCGGTCCGACCGGCCGGCGGTGCTCGGCTCGTGGGCGATCGTGGGCGCGTACGCGGGCGGCGTCGCCGACATCCGGCGCCGCGCCGCCGCGGTCGAGCACTTCGGCCGCCACCCGGACGCGTGGGCGCGGGCCACGACGCTGCTCATCGAGGGCATCGTGGAGTTCGAGTTCGTCCCCGGCGGCGCGCCACGCGCCGAGGTGATGGTGCGCTCGGCCTCGCGGGCCTTCCACGGGCTCGGCGAGCGCTGGGGGATGGCGCTGGCGCTGTTCTGGCTGTCGCTGGTTGCGGAGAACCGCGGCGAGCCGGCGGAGGCGCTGGTCCTGCTGGAGGAGTCGGCGGCGCGGGCGGCGGAGATCGGCGGCGTCGACGCGCTGCCCGGCCCGGCGATGCTGCCGGTGCGGCTGGGCCAGTTGAGGGCCCGCACCGGCGACCTCGCGGGCGCGGAGGCGGTGCTCCAGCAGGCGCGGGTGGCGGCCGAGCGGGCGGGGGACGCGCTGGCGCAGGCCCGCACCTGGCACGCCCTGGGCGAGACGGCGCGCCGCGCGGGAGACCACGCGGGGGCGCGCACGCGCCTGCGCCGGGCGATGGACCTGCTGCCGGCCGAGCGGTCCGCCGGCGGCGGCACGGGGTCACGGCCGCCGATGATCCCGGCGCAGCTGGTGGCGTTCGTGTGGCTGGAGGCGGCCCGGGTGGAGACCCTGGCGGGCGACCTCGCCGCCGGCGGGCGGCGTCTGCGGGAGGCTCTGGAGGCGGTGGCGGCGACCTCGGACGACACCGCGCGCGCCACCGTCCTGGAGGGAGCGGCCGAGTGGCTCGTGGGGGCGGGCGAGCCCGGACGGGCCGCCGCCGCTCTGGCGGCGGCGGCCCGGCTGCGGGGCGTGCCCGACAGCGCCGACCGCGAGGTGGCCGCGCTGGTCGCCCGATGCCGGGGCGCGTTGGGGGAGGCCGCTCTCGCCGCGGCATGGCGCGCGGGCGCCTCCTCACCCGCCCCGGACGCCGCGGCCCTGCTGTCCGGCCTCTGAGGGCCCGCCGTGGCGAGCCGCGGAGTACCGCTCCGCCGCCCGCGACCCCGCCTCACCTCTGCGAGCACGTGCCCGTCTCACCCTGTCGGTGGCGGCAGTCCTCGCATGACCCCTGCGGACGGCGTCCGGCGGCGAGGAGCCCTCTGAGCTGGGCCGGAACGGCGTTGTCTCCGCCGGGGAGCCGGGGCGATGTCCTGACACGTGCACGGTTCGCCCTGGGTTACTGCTTCAATGATCGATGGCCGGCGGCTGAGGACGCCGGCTTTTCACGGCTGCGATGGGCGGGGGCAAGGATGCGGAGACTGCGCGGGCGTCTGCGGTACTGGTTCGACGGGACGATGGACCGCGGCACACCGGCGCTGATCGGCTGGCTGGCGCTGGCGTCCGTCGTGCTCATCGTGGTGGTCACCGCCGCGGTGGTCGCCTTCACCGATACCGAGGAGAACGGCGGCTGGGGGACCGTCGGGTGGATGAGCCTGATGCGCGCCATCGACCCCGGCACCATGGGCGGCGACAGCGGGAGCCCGGTGTTCCTGGCGCTGATGCTGACCATCACCATCGGCGGCATCTTCATCGTCAGTTCGCTCATCGGTGTGCTGACCACCGGTCTGGAGAACCGGATCAGCGAGCTGCGCAAGGGCCGGTCCCGGCTGATCGAGAGCGGTCACACGATCGTGCTCGGCTGGTCGGAGCAGGTCTTCACCGTGATCGAGGAGCTGGTCAAGGCCAACGAGGGGCAACGGCGGTCCTGTGTGGTGATCCTGGCGGACCGCGACAAGGTCGACATGGACGACCAGATCCGCGCCCGGGTGGGGGAGACCGGCCGCACCAGGGTCATCTGCCGGTCGGGAAGCCCGCTCAAGCGGGTGGACCTGGAGCTCGTCAGCCCGGACACCGCCAAAGCGATCATGGTGCTGCCCTCTCCGGACAAGGACGCCGACGTCGATGTGATCAAGGCGTTGCTGCTGCTGAACAACCGCGCCTGGCGGGGGGCGCGGCCGCACGTGGTCGCCGCCGTGCAGGAGTCGGAGAACCTCGCCGCCGCGCGCCTCGCCGGAGGCGAGTCGGCCATCGTGATCGACGCCGACGACATCACCGTGCGGCTGGTCGCCCAGTCGCACCGCCAGTCGGGGCTGTCCACGGTCTGCACCGACCTACTGGACTTCGACGGCAACGAGCTGTACATCCGCCCCGAGCCCGCGCTCACCGGCCGCACCTACGGAGAGGCGCTCAGCGCCTACGACCTCGGCATCCCGGTCGGGCTGCGCCGGATGGACGGGCGGGTCATGCTCAACCCCGCGCAGGAGACCGTGATCGACGCCAGGGACCAGGTGATCGTCCTGGCCGAGGACGACCTGCTCATCCAGCTCGCCGGCTCCGCTCCCGCGATCGTCCCGGAGGCCGTCGCGGCGGCCCCCGACCGGGCGCAGACGCCCGACCGCACCCTGCTCATCGGGTGGAACTCGCGCGCTCTGAAGCTGATCGACCTGCTGGACCGCCTGGTCGAGCCGGCGTCGGTGGTGGACATCGCCGCCCCTGGCCGGCCGGTGGACGTCCTTGAGACCGGTCGGGAGAACCTGACCGTCGGCTACAAGTACTGCCGGCCGACGAGCCGGCGGTCGCTGGAGAACCTCGACCTCGGCGGCTACCGGCACCTGGTCGTGCTGGCCGACGACGAGGTCGACCCCGAGCACGCCGACGACCGCACGCTGGTGACGCTGCTGCACCTGCGCGACATCAAGGTGAGCCTCGGAGACCCCTACACCATCGTGACCGAGATCAACGACGACGCCAACCGGGAGATCTTCCAGGTCACCAAGGCCGACGACTTCATCATCAGCACCAAGCTCATCAGCCTGCTGCTGACCCAGCTCGCGGAGAACCGGCATCTGCACGGCGTGTTCTCCCAGCTGTTCGACCCCACCGGCCCGGAGATCCACCTGCTGCCCGCCTCGGACTACCTCGTCCCTGGCGTGGAGGCGAACTTCGCGACCGTCGTGGAGGTGGCCAAGCGGCGAGGGCAGACCGCCATCGGCTACCGGGTCAAGCGGCACAGCGACCACACCCCCTCCTTCGGGGTGATGCTCAACCCGCCGAAGACCGCGCCGCTGACCTTCGGCGCCGACGACAACGTCATCGTCCTGGCCGAGAACCTCTGACCTCCTGGAGGCCGCGCGGCGGGCAGGGGGCCGTCCTCGGCGGGACCGTCGCGTCAGATGGTCACCGTGGGGGGCCGGCCCGGCGCGGGGCGGTCCCTCCCCAGCCTCTCGGCCACCTCCGACAGGGCCCCGGTCAGCTCGGAGAGAACGCCGGGGAAGGCGTCCACGTCCAGCTGCCGCGCCGAGTGTCCCCGTACGAGGTCACGTAGTCCGCCGTGATCGACGAAGAACCCGTCCACTGCCGACCTTCCGAGGGGTGCGCCGGGGTCCGATGATCTCCAGGCGCGATCATCTCAGACGATCTCGCCGTACGCAGCCGCTCGGCTCTGCGCCGCCTCTTCGTTCGCCGAACGGCCGGCGGCCGGTGACCGCCGTCGCCTCGCAGGCCGGACGGTGACCGCCGTCCGGCCGGGGAGCCGGGCGCGGCGGACGCGCCGTCCGTCGTCATCCGCCCGCGGTCACGGCCTTCAGTTCGTCGAAGGACTCCCGGATGAGCTCGGACAGGCCGGGCTGCCCGGGGTCGTCGCCGACCCAGCGCTCGAACGCGACCTTGAAGACGGCGAGGCCGACCTCGGCGGCCAGGCTCGCCGCCGGATCGGTGACGCCGCGCCCGCGCAACGTGCCGGCGAGCGCCGCGGACAACGTGGCGAGTTTGATCAGCTCGCGTTCCTGTAGCTCGGGGTTCGCGGCGATGACCGACCGGCGCCGCCGGGCGCTCTCGCGGCGCTCGCCGAGCAGCTCGCCCACGGCTTCGACGGCGCGTGCCACCATCTCGATCGGGGCCGCCGCGTCGGGGGCGTCCTCGACGGCGGCCACCAGGTGCTCGCGCAGCGGGCCCGAGCCCCAGAACAGCACCTCGCGCTTGTCGGCGAAGTGCCGGAAGAACGTGCGCTCGGTCAGCCCGGCCCGTCCGGCGATCTCGGCCACCGTGGTCTGCTCGTACCCGCGCTCGATGTAGAGCTCCAGCGCCGCCTGCTCCAGCCGGCCGCGCGCGTTCGGCTCCCATCGTCCCATGCCGGAATCCTACCTTGATGACAGTGGCTGACATCAGTGCTACGTTGATGACAGTCACTGACATCGGTCTGGGGGCCTGGATGCCCCGGACGATCGACCCTTTGGAGTACTTCTCATGCGCGTATTCGTCACCGGCGCTTCCGGATGGATCGGTTCCGCCGTCGTCCCCGAACTGGTCGGCGCGGGTCACCAGGTCGTCGGGCTGGCGCGCTCGGATGCCTCCGCCGCCGCGCTCACCGCGGCCGGCGCACAGGTGCGTCGCGGCACCATCGACGATCTCGACGGCCTGCGCGACGCGGCCGTCGCCTCCGACGGGGTGATCCACCTGGCGTTCAAGCACGACATCGCCTTCTCCGGTGGCTTCGCGGAGGCCACGGAGGCCGATCGGCGCGCCGTCGAGACCTTCGGCGAGGCGCTCGCGGGCTCTGGTCGGCCGCTGGTCATCGCCTCCGGGATCCTCGGACTCG
The DNA here is from genome assembly GCF_040607455.1 of Sphaerisporangium sp. NPDC005289. Lineage (NCBI taxonomy): Bacteria > Bacillati > Actinomycetota > Actinomycetes > Streptosporangiales > Streptosporangiaceae > Sphaerisporangium > Sphaerisporangium sp. NPDC005289. The sequence continues at coordinate 35,230 of NZ_JBEXGS010000039.1, forward strand.
CCCCCGGGCGGGTGGCCACCGAGCAGGACGGGCGAGAGTCCGGCCCGGACGTGGCCCACGCGGGCGGCGCGGCGCGGGATCGGCTGGCGACCGCCCAGATGACGCTGTCACTGGCCTCGCGCGGCGTCCGCTCGTCGGTCGTGCGGCTCCCCCCGACGGTGCACGGGGATGGGGACCCCGGCTTCATCGCGGTCCTGGTCGCGATCGCCTGCGGCAAGGGCATCTCCGGCCACGTCGGCGAGGGGGCCGATCGCTGGCCCGCCGCGCACCGGCTCGACGCCGCCCACCTGTTCCGCCTGGCGCTGGAGCAGGCGCCGGCGGGATCGGTCCTGCACGCCGTCGCCGACGAGGGCGTGCCCATCCGCGACGTCGCCGAGGTGATCGGCCGGCATCTCGGCCTGCCGGTGGCCGCCGTCGCTCCCGAGGACGCGGGCGCGCACTTCGGCTGGCTGGCGGGCTTCCTCGCCGCCGACAGCCCGGCCTCCAGCGCACTGACCCGCGAGCTGCTGGGGTGGCGGCCGACCCAGCCGGGACTTATCGACGACCTGGACAAAGGCCACTACTTCCACAACGCTTCCACGCAGGCGGGCGCGTCCTAGACGAGTAAGTCCTAAGTCCGGCCACCCCGCGACGAACCCGGCGCCGAAGCAGCCCCCCGCGCCCGCCGGGTCGAGCGAGGTGTCCAGCTCGCCCTGTGACAACGCGTCCGCGAGGACCCCGGCGAGCCGGGTGCGCAGCCAGGCGAACGTCTCCTCGACCGAGCGGCGCAGCTCGGAACCGGGGAACTCCGCCTCCGCGCGGGCGCGCAGGTCGTTGGCACTGCGGGCGATCGCGGCCGGCGCCAGGTCGGACCGGCTTCCGACGGGCCGGCCCCGCGCTTGGCGAAAGAGCGCGGGTGACAAGTTCACCCGCGGGCGCCGCTACGGCAGGGCGGGCACGGCCGGCGCGGTGTTGGTCCAGCCGGCCTCGAGCACGATCTGGGTGCTCGTCTCGTTGAGGGACAGCTTGCCACTGATCGCGGTCGTCTGGCTCTGGGACAGCAGAAGCATCGTGCCGGTGTCCACGACTAGGTCGGTCTTCTCCTTGATCGTCAGTCCGTTGTCCTGAACGGCCTTCGGGTGGTCGATCGACAGGGCCGCGCCGGCTCTGCCCATGCGGTCCTTGGTCTCTCCCTGCGAACGGACACTGGGCATCGTCAGCAAGAGCTGGTAGGCCGCGGCGCGGACGTTCTTGGGCGCCGGAAGCTGGTTGAGCATGCCCGGCAGCGCCCCGGTGATGTACTGGTCCACGTTGTTCTGCTTGACCCGTGAGACCCGCGCGGCCTCGGAGAGCCAGGACTTCAACGCGTTCGGGTCCGCGGGCAGCCGCTGGACCTCCTCGTACGTCAACTTCTGCCCGGCCAGAAAGAACTGGTCGTCGTTGCCGCGTACGGGCCCGACGTGGCCCTTGTCCGGCTCGGTCGACAGCTTCACGACCTGGCCGTCGGCCGTGCGGGTCCACTTGGCCGGCGAGCCGTCGCGGCGCCACGCCTTCCGGTCCGTCGCGCTCTTCGGGTGCGCCCCAGCCTTCCGGTATCCGAACCAGGCCTTGCCGTCGGGCGCGGTCCATTCCTCACTGAGCTCCTGCTCCACCACCCAGTAGCGATTCGCGCCGCTGCCCATTTGGCGGGGACCGGTGCGCTGGGTCAGCACCCTCGTATGCCAGTAGGCGCCTTCAGGCGGAGCCGACGCGGCGGCCGCGAGCCGCGTCTCCGGCGCCTTAACGACGCTCGGCAGGCCCAGCAGGGCGGCGGTGCCCACGGCGGCCAGGCCGGTGCCGACGGCGATCAGCGGCCGGACCGGTGCTGTCGCGAGCTTCATATGTTTCCTCCAGAGGTCCGAAGTGACGTCCCCCAATACGCCTGGGCGCCTCACAAGGTTGCCTGCGGCACTCGGGCAACTGCTGGAGGATCCAAGGCGTATTAGGAGGCGTGAAACGGGACAGACAGACGTGAGCGGCGCGGAGCACGACTTCGGCGCATTCGTGGCCGCAAGGGCCACGACGCTGCTGCGGGTCGCCTATCTCGCCTGCGGGAACGAGGCGGAGGCGGAGGACCTGCTGCAGACGGCGCTGGAGCGTACCTACAGGAACTGGGACAGGGTGCGGCACGACAGCCCCGAGCCCTATGTGCGCCGCGTCATCATCAACACCGCCATCAGCCGGGCCCGCCGCCGGGCGATCCTGAGCATCATCCCGATGCGCATCCTGCCGGAGAGGGCGGCGCGCTCGACCGACGTCGATCTGCGCCACCTGCTCATGGACGCGCTGCGTGGCCTACCTCCCCGGCAGCGCGCGGTGGTCGTCCTGCGGTACTGGGAGGACCTCAGCGAGGCACAGACCGCGGAGGTGCTCGGCTGCACGGTCGGCACGGTGAAAAGTCAGACGTCGAAGGCGATGGCCAAGCTGCGTGCAGCGCTCGGCGAGGCATCCGTGGAAGGAGTGATCGGCAATGCCCACGCTTGAGGAACGCCTCCGCCAGGTCATGGCGGACGAATCCGCGAGGCTGTACGCCGCGCCCGACCTGGTGGACCGGGTCGTCCGGTCAACCCGGCGGAAGAGGAGGCGGGGCGGGGTCGCGGCCCTGGCCACGTCGGCGGCCGTCCTCGCGGCAGGCTCCCTCTACCTGACGGTGGCCCCGGGCGCCATGCAGACGCCCGCTGTCTCGGAGACGCCAGCCGCCTCCGAGACGCAGGGGCCGCCCGCCATCGACGACATCCCGCCCGTGCCGTCCGCCCCTCCCAGCCTCGGGGACCTGGGCGACGGGAAGACGCTCAAGCACGTCAAGGTGGGTTACCTGCCCGAGGTCCTGCAGTGGGGCCACTGGTCGGTGGACTACGGCGACAGCTACTCGACCTCGTGGAACTTCGATGGCGACAAGCACAGCTTCTACTGCGTGCAGATCTTCGTGTACGAGGGTAAGGCCGTCCAGGAGGTCGACGACCGTGTGCAGGGGTACCGCGACGAGGGGGAGGGCGAAGAGGTGACCGTCGGCGACCGGACCGGCTATTCGGTCATCGCAGACGTCGGCGAGGACGGCATGAAGGGCACCCCCACGCTCATCCTGAACATGGGGGAGCAGCGGCGGGCCGAGATCATGTTCAGCCCCACGTACGCGAAGAGATTCGCCAACGCCAAGGCCGTCGACCGCGAGCTGACCAAGATCGCCGAAGGTCTTACCGCCGACAACTAATCCGAGTAAACTCTAAGTCGCTTTGAGGCGGGCTGTGGGGAAGGGTGAAGGGTGTCGATGATCCGTTTGTGACGACAGACATCAACACCCTTCTCACCGCTCCCGCTACTTCTGGGGCCTGCGCCTGCACCTGATCTGTACCCCGGCCGGCCTGCCGATCACCTGGGCCCTGGCCACCCCGAAGGTCGACGAACGTCAGGTCCTGATGGCCGTACTCGACCACGACCCGCACCTGCTCGCCGAACGCCCCGGCCTGCTGATCGTCGCCGACAAGGGGTACATCTCGGCGGAACTGGACGCCTACCTGGCCGAACGTGGGATGCAGCTGCTACGCCCGTCCTACCGCAACCGCACACCCCGCCCCGGCGAACAGCACCTCAAACCCATCCGCCAGCTCATCGAGTCAGTCAACGACACCCTCAAAGGCCAACTCGACCTGGAACTGCACGGCGGACGCAGCCCGCTGGGCGTCGCCGCCCGCGTCGCCCAACGGATCCTGGCATTGACCGCCGCGATCTGGCACAACCGGGCCACCAGCCAGCCCATCACCCGGTCACTGATCGCCTACGACCACTGACCGGACTTAGGACTTACTCGTCTAGGGCGCCGGCCGTCCTAGGACGCGGCCGTCCGACGGGTCACCAGGGCCTCGACGCCGTCCAGGACCCGCTGGAGGCCGAACTCGAACGCCTGCTGCGGAGCGGAGGCCGCGCCGTACTCCTCCCCGGCGGCCGTGCCCACCCGCGCCGACAGCGGGTAGCGGGACGGGTCCATCACCTTGGCCAGGTAGGGGGCGTGGGCCCACCACCACTGCTCGTCCGACACGCCGGTGCGCTGTGCGACCTGGGCGGCGTCGACCGCGCCGCGCGCGGCGCCGTGCACGAACCCCGCGACCAGGGTGACGACGGAGTCCATCTCCAGGTCGGTCAGTCCGATGCCCTCGACGGCGGCCAGCTCGTACTCGTAGGCGCCGGCCACGTTGGGACCGAGCGGCGGCCGGCTGGTGGCGACGTACAGCATCCACGGGTGGCGCTGGTAGAGCGCCCACTTCTCCCTGGCCACGAACTCCAGCCTGCCGCGCCACCCCCCGGGCACCTCGGCCGGCCGGGCGGGCTCGCCGCACACCGTGTCGAGCATGAGGTCGAGCAGCTCGGCCTTGCCCGGCACGTAGGTGTACAGCGACATGGTGCCCACGCCGAGGCGCTGGGCGACGCGCCGCATGGACAGCGCCGCCAGGCCGTCGGCGTCGGCGAGCTCGACGGCGGCGCGGACGACGCGGTCGACGCTGAGGTCGGGCCCGCCCTTGCGCCCGGACTTCTCGCGGGTGCGCCACAGCAGGGCGAGGCTGCGCGCGGGGTCGCCCCCGCCGGTGTACTCCGTGGTCATCGTGGTCCCGATCCTACGGCCGCCGCCCGGGACCACACCGGACCCGCACCCCGCCGCCCCGGGCGAACGGCCCCCCTCCACGCCGGACGCACCCCGCCCGGCGGTGAACGGCGCCCCGCGTCACCGGACGGACGGGCACTGCGCCGGCGTCCCGCGGCCCTCAGAGGAGGACGGCCGCGGGACGCCGCAGGAGGACGGAGGCTACGCGGCCGAGCAGAGTGTCCCGTTGAGAGTGAAGACCGTGGGCAGGACGTTGGGGCCGCTGTAGTTGCCGACGAAGCCGACGCTGACCGTCGCCCCCGTGGGCAGCGAGCCGTGACCGGCCTCGTTGACGACCTTGACCTGCGATCCGTCCTGCGTCCAGACGCCGCCCCAGCCGCTGCCGAGGCTCTGCCAGGAACGCGGCCAGGCGAAGTCCAGCGTCCAGCCGTCGATCGGCGCGCCGTTGTTGGTGACGTCGATGGCGCCGACGTACCCGCTGCCCCAGTCGTTCTGGTCGCTCAGCCGGACCGTGCAGGAACTGGACGCGGGCGTGCCGGTGGTGAAGGTCAGCGGCGGGGACGCCGGCGACAGGCCGCCGCCGCCGTCCCGGGCGATCACATTCACCGTGTAGCGCGTACCGGGGTTGAGGTTGGCGACGGTGAAGGAGGTGCCCGCGGTCTCGCCGAGCTGCTCGCTGACAACGCCGTTCTGGCGGTGGATCTCGTACTTGACGATCGGGCGGGCGCCGGCGGAGGCGGCGGGCCAGGAGATGGTGGCTCCGTGGTCGGTCACCCCCGAAACCGTGGGCTGGCCGGGCGCCCCCGGCAGCCCGGTCTGGGAGGAGGAGGGACGCACGACGATCGTCGTCATCGACAGGGGCGGCAGCGTCTGGGCGGTCGCGCTGCCGGCGGTGGCGGTGGTGATGCTCGTTGCGCCGTTGGTGTGGGTGAGCACGGTCGGCGCCGCGCCGGCCGGGGCGAAGCCGGCGTACCCGATGGTGACGGGGTAGGAGGTGTCGGCCGAGGTGTTGAGCAGCAGCACCGCGAGGTCGCCGTCCGGGCGCCGGACGGCGTGCGCGACCACCTTGGGCTGGTCGGTGGCGGCCCGGAGGAACCGGTCGCCGGGACGGGCGAACCTGCTCACCATCTGCAGCGCGAAGTACGGCGCGAAGGGCGTGTTCAGCGCCGGCTCGCACACCTCGCCGCCGGAGGTGCAGGCCCCGCTCGACAGCAGGCCGAAGTCGCCGTAGTCGGTCTGCCCGGCCACCTGGGTGACGGGGCCGATGCCGTTGTGGGTGTTCCACCAGTCGACGGTGAACACCCCGTTCGCCAGCAGGGTCGCGTAGGCGTCGGCGGCGGCCAGCGCGCCGGGCTGGGTGGTGGCGCCGGCGCTGCTGGTGCCGGTGTTGAACTCGGTCATCGCGATGCCGATGCGCTCGGCCCCCGGGCCCGCGTACGCGGCGATCTGCCGCCGGGTGAGGTCGATCATGTCGGGGATCTGGCCGGCTCTGTCGAGCGCGCCCGGGTACCAGTGCACGATCACGAAGTCGATCTTCGGTCCGGCGGCCGACAGGACGACCTTGTTCCAGGTGCCGTCGTCGCCGGCGGCGACCAGCCCGTCGGGCCAGTTGGCGGGCGTGGTCAGCACCGCGCCGATCTTGATGGAGGGGTCGGCCGCCTTCATCGCGTCGGCGTAGGCGACGACGTTGCGCGCGTACTCGGCCGGGCTCTTGTCGGCGTGGTCGTCGGCCTCCCAGGCACTGCCGTAGCGGCCGTTGCCGTAGTTCTCGTTGCCGATCTCCCAGTACTTCACGCCGTAGCCCTTGACGACGTTGGCCTGGTGGACCCAGGCGGCGGCCTCCGCGGCGGTGCCGGTGCCGTAGTTGGCGGTCACCATCGGCTGGGCGCCGGTGCGCCGTACGCCGCGCATGAAGGTGTCGAAGTCGGTGCCGGGCGCCACGTACCCGCCGGGCGCGGTGTGATCGGCCCAGTGGTAGATGTCGGAGTAGGAGCCGCCGGGATAGCGCAGCACCTTCACGCCGGCGTCCTTCAGCAGGTCGGCGGTCGCGTCGGTGCCCAGGTTGGCGTCCCAGATCGCGTGGTTGGCGCCGATGCCGGTCGCGGGGACGGTGGCGAGGGCGGCGCGGGCGTTGACGGTCACCGCGACCGCGGCGGGCTCATCGGCGTGCGCGGCGGGCACGTTCAGGCCGGCCAGCGTCAGCACGACGGCGGATGTTAGCGCTAACAGAGCTTTCGGCATCGGACCCCTCGCCATGGACATCTCATGCCTCCCGACCGGGAAGCACCCATGATCCTGGGAGCTGACGCCGTCCTGCGTCAACCGACCGTGAAACTTTCACTGCGCACGGTCATCGCCGGCGCCATCGCCGCGCCGCTTCCCGCGCCGTCCTCGTGGCCGTTCGCGGAGGCGAAACCCGGCCGCTGAACGCTCGCCCACCCAAGGTCTCCGTCGGACCCGGTTATTCCGTACGATGTCCCGTATGATGTACGGTACAACGTACGGAGTTAATGGGAAGGAGGCGGGAGTGGGGTCCACAGGACACGCGATCCTCGCCGAAGGGCTGCGCAAGCGGTACGGCCGCACCGAGGCCCTGGCCGGGTTCGACCTGGCGGTGCCGGCGGGCACGGTATGCGGGCTGCTCGGGCCCAACGGCGCGGGTAAGACCACGGCGGTGCGCATCCTGACCACGCTGCTGCGGCCGGACGCGGGCCGGGCCGAGGTTGCCGGCTTCGACGTGGTCCGCGACGCCGCGCGGGCGCGCTGCCGCATCGGGCTGGTGGGGCAGAACGCCGCCCTGGACGAGGTGCTGAGCGGCCGGCAGAACCTGGTGATGTTCGGCCGGCTGTACCACCTCGGCACGGCGGGAGCGCGCCGCCGCGCCGACGAACTGCTCGAACGGTTCGGGCTGGCCGACACCGGGGACAAGCCGGTCAAGCTGTACTCCGGAGGCATGCGCCGCCGGCTCGACCTGGCCGCCGGCCTCATCCTCACCCCGCCGGTCCTGTTCCTGGACGAGCCCACCACCGGGCTGGACCCGCGCGGACGCGGAGAGGTCTGGCAGGCCGTCGCCTCGCTCGTCGCCGGCGGCACCACCGTGCTGCTCACCACCCAGTACCTGGAGGAGGCCGACCGGCTGGCCACCGACATCTGCGTCCTCTCGGCCGGCCGGACGATCGCCCAGGGCACCCCGGAGGAGCTGAAGTCGCTCGTCGGCGGCGACCGCGTCGAGCTCGTGGTGCGCGAGCCCGCCGACATGGGCGCCGCCGCGGCGGTCGCCGAACGGGTGGCGGGCGCGCGCGCCGACCGCGACACCGACCGGCGGCGCGTGAGCGTCCCGGTACGCGACCGGGTGGCCGCGCTGACCGCCGTGACCCGCGCGCTCTCGGAGGAGGGGGTACCGGTCGAGGACATCCTCCTGCGCCGTCCCACCCTGGACGAAGTGTTCCTCCACCTCACCGGCCACCAGGCGACGGCACCCGACCCGACGAAGAAGGCGGCGGCGGCATGAGGACGACCACGAGCACCCACGTCGGACCCCATGACCGCGGGCCGCGTGGAGGCGTGGCGCGGACGGAGGGTGACGGCGGCATGGGGACGACCACGAGTACCCCCATCGGACCCGGTGGATACAGGCGGCGCGGCGGCCGGCCGGGGACGGAGGTTGACGGTGGCGTAGAGACGATCACGAGTACCCCCATCGGACTCGGTGAACGCGGGGCGCGTGGAGGCGTGGCGCGGACGGAGGGGGACGGCGGCATGGGGACGGTCCTGGTGATGCCCGGAGCGCTCGGCGGGCCCGCTGGATGCGGGGACGCGGGGGCGCGGCACGGGTGGGAGGTGGCGGCATGACCGTCATGGATTCGGTGGCGGCGCCCGCGCCGCCCCGCACGGCCGCCGCGCGGTTGCGGTGGGCGCTGGCCGACGGCTGGACCATCACCCACCGCGACCTGGCGCACCGGGCCCGGCGGCCCGGCCAGGTCGTCGTGGAGCTGCTCTTCCCCGTCATGATCGTGTTGATGTTCGCCTACCTGTTCGGCGGCGGCATGGCCATCCCCGGAGGAGGGGACTACCGCGAGTTCCTCATGCCGGGAATGTTCGCCATGACGATGGTCTTCGGGATCGAGGCCACCTTCACCGCGGTCAGCGCCGACGCGGCCAAGGGCGTCACCGACCGGTTCCGCTCGATACCCATGGCCCCCTCGGCGGTGGTGACCGGCCGCTGCGCCGCCGACATGCTCAACTCCGCGCTCGGGCTGGCGGTCATGATCGCCTGCGGGCTGGCGGTCGGCTGGCGGTGGCACCACGGTCTCGGACCCGCCCTGGCGGCCGTCGGGCTGCTCCTGCTGCTGCGGTTCGCCCTGCTGTGGACGGGCGTCTACCTCGGGCTGGCCATCCGCAACCCCGAGGCGGTCATGGCCGTGCAGATCCTGGTGTGGCCGCTGGGGTTCCTGTCCAACACCTTCGCCTCGCCGGCCACGATGCCGGGGTGGCTCGGCGCGGTCGTCGAATGGAATCCCATGTCGGCGACGGTCGCGGCGACCCGGGAGCTGTTCGGCAACCCCGGCTGGGGCGGCGGTTCCTGGGCGGCCCAGCAGGCGCCGTTGCTGGCGCTCGCCTGGCCGCTGCTGCTCATCGCGGTCTTCTTCCCGCTCTCGGTCCGCCGGTACCGCACCCTGGACCGCTGACCCGCATCCACCACCGGGCCGTCCTCACCATCGGGTCGCACCCACCACCGGGCCGTCGTCCCCACCGGGCCGTCGTCCCCACCGGGCCGTCGTCCCCACCGGGCCGTCGTCCCCACCGGGCCGTCGTCCCCACCGCCGGGCCGGCCCCACCCCCGGGGCCCCCCCCCCCGGGGGGCCCGCCCCCGTGGCCGGCGCGGCCCCAAG
>NZ_JBEXGS010000040.1:0-44718 GCF_040607455.1 Sphaerisporangium sp. NPDC005289
CTCCACCGAGATGTCCAGCACCCGGGCCACCTCGTCGGACTTCAACCCATGACGAAGCGTCAGATCAAGGATCTCCCGCTCACGCGGCTCCAGGCAGGCGAGCACCTCCACGCCCAGCTCGGGCGACCCGCCGCGTCCCTGCCGGGCGTAGGAGCCCTTGTGGGCCACCCCGGCCAGGCGTGCCTGGCACTCGGCGCGGGCCAGCGAGTACAGCCACGCGCGCAGCCGCGTCGCGTCGTAGAGCCGGTCGGTGTGCGCCACCGCTCCGTACAACGCTCCGACCGTCGCCGAGAGGGCGTCCTCATCGTCGAGCAACGACTGGCAGTAGTCGTAGAGATGATCTCCATACTCGCGGCAGAGCCGCTCCAGCGCAGCGGGGTCATCCCTCCTCAGCACGGGGATCGCTCTCCTGACATAGATGCAAATGGAAAATCTGGTACTGGCAAAGCAGTCAGAAATATACGGGAGGACGCCCCAGCTGCTCATATCACTTTCATCACATAACAAACTTCTATACTCTGTTGACTGCGTTGCGGTCTTAACCCACACCTGAATGCACACGCAGGGACGACCGCCGCGATGTGCGTCGGGTGACCGACGAGGAACCCCGCCCCCGGAGACTGAGCATCGTGCGAGACAACTGGGATGAACCTTCTTCACCGCGACGTCGTCCGCCGTATGCCAAGAATTCCGCTGGAAGCGGTCCCCGTGCGGACCGATGGCGCACGTGGGAGACCTCGATGGAGCTGGACGACGGAGACGATGGGCCGATCCGCCGATGGCTCGGCAACGACCGGCGCGGCCCCATCGTGGTCGGGCTGACGCTCCTGGTGGCCGCCGGGTCCGGCATCTGGTTCGCCTGGCCGGAGTCCTCCGGAGGGGGGTCCGACACGCCGGCGGCGATCCAGACGCCCTCCGGCCGGCCGACGCCGAGAGCGTCCACGTCCGCTCCCTCCATGGGCGTGGAGTCGCCCCCGCCGCCGCCCACCGCCGACCACACACCGACGCGCAAGCGGGCCACGGCCACTCCCCGTCCCCGGGGGACGGACCTGCCCCCGCCTCCGGCGACGTCCGCACGGCCGACCGCGAGGCCTCAGGCCCCGACCACGACCGCCGCGCCGTCCCGGACGGCCAAGCCGACCCGCACGTCAAAGCCGAGGAAGAGCCCTCCCTCGCAGACGGGCCCCACGGCTCCCCCTCCCCCGCCGTCCTCCCGGACCGGCAGCCCCACCTCACCCCCCAGCACCAGCGGCCCCGACCTCCCCCCGCCGCCTCCGGGCACCTGATCGGGAGATATCACCCGCCCGCACTTACCGCGCAATATCGGTCATCCATTAACCGGATAACGGACCACCCCAAAAGCGGCCCGCAGTAAATGGGTCAGTGGAGGGAGGTGGCGATTCTCAGGGCTTGGGCCGAGGTCGCGGGGCCTTCCAGGCGATAGCCGGTCTGGCCCTGTTGCCAGATGAGGGTGGAGGCGGCACGGCGTTGCACCGGCTCGGAGTCGGCACCGGTGCGGGGCATGTAGGTGAGCCCGTGGGGGCCGGAGACCCACCAGCCGGGCGAGGCGTCTACGGTGACCTGTTCGGGGAACGGCCCGGGGAGGTCCTTGCGCCAGACCACCTCAAGCGTGCCGTCGTAGGCGTCCAGCCGCGTCCCGGGCCAGAAGAGCGACAGCACCCGGCCCTCGTCGCTCACGCGGACGTCGTCCGGCTCGCCCAGCTCGGCGGGCACCCTGACGGGGAAGGCGACCAGCTCGCGGGCACGGTCGAGGGTCACCCGCCGCTCGCCGGGCAGCGGGGACGGCACCCCGGACGGCAGCGGCCCCGGCTCGCCGACGTGGATCTCCACACCGGCCAGCCTCAGGACGTGCGCGACGGCGGCCTGCCCCTGAGGGGTCAGCCCGAGCAGCGCCGCCACGACGACGGCGACACCGGCGGCCACCCACCGCCACCGGGGCCTGCGGGCCGGCCGGCGAGTTTCCGGCGACCGGCCGGGAGGGGCGGCCGGTTCCTCGGTGGTCAGCCCTTCGAGGCGGGTGCGGACGGAGCGGGCCACGTCGGCGGGAGGCGGGGCAGGGATGTCCAGCGCTTCGCCGAGTGCCAGAAGCTCGGCCTCCAGACCGCCGCTCGCGCCGCCGCTCCGACCATCGCCTGTGCCGTCGTTCGCGCCGCTGCCCGCGCCGCCGCTCGGACCGCCGCTTGTGCTGTCGTTCGCGCCGATGCCCGGGTCGCCGTTCGGAATGTCGTCCGTGCTGTCGTTCGGACCGTCAGGAGAGTTCACCGCCCACCTCCTTCCGCAGCCGTGCCAGTCCTCGGAAGGTACGGGACTTCACCGAGCCGACCGGCCAGCCGAGGACCTCCGCCGTCTCCGCTTCCGAGAGCTGTAGGAAGTACCGGCAGACCACGGCCTGGCGTTCCCTGTCGGGCAGCGTGCGCACGGCCTCCAGCAGCCTGGCCCGGCGGTCGGTGGCGATGGCGGCGCCCTCGGGGTCGTCGGGGACGCGCAGGTCGGGCTCCGCGCCGGCCTTGAGCACGAGCTCGGCCCTGCGCCCGCGCGACCGGGTCATCGTGTGGGTCTCGTTGGCGACGATGCGCAGCAGCCACGGCCTGAACGCGGCGTCGCGGCGGAAGGTCGCGAGGTGGCGGAACGCCTTGACGAACGCCTCCTGGACGACGTCCTCGGCTTCCTGGCCGGCGCCGAGGAGCGCAGCCGTACGATGCGCCACCGCGCTGTAGCGCGCGATCAGCACCTCGTAGGCGGCGAGATCACCGGCCAGGGACCGGGTTATCGCCTCGTCGTCGTCCGTCGCGGGCTCCTTGGAAGATCCTTGCGCGACAAAAGGTAGTTTCCTGGAGGTCTGCGCGCAAAGGGATGGGAAGACTCGCGTCAAGTGTTTCCGGTCGCGCTCGGCGGGAAGTTGGGACCGGCGCGGATCAGGGCGGCTAGACTCGATCCACATCCGTAGCCGTGGCCTCGTTCGGGGCCGCGGTTTTCCGTGAGCGAAGCTGGGCGGGACGCATGTCTGGGTATGACCGCGTGGTGCAACCTGCGGCCGGTGACGAGGCCTTGGAGAACCACCTCGGTGGCGACGAGGCGAAGAACTACCGGCAGTACGAGTTCGACATGGTCGCCCCGCACGTCGGCAGGTCCATGCTCGAGATCGGTTCGGGCCTCGGCCACTTCGCCGAGCAGTTCCTCCCCCGCCTCGACCGCCTGGTCGTCAGCGACTTCGACCCCTACTGCGTCGAGCAGCTCGGCAAGCGGTTCGACGGGCGTGACGACATCGAGGTGCTGCAGTTCGGCCTGCCCACCGACATCCCCCTCGCCGACCCGGTGGACACCGTGGTCCTGATGAACGTCCTTGAGCACATCGAGGAGGACGTCGAGGCCCTGCGGTCGCTTGCCAGGGTTACCCAGCCGGGCGGCCGCATCGTCATCTGGGTGCCCGGCTACATGCAGCTTTATGGGGACTTCGACCGCAAGGTCGGCCACATCACCCGGTACACCCCGGCGACGCTGGGCAAGACGGTCGCCGAGGCCGGGCTGAAGGCCGAGGTGCTCAAGCCGATCAACTTCCTCGGCGGCCTGGCCTGGTGGGCGGCCGTGCGACGCGGCGGCGTCGGCTATCCCGACCCGCGGCTGGTCAAGATCTACGACCGCACCGTGGTGCCGACGACCCGTTTCATCGAGCGTTTCATCCGCCCGCCGTTCGGCCAGACGGTCTTCTGCGTGGCCCGCGTCCCGCAGAAGTAGCCCGCCGGTCCCGCTGGCGGCGGTGTCCGTTCACCGGGATATCCCAGGGATTCCTCGCCGTTCTCCTAGCCGTGTCCGGTGTCCTTGGGATCATGAGGAATCTCACCGGAACACTGGTCGCCGGAGCCGTGGCCGGCGCGCTGTCGGTCGGAGCGCTCGGCGGCGTCGCCCTCGCGCGGCAGGCGGGCAACGGGCAGGCGGGCGGCGCGCAGACGAGCGAGGCGCGCACGGGCGTCCCCTACGAGCTGCTGTCGGCCGACTCGGCCGCGGACGAGGCCGCCGGCCTCGCCAAGGACCCGAAGGACCACCCCCGGCTCCGCGCCGCCCTGCGCCGCGGCCTGATCGGCGTGCACGGCGAGGCCACCGTCCGCGCCCGCGGTGGCGGCTACGCCACCTACGCCTGGCAGCGCGGCGAGGTCACCGCGGCGTCCGCGAGCTCGGTCACCGTCAAGAGCGCCGACGGGACGAGCTGGACGTGGGCGCTGACCACGGATACTAAAGTTCGCAAGAATGGCGCGAAGTCCGCTTCCTCCGCTCTGACGTCGGGTGACGGCGTCTTCGTCCTGGGCCGGCCCGACGGCGACGCCCGGACGGCGCAGGGAGTGGTGGTGCCCAAGAAGACCAGAAACTGACCGACCAAGGACCGCCCGACCACAGACGGACCGGCCGGGGACGGACCTGCCGGGGACTCCCCGGCCACGGACCGACCGACCGAGGACGGACCGACCATGGGCCGACCGACCACGAACCCGACTGACCGAGGACGGACCGACGCAGGAGTGACCGAAGGACGGATGAGCGACCAGACGAACAAGCCCCGGGTCCTCGTCGTGGACGACGAGCGCAACATCCGCGACCTGGTGGGCATGGCGCTGCGCTTCCACGGGTTCGAGGTGGTCAGCGCGGCCCGGGGTCACGAGGCGCTGGAGATCGCCCGCTCGGGCATGCCCGACCTGCTCGTGCTGGACGTGATGCTGCCCGATCTGGATGGTTTCGAGCTGTGCCGGCGGTTGCGCGCCGAGGGCGATGACGTCCCGGTCATCTTCCTGACGGCGCGCGACGCCCCGGCCGACACCGTTCACGGTCTCACGCTGGGCGGCGACGACTACGTCACCAAGCCGTTCTCGGTGGAGGCGCTGGTGGCCCGGGCGCGCGCGGTGTTGCGGCGGGGCGGCGGCCGCGGCGGGTCCGGATCCGGGTCCCTGACGGCCGAGCACGCCGTCCTGACCGTGGCCGATCTGGAACTGGACGAGGCGCGCTGGGAGGTCCGGCGGGGTGGCACGCTGGTCGAACTGTCCCCCACCGAGTTCCGCCTCCTCGCGTTCCTGATGCGCCACCCCGGCCAGGTGCTCACCAAGGCGCAGTTGCTGGAGAACGTGTGGGGGTTCGGCACCCAGTCGCAGGTGGTGGAGACCTACGTCTCCTACCTGCGACGCAAGCTCGACCCGCTGGGCCCGCCGCTGATCCACACCCAGCGGGGCGTGGGCTACGCGCTGCGTCCGGCCTCCGACGGCTGAGCCGGTGAGCCCGCGCCCGGCGCCCGCCCGCGAAGCCTCCTCCTCCCGCCGGCCGGTGAGGTGGCCGGCCGAGACGCTGCGGGGACGGCTCCTCGCCGGGCTGCTGTCGGTGACCGCGGTGGGGCTGGCGGCGCTGTCGGTCGTCAGTGTGCTGGTGCTGCGCGGCCACCTGCTCGACCGCACGGACGCGACGCTCGCCGCCGCCGCCACGGCCTCGGCCGCCCGCCTGGTGCGGGCGTCCAACATCGCGCTGATCAACGCCAGTCCGACCTCCGCTGTGGCCCTGCTGAACCTCACCACCGACCGGGGACGGCTGCTGGCCGGCGACGACCCGGAGGCGGTGCACGTCCCCGAGATGCTGGAACGGATGGGCGGGGCCCGGTTGCAGCAGTTGGCCGACAGTGGCCGCCCGTTCGCCCTGACCGACCGGCTGCGCGCCGCGGCGGCGCGGATGACGGTCGGCAACCGGGTCGTGGTCGTCGCCGTGCCGCTGGACGAGGTTCAGGACGCGGTCCGCCGCCTGGTGGTCACCGAGCTGGTCACCGGGGTCGTGCTGATCGCGCTGCTCGCCCTGCTCGGCAGGTCGCTGATCGGCAGGGGGCTCGCGCCGTTGTCCCGCATGGCCACGACGGCGCAGCTCGTCGCCGAGGGCGGCGACCTGTCGGCGCGCATGCCCGAGGGCCGGTCGGAGGCCGGGCGGCTCGGCTCGACCATCAACCTCATGCTGACCCGCATCCAGGACGCGTTCGCGGCGCGCTGGGCCTCGGAGGAGCGGGTGCGGCGCTTCGCCGCCGACGCCTCGCACGAGTTGCGCAACCCGCTCACCACCATCCACGGGTACGCCGAGCTGTACCGGCAGGGCGCCATCCCCGCGGAGGAGGTGCCGCAGGTGATGCGCCGCATCGAGGACGAGGCGGCGCGCATGACCCGGCTGGTCTCCGAGTTGCTGGAACTGGCCCGCCTGGACAAGGGCGCGCCGCTGACCATGGCGCCGGTGGACCTGACCGCGGTCGCCGCCGAGGTGGCCGACGACTTCACCGCGCTGGACCCCGACCACCCGGTGACCGTCGTGGCGCCCGACCGGCTGGTCGCCGTCGTGGACGAGGCGCGGATCCGGCAGGTGCTGGTCAACCTGCTGGCGAACGTCCGCGCGCACACTCCGCCCGGGACGGTCGCAACCGTACGGCTGACGCCTCCTGCCGTCCTGGAGGTGAGCGACGACGGGCCGGGGATGTCGCCAGAGCACGCCACCCTCGCCTTCGACCGGTTCCACCACTCGGCCCGCAGCGAGGGCAGCGGGCTGGGACTGGCCATCGTGCAGGCCATCGCCACGGCCCACGGCGGCCAGGCGACGCTGCGCTCCCTTCCGGGCCGGGGGACGCTCGTCCGGGTGGAGCTTCCCGACCTGTTCCCCATGTAGGGGTCCCGGTGGTCCTGGCCGGAACATCAACGGATATCGCTGACCTGCAGTGATGCGGGGTCCTCAACGTGGCCCTGTTCGATCTGGCAGGGCGCGCTTTTGTGGGTGGATCACCTCGCCGCGGGCGAGCATGTCAACGAACTGGGTGATACGGCGGGCTCGGGTCTCGGCGCGCTTGGCGTTCTCGATCCGATAGAGAACGGCGTAACGGTTCTGGGAGGTGAGGATGTCGAACATCGCTTGTGCGTGGGGGTTCGCGGCCAACGCGGCGGCCAGGTCGGCCGGCACCTCGATGCCGGCTTGTCCCGCGTAGGCCGTGTCCCAGCGGCCGTCGGCCTTGGCGCGTTCGACCTCGGTCATTCCGGCCGGATGCATCCGGCCCTCGCTGATCAGACGGGTGACGATGGAAACGTTCCGCGCTGACCAGGGGCTTTGCTTTCCGCGAGGGGTGAAGCGCCGGCAGAAGGTGATCTCATCCCGCCGTCGTAGCCGACCGTCGATCCAGCCGTGGCACAGGGCTTCGTCGAGCGCCTGGTCATAGGTCAGGCTGGTGGGCCGGGTCGTGTTCCGCTTGGCGAGGACCAGCCACACCCCTGCCGAGCTGTCGTGGTTGCTGCTGAGCCACTCCCGCCAGGCTCGGGCATCGGCAACGGTCAGTTCCAGTGGTTCGTCGCTCATCGTCATGTGCCCCTGATGATCATTTAAGGTACGGTCGCCGACGGTCACCCGAAGGTGGGAGCCGAGGACGGGAGCCTGGCGGAAGTGGCGCTGGATCGGTCAGCGGTGGAGCCGGCCGATCACGTCCTTCGCCACGTCGCCACCGCGGCCTCTGGACGGATGACGCCCGCCCGCCTTCACCAGGTCTTGCCGGCCTGCTCCCGGATCGTGTGGTTGATCCGGTTGAAGAAGTTGGTGATGGCGATGTTCAGGATGATCGCGGACATCTGCCTCTCGTCGAAGTGATTGGCGGCAGCGTCCCAGATCTCGTCGGTCACGCCCGGCGCGCCGTCCTGGATCCGGGTGGCGGCCTCGGTCAGCGCGAGCGCCGCCCGCTCCTCCTCGGTGAAGAACGGGGTCTCGCGCCAGGCGACCACGTTGTGCAGCCGCTCCTCGGTCTCTCCATGCTTCTTCGCCGACTGGACGCCGGCGAACACACACGGGCCGCAGCCGTTGATCTGGCTGGCCCGCAGATGGACCAGCTCGAGCACGAGCGGGTCGACGCCACCGGCGTGAATCGCCTTGTGGAGATGCTGGATCGCTGTGATCACGTCGGGATTCGCCACGCTCTTCATACGTGCTTCCATGGGTTCTGCCTCTCGTCGGTTACGTGCGCCCATCCGGGCCCGACATCTGACGCTCCTTGGCGGAGGTCATCGTCGTCGCAAGGGACTTCTCGGCCGAGGAGTTCTCGGTCATTCGGGGACGTTACGGTATGACCCGGTCAGAAACGGTCCTGGTCATCGAGCAGACTGTTAGCCGTGGTCACCACCTCCGCCCGGCTGCTGCGGCTGCTGTCCTTGCTGTCAACGCGGCAGTCCTGGACGTGCGCTGATCTTTCCGCCCACCTGGAGATCACCGAACGGACGGTCCGCCGGGACATCGCCCGGCTACGTGAACTCGGCTATGGCATCGAATCGGAGATGGGCCCATGGGGCGGCTACCACCTCGGGCCCGGAACCAGCATTCCGCCACTGCTCCTTGACGAGGAGGAGGCCCTCGCGGTCGCCGTCGGGCTGCGCACCGCCGCCTTCAGCGGAGTCTCCGGCAGCGACCAGGCAGCCCTGTCGGCGCTGCTGAAACTACGCCAGGTGCTGCCGGCCAGGATCGCAGGCCGGCTCGGCGAGCTGGACGCCGCGTTCACCCACACCGCACGACCCGACGACGGCCAGATCTCCGCCGCGCTGCTGCTCGACCTGGCCACCGCGTGCCGGCGAGGCGAACGCACCCGGTTGACCTACCGCGACAGGGCCGGAACGACGTCCACCCGACGAGTAGACCCCCACCGGCTCGTCTACACAGGCCGCCGCTGGTACCTCCTCGCCTACGACCTGACGCGGCAGGAGTGGCGCACCTTCCGTACCGATCGCATCATCGACGCCACAGCCACCGGGCAGGCCACTGCCCTGCCCGACCCGCCAGATCCAGCACAGATGGTCGGCACGGGCATCGCACTGAGGCCCTATCCGGTGAGGGTGACCATCCGCCTGGCCGTACCGGCCGATGAGGCCCGCAGGCTGGTGCCGTTAACGGTCGGCGTCCACCACCCGGACGGCGATGACGCCACGATCATCGACATCGGCGGGCCGGACGCCGACGGCCTGGCCCGCTATCTGCTCAGCCTCGGCCGACCACTCCAGATACTGCACCCAGAAGAGGTCCGCCAGGCGTTCCTCACCCGCACACGGCAACTCATCAAGGACAACGAGTAACAGCCCCAGCTCACCGCCCGCCGGCAAAAGGGTCAGGCCCGGACCTTGGCGCCGTCCAGGAGCCTCCAGCCCAACGGGGTGAGGGTGTGCAGGATGGCGGGCCCGCGCCGTTCACTGGTGATCAGCCCCGCCTGCCGGAGCGTCTTGGTGTGGCGGCTCATCGACGCCAGTGACGTGTACAGAGTCGCGGCCAGTTCTGTCGTGGAGGCGCTGTGCCGCAGCGCGACGAGCACGGCGGCGCGGGTCGCGCCCATGAGTTCGGCCAGTGGGCCCGGATCGACAGCGGTGATCGTGTCCCAGCGGTGTTCCGGCGTGATCGGGTAGACGAGGACCGGCGGCAGGTCCTGGTCGGCGAGCGACACGGCCGACCCGTGGCAGAAGAACGACGGCACGAGCCGCAGACCCCGCCCCTGCAGGTACAGGTCCTGCTCGACGTCGTAGCGCACCTCCAGTACCGGCCGGCGCCAGCGCATCAGCGGCTCGAAGCTGCGGAACAGCGCCTCGACGCCGCCGGCGAGCAGCACTCTCACCCGCAGCGCGACGTCGGCCTCGACGCTCGCGCGGATCAGGTCGTCGTGGGAATCCACCACGGCCCGGTGGTACTCGCGCAGCGCGGTCGTCAGGGAGATCAGCGTGCCGCTCTGCGAGTCGGTGAGACCGGCGAGCCAGCCCGGAGTGGCGCGGCCGCGGCGCTGGTTGGTCTGGTACAGCAGGTTCAGCTCATCCCCCAGCCGTCGCCGGCCAGTGGCGCTCACGGCGTCGATGCCGGCGTCGAGCCCGGCCGCCGACTCGGGTGGGGTGAGGAAGTCGGGAAAGTAAGGGCCAGGCGGGGCGAGGCCGGAGAGGAGCGTCCCCGCCGGCCGCATCATGGCCAGCAGGTCGGAGCGCCTGCGGAGCCGCGCCAGCCACGGCTGGAAGTACACCGGCCTGTTGCGGTCACCCAGTAAGAAGTGGCTTAACAGAACCTCCCATAACGGGTCGACGATCGAGCTCAGGCTGGTTCGGGCGAGGTCATCGGTGGTGAAGTGTATTCGTAGCAATGCGTCCCCGTCCTATGCGACATCACGTCCAGTATGACGGGAAAGCGGCGGTTTGCGTTATGCCGCAAACCTGTTTTCGTTCCGCCTGCAATCAAGCACATTGCGGGCATGAGAGCGAGATTATCGAGAGGTATGACGATGGTCGGCCTGCTCGCAGGCCTGCTCGGCGTGCAGCCCGTGGCCCTCGCCGCGGTCCCAGGCCCGAGCCCGGAGGAAGACGTGCGTGCACGACCGGTGGCGGCGACCGCACCCGCCGCCGTACCGGCAGCCGACCGGGCCCGGGTTCTGGGCGAACGATGGCGGGACTCCACCGACCGGGCGTTGCTGGCGACAGGGGATGCCGGCGGTTTCCACATCCTGGCCGCCGACGCCATGACGGGATACGCCTGGAAGACCGTCTCCACGCTTAGCGAACCGGGCGTGGAGACCGACCGGTGGATCGGGAACATGTGCGTGACGGCCTCCGGCCGGCGCGCCGTCGTCGTGTACGCGCCACGGACCTTCACCAACGACGAGCGGCTGTTCGATCGGGGCGGCTTCACTGCGGTGGTGGACCTGACCACCGGCGACGTCACCCGGCTGCCGGTGCGATCGAGCCTCGCGTACTTCACGCCGGCGTGCGGCGCGGGTGAGCAGACCGTGCTGACACAGGGCGGGGACACCGACCTGGGCCGCACGCGGCTGATCCGGGTGGACGCGGAGAAGGCCCGGATCGACGCGCGGATCGAGGTGCCCGGCCAGTTGACGTCGGCGGTGCCGGTGGCGGACGGGATCGTCGCGGCCGACAGCGGCGCACTCGTCCGGGTCGCCGGCGACGGATCGCGACGGGTGCTCGCCGCGACACAGGGCGTGGCGTTCGACGTGGCCGCCGACGCCGCCGGCGGCGTGGTCTACCTTGAGCGGTCGGGCGCCGACCGGGCGCGGGCCCGCCGGGTGTCCGTGCCGGCGAAGGGGCGTGCCGTCCCCGCCACGCTCGCCTCGAATTCGCTGACCGGGCTCGACGTCACCTCCGGGCGCGGTGGCCGGGTGTTCGTGCTGGGTGCCGGGGCGTTCGCGACGGGCTCGCGCGGCGTTTCGGGGCTGGACGCGCCACCCGGATCGCGGCCCTCCCTCGATGGTGAGCTCGTGGTCACCTCCGTGCTGCCGACGACGAGTCCGGCGACCGGCCCGGCGGTGGCCGGCCTGCCCGGGCCGCAGCGGCTGGCGGTCAAGGCGACCGCGACGAAGACCAGGACCGCCACCGCGTTCACCGTGACGCCCGAGGTCGGCGCCGCGCCGGTCGGCGAGAGTCGACGGCAGGCCGCTCTGCTGGCGAGTCCGACCGACCCGGCCGACTTCGCCGAGCGGTACTGCTCGGTGCCCCGCAACGACCCGCGCAACCAGGTGATGCAGCCCAAGCCGCGCCAGGTCGAATGGGCGGTCGACCAGGCCGTGCGCGGGGTACTGAACGTGTCACGGCCGGCGAACTGGAAGAACCTCGGCATGCCGGCCTACACCCCGCAGGGCCTGTTCCCGCCGCGGGCGCTGGTCGGCGGCGGCGCGGTGCCCGCGCAGATCATGCTCGGAATCGCCGCGCAGGAGTCCAACCTGTGGCAGGCGGCGCGCTTCGCGGTGCCCGGAGTGACCGCGAACCCGTTGATCGGCAACTACTACGGGCTCGACATCTACGACGCGGACACCTCTGACGACTGGACCATTCGCTGGTCGGACGCCGACTGCGGCTACGGCGTCACCCAGGTCACCGACGGCATGCGGCTCGCGGGCAAGGAGAAGCCCGGCGAGACCGCGATGCCGTACCAGACCCAGCGCGCCGTCGCGCTGGACTTCGCGGCGAACGTGGCCGCTGGGTTGCGGATCCTGCAGGACAAGTGGAATCAGACCCGCTCGGCGGGCCTGGTGGTCAACAACGGTGACGTCTCCAAAATCGAAAACTGGTTCTTCGCGGTGTGGGCGTACAACTCCGGGTTCTACCCGCAGTCCCAGGCGGGGCAGAACGGCGGCGCGTGGGGTGTCGGATGGGCCAACAACCCGGCCAATCCCAAGTACCCCGCCAACCGCGACGCCTTCCTCGACCGCACCTACCAGGACGCGGCGCACCCGCAGCACTGGCCGTATCCGGAGAAGGTGCTGGGCTGGGCCGGTCATCCGGTCGAGGTGCTCGAGTCGCCCGACGTCCTGGTGTCCGGTTACCGCCCCGCGTGGTGGAACGGCGACGAGACCACCGCCCCCAAGAACCGCTCGGAAGTCAAGCCGCCCCCGCACCAGTTCTGCGACGCCGGCAACAACTGCGTCCCGGGCGCCACCTACCCGCCCACCGCTCCCGACGTGATCGGCGAGCCGGCCGGGCCGTGCGATCACAAGAACGCGGCCGGCCAGCGCGACCTCAAGTGCTGGTACCACCAACCCTCGACGTGGAAGATCGACTGTCCCGAAACCTGCGGCAACGAACTGCTGCGCTTCGACCCCGGCTACGCCTACCAGGATGACGGAACAGCGTACCCGCCGAACTGCTCGCTCAGCGGGCTGCCGTCCGGCGCCAAGATCATCGACGACCTGCCGGACGGGACGCCGTCGATCCGGCCGAACTGCGACAGGACCTGGACCAACCAGGGCACGTTCACGTTCCAGTTCCAACCCGACTCGAACGGCAACTATCCCGGCAAGGCCGACACCCACCAAATCGGCGGCGGGTTCGGGGGACACTTCTGGTTCACCCACACCCGCACGGCACAGGACGAAGGCGGCAGGTTGCGCGTCGACGCCACGTGGCGACTCAACCAGTCGATCACCGGACTGTGGAAGGTGCTCGTCGCGCTGCCCGACCACGGCGCCCACACCACCAAGGCCCGGTACGTCGTCCGCACCGCGAACGGCGAACGGGTCAGCACGCTGAGCCAGCCTGGCAGCGGCAACCGCTGGGCCTCGCTCGGGACGTTCAGGTTCAACAACCAGCCCGACGTGCAGCTGTCCTCTGTCACCCCGGACGGCGACGGCACCCAGGACATCGCCTTCGACGCCGTCGCCTTCGTCCCCGTTCCCAGCGACACACTGACGTCGGTCGACGTGCTGCATTGGAACCTCGCCGGAGGGAACAAGAACAAGGGCCGCTACGACGTCGTGGAGCGGTTGGTGCAAGAGGTGCAGGTCCGCAACCCGGACGTCATCTCGCTGAACGAGGTCTGCCTGCGCCAGTTCGAGCACCTCAACGTCCGACTCCGTGAGATCGGCTACGAGATGTCGGGCTACTACCACGCCAGCAACCTCATCGTGCCGGACTGTACCGTCGCACCGGACACGCGGGTGTCAGCGGGGAACGCCGTGCTGGTGAAGGGGTCGATGGTCAGCCACCAGGGATGGGTCTTCAACGCCGACGACGAACTGGAGGAGCGCATCGCCCAACCGGGCGAGGCCCTCCTGGGCGTCGACCGCAGCGTGGCCTGCGTGGTCGCCCGGCTGCCCGGCGCCGGCCGCGACCTCAAGGTGTGCTCCACGCACCTGCAGCAGGACGACGACACCGCCCCCAACCCGTACGAGGTCGCGGAGAAGCAGGTCCGCGAGATGGCGCGCGTCTTCGGTCCCGAGGCGAGAACGATGCCCTTGATCCTGGCCGGCGACTTCAACATCCGGGTGCCACCCTCCAACGGCACCCTCGGCACGATCTACGCCGACCCCGCGGGCACCGGCGAGTTCAACGAGGTCGACCAGGAACGCGACTGCGGCGAGAACGGCTCATGCGTCCCCCGCCAGAGTGGCAACCCCACGCACTGGGGCAACAAACTGAGCGGCAACTTGCCGCAGAAGATCGACTACGTGTTCGCCAGCCGTTGGCACCTCTACGTGCCTCCCGGTCGGGCCCAGCACCTGACCGACGTCGGCACGTGCGGCGACGACAACCACCCGTGTTCGGACCACTACATCTTCCGCAGCCAGGTTCTGCTTCCCGGCTGATGTGAAGCCCAAAGGGCGCACGGTGGTTCGCCACCGTGCGCCCTGCCGTCAGCCCGGCGGTCAAGGGTGCCGGGACTTCATTCCCTCGCGATCGCCGGACGGTGATCCTCGGGCACCGTCATCGCACCAGGCCGCCTCGTGGCTGTGATCGGAGCCACCGGGCTGACTCCCCGGACGCTGCGTGCCAGGTCATAAATCGGTTGTGGGACGTACGGCGGGTCCGTACTGTCGGGGTATGCGCATTTTTCCTTACTGACGGCGCCGATCGGGCACGCTGCCTGATCGCTCCGCACTCAGCTCTCTGGTCCCGTCCATCCCGACGCGGCGGCTGAGGCTCCGACCGGCATGAATCCCTGCCGCGTCGTCATTCGTAAGGAGACGTGCATGCCCGCGCGCAATGGCCACCCCAAGAGCGGCAATGCCGCCACGACTTCGAAGATCCTGCTCACGGCGAGCGACCTGCCGCCCGTGTCGCCGGACCTTCATCAGCCGATCTTTCCCCCGCCGCTGATCCTGCCGGACGCCCAGCCGGGCTCCTCGCAGCCCGAACGGCACCTGCCTCCGGCCCCACGCCGGATTCCGGTGCCGCCGGCGCCCGTACGGCGCGTCACGCCGCCCCGGCGACAGCCGAAGGGCCGCTGACGCCGCCAGGCGGCGGCTCGCCGGGGTCTCTCCTTCCCGGAGCCCCGGAAAACGGCGGTGTCCCGCCCCCACCTTCCCGGGGGCGGGACACCGCCGTCTCAACCGCGCCAATCGCGAACTCGCGGATACATCCCATGTCGGGGCATCCGATGCGCTCTGAAAGTTGCATCATGCCGGAGTTGCGGCATCTGAGGTGGCCATGGTGAGGCCCCACGAACCGGAGACATCCCATCTAAGTGCGACCCTAAGCCTTGACGGGAGGAACCTTAGGTATTACGTGTGATGTCCTACCACGCCGCGGCCATGTGGCGTCGCGGGCGGCGGGCGGACCGAGAGCTGCGCCGCACGGACATCCCCGAAAGGATCACCCATGAAGCGGAGCGATCCCTCCTCCCGTCCTCGACGTCCGGCGGGCAGGTGGCCGGCCGTGATGGCGGGGCTCCTGGTCGCGATGATGGGAGCTCAGCCGGCTGTGGCGGCACAGCGGTCCGCGCCGTCGGAGCCCGGCGCGACGGTCGCCGCCGCCCCCGGGGACATCGACGGCTTCACCGCGGGCAATGCCGCGATCGCCTCGGTCGATCTCGCCGGGACGTGGAGCTTCACCCCGGCGGGCCGGTCGACGACATCGATCAAGGTGCCCGGAGGCGGCTGGTACAAGCAGGGGTTCACCGATGTGTCCCAGGCGGTGTACTCGCGGACGGTGACGGTGCCGGACTCGGGACAGCCGCAATCGGCGTGGATCGAGTTCGGCGCCGTGAACCACCAGGCGACCTTGTCGGTGGACGGCCGCGTGGTCGCGACGCAGACCACGGCCTTCACCCCGTCGAAGTTCGACATCAGCGCCTACGCCGCCCCGGGGACCACTCACACGATCACCGTTGACGTGAAGGGCCGCGGCGCGCTGAAGAACTCGGCGAACGGCAAGTACGTCGTACCCGTGGCCGCCGACTGGTCCGAGGCGGTCCCTCAGGGCATCTACCGCTCCGCCTTCCTGCGGGTGTATCCGGCCGTGTACGTCAGTGACACCTTCATCCGCACGTCGGTGGCGAACCAGACACTCGGCTACGACGTGTGGGTGACCAACACCTCGAGCAGCGCCCGATCGGTGACGGTGACCGGCGAGTTGTCGTCGGACGGTGGCGGGACCTTCAGTTACCCGGCGCCGCCGGCCCGCACCGTGACCGTGGGGGCGCGGTCGACGGCCAAGGTCACGGTCGACTCCGTCGCGTGGAACCTCGGCACCACCTCCTACTGGTGGCCGAACGTCCCCTATCGGCCGGGGTACCGAGCCCAGCTTCACCGCCTCAAGGTTCACGCGGCGGCCGACGACGGCCGGACAAGTGACGCGACCTACCGGTTCGGGTTCCGGGAGACCACCCAGAGCGGCGAGTACTACTACATCAACGGCGTCCGGGTGAACTTCCGCGGTGACAATCTGCAGGGTGCGGACTACGACCGGGTCAATAACGGAGGCAAGGGCGACGCCTACGACACCTTGCCCGGCTTCCTCCCGCCTTCGGCGGGCAACGGCGGCTGGCCGCAGGCCGTGGACAACTACCAGCGGCTCAACTACAACGTGGCGCGCATCCACCAGGAACCGGCCAGCCCCTACATGCTCGACGTGGCCGACGAGATGGGTCTGATGATCATCGACGAGACCGGCATCCGCGGCAGCGCGCAGGACTTCGTCGCGGGGCACGACAACATGGTGGCCCACGCCCGCGCACTCACGCTGCGGGACCGCGACCATCCTGCCGTCATCCGCTGGAGCCAGGCCAACGAACCGACCTTCGGCAATGACTCCGAGCAGTTCGAGCAGGATCTCTACGCGGCGATGAACGGCAACGACGGCACCCGCCCGGTCAGCCTCGACGCCGCGCCCGGCGCCGACTCGCCCAGTCGGTACCCGAACATGAGGTACGCCAACTTCGCGGTCTTCGCGCACTACCTCGACGGCGTCGGACAGTACGGCGAGCGGGTGGCCTCCGTGACGGGCCGGCCCGACGGCGAGGGCGAGTACGTCTGGAACAAGTGCAACACCAAGCAGGGCTTCATGTGGTTCGCCACGGCGACGGCCGCCAAGCGCGGCAAGGACGCCGCCGACCTGCGCCCGTACACCCTGCTGTCGGCATGGGCCGGTTTCGTGCCCGGCGTGCGCACCACGGACTTCGTGCCCGAGGAGGGCGGCCATCCGCTCTACGGCGCGGACAACCTGTCCGACCCGTGGAGCAACGCCCAGGTCCAGCGCGTCCAAGCCGCGTTCAACCCGGTCGCCGCGATCGACCTGCCCTACTGGTCGGCGTCCGGGGCCTCCGACGCCAACGGGACCTTCCCGCTGCCGCAGGCCGTGAACACCTACGCCTCCAACGCCTCCGTGACCCGCGACATCACCGTCTTCAACGACGACCTGCGCGACACCTCCGTCGCATTCTCCTGGTCCGCACGGCTCGACCGCCCCGACGGCACCGTGATCGCGTCGGGGCAGACCACGCTGAACATCCCGCTCGGCTCGCGGGTCACCCAACCGGTCGCCTTCACCACACCGGCGAGCGGCTCACGGGTGTACCTGGTGCTGACGACCACCAAGTCGGGCGCCACGACGTTCACCGACGCGATCGAGTACTTCAACCTCGGATCCGGTTCCAGCGGCCCGGTGTCCGGCGCGACCTACCGCATCGTCAACCGCAACAGCGGCAAGCCGCTCGCCGTGGCCGGTAACTCGTCCGCCGACGGCGCCAAGGCCGTGCAGCAGACCGGCTCCGCCGCATGGACCGTCACCAGCGGTCAGGGCGGCGCGTACACCCTGCGCTACGTCCCCACCGGCAAGGTCCTCGACGTCAACGGCGGCAGCACGACCCAGGGGCTGCAACTGCAGCAGTGGACCGCCAACGGCGGCACCAACCAGATGTGGTACCTGCGGTCCACCGGCGACGGCTATTACACGATCGTCAACTACGGCAGCGGGCTGCTGGCCGACGTGTACGGCGCGTCGACCTCCGACGGCGCCCAGGTCGTGCAGTGGACGGCCAACGGCGGCGTCAACCAGCAGTGGCAGTTGATCCCGGCCTGAGACCACCTGGTACGGCCCGGCCACGGGGGCCGGGCCGTACCAGCGCCGTGCCGGATGTGGAAGCCGATGCGTCTTCCCCGGAGAACCCGAAACGGCGGTGTCCCGCGTCCGTGTCACCGGAAGCGGCACACCGCCGTCGTCTCGCGCGGGTACGCTCAGAGCCGTTCGATGATGGTGACGTTGGCCTGGCCGCCGCCCTCGCACATGGTCTGCAGGCCGTATCGCCCGCCCGTGCGCTCCAGCTCGTGCAGCAGCTTGGTCATCAGGATGGCGCCGGTGCCGCCGAGCGGGTGGCCGAGGGCGATGGCGCCGCCGTTGGGGTTCGTCCTGGCCGGGTCGGCGCCGATCTCCTTGAGCCACGCCAGCGGCACCGGGGCGAACGCCTCGTTGATCTCGATGACGTCGATGTCGTCGATCGACAGGCCGGCCTTCTCCAGCGCCCTGCGCGTCGCCGGGATCGGCGCGGTGAGCATGTAGACCGGGTCGTCGCCGGTGAGCGCCAGCGTCGTGATGCGCGCCCTAGGCGTCAGCCCGTGGTCCCTGACCGCCTGCTCGGAGGCGACGAGCACCGCGCCCGAGCCGTCGGAGATCTGCGAGGAGGTGGCCGCGGTGATCTGGCCGCCGTCGCGCAGCGTCTTGAGCCCCGCCATCTTCTCCAGCGTGGTGTCCGGCCGCGGGCCCTCGTCGTCCTCGACGCCGTTGACCGGGACGATCTGGTCCTTGAAGTGGCCGTTGGCGATGGCCTTGGCGGCGCGCTGGTGGCTCTCGTAGGCGTACCGTTCGAGCTCGTCGCGCTTGAGGCCCCACTTCTCGCACATCAGCTCGGCGCCGCGGAACTGCGAGATCTCCTGCTTGCCGTACCGCTCGACCCACATCTCGCCGAACGGGAAGGGCATGCCCTTCTCCAGCGCGGCGGTGATGCTCGACCCCATGGGGACGATGCTCATGGACTCGACGCCGGCGGCGACGACCAGGTCCTGGGTGCCGGACATGACGCCCTGGGCGGCGAAGTGGATCGACTGCTGCGAGGAGCCGCACTGCCGGTCGATCGTGACGCCCGCGACGCTCTCGGGCAGGCCCGCCGACAGCCAGGCGTTGCGCGCGATGTCCATGCTCTGCGGGCCGAACTGCATGACGCAGCCCATGATCACGTCTTCGACGGCGGAGGGGTCCACGCCGGTGCGCTCGACCAGTGCCTTGAGGGTGTGGGCGGCCAGGTCGACGGGGTGGACGGTGGACAGGCCGCCCTTCTTCTTGCCGACCGGGGTACGGACCGCCCCGACGATGTACGCCTCTGCCACAGTGCCTCCTGGGTTCCGTCCCACCACATGAAACCGAGCAATGTTCGGTCTATCCGAGGTTACAACAGAATAATCCTCCGTGGACGGGAGGGCCAGGTCACCGCCCGCCCTCCCCGGCCGTGGCCGGGAGTGGACGGATGCGCAGGTCAGCCGCGCGAAGACGCCTTGCGCGTGCTGGTCATCCTGGCGTACACGATGACGTTGTCCACATAGTGGCCGGTGATGTGGTTGTAGCTTCCGCCGCAGGTGATCAGCCGCAGTTCCGCCGCGTCGGCGTTCCCGTACACGCGGTTGGTGGGGAAGGTCTCCTTCGCGGCCTGCTCGATGCCGCCGACGGTGAAGATCGCGACCGTGCCGTCCATGCGGGTGACCTCGATCGTGTCCCCGTACTGGAGCTCACGCAGCCGGGCGAACACGGCGCTGCGCGACACCGTGTCCTTGTGGCCCAGCATCACGGCGGGGCCCGCCTGACCCGGCGTCGGCCCGTACCGGTACCAGCCGACCAGGTTCGGGTTGTTGATCGGCGGGGTCTGGATGGCGCCCTTCTTGTCCGTGCCCACCGACTGGATGGGCGCGTTGATGCCGAGCTTCTTGATGATCAGGCGCCTGGGCGTGGACGGCTGCATCGCCGGGGCCGCCGGCAGCGGCGGAGCGGGAGGCGGCGCCGTCGGGTCCGCCTGCGTCAACGGCTGCCCGGGACCGCCCGGGCCGACCGAGGGGGCGAACGCCCCGGCCGGAGGCTGCGCCTGGAGCTTCAGGGGGGTGCGCGCGTCCGTGAGGTTGTACTCCTCCGGCGAGCTGATCATCAGCAGCAGGCCGGCCACGACCGTCACCACTCCGGCGACGGCGGCCAGGATGAGCACGGCCCGCATCATCTGCCCGCGATCGGCCCGCTCGGGCTCCTGGTACGCGCCGCCGGGCCCGGCGTACTGGTAGTAGACCTGCTGGGCGTACGGGTGGCCGGGCTGCTGGACGCCCTGACCGTCCTGGTACGGGTATTCAGGAGGCATCGTCACCCCGAGCGCCTCCGATCAGTTGTGCTGCGGACGACGCCGCCGCAGGAACAACCCGCCCACTCCGGCCGCCGCGACCAGCGAGGTGCCCACCAGCACGAACGTCCGCCCGTCAGGCCCGGCGTCCCCGCCCCCACCGGTCGCCGCCCCGGCCACCGGCTTCTTGGTCACCTGCTGAGGATTCCTCGGCGAGTGCGTCACCGTCTCGAAGACAGTGTGCGTCTGCCGAGGAGTGGGAGTCGCCCTCGTAGGCGTGGGCGTCGGGGTAGGAGTGGGCGTGTCGTAGGGGTTCGTGTCGACCGGAGCAGCCGACCGAACTACCAATTGAAGCCGAGCAGGGCTGGCTGTCGCCGGAAACGTGCAGGTGAAGGTGGCGGTTGGGCTCGGGGTTGGTGTAGCAGCGGTCCCTGCGGTGGGACCAATCTTCACCAGGACGGTCGGCGCCGCGACACCCACGGTCCCACTTGCCGTAGGCGTGACGGTGACCACGCCACCTGTAAGCGGCAAGGGAAGAGTGGCGCTTGGGGTCAAGGACGGAGAGACCGAGGTGGAGGCGACAGCCGTTGCAGTTTGCGCGGCGATGGGGCTTCCGCCAGGCATAGGCGTTACGACCATCTCACCTTCGACCCATACATACTCGCCAGCGGGAACGCCCTCGGTTCCAACCTTCAATGGCGTAGAACCGGGTCCAACGCTGAGCGAGACGCCAACTGGCTCGCTGGGTGTCGGGGTCGGTCTCGCGGCTACCACATCGACGGACACGTTGCCTGCCGTGGCACCTGCATTGGTGCAGCTATAGGTCACGGGAGTGGCCCCGACGGCCGCCATCTGGGGAAGACCGATGAACAGGACGCCCGTGCCGGCAACTCCCGCTATGGCAGCCTTGGTGGCGATGCGGCGGCGTGCTTGCGACTTCAGCACGTACTTCTCCATTCCAGCGGCGGCGGCGACCGGTGTACCAGGGCGTATCAGGATTCCAGTCTGTGGTCACAGTTCGGTACTGATCCTACGGAGGGTTCGTGCCGCCGTGGTGCGGTTTGACTGGTCTTCTCGAATCGTTAACTCGTCGCCGCAGGTCAGAGACCTCACTGCCAGTCAACTTTCAGCTGTAAGATCCTTCGCTCACCTCAAGGGTCCGTCACTGAACGTAAGTTGCCGTGTTGTGGTTGTGACCGGCGATACTGGAGTGGCTGCGCCCATTTGAGATCTTGGTCGCCCGAG
Organism: Sphaerisporangium sp. NPDC005289; assembly: GCF_040607455.1. NCBI lineage: Bacteria > Bacillati > Actinomycetota > Actinomycetes > Streptosporangiales > Streptosporangiaceae > Sphaerisporangium > Sphaerisporangium sp. NPDC005289. The sequence continues at coordinate 21,358 of NZ_JBEXGS010000040.1, forward strand.
CATGATCTCAGGCGACCAAGATGCCTTGAACTACGCGCGATCGAACCGTCCGGCCTTGACGTCGCCCAGGAAGGCGCTCCACTCACCGGCCGTGAAGAACAGCTTGGGGCCATCGGGGCGCTTGGAGTCCCGGATCGCGATCAAGCGCGAAAGTTGCGCCACCTCGACGCAGTTGCCTCCGTTGCTACCCGTGTAACTGGACTTTTGCCATTTAACGTCACTTAGGTCCATCTTTCCTCCGCCGTTCTTGCGATGAGATCTATCGACATTTGCAATGGCAGCGCCTCGACGCGGATGGCTTCGAACTTCTCTACAGCAGACGCGACATCATCTTGATCGCCCGTAACCAGTCCACGCACAGCGGTGTCCAGATAAAGTACCTCGGTTCCGCCTTGCAATGTAGCCAGCATGAATCCACCTTCGAGTCCAGCGCGCATGCCACCCAGTGGGACGACTTGTACGCTGAGGCGCGGCGTTATGACGGATACGAGATGCTCCAGCTGTTCGCGCATGACCTTGGGTGAACCGATTAGCCGGTGCAGGACAGCCTCATCAATGACACAGCGGAAGAGAGGGGACGGCGGATCGATTCGCGCCAGTATCTCTTGACGCTGCATGCGCGCCTGTATCGCCGTTTCATCTCCGTACAGAACCTCGCAGGCGTACTCAGGTGTTTGCAGCAACCCCGGGACGAGGATGGGCTCGTAAGCATGGAGAGCGGTGGCGACTTGCTCTTTGTCAGGCCACTGCCCGAACCACGCAGGGAAGACCTGGCCCTTTCTCCAGTCCAGGAGGCGGGAGAGGGCTCCGTCGGTGGTGAGGGTGGTGTCGCAGGACTGGGCGAACTCGGGGCTGGCGGGGAGTTGGCCGGTCTCCACGCCGCTGATGAGCGACTCGCTGAAATGGATCTTCTGGGAGAGCTGGGCCTGGGTGAGCCCCGCCGCCTGACGGTAGTGCCGTAGCTCTCTGCCCCAGATGGCCTGAGGTGTGTACCGATCCACCATCGTGCCCCCAATCGCGAAGATTCAAGGAACGGCCGCCGACCTTCAAACCGGCGGACTGGTAACCGTTCGCCTACCGAGCGTAGTCACCATTCGGCACCCTTGGCATACGAATTCCGCAGCGAGGAGAAAGATCATGTCAGGGGCGGTAGAGGCCGGCAGAACGTCATGTGAATACGCTCACGAGCCCGGTGGACCCGTGGCTCTGCTGGGGCAGAAATGGATACCGCGCGACCGCAAATGCGTCGCCTCCGCGCGACGGTTCGTCCGGGACGTCGCCCTCGACTGGTGCGCGGCGGAAGAGACGCCGGAAATCGCGGAACTGCTGGCGTCCGAGGTCGTCACCAACGCGCTCACGCACGGCGCGGTGAATCTCGCCGCACCGGCCGCCGCATCGGCCACCGTGCGAATCGCCGTAGGCCGCGACGGCGAGCTGATGACCGTGGACGTCTACGACTCGTGCATCGCGATTCCGGAGCTGAGAAGCGCCGGCTCCATGGAGACCTCCGGCCGGGGGCTCGCGATCGTGGAGAGCCTGTCGCACAAATGGGGCTGGAATCTGCACCCCTACGGCAAGTCCGTCTGGTTCCAACTCGCCGCCTGGCCACATGCCTGAAGGCAGATGAGCGCATCAGCCAGTACGGCTGAAGCGTCACCGGCGGATCCATAGGACCCCACCCCGCATGCCCGTGGGGAGTCCAGCGCGGCTGCCCACCCAGCTCGCGCGTCCCGCGACACGGGGGCACGGGGCACGGGGAGAGCCCGCACGCCAGAGACAGCGGCCCATGGGGGCGGACCCACCACGGCCCGCCCACCCAGCTCGCGCGCACACGACACAGGAGAGTCCGACCCATGGAGCTCGACAACGAGGCCACGGCGAACGAGGAGCCTCTCGACGAGCCGCCGCTTCCCCGGCATCTCGCCGCGCTCGTAGGAGCACTGCAAGGACCTGCGGACCTCGGCGTCGACCATGACCGATACCGCGCCGGCCGAACGCGCCGATCTTCGTGAAGTCGCGATGTCGACCAGCGGGCCTCTGATCACTGGTCGTCGGGCTCGGGCGCTGCGGGTTTGGTGTGGAGGACCTCGCGGGCCTGGTCGGCGGCGCGGATGAGGGTCTCGGTGACGAAGTCCAGGAACCGGGCGATGTTCTCCAGGCGGGTGGCGGCCGGGCTGCCGGGGCCCAGGACGCCGACGCCCTGCCGTGCGGTCTCCACGACCCGGTTGTTGGCCTGGGCGCTGGCGATCATCGACTGATACCAGAGCTCGTCGTCGACGACGTACCGTTCGCGGCGGCGTTCGTCGCGGCGGCGGCGGACCAGGTCCTGGCTCTCCAGGAACGTGATCGCCTTGGAGATGGACGCCGGGCTGACCTGGAGGCGCTGGACGAGCTCCGCGGTGGTGAGGCTGCCGGCGTCGGTGGTGTAGAGGCAGGCCAGCACCCGGGCCATCATCTTGGGCAGGCCCGACTGCATGAAGACGGTGGTGAGCGTCTCCTCGTACTCGCGCACGGCCTCGGCCTCGCGTCCGTGCGGCTGCGAGGGCGCCTGCGACCCGGGAGGCGGGGTCTGCGTGCGCCGGTGGGCGCGGCGCTCGGTGGCGCGGTGGGCCAGCTCGGCGCGGTAGGCGGTGGGACCGCCGTTGCGCATCACCTCACGCGTGATCGTGGAGGTGGGACGGTCGAGACCCCTGGCGATCTCCGCGTAGGCGAGGCCGTCGGCCAGCCCCAGCGCGATCTGCTGACGGTCCTGCTGAGTGAGCCTGCCTCCCGGCATCGTGATCTCCTTCGTGTTCCCGGATGCCTCCACCATAGCGTTCACCCTCAAGCCATTGCAACAAGTGAAAGCCCGCTGTTGCGTTACCCGGCAAGACCACTGCAACGATTCTATGGCTATGACCTGCAGATATACCTCTTGTTCGCAACAACTATCTTGCAGTGAATTGGAAAGCAACGTAGCGTTTCCGGTGTCAGAAACAACGAGCACAGGAGCACACGATGCAGACCTTCGACACCCCCGCCCCGATCTCCGCCGTCCTTGACATCCCCGCCGGGCGCGTCCGGTTCATCGCCGCCGACCGGGCCGACACCGCGGTGGAGGTCCTGCCCGCGGACGCCTCCGACCGCCGCGACGTGAAGGTGGCCGAGCAGACCAAGGTCGAGTACCGCGACGGCGTCCTGCGGATCGAGGCCTCGGCCAAGAACCAGATCCTCGGCCACTCCGGCTCCATCGAGGTGACCGTCCAACTGCCCGCCGGTTCCCAGGTCGAGGTCAAGGCCGCGAGCGTCGAGCTGCGGGGCGTCGGCCGCCTCGGCGACGTCGCCTTCGACGGCCAGCAGGCCTCGATCAAGCTCGACGAGGCCGCGAGCGCCCGCCTCACCACCCTGGCCGGCGACATCTCTGTCGGCCGGCTCAACGGTCCGGCGGAGATCCGCACCAGCAAGGGCGACATCCGCGTCGCCGAGGCCGTGCGCGGCGCCGTCGTGCTGCGCACCGAGGCCGGCGAGGTGTCGGTCGGCGCCGCCGCCGGAGTGTCGGCCTCCCTGGACGCCGGCACCTCCTTCGGCCGCGTCCACAACTCCCTCATGAACACCGAAGGCGCCGCCGCCCAGCTCACCATCCACGCGACCACCGCCTACGGCGACATCGTCGCCCGCAGCCTGTGACCCACGGCCTCCGAGGAGCTCCCATCATGACCAACCTGGCCATCGCGGCGAACGGGCTGCGCAAGTCCTACGGCGACAAGGTCGTCCTGGACGGCATCGACCTGACCGTCCCGGAAGCGACGATCTTCTCCCTGCTCGGCCCGAACGGCGCGGGCAAGACCACCACCGTCCAGATCCTGTCCACCCTGGTCCCGGCCGACGGCGGCACCGTCCAGGTCGCCGGCCACGACCTGGCCCGCAGGCCCGACGACGTGCGCGGGGCGATCGGCGTCACCGGCCAGTACTCGGCCGTCGACAAGCTGCTCACCGGCGAGGAGAACCTGCTCCTCATGGCCGACCTCAAGCACCTGTCCCGCGGGGACGGCAAGCGCAGGGCCGCCGAACTGCTCGACCGCTTCGACCTGGTCGAGGCGGCGCGCAAACCGGCCGGAACCTACTCCGGCGGCATGCAACGCCGGCTCGACCTGGCGATGACCCTGGTCGGCGACCCCCGCCTGATCTTCCTGGACGAGCCCACCACCGGCCTCGACCCGCGCAGCCGCCGCTCCATGTGGCAGATCGTGCGCGAACTCGTCGCGAGCGGCGTCACCATCTTCCTCACCACCCAGTACCTGGAGGAGGCCGACGAGCTCGCCGACCGCATCGCCCTGCTCGACCACGGACGGCTGATCGCCGAAGGCACCGCCGACGAGCTCAAGCGGCGCATCCCCGGCGGCCACATCGCGCTCACCTTCGCCGACACCCACCAGCTCGACACCGCTCGCCGGCTCATCGGCACGGGGATCACCGACCCCGAGGCGCTCACCTTGCAGGTGCCGAGCGACGGCGGCGTCCGCGCGATCCGCGAACTGCTCGTCGTCCTGGACGAAGGCTCGATCGACATCGCCGACATGAGCGTCCACACCCCCGACCTCGACGACGTCTTCCTCACCCTCACCGGCCAGAAGAAAGAAGCGACCCGATGAGCACCCTCACCCTCGCCATGCGCGACTCCTCCACCATGATCCGGCGTCAGCTCAAGCGCCTGCTCCGCTACCCGTCCATGACCGTGCAGCTGATCGTCACGCCCGTGATCCTGCTGCTCCTGTTCGTGTACGTCCTCGGCGGCACCCTCGGCGCGGGACTCGGCGGCGGCCGTGACGCCTACGTCAACTACGTCGTCCCCGGCATCCTGCTCATGGCGGCGGCAACGGCCGCGACCGGCACCGCCGTCATGGTCGCCACCGACATGACCGAGGGCATCATCGCCCGCTTCCGCACCATGCGGATCTCCCGGGCGTCGGTGCTCACCGGCCACGTCGTCGGCAGCGTCGTCCAGCAGCTCCTCGGCATGGCCGTCCTCATCGGCATCGCCCTGGCGATCGGCTTCCGCCCGACCGCCACCGCCGCCGAATGGCTGGCCGCCATCGGAATCCTCACCCTGTTCGTGGTGGCCGTCACCTGGCTTGCGGTCGCCCTGGGCCTGCGGTCCCCGACCCCCGAGGCCGCCAGCAACGCCCCGATGCCGCTGATCCTGCTGCCCTTCCTCGGCAGCGGCTTCGTCCCCACCGACTCCATGCCCACCGTCCTGCGCTGGTTCGCCGAGTACCAGCCCTTCACCCCGATCATGGAGACCGTCCGCGGCCTCCTCCTCGGCACCCCGATCGGCAACAGCGGCGCCATCGCCACCGCCTGGTGCGCCGGCATCGCCGCACTCTCCTACCTCTGGGCCAAGAAGACCTTCAACAAGGCCTGATCGATGAACCGGCCGGCCAGGGCCGTCAGACCACCAGGTCTGACGGCCCTCAGTGCATCGCGCATGGGTTGTCACGGCAGGACGTGCCGGTGCGGTCCTCGAGCGGGCGACCGTGGGCACCTCACCGCGGCGGGACTGAAGCCCGGCCCGGTCGACCACCCGCGCCGGCCGCTCCCGCCGGCGGCGAAGCGGGCCGCGCGCCGTACCGGGTCGCGATGGCGTCGAAGACCTCCTTCGGCTCCCACGCCATGTCGGGATACCGACCGCCTCCGTGCTCTTTGAGGACTCTGACGGTGCCGTAGCCGGCCATGTCGAGATCGCGCCTGGGGTCGGGGTCGTACCGGGTCTCGTAGCCGGCGAAGGTGAACCAGAACGCGCCATGCACTTCCTCGGCCTCGAAGACGTCCATCAGCTCGTGGAAGTAGGCCACCTGAACGGACTCGTCGCGGACGTACTCGCCGTTCAGCACCCGGGGTGTGGCCGCGTAGTCGACGATGGCCCAGCCCATTCCGCCGGCCTCGGCCGCGCCGCGGTAGGCGCAGCAGCCGAACTCGGTGATCACCAGGGGCTTCCCGTGGGCACGGTAGGCCCGCACGCGTTCGGCGAAGTCGGCGGCGTTGTCCGCCGAGCGGTACAGGTCGACCGCGGCGAAGTCGAAATGCGACCAGTCGATGTCCTCCCACTCCCCCGAGGCATAGGTGATCTTGCCGCCGAAGCGCGTCCGCGCGACCTCGGCGACGCCGCGCAGCACCTCGGTGAAGTCGGCGGCGGGCGAGAAGCCGGACCATGCCTGCGGGTTCATCGCGTTCTGGAGGCGTTCCATCAGGTACGCGCCCGGCACGAAGCCGGCGCAGAACAGCGACATCTCACAGCCCAGCACGAGCACGGTCTCGGGATCGCGCGTCCGGATCTCCTCGGCTCTGGCCGCGCAGTCTTGGAAGTAGGCCGGCAATCGCGCGGGCGTCAGGTCGACCGGGAACGGCGCGAACCACACCCGCAGCCCCGCGTCGACGGCGGCGTGCGCGGCCAGTGCGATGCGGTCAGGGTCGTCCCCGCTGATGCGGACCGCGTCGCAGTGCAGGTCCGTCGCGATGATCTCCAGTTCGCGCCGCACCACATCGGGGTCGAAGTCGACCCGCGACCGGTCGCCGACCGCGCCGCCGAACCCCGTGTCGTAGTTGATCCCTCTGAGCTGCATCGACGCCTCCAGAATGTACGTTGTACACGTGATGATACGTAGTACACTCCAAGAATGCCAAGCACTTCCCCGGAACGGCTGATCTGGCACCACCCCGAGCCGCCCGGCCGCAAGCACGCGCTGACGCGCGCGGAGATCGTGCGCGCGGGCATCGCTCTCGCCGACACCGCAGGGGTCGCGGGGCTGACCATGCGCGCCGTCGCCGGCGCGCTCGGCGTGTCGACTCCGATGTCGCTGTACCGCTACGTCCTCAACAAGGACGGCCTGGTCGACCTGATGCTGGACGAGGTGTCGGCCGAGGTCGACGTCCCCGCCGAACCGGGCGACGACTGGCGCGGCGACCTGCGCGGCGTCGCCTCCAGTCTGTGGCGGATGATCGGCCGGCATCGCTGGTACGCCGAACTGGTGGACAGCCGGCCACCGTTCGGGCCGACGACCCTGCGGCGGGCGGCCTTCATGCTGGCCGTGCTCGACAACGCCGGGCTCACACCGGCCGTCACCTACGTATCGCTGTTGGACAACTACGTGACCGGCACCGCGATGAGCGTCAGCAGAGAGATCGCGATGCTCGAGCGGTTCGGCATCGGCACGACGCAGGACCTGCAGGCGTACGCGGGCGAGATGGCGAACGACTCGGTCGACTCCTGGCTCCAGGACATGCCGCCCATCACCGCGGATGGACGGTTCGAGCTCGGCCTGGACTGCCTGCTGGACGGAATCGCCGCCAGGCGGCCGGTCGGCCGGCGGTCCCGCCCTCGCCCATCGCGCGGATGACGCACGCGGGGGCTGGTCGCGAGCCGCCGCAGGGGTTCCAGCTCACCGCCCGGCCGGCGAGATGACGCCGGACCGCCGGGCGCGGCGCGGACGATCGTCCCTCACCAGGTGCGGCCCTGGAGGAGGAGATGATGGCGCACGGCGGTCCCGGCCGGGTTCGCGGCGCCGGCGCGGGAGACCAGGAACAACGTGTTGATCGGCGCGAGCTCGGGGTCGAGGAGCAACCGGAGGCGGCCGTCGGCGAGCTCGTCCGCGCACAGATAGCGGGGCAAAACGGTGACGCCCGCTCCGGCCACGACGGCGGCCAGCACGCCGCGCAGGTCGGGGACGACCACCGCCGGGGCGCGGGTGAGACGGGTGTCGAAGACGGTACGCCAGTAGCGGCGCAGGATCGGCAGGTTCTCGCCATAGGCGATGAGGGGCGCCCGATCCAGCCCCTCCCCCTCCCAGCCGGCGGCCGCGACCAGGACGAAGTCCTCGTCGCACAGCGGCTCGACGACCAGGCCCCGGCGGCGGGGCCGCAGGGTGGAGACGACCAGGTCGAGGGCGCCTTCGGCCAGCTCGCTCAGCAACCTGTCGGGCAGGCCGAGGGTGACGCGCAGTTGCAGCCCCGCCGTGATCATCGGAGCGAGGCAGGGGAGCACGCGGGCACAGGTCAGCTCGGCCGGACCTCCGAGGTGGACGACGCGGCCGAACACCTCGGCCGGGCCGCCGGGATCGCCCAGCACCAGCTCCTCCAGCGAGTCGAGGGGGACGGCGACGCGGCGGGCGAGCCGGTCGGCCGCGGCGGTCGGGGCCATGCCGCGTGGCACGCGGTCGAACAGCGGCCGTTCCAGCGCCTGCTCCAGCGCCTTGATGTGCCCGGTGACGGCCGGTTGCGAAAGGCCGAGCAACCCGGCGGCGCGGGTCACCGAACCTGACCGGTACACGGCGAGGAAGGTCCGCAGCAGATCGAGAGAGACGCTCACAGCACCCACACGTATCAGCATTCTGATACCGGCAGGGTGGTCTTCCTATTGGATGCCCATGTCGGCAGTGGGTGACGATCTACGCGTCGTCCCGCGCAACGGCACGGGGGCATCGGACGAAGGAAGCAGGTACCGGCGGATGTCGGAGTACATGGAACAGACCCACGGCAGGCGCGTCGAGCTGCGGGTCGGAGACGGCGTCATGGGCGCCTACCTCGCCCTCCCGCGCTCACCGGGCGCTCACCCGGGAGTCATCGTGGCCCATCAACTGTTCGGTGTGACCCTGGACATCCGCGCGGTCGCCGACCGGATCGCCGCCCTCGGGTACGCCGTGATCGCCCCCGACTTCTTCCACCGATCGGAGGAGACAGGGGTGGAGCTGAACGCCGACGAGGAGGGCCGTGCGCGCGGCTTCGCGCTGATGGGCGAGCTGACCCGCGCCGGCGTGCTCAACGACGTGCGCGCTGCCCAGCAGTACCTGCGCCGGCACGCGGGCGCCGCGGGCCCGGTCGGCATGGTCGGGCTCAGCATGGGAGGTCACCTGGCCTACTACGCGGCCACCCAGCTCCCCCTGACCGTCACCGTCGTGCTGTACGCGGGCTGGCTGACCGGCACCGACATCCCGATCAGCAGGCCCGAGCCGACCGTCGAGCTCAGCGGCGGCATCACCGGGCGGATCGTCGTCATCCTCGGCGCGGACGACCATCTGATCACCGAGGAGCAGCGCGCGATCATCGAGGCGCGTCTGCGGGCCGAAGGCGTCCGGTACGAGATGGCCGTGCTCCCCGGCGCCTCGCACGCGTTCCTGTCCCCGAGCGCGCCCACCTTCCACGCGGCCGCCGCCGAGCATGCCTGGAAGCTCATCGAGCAGAACTTGACGGCCGAACTCGGGCACGCCCTTCCGCAAGCGTGAGCCACCGACGAACGCAGTAGACGATCAACGACACGAGGCGGGTCACCGGGTCCTCGACGCCTGCTCTCGCCCACCTGGTAGCCGCTCTCCGGCCTCTCCCGCGCGGCGGTGGCTCAGGAGATGAGATCGAGGCCCGTGAGTCCGGCCGAGAGCGCCCAGAGACGCCCCGCCTCATCGCCCGGCTCATCGCTCGTCTCGTCGCCCGGCGCGTCGCTCGGCTCATCCCTGTCCGCCGGACCGCCTTCGACGATGCGGCAACCGGCGCAGTAGTCGCCGCCGTGCCCGTCGAGCTCGGGCGAAGCAGCGGCCCACACCATGGTCGCCGCACCTCGCTCGGGCGTCGTGAACAGACCCGGGGCCGGAACACCGTCGGCGTCGAGCCAGCCGGCGGCGACCATCTCCTCGACGGTGAGGTGTCGTTGCAGGGGGGTGCGGATCCATCCCGGGTTCACCGAAAAGGCCCGGACGCCGTGCGGTCCGCCCAGCCGGTCGAGGTGGCGGGCGAACAGGATATTCGCGAGCTTGGACTGGGCGTAGGCGGCCCACTTGTCGTAGCCGTGCGTGAAGTGCACGTCCTCCCAGCGGATGCGCCAGCCGGGGTCGTATCCGGAGGAGACCGCGACGACGCGGGCCGTTCCGGCCGCCTTGAGCGCGGGCCACAGCAGGTTGGTCAGCGCGTAATGGCCCAGATGGTTGGTGGCGAACTGCGCCTCCCAGCCGGGCCCCACCCGGGTCTCCGGGCAGGCCATGATCCCGGCGTTGGCGATCAGCATGTCCAGGGTGTCGTGCCCGCGCCGGAAGCGTTCCGCGAAGGCCCGGACGGAGGCGAGGTCGGCGAGATCGACCTGGTCGACCTCGATTTCGTCCACGCCGGTCAGCGCCTGACGCGCCTGCTCGGGCCTGCGGGCCGGAACCACGACCCGGGCTCCGGCGCGCGCGAGCGCGCGGGTGGCGGCCAGCCCCAGACCGGAGTGACCTCCCGTGACCACCGCCGTCCTGCCGCTGAGATCGATTCCGAAGAGGACGTCGTCAGCGGTGCCGGCCGCTCCTGATGGACGGGGGGTCACGCCGACGGTCTCGTGACTGTTCATGCCGCGAACGCTAGATGCTAGACCGAGGTATAGGTCAACGAGATACGTTCGACACCATGCGGAACGATCTGAGCATCGGCGAGGTGGCGAAGCGCATCGGGCTCAGCGTCCACGCCCTGCGCCTGTACGAGCGTGAAGGCCTGCTCACCGGCGAGGTGCGGCGCGACGACAGGGGCCGGCGGGTCTACAGCGACTGGGACGTCGAGTGGCTGGCCAACTGCGTCAAGTTCCGGGCCTCCGGCATGCCCCTGGCCACGATCGGCCGCCTGGCCGAGCTCGTCCGTGCCGGCAGTGGCAACGAGGCGGAACGGCTTGAGCTGCTCCGCGCGCACCGGCTGCGCGTCGCCGAGCAACTCGCGCGGCTGCACGACTGCCTCGACCTCATCGACACCAAGGTGGCGAGCTACGAGAAGCACCTCGCCGCCGGCGCCTCCGGAGACCCCTGGTGACCGCACCCGCCCAAGACCCGAACCAAGGCGGCGGGCTCCGAATCAGGTCGATCATCTCTTCGGTTCCTCGTCACGTGGTCCGCCGGCCGTCCGCCTCCGGGCCGCGATACCGGGGTCAGCCGCGATACCGGGGTCAGCCGCGATACCGCGGTCAGACGGAGGTGGGTACGCCTTCGCGGACCCAGCGCCTGACGCGCTCCGCCGCCTGGTCTGCGACGGGATGCCCGGCGGGGCGGGTGACCAGGTCACTCAGCGCGAACATGTCCAGAACCCGCCCAAGGTAGAGCCAGTCCTCGGCGAGCGGAAGATCGGCGGGCTGGTGACGGGCGAAGGCCGCGCGGAAGCCGTCGAGGAAACCGTCCGGATATCCGGCGCCGAACCGGACCATGTTGGCCGCGTCGCCGTACGGGCATCCGGAGTAGCCGAACTCCCAGTCCAGAAGGGCGTCCACGCGCCAGCCGCCGGATCGTGTACGGGTGACCAGAATGTTCTTGGGATTGACGTCGGCGTGCACCAGCCGGGCCTGCCCGTCGACGCCGGCGAGCGCGGGCGCGTGGGCGGCGCACAGTCCGGCCCAGGCCCGCCGGGTGGCCAGGTCGAGGCGGGCGTTCGGGGTGGCGGCCATGCACGTCTCGGCGAACTCGGGGAGCTGCTGCGACCACGGGCTCCCGGGACGGACGGTGAGGTGCTCGTCGGCGAAGAAGCCCGGGCGCTCGAACCTCACGGCGCTGACGGCGGCCACGACGCGTCCAACCTCGGCGCCGAGGTCACCCAGGGCGGCCTGGTCGTGCTCGGCGCCGAAGAGCACGTGGTCGAGCGGCGTGCCGGGCACGTGTTCCAGCACCATGGCCGGGCGGGCGCCCTGGTCGCCGTCCTCGGCGGGCAGGAGGAGCAGCACCTCGGGAACGGGGACGTGACGGCGGGCCGCGGCCATGACGGCGGCCTCGATGGCGGGGTCCGGCCCGCCGAGGCGGGCGACGACCTGGCGGTCGGCCAGCGTGAGCAGGGTCGTCTCGTGGGAGAACCCGCCGGCCAGGTTGGACGTGCCGGCCACCGCGCCGCCCAGCGCGGTGGCGATGCGGTGGATCTCCTCGGGTTGCATCGGCCCAGTCAACCATTCGGCGCCGACCCCTGGCACGAAGGGAATGACGGCGTCGCACGCGAACCGTCCATGAGCCTTTCCCGGGCCGTCAAGGGCTCGCGATCGTCCTGGAACCAGCCTGCCGCGAGGTTCCGGAGTCACACCTGAGTCGCTACCATCGATCCATGACTGCCGGGTCGGCCACGCGCCGCACACAGAACGGGCGCCCGGCCGCCGCTTGATCACCCCGCGGGCGAGAGGCCCGCCGCGTCACGAGAAGCGCGCACAGCCACTCGTGACGAAAGGAGGTGACATACATGAGCTGGCAGTCCTTCCTCGCCGGTCACCAGGTCGGTGACATCATCGAGGGCGTGGTGACCAAGGAAGTGCCGTTCGGTTCGTTCGTCGAGTCCGACGGCTTCACCGGTCTCGCCCATGGGCGATCGTGGCCCGTCGGCACCCGCGTCTCGGCCCGGATCCTCGCGATCGACTCCGAGAATCAGCGGTTCAGCCTGGCCGCCGTCTGAGTGAGCGCTGATCCGGGGGAAGCGCACTCCCCCGGATCAGCGCTCCATCGCATTATCGTCAGCGGCCGCCGCACGCCGACATAAGCCGTCGCGGAGTCGCGGGAGAGCACCGTCCCGACACACGGCCCGCGTCCACACGCCCACCTGATCGCGGTGTGCAACAGATTGATTTCGGTGCGTTGACGCCTACGGTGAGCGGCATGTCGGTTAGGTCATCATCTGAGCCATGAGGACCGGCGGGCGCGGCGCGGCGTGGGCATGGGGAGCGGTCGCGCTGGTGGCGTTGGGCGTGGCCGCGATGGTCGCCTGGCGCGTGGCTCCGCGCTCGACCCCGGGGCAGTTCGATCCGGTCAGCGTGGTCATCAGTCTGCTGAACCTGGCGGTCAGCGCGTTCTCGGCGTGGATGAGCGTGCGCGCGGCACGATCGCAGGAGACCCTGGAGGACGCCGCGGCCCGGCTGGCCGGTGCCGTCCTGGACAGCGAGCGGATGGCACGCCGACGGTTGCTGGGCACGCCTGACAAGCCCATCGATGTGCGATTCGTCCTGGAAAAGGCTCCCGCTCACCACGCCGAAGGCGCCGGGCGGCGCAGCCGCCTCACCGAGGTGGTGGAGTACTACCGCGGCCTGTCGCCGCAGCGGATGGTCATCACCGGGGCGCCCGGCGCCGGCAAGACGGTGCTGGCCGTGGAGCTGATCCTAGGGTTGCTCGAACAGCGCCGGCCGGATGAGCGGGTGCCGGTACGGATCTCGGCCGCGTCGCTGGACACCGAGCTGAGCGGACCCCAGGTGATCGAGCGCTGGTTGTCGAGCCACCTGACACAGGTCTATCGGGTAAGGCGCGTGGTGGCACAAGAGTTGGTCTCGGCCCGGCTGGTGGTGCCGGTGATCGACGGCCTAGACGAGATGGACGCCGCGGCCGAGCCCGGGTACGACTCGCGGGCCGGACGGGTGCTGCGCGCGATCAACGCCTACCAGGACGTGCGCGGCAAGGGGGCGGTGGTGCTGACCTGCCGGACCGCCCAGTACCGGGCACTGCAGGAACTGCTGGTCTGGGTGCAGGACGCCGCCCGGGTGGAGATCGCCCCGGTCGACGGCCGCCAGGCCCGCGCGTTCCTCGACGGCCGGGTGGACGACGTGGCCCGCTGGGAGCCGGTGTTGCAGGCCATCCGACGGGCGCCGGGCGGTCCGCTCGCCACCGCTCTGTCCACCCCGTGGCGGCTCACCCTGGCCGCCATCGTCTACGAACAGCGTGTCCCCGGCACCGGGGCGTTCGTGCGCGACCCCGCCGAGTTGACCGATATGCGGCTGCACACCGCTGTAGCGGTGCGCGATCACCTGCTGGGATCGTTCATCCCGGCGGCCGTCGCGCTCGACCCACCACCGGGCCGCGCCGACGCCGAGCGGGTGCACCGATGGCTGGCGACGCTGGCCGGCTACCTGGACACGAACGCCGCAACCGGCCGCACCCTGGGCGGACGGGCCCTCTCAGGCACCGACATCGTGCTGCACGAACTATGGCCCCTGGCCGGCTCCCGCCCCCGCCTGCTCACCGCCGCCTTCCCCGCCGCCATCTGGCTGATCGGGGGCCCGGCCACGCTCACCCAACTCCTCAGCCCACTATCGATCGATCAGCTGATCATTTCCACCATGCTGGTCCTCGGAGCGCTGGGGACAACGATCTCTGGTGGGCGCACGATCTGGCATCAACCCGAACGCTTCGACCTGCGCCGCTTGAGAACGCGTGCCGCGCGCCGCACCATCGCGGGCTGGCTCGGGGTCGGGCTCGCGCTCGGGGGGGTGGTCGGGTTCATGCTCGAGGTGGTGGTCGGGCTCTCGGACTGGTTCGCCGGCGGGCTCCTGAGCGGGCTCCTCAGCGGGTTCATGATCGGGCTCGCGATCGAGCTGCTCATAACCGGGACGGCGGGCGTGACAGATCCCCGTGACCTGGTGCGCGACGATATCATCGCCGGTCTCGTCGTAGGGCTCTTCGCCGGGCTCGCCGTCGGACTCGGGGCCAGGCTCGTGGTCGGACTCACGGTCACGCTCGGGCTCGGACTCGGCCTCGGGCCCGCTGGGGTGCGGTACGTGGCGTTGCTGATGTGTACGCGGCGGTGGAGCTCCGCGTGGTTGCCGTGGCGGCTGGGTCGGTTACTGCACTGGGCCGCCGGGGCGGGGCTGATGCGGGTGGCGGGCATCGGGTACCAGTTCCGGCACCGCGAACTGCAGGACTACCTGGCCGCGCACTCCGTGCCCCAGGTCACGAGCACGGAGGACCGCCCGCCGGACCGTCCGCGCTGACCACCGTCCTGCGGAGAGGGCGAGGCGGCCGGGCCGCCAGGTCGCCGGGCCGCCAGGTCGCCGGGCCGTCAGGTCGCCGGGCCGTCAGGCTGCCCGGTCGCAAGGTGCCCGGGTCGCCAGGTGATCAGGTCGCCGGGTCCTGAGGCGGCCGCACCCGACCACCACGCCGGTCGTCAGCCGCCGGTGGAGTGGTGGCTCTCCTTCGTGCCGTCGAGCAGGGAGGTCGCGGGGGGCGCGCTCGGGGCGGGTTCGTCCTCGGGGACCGTGAGAGGAGGAGCCGGGCTCGGCGTGGGGGCGGGGGGAAGGGCGTGGTCTCCTGCCAGGCCGGTGCCCTCCAGCAGGCCCATGTGGGTGTTCACGAACTTCGCCGCGCTCTCGGCGAAGCCGCGGATCAGGGTGTTACGGGTGGAGGCCCGGACCGCGCCGATGGCGGGGAAGATCTTTCCGTGCGCCATCCGCAGACGCATGACGGCCGTCTGGTCGTAGGCGAGTCCCTTCTTGGCGGAGATCTCGGCCATCCATCCCTTCTGGTCGTCGTTGGGCTCATCGGGCAGCGGCACACGCAGTTCCTCCGCCACCTCCCGGACCTCGGCGTCCAGAAGTTCGTGCTGCCGGGCGATCTCCCCCAGGTTCTTCCTGGTGACGGCCCGGAAAGCGCGTTTCGCGGCCTGCCTTCCCGTCGGGATCTCCCAGAGGCCGGCCAGACGTACCTTGACCACCAGATCGCGGTCCGCCGGACTCAACGGACCCCACGGCGTCGACACCGTCCCCTGCGCCGCCGCGTCTTGCGCCGCCGCGTCTTGCGCCGCCGCGTCCTGCGCTGCCGCGGCCGTGGGCGCCGCGTCCGTCGGCGCCGCGTCCGTAGGCGCCGCCCCGTCCGTCGGAACGGCCGCGCCCGCCGGGGCCGCGCCGTCATTGGTCGCCTGCGCCGAGGAGCCGGAAGCGTCGGCGTCGGGCTCGGCGGCCGCCGCCGACGCGAGAAGCCCTCTCGCCAACTCCTCCGCCGGCACGGCGCTGGGCGCGGGATCCGTTGCGCCCGCGATCGGCTCGCCGAAGATCCTGGAGCAGGCCGTGGTCGTCTGAAGAACGACGAGGCTGAGAACCACGGTGGCGACCGAGGCGATACGTGCGCGTCGCATCTGTACCCGATCCCTTCTCCCCCTGGGGAATTGCGATCCATCGTCACAACGACGGTGGCCGTTCATGCGGAGCTACGGGCGGTTCGCGTGAGTGGTTCGATGCGATTGGAACGAGTTTCTACTCAGCCGCGAACAGAGGGTCGCGCCGGAGCACGACACGAACCCGCTCAGGCGGAGCGGGGGACGCCGAACCGAACGCCCTGCGTCCAGGGCGAACGGCCTGAATAGGATCGACGTCATGATCTCGCCCCACCGCTCCGACACGGTGTTCGCCGACCACGTCTTCACCGTCCCCCTGGACCACGACCGTCCCGAGGGCGAGCGGATCCAGGTGTACGCGCGGGAGGTGCGGGCGGGCGGCAGGCGGGCCGAGGACCTGCCGTGGCTGCTGTACCTGAACGGCGGTCCCGGCTTCTCCTCCCCGCGTCCACTCGGCGGGGAGGGCTGGCTGGAGCGCGCCATGGAGGACTACCGCGTGCTGCTGCTCGACCAGCGGGGCACCGGCCGCTCCACGCCGCTCGACCGGCGCAGCCTGCCGCGCCTGGGCCCGCCGAGCGTCCAGGCGGAGCACCTGACGCACTTTCGCGCCGACTCCATCGTCCGGGACGCCGAACTGATCCGCCGTACGCTCATCGGCGACCAGCCGTGGAGCGTCCTGGGTCAGAGCTTCGGCGGATTCTGCACGGTGACCTATCTGTCCTTCGCCCCGCAGGGCCTGGCGGAGGCGTTCGTCACCGGCGGCCTGCCCGGCCTGGGGGCCCGGGCCGACGAGGTGTACCGCGCCCTGTATCCGCAGGTGGAGGCCAAGAACACGGCGCACTACGAACGCTACCCCGAGGACGTCGAACGCGCCGTGCGCGTCGCGAGGCACCTGCGCGACGGCGAGGTGCTGCTCTCGAACGGCCGGCCCCTGACCGTGGAGCTGTTCCAGACGCTGGGCAACCTGCTCGGCGGCAGCACCGGCAGCCGGCGCCTGCACTACCTGCTGGAGGACCCCTTCGCCGGCGGCGATGATCTGAGGGACGGCTTCCTGGTCGAGGTGGAGGCCGAGCTGGCCTGGACCGCGGGAGCCCCGCTGTACGCGCTCATCCACGAGGCGACCTACGCGCAGGGCGAGGGCGCCACCGGCTGGTCGGCACAGCGCGTCCGCGACGAGTTCCCCGGATTCGCTCCCGCCGCCGCCCTCGACGGTGACGGGCCCCTGCTGTTCACCGGGGAGACGATCTACCCCTGGATGTTCGACACCGATCCCATCCTGCGGCCGCTGCGCGAGACGGCGCACCTTCTCGCCGAGCGCCCGTCGTGGCCGGCGCTGTACGACGTCGCCCGCCTGGAGGCCAACACGGTGCCGGTATCGGCGGCGGTCTACTACAACGACATGTACGTCGCCCGGGAGCTGTCCCTGGACACGGCCCGCACGATCAAGGGCCTGCGGCCGTGGATCACCAACGAGTACGAACACGACGGCCTGCGTGCCGGCAGCCGGACGGTTCTCGACCGCCTGCTCTCGCCCGCCTGGTAGCGGACCGCTCGCTGAGGGCCGGGCGCCGGCGCCTCGCCGCTCAGCGGCGGGTGGCGGCGGAGAGGGTGGCGTAGACGATGATGTTGTCGGTGTAGCTGTGCGCCTTGGCGTTGAACACGCCGCCGCAGGTGATCAGGCGCAGACTCGGGCGGTCCACGTGCCCGTAGACGCGCTTGGTCGGGAACCGGTTCTTGCTCGCCTGCTCGGCCCCGTCCACCGTGAACCGCGCCGTCGAGCCGTCCGCGCGGACCACCGTGATCGTGTCGCCGCGTTTCAGCTCGCGCAGGCGGCTGAACACGGCGGGGCCGCCGCGGGTGTTCACATGGCCGAGGATCACCGCCGGGCCCATCTCGCCCGGAGCCGGTCCCAGCCGGTACCAACCCGCCAGCTTCGGCCTGCTCAGCGGGGGCACCTCGATCTCACCGTTCCTGTCCACCCCGACGGACACGAGCGCCGCGTCCACGCCGATGCTCGGGACGCGGACCCGGGTCGGCACCGACTTGCGCAACGCCTTCACCGGCGCGGCCACCGGAGCCGGCGGCGAGGCGGCCGGCGCGGCCTCGACCAGGGGCGCGTTCACTCCACCGGGGCCGACCGTCGCCGTACCCACCGCCGTGGACGCCGCGTCCACCGCTGAGACACCCGTCGAGGTTCCTGTCGGAGTTCCTGTAGAGGTTTGGTCCATCGTGGACGTCCCGGCCGTGGCCTGCTGCCCTGCATCAGAGCCGGGCGCGCCGTTGGCATCGTCGGCCGGGAACATCTGGGCCACGATCGGCGTCGGCCCGGAGCTGGACGCGGCGTTCTCCGTCGGCGACAGGTACGCCAGCAGGCCGGCCATCACGGCCCCGATGCCCGCCAGGGAACCGGCCGTCACCAGGACCGGAGCCAGCATGCCCTTCCACCGCCCGCGCCGAGGCTCCTCGCCCTCCGGCGCCGGCGGTAACGTCCCGCTCAAGCCGCCCTTCCCCGGCGGCGTCTCAGCACGAGACCGCCCGCCACACTGCCGAGCAGCAGCACGGAGCCGTATGCGATGAAGGCACCGGGCCTCGGATCCTGTTCCGGGGCCTCACCGGTGTGCGCACCACCTCTGGGGGTCACCCGCACCTGGGGGGTCGAGCGGGCCTTGGAGGTCTTGGACGCCTTGGGTGTCGGACTGGCCGTCTCGGTCGGCGCTCCGTGCCCCGAGCCACCCCCCGACAACACGATCACCCCGCGAGCCGAGTCATCCCCATCGCTGATGTGCTGATTCCCACTGCTGTTACCGTCGTTCCCGCCGTTCGACCCGCCGTTCGCGGCCGGCAACACGTCGACCGTGACAGTGGCCGGCTCACCCTCGTAGTAGCACACCGCCGAGAACATCGAAGGAGGACTCGCCAACTCGGTGGTGGTGAACTCGAAGGCGTCGACCGCCATGTGGGTCCCGGGCTCAGCCAGATTCTGAAACTTGACCGTATGGTCGCCGTAGGGGAGATCCTTCGACCACAACACCTGCTGAGCCTTTGGCTTGTCCTGGGGAGCGGGGTCCTCGGCGTCGATGTCGACCGATTCCCTCACACCATCGACGTAGACGGCCACCTTGCCCACAGTCTCGACCCGCTCGCCGATGTACTTGATGCGGTTGCCGAGGAACTTCACCTCGGCGGTGTCATTCTGATCCTTCGTCGCGTGAAGATCGTTCTCATAGTCACCGTACTGCGCGCGATCACCGGCATAGAACCAGTTGCCTTTATAGACGATCGGGCCGTGCTGGTGGGGGTCGCCGTTGTGCGGGGCAGCATCGCTGTCGTTGACGCGGACGGTGCTCGCGGGGGGTGTGAACGTCAGGGTGAGAAGCCGGGGAATGATGTACAGCTTGCCCTCTTTGGTGGTGGACACCGACCCCGAGATCGCCGTCGGCATCTCCAGCCGACCACCCGGTTGCAACTCCGCCTGTTCCTTGGTGCCCGTCGAGTCGAGCTTGCCCTGCCACAGGCCACCCACGTCGACGGTGGCGGTCGCCGAGAGCCGACCACCCGCCGGGAAGTGGTTGGACGACACCAGCGGGGAAGCGGTCATCGTCCAGTCCACGGCGATCCGCTCGCCTACACGGACGGTCTTGGGGATGGCGATTTCCACCTGAATGGGCTGTGGCCCCCCACGGGGAATGAAGGCACCGTTTATACAGGTGTACGGGTAATGGTGATAACCGGTGTCGGCGTTTCCGGGGGCCACCGGGAGGGCAACGGCGCCCGCGCACGCGACCAAAGCCGCCGCTGCCAGGGATCTGCGGAGCTTGGGAGCCCAGCCGTTCACGATCGCCTCCGATCACGCGTCCAGGCCGACAGGCAGCCGGAGGTAGATCGTATGACTCTGCGGGCTTACGGCGGGCTTATGCAGGAGTAACACTGCAGAAAGTGGCTGATTTGTGACGTAGGGGAACGCCCCTCGACCGTGCGGGGTCCCCCGGGTCCGGCGATGACCAGAATCGTATTCTGGTGCGGTAACCCCAAGGAGGAAGCGAATGCAGCGAGACCTCTTCGAGGAGGAGCATCTGCTCTTCCGTGAGACCGTGCGCGAGTTCATGACGCGCGAGGTCGTCCCCCACCACGAGCAGTGGGAGAAGGACGGCATCGTCCCGCGAGAGGTGTGGAAGAAGGCCGGCGAGCTCGGCATGTTCGGCTTCTCGGTCCCCGAGGAGTACGGAGGCTCGGGCATCTCCGACTTCCGCTTCAACGCGGTCATCGTCGAAGAGATCATGAGGTTCGGCGCGACCGGGCTCGGGTTCGGCCTGCACAACGACATCATGGCGCCGTACATGGTCGATCTCACCAACGACGAGCAGAAGCAGCGCTGGCTCCCCGGCTTCGCCTCCGGCGAGCTGATCACCGCCATCGGCATGACCGAGCCGGGCGCGGGGAGCGACCTGCAGGGCATCAAGACGACGGCGGTCCGCGACGGCGACCACTACATCGTCAACGGCCAGAAGACGTTCATCACCAACGGCGTCAACTCCGACCTGGTCGTCGTGGTCACCAAGACCGACCCGGCGGCGGGGGCGCGCGGCACCACCCTGATGGTCGTCGAACGCGGCATGGAGGGCTTCTCCCGGGGGCGCAACCTGGAGAAGATCGGCATGCACGCCCAGGACACCGCCGAGCTGTTCTTCGAGAACGTCCGCGTCCCGGTGGCCAACCGGCTCGGCGAGGAGGAGGGTCAGGGCTTCATCCAGCTCATGGTGAACCTCCCGCAGGAACGCCTGTCGATCGCGGTGGCGGCGGTCGCGGCGGCGGAGGCGGTGCTGGAGACGACCATCGAGTACTGCAAGTCCCGCCAGGCGTTCGGCCGGAACATCGGCAAGTTCCAGAACACCCGCTTCGTCATCGCCGAGCTGTCCACCGAGGTGGAGATCGCCCGGCACTACGTGGACAAGTGCATCCGCGCGCTGAACGCCAAAGAGCTCACGGTCGTGGACGCGGCCAAGGCCAAATGGTGGACGACCGAGCTCCAGCACAAGGTCATCGACCGCTGCCTGCAACTGCACGGCGGCTACGGCTACATGGTCGAGTACCCGGTGGCCAAGGCGTGGATGGACAGCCGCGTCCAGACCATCTACGGCGGCACCACCGAGATCATGAAGGAGATCATCGGCCGCTCCTTCGGCTTCTGAACCCGACGTCCCGGAACCGACCCCCGGGAACGACGCCCCGGAACCGACCCCCGGGAACGACGCTCCTGAATCGGCGCTTCTGAACCGAGGTCGAGCCGAAGCGCCTCACTCGAAGCCCTGAGCCGGCGGGCCCCGCGCCCACCGGCTCAGGTGCGGGTCGGCGATGGAGGCGTATGGCGGGCGCCAATACTCGGCCTGACCGCGTATGGAATCCGTCAAAACGCGTCAACCACGCCAAGCATCGCGATTGTCTCGTCCTGCGGCCCCTGCCGGGCCCTGGGAGGCGTCTTGCGGGATTGCGAGGAGTGGCGATGGCCGACGTCGGCTTCGTGGCCCTGACGATCGTGGTGTTCGCGATCGTCGGACTGGTCGTGCGCGGGGTGGAGCGGCTGTGAACGCCGTGAACGCCGCCGGACTGGCGGTGGCCGCCGTCCTGGTGCTGTTCATGGTCGCCGCCCTGCTGTTCCCGGAGCGGTTCTGATGGGCACCGCGACGGCGGGCGCCGTGTTCGTCTGCTCCCTCGCCGTCGCCCTCGCGCTGACGCACCGCCCGCTGGGCGACTACATGTACCGCGTCTACACCGGGTCCAGGCACAGCGCAGCCGAGCGCGGGGTGTACCGGCTGATCGGCGTGCGCCCCGGCGCCGAGCAGAACTGGACCGGCTACGCCCGCGCCGTGCTGGCGTTCTCGGCGGTGTCGGTCCTGTTCCTGTACGCCTTCCAGCGTCTCCAGGACAGGCTGCTGCTCAGCCTGGGCCGGCCACCGGTGCCCGATCACGTCGCCTGGAACACGGCGGTCAGCTTCGTCACCAACACCGACTGGCAGGCGTACTCGGGTGAGTCGACGATGGGCCATCTGGTGCAGATGGCCGGGCTGGCGGTGCAGAACTTCGGGTCGGCGGCGGTCGGGATGGCCGTGGCGATGGCCCTGGTGCGCGGGTTCGCGCGCAGCCGCACCGAACACGTGGGCAACTTCTGGGTGGACCTGGTGCGCGGCACGATGCGCGTCCTGCTGCCGATCGCCTTCGCCGCCGCGCTCGTCCTCGCGGCGGGCGGTGTGGTGCAGAACCTGTCCGGGCCGCACGAGGTCGCCACGCTCGCCGGCGGCGCGCAGCTCATCCCGGGCGGGCCGGTGGCGAGCCAGGAGGCGATCAAGGAGCTCGGCACCAACGGCGGCGGCTTCTTCAACGTCAACTCCGCCCACCCGTTCGAGAACCCCACGAGCTGGACGAACTGGGTCGAGATCCTGCTGCTCCTGCTGATCCCGTTCGCGCTGCCGCGCACCTTCGGCCGGATGGTCGGCCAGGTCCGCCAGGGGCGGGCGATCCTCGCCGTGATGGCCGTGATCGCGCTGGCGAGCGTCGCGCTGACCACCGCGTTCGAACTGTCCGGGGGCGCGACCGTGCCCCGGGCGGTGGGCGCGGCCCTGGAGGGGAAGGAGGTGAGGTTCGGCGTGCCGGACTCGGCGACCTTCGCCGCCGCGACCACCCTGACCAGCACGGGAGCCGTCGACTCGGCGCACGACTCGTTCACGCCGCTGGGCGGGATGATGACGATTGTGAACATGATGCTGGGCGAGGTCGCGCCCGGCGGAGTCGGCGCGGGCCTGTACGGCATGCTGGTGCTGGCGGTGATCACGGTGTTCGTGGCCGGACTGATGGTCGGCCGCACTCCGGAGTACCTGGGCAAGAAGATCGGGTCGCGCGAGGTCAAGCTGGCCTCGATGTACT
This sequence comes from Sphaerisporangium sp. NPDC005289, assembly GCF_040607455.1. Lineage (NCBI taxonomy): Bacteria > Bacillati > Actinomycetota > Actinomycetes > Streptosporangiales > Streptosporangiaceae > Sphaerisporangium > Sphaerisporangium sp. NPDC005289. The sequence goes on from NZ_JBEXGS010000040.1 coordinate 44,095, forward strand.
TCCTGACCACGCCGGTGCTGGTGCTCGTCGGCACCGCCCTGGCGATGGGTTCGCCGGCCGAGCGGGCGAGCATGCTCAACTCGGGTCCCCACGGCCTGTCGGAGGTGCTCTACGCGTTCACCAGCGCCTCCAGCAACAACGGCTCGGCGTTCGCCGGGCTGAACGCCGGCACTCCCTGGTACGACACCGTCCTCGGGTTGTGCATGGCGTTCGGCCGGTTCCTGCCGATCGTCTTCGTGCTGGCCCTGGCCGGGTCGCTGGCCGGGCAGGCGCCGGTGCCGGCGTCGGCGGGCACGCTGCCCACCCACCGGCCGCAGTTCGTCGGCATGGTCGTCGGCGTGACCGTCATCCTCGTCGCGCTCACCTTCCTCCCCGCCCTGGCGCTCGGGCCGCTCGCGGAAGGGCTGTCCTGACATGTCCGATCGCACGCTCGGCAGCCCGGTCCGTCCGCGCCGCTCCGCAGAAAACGGCCGATCCGGCGGCGGCCCGTTCGACCCCCGGCGCCTGGTGGCGGCGCTGCCGGACGCGGTGCGCAAGCTGAATCCGGTGACGTTGTGGCGTAACCCGGTGATGTTCATCGTGGAGGCCGGGGCGGTGTTCACCACCGTGCTGGCGGTGACCGGC
>NZ_JBEXGS010000041.1:0-31904 GCF_040607455.1 Sphaerisporangium sp. NPDC005289
CGCCGCCCACCGGAGTTGCCGTCGGCATAGGCCTCGTTGACCACGTCCCAGGCGTAGATCTTGCCCTTGTAGTGGCCCACCACCCCGTTGATGTGGTTGATCATCGCCTGCCGCAGCGCACTGCCCGACATCGACTGCATCCACCCCGGCTGCTGACCATGCCAGGCCAGCGTGTGCCCACGCACCCGCTTGCCGTTCTGCACCGCCCAGTTGTAGACCCGGTCACCGGCGCTGAAGTTGAACTGGTTCTGGTTGGGCTCGGTCGCATCGATCTTCATCTCGTTCTCGGCCGTCACCATGTTGAACTCACGGTTCGCGATGGTCGTGTACGCCGAATCACCAAGCCGCCCCGAGGCGATGGCCGTACCGAAGTACCGCCCGCTCTGCGCGGCGGCCGCGCCGAGCGTGCTCGCCGCCGCACCGGCCGGCATGGTCGGTACCGTCACCGCGGCGACCACGCCGAGCAGGCCGGCGGCGGCGGCGATCAGAACCCGCGGCCGCCTGAAAGGCAGCGGCGGAAACATCTCTTTAATGCCCATGACTGAGTGCTCCAGACTGAATCACGGAAATGCGGACACGCTGGGGTCACCCCGCGCGATCGACGCCGCGTCCCGTGATCAGGGAACGCACACCACTAGGGCGTCATGAATGACGGTCCTCACCGCACACCACCACATGGCAGGAGGGGCCGCCTCGGAAACACAGTCTGGAAACCCTGCCGAAATGTGTCAAGTCGGCAAGAAAATTTCAGAGGTGCGCCGTCAGCGAGGGAGACCTCTGAGATCGCCCGATGAGCCCGGCCGCCTCTCCGCGGACGCGAGGTCCGTCCTGTCCGCGCCGCTCTTCACGTCCGGAGCCGACCGACGTACACTTCGTAAAGTACGTAGTTGACGATCATTGCGGAGTTGGCGCGGGTGAAAGTTTCGGAGGCCGAGTTCGTCGATCGCATGGGACTGATCATGGAGCGGCTGGGCGGGACGCGCACGATGGGCCGCCTGTACGGGTGGCTCATGATCTGTGACCCGCCCGACCAGTCGCTCACCGGCCTGGCGGCGACGCTCGGGGTGAGCAAGACCGCGGTCAGCACGGTCGCCAGGCAGCTCGAGCTGAGCGGGATGGTGGAACGCGTCCCCACCTCCGCCCGCGAGCACCGCTACCGGATGGTCGGCGGCGGATGGGACCAGGTCATGCGGGTTCAGCTCGCCATCGTCAGGCAGAGCCTCGACACGCTCGACTTCGGGCTGTCCATCATCGGTGACGACCGGCCCGGCCAGCGCGGCCGGCTGGAGGACACCCGGGAGTTCTTCGCCTTCATCCTGCAGGACTCGGACGGGATGTTCGAGCGCTGGAAGGAGTACCGCGAGAGGTCGTCCTGACCCACATCGGCAGAGGGATCCTCAACCAAGGAGAGGCGATGTCCGACATCGTCGAACGGTACGACATCCCCGAACGGCACTTCTGGCTGCACGGGCCCCGTTCGGGCCCGGCGGTCGAGTTCGACGCCGGCACCGGACTGTGGAACGTCTACGGATACCCGGAGGCCCACGAGGTCCTCGGCGACCCGGCGACGTTCTCCTCCGACACCATGCGCATCGTCCCCAAGGAGCTGCTGCCCAGCGAGGATGACTTCTCGCTGAACGGCTTCATCACCCAGATCGACCCGCCGGAGCACGGCAAACTGCGCAAGCTGGTCAGCAGCGCCTTCACCCGCAAGGTCGTGGCCGATCTCGAACCGCGGATCGCCGCGCTCACCGGCGAGCTGATCGACGCGGCGCGCGAGCACGAGCGGTTCGAGCTCGTGACCGACCTGGCCTACCCGCTGCCGGTCATCGTCATCGCCGAGCTGCTCGGGGTGCCGAGCAGCGATCGCGCCCTGTTCAAGCAGTGGGCCGACGCGCTGTTCCAGCGGGACGCCGAGATCTCGCTCAACCGGTCCGCCGAGGAGCGCAGCGCGGACCTCCAGGCCACGATGGGACCGTGGAAGGAGATGTCGGCCTACCTCGCCGCGCACGCCGCGGAACGCCGGCGGCAGCCGCGCGCCGACCTGCTCACCAGGCTGGTGGAGGCGGAGGTGGACGGCGAACGCCTGCCCGACGAGCAGGTGGTGAACTTCGCCATCGTGCTGCTGCTCGCCGGTCACATCACCACGACGATGCTGCTCGGCAACACGGTGCTGTGCCTGGACGCCTTCCCCGGCGAGCAGGAGGCGGTACGCGCCGACCGTTCGGCGATCCCGGACGTCATCGAGGAGTCCATCCGGTTCCTGACCCCGTTCGCCCTCCTCGGCCGCACCACCACCCGGGAGGCGCGGCTCGGCGATTCGACGATACCGGCCGACCAAATGGTCATGGTCTGGCTCGCGGCGGCCAACCGGGATCCGCGCCAGTTCCGCGCCCCCGGCGTCTTCGCCCCCGGTCGCGAGCCCAACCCGCACCTCGGCTTCGGCCGCGGCGTCCACTTCTGCCTGGGCGCGCCCCTGGCCCGGCTGGAGGGACAGGTCGCGCTGAACATCCTGCTCGACCGGTTCGACGTCCTTCGCACCGACCCGCAGGACCCCGTGCAGTTCATCCCCACGCCGTCTCTGACAGGAGTGCGCCGCCTCCCGCTCGTCCTGGGGTGATGACGCGTGACCGACGCGTGGCGGGCGGGACCGTTCTTCGCCCGCCGCGTCTGATGGGCGCGGAGACGCCGGCGGGGGCCGGTCCCGATGGGGCCGGCCTCCGCCGGTGTCGTCAGGCCGGGAAGTCGTCGGCCTCCGCGACCTGGCGCACCTCCACCTCGACGTCGTCGAAGAGGTCGGCATACCGCTTGGCGTACTCGACGGCCTGCGCGCGGTCGTCGAAGTTGAGCAGCGCGAAGCCGCCGATGACCTCCTTGACCTCGGTGAACGGGCCGTCGATCGCGGTGATCCCCCCGCCGCGGGCCTTGCGGACCAGCGCGCCCCGCTCGGACGGGTGAACGCCCTCGGCCGTGATCAGGATGCCCTTCTCCATCGAGTCCTGGATGAACGCGCCCAGTTTCTCCATGAACTCCTGGCTGGGGTTCCAGGCCTCGGGGGCACGCTCGTCGAGCCGGTGCATCATCAGAAATCGCATTGTCGCTCCCTTGTCGTCTCGGGCTGGGTCCGGCGGATCCCGGACGCGTCGACCAGCCGTCACACACGCGTCGAACGCCTGCACGCCGTTTCGACACTCTCGTCGGGACAATTTTCGTCGGCGTCGTTCTGCCCAGGAACACCAGGTCAGAGGATCGGGACCGCCGGTGGGTCCCCCTTCGACGCGGTACGGGCCCACGAGCCCGCCAGGGACGGATCGCACGGAACCGTGCGTAGAGATCGCTACTTGTGCGCCGTTTCACTAAGATTCGGGGCCATGTGGCGGAAAGTCCGAGTACTTGTGGCAACAGTGTGTGCGATGGGCCTGCTGACCGTTCCGGCGGCGGCCGAGACGGGGAAGAAGGCGGACGAGCCGGCCAAGCCGTACTGCGCCCGGTACAAGTGCATCGCGCTGACCTTCGACGACGGGCCGTGGCCCTACACCCCCGAACTGCTCGACACGCTGAAGAAGCACAAGGCCAAGGCCACCTTCTTCCTGCTCGGCCGCAAGGTCGAGGGCCGGGCCGAGCTGGCCAGGCGCATCGTGGCGGAGGGCCACGAGGTGGGAAACCACACCTGGACCCACCCCGATCTCACCAAGCTGACCGATGACGAGATCATGCAGGAGGTCAACTCGACCTCCGAGGTGATCGAGCAGACGATCGGCGAGCGGCCGACGATGATGCGCCCGCCGAACGGCGCCACCGACTCCCGGGTCGGCCGCCTGATGGCCGAGCTGGAACTGCCGCAGATCCTGTGGACGGGCTCCACGCTCGACTGGCAGGCGCGCGACACCAAGGTCATCACCGCGCGGACGCTGAAGCTGGCCAAGCGCAACGGCGTCATCCTGCTGCACGACATCGTCCCCCAGACCGTCAAGGCGATGCCGGCCGTGCTGACCACGCTGGAGAAGCAGGGCTACCACTTCGTGACGGTGACGGCGCTGCTGCAGGGACGCGAGCTCAAGGGCGGCGAGGTCTACCCCGCGCGGTCCGAGTAGCCGTCGTCGGCGCGGAGGGACCGGTTGAGCGCGGACCTCAGCCGGCCCTGCAGGGGCACCTCGACCAGCCGGTGCACGCCGTACGCGAGGACGAGCGCGGCGGCCAGCACCACGGGCAGGGTGAGCCACCTGCCCAGCGGCGCGTGCAGCCACCCGATGAGGAGATACCCGACGTGGTGGTGGAACAGGTACAGCGGGTAGGTGAGCGCGCCCAGCACGGTGAGCCAGCGCCAGTCGACCCCGTCGAAGGTGCCGAGCGCGACCAGGACCATCACCAGGAAGATCAGGGAGATCACGCCGACCACCAGGGCGGACCCCAGGTTCTGCCCGAACCGCTGGACGGCCGGCGGGTTCTCCCCCAGCACCTGCACGAGCGCGACCGCCCAGCCGGCGCCCACGAACAGCCAGGGGAACAGTGACCCGCCGAAGCGGTGGACGAGGTACAGGGCCATCCCCGCGATGAAGTACGGGGCGCTGAAGGGGACGAGGACGGCCTGGAGGAGGTCGGCGTCCACCCGCTCGGCGATGGCCAGGAGCACCAGCCAGCCGCCGAGGAAGGCCAGGCAGCGCCGGTAGGTGAAGCCGATCGCGGCGAACACCGCGATGAGCACGTAGAAGATCAGCTCCTGCCAGAGCGTCCAGTACACCAGCTCCAGATCGCGGATCCGCAGCCCGTGCTGGAGCATGGTGAGGTTGGCGATCAGCTCGCTCAGGGTCGGCCGGTGGTCGGTGGTGAGTCCCACGACCGCGAGCGCGCCGAGGATGATCACGCTGGCCCAGTACGCCGGGTAGAGCCGGGCGATCCGCGAGGAGGCGAACTCGCCGGGGGTGCGTCCCCACGCGCTCATCAGGATCACGAACCCGCTGATCACGAAGAACATGCGGACCCCGTAGACCCCGAACATGGTCACCGCGCTCAGGGTGGGGAAGGCGTTCGGCGTCCCCCACGCCCGCGTGTGCCCGTAGTGGAAGAGCACCACCGCGAACGCCGCGCAGAAGCGCAGCAGATCGAGAACGCGCAGCCGTGGCCGGACGGCATGCACGACCGGTAGATCTGCGACCTCGGGGGCCGGGAGCAGCATGGCCATGAATATAGCGATATAGATCGTTGAATCAGCCGTCCTCCTCCAGGTAGGCGGCCGATTCCCGGCAGCGGCGGCCCGCCCCCGCCCGCCGCCGCCCGCCGCCGGGGACCCCGGGAGCGGCCGAGGCCGCCGGGCCACCAGGTGCGGGGTTATCACCTACGGCGGTCGATATGCGGCTGGTAGCCTGAATCGCGGCCCGGTGCAGTCGGGTTGACCGGCAGCACGGCGGACGGCGGCCCGGTCCGGTGGACAGCAGAACCGGAACGGGAAGGCGTCCGCCAGAAATGAGGAGGCCGATGGATCCATCGGTTGTGGATCGAATACGTCCAGGCGACCACGTGTGCTGGACCTTCGACGACGAACACCAGCGGCTGGCCGCCATAACGGGCTACGTGAAGGCCGGCGCCGGCGCCAACCAGAAGATCCTCTACCTCTCCGACGCGTCCCCGGACCTCCTGCTGCGCGAGCTGACGGACAACGGCGTGGACGCCTGGCGTCTGGTCCGCACCGGGCAACTGCAGATGGGCCACCCGCGGGACGGCTACCTCACCAACGGCCTGTTCGACCCCATGGTGGTGCTCGACGACTGGCAGCGCGAGATCGCCGTGGCGCGCGGCGGCGGATACACGGCCCTGCGCCTGATCGGCGACATGTCGTGGGCGAGAGCCGACGTGGTGGGCGCCGACCCTCTCCACTGGTACGAGGCCCAGGTCAACCGCGTCTTCGCCGACGGCTACGCCATGGCCCTCTGCCTGTACGACCGGCGGCTGTTCGACCAGGTCAGCCTCCTGCGCGTCTCGGCCGCGCACCCGTCCCGCATGGAACCCGGCACCGACTGGAACTGGCGGCCCCTGCTGCGCATGGAACGCACCGGTGAGCCGCCGGGGCTGCGGCTGATCGGCGAGGCCGACGCCTCCAACCGCGACGCGCTGGCCGCCACCCTGGCCGACGTCATCGACGACATGTCCCGCTCGGACGCCACGGTGACCCTCGACGTGGCCGGGCTGCGGTTCGCCGACGCCGGCGCCGCCAGGCTGCTCATGGGCGCGGCCACCACCGCCCCGCCCAAAGTGCGCATCACCGGGTGCTCGGTGCCGCTGGCGAAGCTGATGCGGTTGCTGGGCGGCGAGCCGTGCGCGGGGGCCGTCGCATGAACCGGCACGCACCTGCCCCGCGGGCGGCCGGCCCGTTCGAGCACATCGGCCTGTTCTACCGGGACCTGGACCAGTACGCGTCGGGCTGCGCGGCGTTCGTCCGGCGCGCGCTGGCGTCCGGGGACCCCGCCCTGGTCGCCGTCCCCGGCGGCAACGGCGAGCTGGTCCGCGCGCGGCTCGGCGCCGACGGCGACGCCGTGACCTTCGCCGACATGGCCCGCGCGGGCCGTAATCCGGGGCGCATCATCCCCTCGGTCCTGCTGGCCTTCGCCGGCGCCCACCCCGGCCGCCGCGTGTGGATCATCGGGGAGCCCATCTGGAAGGGCCGCAGCGCCGTCGAGTACCCGGCCTGCGTCGCGCACGAGGCGCTGATCAACGCCGCGTTCGCCGGCAGGGACGCCGCCATCTTGTGCCCGTACGACGCCTCGGCGCTCGCCCCCTCGGCGCTGGCCGACGCCGAGCGCACCCATCCCATCTTGGAGGACGCCGACGGGAGCCGGGCCAGCGCCGCCTACGGCGACCCGCTCGAGACGGCCGCGGCGTTCGACTGGCCGCTGCCCGCGCCGCCGGAGGACGCCGAGCGGTACACCTTCACCGGCGTCGGCGCGCTGCCGGGCGTGCGTGACTTCCTCACCGTGCGGGCGATGGCGGAGGGCCTGGCCGGGGAGCGCGTCGTCGAGCTGCTGCTGGCGATGAACGAGCTGGCCACCAACACCACCGAGTACACGACCGGGCCCGCCACGCTGACGGTGTGGGCCGAGGACGGCGTGCTCGCCTGCCAGCTCGACGACACCGGGCACATCGCCGACCCGATGACCGGGCGCGTCCCGCCGGCGGACGGCGCGACCCGCGGGCGCGGCGTGCTCATCGCCAACGAGCTGGCCGACCTGGTGCGCATCCACCACCGGCCCGCGGGCACCTCCGTGCGGTTGCACTTCCTGCTGTCCCCGCCCGGCGACCCCGCCGCGGCCGGAGCCGGCGGAGGCCTCGCTGAGACGGCCGTAGCGGAAGCCGGCGGAAGCCTCGCCTGGACGGCCGCGGCCGGAGCCGGTGGGAACCTCGCTCAGACGGCCGCGGGTGGAGCCGGTGGGGACCTCGTTCAGACGGCGGCGGTGGAGGACAGCGGGAACGACCCGGTCAGCGCCGGCTTCTCGGGCTCGTAGGGCGCGAGGGTCACCGGGACGCCGTTGAACACGGCGTTGCCCGACGGCACGTCCACCACCGACTCGTCCGTGAGGGCGTTGGCGTTGACCCCGGCGTGCTCGGCCGCGACGCGCTGGGTGCTGCCCGCGTGGCCCCATCCGTGCGGCAGGCTGACCACGCCCGGCATGATGGCGTCGTTCGGCTCGACCGGCACGACCAGCTCGCCGTTCGCCGACCGGATCACCGCCTGCCCGCCGATGCCGTACCGGGCGATGTCGGCCGGATTGACGTGCAGGGTGCACTGGTTGCTCCCGCCGACCAGCGTGGGCACGTTGTGCAGCCAGCTGTTGTTGGAGCGCAGCTGCCGGCGTCCGATGAGCAGCAGTTCGGGGGCCGGCGCGGCCAGCCGCTCGCGCAGCCGTCCGGCCTCCTCGGCCAGCCGCGGCGCGGCCAGCTCCACCCGGCCCGACTCGGTGCACAGCAGCTCAGCCAGCCGGGGCGTGAGCGGCCCGAGGTCGATGCCGTGCGGGTTGTCCAGCAGGTCGGCGAGCGACAGTCCGTGCGTGCCGAGCCGCAGGAAGGCGTCCAGCAGCAGCTCGGGCCCGCTGTCGCCCCGCAGCGAGGCCCGCACCTCGGCGACGTCCCTGCCCTCGAAGGGAGAGCCCGGCGCCTGCGTGGCCCCGCCGAGGATCTGGTCCAGCATCATCTCGGTGAGCGCTGCGGGGTCGGCGCCGGCGCCCTGGCCGGAGGCGATGAGCGTGAGCTTCGACAGGATGTCGGCCTCGGACATCTGCTCGGGCGAAAGCGGCAGGATGGCCGGGGAGAACCGCGTGTAGTTGCGCACGGTGACCGACAGCAGCAGGAAGTCGTAGTGCGGCATCTGCAGGATGCGCGGCGGCGGCAGGATGACGTTCGCGTGCTTGGTGGTCTCGTTGAGGTAGGGGTCGACGCAGACCACGAAGTCGAGGCCGGCCAGCGCGCGGTCCAGACGGGGGCCGCCCGGCGCTGAGAGCACCAGGTTGCCGGCCACGGACACCAGAGCCCTGACCTGCCCCTCGCCCGGGGTCTCGATCTCGTCGGCGAGGGTGGCCACCGGCAGTTCGCCGAGCGACTCCGGCAGCCCGCGCACGCGGCTGTGCCAGCGCCCGGTGGTGTACGGCTCGCCGGTGCGGCCGAGGTCCATGGTGGCGGTGCGGGTGAACATGACGCCGCCGGGCCGGTCGAAGTTGCCGGTCAGGATGTTGACCACATCGACGAGCCACTGCGTCGCGGTGCCGAACTCGACCGTGGAGCCGCCGATGCGCGAGTAAACGGCGGCCGTGGGCGCCGCGGCCAGCTCGCGGGCGATGCGGACGATGTCCGCGGCGGGCACGCCGCACACCGGCGAGACGATGTCGGGGGTGAAGTCCTCCGACAGCCGCCGCAGGTCGTCCAGCCCCGCGACGTCGAGGCCGATCGTCGTGAGGTCCTCGGAGAGCAGGGTGTGGACGATGCCGAACAGCAGGAACGCGTCGGTGCCCGGGCGGATGAACAGGTGCTCGTCGGCGACGGCGGCGGTGCGGGTGCGGCGCGGGTCGACGACCACGAGCCGGCCGCCGCGCCCGCGCAGCGCCTTGAGGCGGCTCGGGAAGTCGGGGGCGCTGCACAGCGACCCGTTGGACTCCACCGGGTTGGCGCCGAGCACGAGGAAGTAGTCGGTGCGGTCGACGTCGGGCACCGAGATGGCGAGCGGGTCGCCGAACAGGTAGCCGCAGGCGACGTGCTTGGGCATCTGGTCGATCGTGCTGGCGGAGTAGACGTTGCGCGTGCCGAGGGCCTGGCCCAGCGCCCCCCGGTACAGGATGCCGCCCATGGTGTGGAAGGTCGGGTTGCCGAGGTAGAGGGCCACGGCGTCGCGGCCGTGCCGGTCGATGACGCCCTTGAGCCCCTGCTCGACGGTCTCGAAGGCCTCCTGCCAGCTGACCTCGTGCCATTCGTCGTCCTGCTTGCGCACGAGGGGGACGCGCAGGCGGTCGGGGTCCTGGTCGAGGTGGCCGAGGCTCGCGCCCTTCGGGCAGATGAAGCCCTTGGAGAACGGGTCGTCCGGGTCGCCCTTGACCGACGTGACGCGTCCGGTGTCGTCGAGCGTGAGCCGCAGGCCGCAGACGGCGTCGCATAGGGGACAGGTCCGGTGCGCGGTTCTCATCGGCACTCCCTGAGATCGTCGATTGGACCCATGATGAGCAGGCGCGGGAGATGGGGGGAACCCCAGCAAACGGTGGGATAGGGGTCGATACGGGTGGGTAGCCACGGGCCTGACTCCGGAGCACACACACCTTTACGAGCGGGTTCACGGCCATAAACGGCTTTTCTCACGTACGGTGGGTCCCGGGGGTTTTCACGGCGACATAGCGGGCAGTCCGGTCTGGTTCGAGCCGGCCGATCGACCGTCCGTAAAGGGAGAGCCTCACCCGTCGAGGAAGCTCGCGGGCAGTGTGCTCCGTCAGATGGTGACCGTCCCGGCTGTCGATGACGGGTGAAACCACGGAAGAGGGTCGTGATGGCGAACGAGGTCACCGACGGCAAGGCCGTCGCACGCGAACTGGCGGCACGGCTGCCCGGATGGACGGTGTGGTACGGGGAGCACACCGGGCGCTTCTGGGCCACGCCCAAGGGCGCCGCGAAGGCGGACCCGCGGCTCGCCGAGGGCGAGACCCCCGAGGAGCTCGAGGCCGCCGTGCGCGGGCTCGTCGCCGGCACTCAGGCTCCGGTCGCGCCCGCGCCGCAGGAGCCGCACGTGAACCAGCACGTGAACCAGGCGCCGATGGCGCCCGAGCAGTACCGCCACCCGGTCGGCGCGAGGCACTGACCGGGCCGCCGACCGGCGGAGGCGACCCACCAGCCACCGGCCGCGGCTGCGGGCCGAGGGGGAACGGGCCGGGGTCGCAGGCCGGGCGAGGGAAACCGACCGGCCGCGGGTCAGCGGCACTGGGCGAGCATGGCGGACTTGTCGAGCCTGGTGACCGGCAGGTCGTACTTCACCGCGACCTGCGCGAAGCGGGTCACGTACGCGCAGCGCACCTTCCGCACGGGGGGCAGCCAGGACGCCGGGCCCGCGCCGCCCTTGTCCTCGTTGGCCGGGCCGTAGACCGGGATCAGGTTGAGCGGGTCGTTGGCGATGCGCACCCGCTTGGCCATGCTCCATCGGGAGGCGCCCATGCGCCACTCGTACGACAGCGGCACCACGTGGTCGACCTGCACGCGGTCGGCGTCGTGCTTGCGCCACCGGATCGTCCTGCCGGTGTAGGGGTCGCGCAGCTTCATCGCCACCACCACGCAATGGGACCCGCGGCGGTAGGCCACCTCCTCGCCGTCCCGGGCGAGCAGGTCGTCGCGGGTGCGGCAGCCGTTGCGCGCGTACGGCACGCCCCGCGCGGTGTCCGCCCAGTTCTCGCCGAACCGGGTGCGCGTGTACCCGCGCTTGGAACCCTGGCGGCCGACCCGCACCCGCCGGATCAGGTCGACGGCCGCCGCCCGGTCCATGCGCGAGGTGATGGCGACCAGGCCCGGCCTGGTGCCGTCCGGGTTCTCCAGCGGGCCGGCGCGCTCGGTGACGCGCGTCGTGTCCTTCGTCGCGGCGTGACCGGCGAGAGAGACGAGCACGATGGCGACTCCGGCCACCGCGACCACCCCGCGCGTGCTCAGTGCCGCCTCCCGGGCCGGACGGGTGAAGACTCGTCGAGCTGTCTATCCCCATAAATACCGTGATCGACACCGCCATGTCCCGGCCGGACAGGGTCAGAGGGCCACGAACGCCATGCCCCGATGCTTGAGGCGGGGAATGACCGTGCGCAGTGCCCTGAGCGTCTCGGAACGGTCGCCGCCCCCGTCGTGGCACAGCAGGATGGCGCCCGGCCGGCAGGCGAGCATGCTCTGGGCGATGCGCCGGGTGCCCGGCCTGGACCAGTCGCGCGGGTCGACGTCCCAGTCGATCGGGATCATGCCGTGGTCGCCGGCGGCGCGCACCACCTGCGGCGACCACGATCCGCCCGGCGAGCGGAAGAACCTCGCGTGGACGCCGGTGGCGTCGGAGATGCGCCGCTGCGCCTCGGTGATCTCGGCCTTGACGCGCCCGGCGGACAGGCGGTTGAACGGGATGGGATGGTGCATCGTGTGGTTGCAGAGCTGGTGCCCGGCCTGGACGATGCGCTCGGCCAGCCGCGGGTAGCGCTGCACCTGCAGGCCGATGAGCGAGAACGTCGCGCTGACCTCGTGCTCGGCGAGCAGGTCGAGCATGCGGGGCGTCCACTCGGGGTGCGGACCGTCGTCGATGGTGAGCGCGATGGCGTTGCGCGGCGCGGCCGGCGCCAGGTCGTGCAGGCTGCGCACGGGCTGGTGGCGGGCCTTCAGCGCGTGCGCCGTCCACCCTGCGGGCGGTGGCGCGACCCGTGGGTGCGCCTTGCGCCGCCCGTGCCGGGCCGGAGCGGCCCCCGGCGCGCGTGAGGACGACCGCACGGCGTCACCGGCCAGCGAACCCAGCGAACCCGCCAGTGCAAGGGCTCCGAGGGCCCACAGCGCGCGGCGACGGCCGGCCTCGCTTTGATCCACGAGGTCACGGTACCCACTCCGGTGCGAAAGGCGTCGGACCGACAGGAATGAACTCCGGCGAACCTGCGAGAGTCACTTCCCCGTCAGACGGGCGCCCGTGCCCGTGGTGTCACGGCAGCCAGCTCACCCGGCCGCGGAGCAGGCCGTACCCGACGAAGGCCACCGCGTCGATGAGCGTGTGCGCGACGACCAGCGGCATGGCCCGGCCCCACCGCTGGTAGAGACGGCCGAACAGCAGGCCCATGGCGACGTTGCCCACGAAGCCGCCGAACCCCTGGTACAGGTGGTAGGAGCCCCGCAGCGTCGCCGACAGGCCGACCGCGCGCCAGGGCCGCCAGCCCAGCGCGTCCAGGCGGTGCAGCAGGTAGCCGCTGACGATGACCTCCTCGAGCACGCCGTTCTGCGCGGCGGCGAGCAGCAGGATCGGCACCCGCCACCAGACGTCGGGAAGCCGGTCGGGCACGACGTCCAGGTTGATGCCCGACCGCAGTGCCAGCAGGTAGAACGCCAGCCCGGTACCGCCCACCACGGCCGCGAGCAGCGCGCCGCGCAGCAGGTCGCGTCCCGGCTCCCGCAGGTCGGCGCCGATGGTGCGCGCCGACTCCCCGGACCGCACCAGCAGGTAGGCGACCAGGGCGACGGGGGCCAGGGCGATCGCGATGTCGGCCAGTTGCAGCGACAGATCGAGCCAGGGACGGCCGGGCGCCCTCGTGCCGACGAGCACCGCGTGCTGCGCCTTCAGCTCCGCGGGGGCGGTGAGCGAGCCGATCAGCGAGATCAGGGAGCGCAGGGCGCTCGCGCCGAGCGAGACGGCGAAGACGACGATGAGCTCGGCCCGGACCAGCCGCGGAGTGAGGCCGGTCTTCCCCGTACTGACATCCTGCACGCGCGTAGCCTCCCACGGGCGGCGTCAGGCGAGCGTGAGCGGTTCGGCCTTCCTGACCGGCGCCCGGGAGAAGGCACCGTGAACCAGGTATCCCGGGACGTGGCCGGCCTGAACCGGCGGTTACGGATCAAGGCACATGTCCGATATAGCCGCCCTAATCCCCTGACCGAAACCCGGCGCGGCAGTCAAGCCCCTCTGCCGGACGTACCGCCTCTGACCAGGCCGGAAGTGTCGATGACCATGGGTTTGCAAGGGGTTGTCAAGTCACCTGCAGGCGGGCTGGTCCAATATGTGCCCATGACGACGTACGGGATCATCGCGCCCCAGGGCAAGTACACCGCCGTCAGCGACGACCTGGCCATCGGAGCGACGGTCAGCGTGGTGGTTCCGGCCATGAACGAGGCGGAGAACCTGCCGCACGTGTTCGCCACCCTGCCACGCTGGATCGACGAGGTCATCCTCGTGGACGGCAGGTCGACCGACGACACCGTGGCCGTCGCCCGCGCCCTGCGCCCCGAACTGCGCGTCGTCCGGCAGACCGGGCGCGGCAAGGGCAACGCCCTCATCGAGGGCTTCGCAGCGGCGACCGGCGACATCATCGTCATGATCGACGCCGACGGCTCGACGGACGGACGCGAGATCATCCGCTTCGTCTCCGCCCTGGTCGCGGGGGCGGACTTCGCCAAGGGGTCGCGCTTCACCTCGGGCGCGGGATCCGACGACATCAGCGTCACCCGCTCGCTCGGCAACACGGTGCTGACCACGCTGACCAACTGGCTGTACGGCACCCGCTACACCGACCTGTGCTACGGCTACAACGCCTTCTGGTCGCGCCACCTGGACGCTCTCGCCCTCGACTGCGACGGCTTCGAGATCGAGACGCTGATGAACGTCCGGGCGGCCAAGTCCGGGCTCGCCGTGCAGGAGATCCCGAGCCACGAGCGCTGCCGCATCCACGGCACGAGCAACCTGCACGCCGTGCGCGACGGCTGGCGGGTGCTCAAGACCATCCTGCGCGAGCGCGGCCGTCCCCTCCCCGCACGACGCCGCGCCGCCGTCACCCCGGTCTCGGAGCACGTCGCCGCCTGAGGCGGTCACTCGTACGCGCCGTGCACAGCGGCCGGGCGGGCGGCGCGGGAGCGCGCCCGCGCGCGGCGCTTGGCCGCCTCGCCTCGCTCCAGCCACCACTCGACGACCAGCAGCGGCACCGTCCACCCGAGCCAGCCGCCGAGGCCGGCCAGCGTCCAGGTGAACATGGTGACGTCCCCCTTGAAAGTGGTCTCGAACTGCGGCGTCAGCACGATGGCGACGATGACGCCCCAGACGCGGTTGGTGATGATCGAGTAGGTCAGCGCGAAGCTGCGCAGCATCCAGCGCCGGTGGTCGACGAACCGCCGCTGCCGCGCCATCCGGTAGCCCGCGGCGGTGAACGACAGCCAGAGCAGCGCCAGCATCACGTTGCTGACCGCGATGACCGGCCCGAACGGGGTGCCCGCCCCGATGACCAGGCCGGCCAGGCCGGCCGGGAGCACGCCCCCGAAGACGTAGACCCGGCCGACGTACCGGTGCGCCACCGGGTACCGCTGCCGGAACCACGGCCACACCTGCAGGAAGCAGGTCAGCATCGCGACCGAGGCGAACATGACGTGCGCTACCAGCAGGGGATAGTGCGCCGAGAAGCCCGCCGGTCGCGGCACCCGGGACAGCGCCGGGTCACCGGTGAGGTACGGCGGCAGTGAGTAGACCAGGAACACCACGGCGATGAAGCCGAGCGGAGCCATCCACGGCCGCTGCCACCAGCGGCGGGACGGAACGGAGCCGGCCGAGGGACCGGGGGGCGGGGAGGACGGGCTCTCGGTGGTCATGACCATGACGGCTCCTCAACGGGAAGGGCGATTGGCTGCGTATGACATACGCTGAGCGTATCTGATACGCAGAGCGTGGGGAATACGCTGAGCGTATGTCATACACATGGCGTATGCCCTACGCAGAACGGTAGGATGGCGCCGATGAGCGAGAAGACCGGCGGAGAGCTGCCCCGCACGCTGGAAGTCCTGTGGGGTCGTTCCGAACGCCGCGCGCGGGGCCCGGCACAGGCGCTGAGCCTCGACCGCATCGTCACCACCGCGATCGCCATCGCCGACACCGAGGGCCTGGCGGCGCTGTCCATGGCCCGCCTGGCGGAGCGGCTCGGGTGCGCCACCATGTCGCTGTACCGGCACGTCGCCAACAAGCACGAGCTGTGGACGTTCATGCTGGACGCCGCACCCGGGCCGGCGCCCGAGATCTCGCCCACGCCGGCCGACTGGCGCGCCGAGCTGCGCCGATGGGCGGTGGAGCTGACCGGCGTCTACCGCAGGCACCCGTGGATCCTGCAGGTGACGACCGCGGGGACACCGCCGCTCGACCCGGGGCAGCTGGCCTGGCTGGACGCCGGGCTGCGCGCCCTCGGTGGCACCGCGCTGCGGCCGCGCGAGAAGATGTCGGTGCTGCTGCTGGTCCTGCACTACGTGCGCGGAGACACGCAGCTGTCCACGAGCGACCCCGGCGCCGCGCCCGGCCAGGACGACCCCGCGGCGCCGTCGTACGGCGAGCTGCTCGCCCGCCTCATCGACGAACGCTTCCCCGCCCTGGCCGAAGCCCTCAACGACGGCGTCTTCGACGAGTACGACACCGAGAGGCCCGTGGAGGACCCCGCCTCCCACTTCGGGTTCGGGCTCGACCGCATCCTCGACGGCGTCGAGAAACTGGTCCGCGAACGCGGCCCCCACCCGGCGGCAAGTTAGCGGCCCCCGATCTCACCGTTCTCACTGACCGCGAAGGCTTCCAAGCCCTGAATCGCACCGCGGCGGCGTCTCGGGGGGAGCGGTGCGCCACACCTGTCGCGAGGGCAGGAATCTCGCTGGGCCTGGCAAAGGGGCCGGATGTAATCGAACACGATTTCGAAGAGTTGCCCACTGTGCGCGGCTGGCGTTGCGGGCGGGCGAGCCGGTTGATATTGCTTGCGCTAGCGAGCCCCTCCGAAGGGATTCAACGATCCTTTGGTGGGAGGTGGGCCACGTGGTCAGATCGAGACGACCCAGAGTGGCACGGAGGCTGGAGGACGCCTCCACGGTGGTCAGCGCCGCCAGCGGCCTGCTCGGGCAGACGTCGAGCCTGCTCGGGCATATGGCCTGCCTGCTGCGGCAGCTTGTGATGATCGTCGGTTGGCTGGTGCTGCTCGTGGGCTCCGTCCGGCTGCTGCTGCGCCCGCCGTCGTCGCTCGCGCCCGAACACTTCCTGACCCCCGGCGCCGGCGCGGCGGCGGTCGTCCAAGGGCTGGTCAGGATCCCCCCACAGTGGTGGAAATCGCGGCGCCCCTAGCCCCATTCCAGGTACCCCGAGGGCTACGACGCACCTGTGATCGCCGGACCGCCATGCGCGATCGGCACAGGCAGGCTTTACCGGATAAGTCGGTAGGTAGGCTGATTACACCCAATGTGGAAGGCCTCGTGATGTCACGAGCACGACCGACCGGTGACATCTCCGGCGCCACCAGCGAACTTCCCGCCCATCACCGCACCGACCTCCTGCCGGCACCGGCCATGACTCCGGACGCCCCGCTGATGCGTGCCCTCCTGGAGGCCTCGGGCGAGGGCGTCGTGCTCTGCGACGCGGACGGGCGCGTTCTGCTGGCCAACGCCGCCGCCGTCCGCATCGCCCCGGACGCGATACCTGGCCTCCCCACATCCTCCGCCGCCACCGCCGCTGGCCCCTTCGACTCGGGCATCCTCGGCTCCGCCGCGACGCTCTTCGACCCGGCCGCCCTCGACGCCGCCCCCGCTTCCCTCGACCCCGCTTCCCTCGACCCCGCCTCCCTCGACACCGACCCCTTTCCCCTCGCCCCGGCCTCCCTGGATGCCGCCGCCGCTCTCTTCGACCCGGCCGCGCCCATCGGCGTGAGCCGTCTCGCCGTCCACGGCGGGCGCACGGTCCGGGTGCGTCGAGAGATGGTCGGCCCGGCCCACCAGGCGTGGTTCCTGTCGGAGGTCGCCGGAGAGGTCCCGGCCGGCGCCCGTCCGCTCTCACCCGCGCACGAGCGCGCGGAGTTCCGTCCGGTCTCGCCCGCGCACGAGCGCGCGAAGTTCCTCGTCGAGGCGGGCCACCGGCTGTCCGGCTCGCTCAACACGCGCCGCTGCGCCCGCGCCACGGCCGAGCTCGCCGCGTCGTTCCTCGCCGACGCCGCCACGGTGCTGCTTCTCCCCGACCATCGCCGGTCCCACTCCTGGCTGCGCGCCACGGCCTGGGGATCCACCGTGCGGGAGGGCGAGGTGCGGTCCGTCGCCGAGCTGCCCGAGCTGACCGACGCGCTGTACGGGTACGCGGCCATGCCCCACCTCCGGATCGACGCGGCCCTGGCGCCCGGGTGGCTGCTGCCCGAGGGCTTCGGCCAGGCCGCGCACCTGCTGATGACGCCGCTGCCCGGCAACGGGACACCGGCCGGCGTCCTCGTGCTCGCCCGCCGCGAGGGCGCTCCGCCCTTCGACGCGGCGGCCGAGAGCCTGGTGCGCGCGTTCGCCGTCCGCGCCGGCGCCGCCATCGCCTCCGCCCTGCTGTACCAGGAGCAGAGCGCCACCAACGCGATTCTCACCGAAGATCTGCTGCCGCCGGAGCTGCCCGTCCTCGACGAGGCCGAACTCGCCGGATCGCTGCGCCCCTCGCAGCAGACGGACCTGATCGGCGGCGACTTCTACGACGTATGCCGCCCAAGCCCCGGCCGCCCCGGAGTCCCCCGCGACGAGCTCCCCCCAGGCGCCCCATACGGCCTGGACAGGTCCGGCATGCCCCAGGGCGTGGACCGGCAGGACGCCCCCTACGCCGCCGTCCGGCTGGATGTCCCAGCTCGCGCGGGTATGGGAAAGGACGCGCCGCTGGTCGTCCTGGGAGACGTCTGCGGGAAGGGCGCCCGCGCCGCCGTACTGGCCGGGCGGATCCGTCACTGCCTGCGCACGCTCCTGCTGGTGGAGAACCGGCCGGAACGGCTGATCGCGCTGATCAACCAGACCCTGCTGGCCACTCCGGCGTCCGACGCCTACGCCACGCTCGTGCTGGCCCGGCTGCGCCCCGGCCGCGCGGGACGCCTGCTGATCGACGTGGCCGTGGCCGGACACCCGGAACCGCTGATCCTGCGGGCCGACGGCAGCGTGGAGGAGGTCAGCGCCTCGGGCTCCATGCTCGGCATCGACGACCACCTCGACCTCCGCCCGGTCACCGTCGAGCTGGCCCCGGGCGAGCTGTGCCTCCTCTACACCGACGGCATCACCGAGGCGTCCGGTGGCCCCACCGGCACCGAGCTGTACGGGACGAACCGGCTGAAGGAGGCCCTCGCCACGTGCGTCGGCATGCCCATCTCGGCCGTCGTGCAACGACTCGAGGAGGTCACCACCGCCTGGACGTCCCACGGCGACAAGGACGACCGCGCCCTGCTCGTCATCCGCGCCCGCCCCCTCCCCGAAAGGCACAGATGACCGACCTCGCCCTGGTCAACGACCTCAGCACGGCCGTCGAGCGTTATCTGCAGCACATCGGCGAGGCGGACGAGTACGGCGCCGTCGACCTGGTGCTGGCGCTGCTGGACGACGGCGTGCCCGCCGAGCGGGTGCTCCTGGAGCTCATCGCCCCCGCGCAGCGCCGGGTGGGCGAGCTGTGGGCGGCGGACGAGTGGTCGGTGGCCCGCGAGCACGCGGCCACGGCCGTCACCGAGCGGGCCGTCGCCGCCATCGCCACCCGCGTGCGCCCCACGCCCCGGTTCGGCCGGGTCACCGTCGCCTGCGCCGACGGCGAGTACCACCAGCTCGCCACCCGGCTGCTGGCCGAGGTGCTGCGGCTGCGCGGCTGGCGGGTGGACTTCCTCGGCGCGAGCGTCCCCGCTCCCCACCTGGTCACCCACCTGCACCAGACCGGCCCGGACGCGGTGGCGGTGAGCTGCACCCTGACCACCCGGCTGCCCCGGGCGCACGCGACCATCACCGCCTGCCAGGCGGCCGGCGTCCCCGTCCTCGCGGGCGGAGCGGGTTTCGGGGCGGACGGACGTTTCGCCGGTACGCTCGGCGCGGACGGCTGGGCCCCGACCGCGGACGCCGCCGCCGACCTGCTGGAGGCCGGGCTGCTGCCGTCCTTCCCCGCCGCGTCGCCCGGCGGCCCGCCGCGACCGGCCTCCACGGACTACGCCCGGCTCGTGGCGGGCCGCGCCGACCTGATCGCCCGCACGATGCGGGCGCTCACCGAGGCCCATCCGCCGATGGCCTCCTACGACGAGCGGCTGCGGGAGGCCACCGCCGACGATCTCGGCCACCTCACCGACTTCCTCGCCGCCGCGCTGTACGTGGACGACGTCCCGCTGTTCACCGACTTCGTCGCCTGGACCCGGGACATCCTCAAAGCGCGCGGCGTGCCCCCGGCGGCACTCGCCCTCGGCCTGCGCCTGATGCGCGACCAACTCCACGACCTCCCCCAGACGCACCCCCTCCTCACCGCCGGCATCCACACCGCCCAAAGCCCAAGCCGACCTCCCGACAACCCAAGCTGACCTCCCGACAGCCCAAGCCGACTGTTCGACAGCCCAATCCGGCTTTCGACCGCGCCCGCCCAGGCTCTAGTGGCGGACTCGCCACCGCGCCGTCCACAGGCGACCGATGTGCCACATCGCCGCGTACGCCACCAGAACGGCGGTGAACCCGGCCGTCGCGCCCAGCAACATCGCGCGAACCTGGTCATAGAGGCTTGCCGCGGCGCCGTCACCCGTCCCGAGCACGGCCGCGCCCACACCGGCGGCCGACCCACCGCCCGCCACCACCAGCCGGCGCGACCGGCGTCCCACGCCCGAGAACCGCCCCGGCCGGGGCGGAACGCGCCGATACCACCGTGCGAACCAGACGACCAGGACAGCGAGCCCTGCCAGCGAGCTGACGTACATCACCACGTTGAACACCCGATGGACACCGAGGACCGGCAGGCGCATCACCGGCCAGTGCGTCACGACCACGCCGTCCACGTGAGTGAACGCGTCCCACGCCAGGTGCGTCGCCATGCCCGCCGCAAGCGCCGCCGCAAGCACCGCCACGGTCGCCGGCCCGCGTCCCCCGACACCCCGGTCGGGCAGCCGGGCGCGTACCCCGCAGGGAGCGAGCGCGGTCAGCGGCGCGCGCAGCACCAGATGGAACACGGCGAGCACCACCAACCCCGCCGGCACATCCACCAGCCAGCCGACCCGCCAGTCATGGGCGACCCCGGACGAGTACGGAAGCGGCAGGTAGTAGGCCAGATCAGGAACCACCGCCCCGACCACCAGCCCCGCCGAAGGCAACCACCTCCGCAACGGCACCACCGCGACAACATGGCTCAACGTGAAAGGCACGCCCCATTGAACCCGGCCCGCCAGGCCATCCGCACAGCCGGCCAGAGCATCGATTCCGAGGATGACCCGCACCCCACTTCTCGGCAGAATGGGTGGTCGAGTCGGGGCTATGGAGGCCATGCGCGTGGATATCGGGAGTTCGCGGCGTTTCGGGCCCCCCTGGAGACCCGGGAAGACCGGGACACCCCCGCCGGAACCCCCCGCGGCGGTGGCGCCGTCCGAACCGCCCCGCCGCAGAGGTGATTGGCTGCGGCTGTACGGCTGGCTGGCCGCGATCCTGGCCGCGGTGCTGGTCGGCGGCCTGATCGTCTTCGAGACCGGGCCGCCGACCGAGGCCGAGTTACGCGAGCAGGCCCGGCTGACCGGAGAGCACGCCCGCGACAAGCTCTACATCGGGGTGAAGAACGACACTCCCGGCATCGCCGAGAAGGACCCGCTCACCGGCGCCTTCTCCGGGTTCGACATCGACATCGCCTACATGATCGCCGCCGACCTCGGCTTCCGCCGCGATCAGGTCGTGTTCCTGTCCATCAAGACCGAGGACCGGGCCCGCCGTCAGGCCACCGACGACAAGGGCCACTACGTCGCCGTGGACCTGGTGGTGGCGACGTTCAGCATCACCCCCGACCGGGTCGCCGATCCCTCGGTCGGTTTCTCCACCCCCTACCTGTACACCGAGCAGTCCGTGGTCACCCGGAAAAAGCACCCCCCGGTCGCCTCGCTGGGGCAACTCGCCGGCGAGAGGGTCTGCACTCTCGGCACCTCGACCTCCGAGACCCCGCTGGACAGGGCAGGCGTGAAACCCCTCGCGGAGATGCAGATCAGCGACTGCTTCAAAGGGCTGGCGAACAAGAAGTACGACGCGGTGAGCACCGACGCGGCGATCATGGCCGGCTTCGTCGCCCGGTCGCACGGGACGTTCGTGCACCATGACATCGCGCTGGAGAAGACCGAGATGTGGGCGGTGAACACCGGCACCAACACCGCTCTGCGCACCCTGGTCGAGCTCGCTCTGTTCCGCTCCTACGCCGATCCGCAGAACACCGCGTGGGAGGACGCGTACGACCGGCACATCCGGCCTCTGCTCGCGGCCAACCGCGGAGTGAACGTGGCCCAGAGCCTCCAGCCGTGCGTGAAGCCGCCAACGATCCGCCGCTGGCCGTGGGAGCGGGCCCTTTCCTCTGATGGCTGCTGAGGAGGAACGCCGGCCCCTCCGGGTACGCGCGCCGCAGCGTAACCAGGAGTGGCTGCTCACACTGCTGCCCGCCTTCCCCCTGGTGCTGCTGGTCATGCGGCTCTGGTACGCCAGCCGCCAGGACACCCAGACTCTGCTGCTGCTCGTCCAGTACGTCAGCCCCCTCGGGCTGCTCAGCACCGTGCTCCTCACCCTCGTGTGGGTGCTGCCCGCGGTGGTGCTGGCCGCACGGGTGCTCGGTCCGCTGTACCGGCTCAGCACCGGGCGGCCCACCTGGGTGACCCTGGCCGCCGACCGGATGCCCGACTGGGTCGTGGCGGTCGTCGTCGGCGTCGGACTGCTCGGCTGGCAGCTCCGCTTCCTGCCGACCCTGCTGATGCTCACGCTCGCGGCGAGCGGACTCGCCCTCCGGGAACGCCGCCCACAGGACCGGACGACGATCAGGGCGATCTGCCTGGCGCTACCGGTGGCCGCCGGAGCACTCGGCCTGTTCGTGCTGCGCACGGCCATCGTCCAGGCGCTGCACCAGGACGACCTCTCCACGCTCGTCCTGCTCGCCGCGCCTTGCGCGCTGGCCCCGCTGCTCACCGGACCGGTGCCCGCGCGCGCCGCACCGCTCGTGGTACAGAGCCTCGCCTGGGCACTCGCCGTACTGTTCCCCCTGGTCGCGGGGGTGGTGGTCCTGCGCTCACCGATCCTGCCCCTCACGGCCGTGGAACTGGCCGCGAAACCGGACGGCAAGGCGGAGCGCGTCGTCATCGGTTATCTGATCACCACCGACGACAAGCTCGTCACCATACTCGAACGCTCCGGCGCGGTCCGGTTCGTCCGCAACGACCTGCTGGTCTCCCGGGTGCTCTGCCCCGAGCCGGGCGCCGTCCCGCGCACCACCGTGCACCTGTACGAGTGGAACGTCGAGCGCAGCGTGCTGTCCTGGGTGGCCCCCGAGCCCATGCCCTCCCCACCCGACTCCCGCTGCGAAGGCCGCCCCGCCACCCCCGCGGACCTGACCCCGGGCGAATCCACCCACGCATCACCCCTCGAGCCGGAAACCGCCCCATCGTGACGGGCGACCAGCGGACGAACGGCCGACTCTCCGCGTACGCCATCGAGACGGTGCCGAACGGATGCACGCGGGCTTGATCTCTGTGGTGACCCCAGGTTGTTCCGTGGGTGAGCCGTCCGCCCGGATCGGCCGTGGGCGCTCCTGGATCAAGGAGCCGTGGGCGGGCTTGGATCAAGGAGCGGTAAACTCTCCTCCGCTCAAGCCGGGGAGGTGCGTCACCGACATGCGACCACTCAGACCTGGGGACCCACCGCGAGTGGGCGCGTACCGGATACTCGGCTTGCTGGGCGAGGGCGGCCAGGGAGCCGTCTACCGCGGCGAGGCTCCGGACGGCCGGCCCGTGGCCGTCAAGGTGCTCCATGCCCGCTTCAGCGACGACGCCGCCGCGCGGGCGCGTTTCGCCGCCGAACTGGCGCACGCCGGACGGGTCGCGGCCTTCTGCACGGCCCGGGTGCTGGACGCCGAGGTGCAGGGCGACCGGCCCTACATCGTCAGCGAGTTCGTCGAAGGCCCCTCACTGGCCCAGGTGATAGCGGCGGGGGACGCCCCCGCAGGACCCGCGTTGGACAGGATCGCCATCGCGACGGTGACCGCTCTGGCCGCCATCCACGAGGCGGACGTCGTCCACCGCGACTTCAAGGCGGCCAACGTCATCATGGGCGCCGACGGGCCGCGGGTCATCGACTTCGGAATCGCCCGCACACTGGAGGCCACCGGCACGCTGACCAGCGCGGTCGTCGGCACCCCGGTGTCCATGGCGCCCGAGCAACTCGGCGGCGCCGTGGCC
Organism: Sphaerisporangium sp. NPDC005289; assembly: GCF_040607455.1. NCBI lineage: Bacteria > Bacillati > Actinomycetota > Actinomycetes > Streptosporangiales > Streptosporangiaceae > Sphaerisporangium > Sphaerisporangium sp. NPDC005289. The sequence continues at coordinate 23,394 of NZ_JBEXGS010000041.1, forward strand.
GGGCCGCCGGCCGACGTCTGGGCCTGGGCGTGCACCCTCTCCTACGCCGCGACCGGCGTACTGCCGTTCGGCAACGATTCCATCCCCGCGGTGATGCACCGGATTCTGCACGAGGAGCCGGACCTTCGAGGTCTGAGCGGACCGCTGCGCGGTCTCGTGACCGCGTGCCTGGCCAAGGACCCGACTCGCCGGCCCACCGCGCGTGATGTGCTGCCGGCCCTGCTCGGAGGCCAGGGCGCGCCGGTGGCGTCCCGAACCCTGCTCTCCGAGGGGGCCCGAGCGGCGACCGCCGACTCCTCCGCGACCGCCACCTCGCCACCGTCGCAGAAGGGCTCCGTTCTGCGTCGTGTGGTCGTCGCCGCGACCGGGGTCGCCGCCGCGGGCCTCGGCGGGGTGACGTTCCTGCCGTGGGCGAGCGTCGGCGTGCTGCAGGAGCCCCTCACCATCACCACGTCTCTCGCGGACGTGTCAGGACTCGCCACCACCTAGGGTGTCGGCACGCTGATCATGGCCGTGCTCGCGCTGACGCTCGTGATCGTGGACGGGTTCACCCGCAGCCGGGCCGCCGTGTGGGCCGTGATCCCGGGCGTCTTGGCGGTCGCCTCGGTCGTCGCCGTCCTGCTGCGCCGGGACGACCTGCACAGTAGGCATCCGAACTTCGGGCTGCTCTCGGTCGCCGAGGCACGCGGCATGGGCATGACCTTCCGCATCACCCTGTCGCACGGCTGGTACGCCGCGCTCGGCCTGTCCGTCGCCCTGGTGGTCCTGGCGCTGGCCTCGCTGCTGGGCGGCCGCCCGGCGGGGAAGCCGGGCGGCCGGTAGACACCCGATCGTCCGCGCCGCCGTTCCGTCTTCGGCGACGACCTGACGGCAGGGCCCGGCACGGGGCCGTCACCGAGCGCTTGGCGTCAGAAGTCGAACTCGCCCTTCTTGGCGCCGTCGATGAAGGCGTCCCACACGCTCGCACTCACCACGAACGGCGCCCGCTCCGGAGCCTCGGTGTCCCGCAACCCGACCCGCCCCCCGGACAACGGCGCCACCTCCAGGCAGTCACCCTGGTTGGGGCCGCTCTTGGTCGCCTTACGCCAGGCCGCGTTCCGCAGTTCCTCACTCAAGTCCACAGCTTCTCCGCCTCCCTGATCAACTCGATTGAGACAGGTTGGGGCTGCGCCTCAGCCCGTACCGTGTCGTAGCTGCTCTGGATCACCCTGACGTCCTCTGCACGGTTGGACACGTGCCCGTGAGTCGCGGATTCGATGTATACCGTATCCGCAGCATCCGGAATCTGTGCAATGACAAATCCACCCAGAAGCCCGGTCGTAACCCCGAGAGCCGTGGGCACAACTTGAACGCCGATATACGGAGACTCGGCAGCTTCCAGGAGTCGGCGGATCTGTTTTCTCATGACCTCTTTTCCGCCGACCGGCCGATGAAGCACTCCTTCGTCTATCACAACCCAGAGCATCGGTGGAGCCGCGCGATTGAAGATCTGCTGTCGCTCCATGCGGGCATGTACAGCTTTTTCCACTTGCGCGAGGGTTATACCAGCTTCTCCGCGGATGATGGTCCGCGCGTAGTCCTCCGTCTGGAGCAGTCCTGGAACGACCAGCGGCTGCCAGGTATGCAGGGTATGGGCTTCTTGCTCAGTTTCCAGCCAACCCCGAAACCACTGCGGGCTGGCGTCCCGAGTCAATTTGGTCCACAAGCGGACCAGTTCGCCGTCGGCCTTCAGCGCATCATCGCAGCGTTGGGCCAGGTTTCGGCTTGGTGTGCGCTCCCCTCGCTCGACGAAGGCCAGGAGGCTTCGGCTGAACTGCGTCAGCTCCGCCAGTTGCTGCTGGGTGATGTTGGCTTGCATGCGGCGATCGCGCAACTCGTCCCCGAACATGGTGAGCATCTTGCTAGATGGGTCGCGCGGCTGACTTAGCGGCATTTCGACTCCGTCCGATGGGGGTTGGCGGCCGGACACAGAAATGACACAGATTACGGCACAGAAGTGTCACAGCAGTGTGCCCGGCTTCCTCATGCGAAAGGTAGTCGCGCGGCAGCACCATGTGAAGAGCTTCGGCGAATGCCGTCGCAGCCAGTGGCGGCCTTTCCCCTAGATGTGTCTATGCAACACAAAGCTATCGAGGGAATTGCCAGACATGTCCGGATAAGGGGGGTGCAAATTATAGATCGTTATTTGCTCCGTCTCCTATCCCTACGGATAGGGCATCTATCGGAGAGGCACAGCTTTGTCGCTCTTCCGCAAGCCACACCAGTAGCCCGCTGCACGAGATCGGGCCCAGTTGCCCGCCGTAGGACGGCGCCGGATTCGCCGACCCACGTCCCGCCGTACCGGCGCCGATCAAGCAACCCCTGGGCGTGGAAGAGGGGGCGTTCGTGCCTCACTCCGGTTCGGTAACCGGCTCGGAAGGAGCGGAACCCCGAGGGCCGAAACCAGCTTGCGGCCGGACGCAGCCCGTACACGAAACGCGCCTCGCCCCGGAGGGAGAGGAACCCCGTGGACCGAAACCAGCCTGCGGCCGGACGCAGCCCGTACACGAAACGCGGCTCACCCCCGGAGGGAGAGGAACCCCGTGGACCGAAACCAGCCTGCAGCCGGACCCACCCCGTACTCGAAGACGGACGGCGGGCGGCGGCACGCCGATCAGGCCGCAGCCTCCGGCCGTGCCAGGCGCACGAGAGGGGCGGCATGGGCGGCGCAGAGGGGTGGAGGCGTGAGCGGGGACGCGGCCACCCCGGCACCAGCGCGCGGCCGGCACCGGTCGGGCGTGGCGCCCACGCTCGTCCCCTCGCGGCGCTGGGACGCGGCCGAGCGGGCGGCCGCTCAGCAGTTGGACCAGATGGAGCCGGTCTGGGCGATCTGGTACGGCGTCGGCTCCCGGCGGTTCTACGCCGTCGCCACCTGGCCGTTGCCCGCTCCCCTGGTCTTACAGGCGGGCACCGCCGACGAGTTGCACGACCTGATGCGCGAGGCCGAACGGGCGGTCCTGTTCCACCCCGTCCCCGACCACCTCACCACTCCAGCGGCGGCAGATCGTCTGGGCCGCCGCCCCTCCCACCCGGCTCTCCCGAGCCGTCCGACACCTGACGGAGCACCGATGCCACCAACGCGGGACGGCGGTCTGCGCACCGCCTGCTGGGACCTGACCGACGACCTGTCGATGATCGGCCAGGCGCGTCGCGCGGTCAAGGAGACCCTCATCTCCTGGGCGCTGCCCGAACTCACCGATGATGTCGTTCTCGCCGTCGGGGAATTGCTCGCGAACGCCGTCTCCTACGGCGAGCCTCCGGTCCGGCTGTCCCTGTGGCTCGGCACCCGCGCCCTGTGCGTCCGCGTAACCGACCACGGCCCCGAACTGCCCCGCCACCTGGGCCTCGACGTCGAGGCCGTCCATGGCCGCGGTCTTACCATCGTCGACGCCCTCGCCGACGACACCGGCGTCACTCCGTTCCCTGACGGCGAAGGCAAGGGCAAGACGGTCTGGTGCCGCTGGCATCTGACCACCCCGGCGGCGGACACCTCCCACGCCGGCTGACGCGCGCCCTCCGCGGCTACTCGTCGAAGTCGATCCGCAGATCGCTGGTGTACGCGCCTCCGTCGTCACGGCGCCCGTCGATTGCGTCCGGCGGGCTTGGATTGAGGTCGTCCCCCGTGAAGACCTCGATCGTGCGGAAGTCGAAGCCGTCCTGCCGGGCCCGCTCCCAGGTGAACCGGACCGACTGCCCTGGCTTGAGCGATCGGTATCCCTGGGCCACGATCGTGGAGAAGTGGACGAAGACGTCGCCGGGAAGATCGGCCGACCGGAGGTACCCCCAGCCCTCATCTTCACTCCACTCGACCACTACTCCGGTGGCGACCGACCCCGGCTCCGCGCCCATCTGCGATCTCCTCACCTATCGTCCTGGACAGGACTCGCGGACCTGCCACCACAAGATGACCGGCCCGGCAGACCGTCATCAGGTGGACGCGAATCCGGACCGCAAGCCCTCGACGAGTCGCCAGACGCTCGTCGATGGGTTCTTCAACGGATCATCGCCGTCCGGGTGGAGCTTACGCGCCCACCGCCTGCCGGCCCCCACCTCGGGCGCGGAATAGGCGCGGCCTTCGGAGGCGCTGCAAGGCGATTGCAAGCGGCGCGCCGTTCACTGGGGGAGGCGGGGCGGTGTGGGTGAGCGCGTGCCGTCCGTTCGCAGGGGACGTCAGAGGAGGCACTCATGACCACGTCCGAACATCCCGTACCGTCCGCGTCGTCCGTGCGGCGCGCACTCGACGGGCGGATGCCGCCCTGGTGGCTGGGGCTGCTGCTGGTCCCGGTGGACGTCTACCTGGCCATCAGCCTGGGCCAGAAGCACGGCCTGGCGGTCGGCGTCCTCGCGGCGGTGGTGTACGGGGCGCTGACGTTCGTCCCGCTGTTCTTCGAGGAGGTCACCGCGTGGTCGAAGGCCCATCCGGTGCTCGACGGCCTGGTGCTGGTCCCGCTGATCTTTCTGGCGCTGGCCTACCTGACCCCGCTGTCGCTCGCGATGTGCGCGGCGGTCACCGCCGCCTGCGGCCTGCCGTGGCCCGTCGTCGTCACCGTCCTGCGGCGACGGCGACGCCGGGCCGGATGACCACCGCCACGGCGGCGACGCCGGGCCGGACGCCACATAGGCAGTGTCCGGGCGGGATGCCACGAAGGCAGTGCCGGGCTGGACGCCACGAAGCAGTGCCGGGCTGGACGTCGGGAAGGCGGTGTCCGGGCCGGATGCCGTGAAGGTGGTGCCGGGCCGATCAGTACTGCGGGGGTGTGAAGGCCGGGTGTCCACATCCGGTCACGCCCTTGCCGGATAAGTCTATATAGGTAGAGTTACCCGGGTGATCCGAGCCCGACGTCCTTCCCCGCAGACCGTCGCCGTGCTGTCCGCCCTCGCTGCCGACCCGTCCGAGTGGCGGTACGGCTATGAGCTAGGACGGCAGGTCGGCCTCAAGGCCGGCTCCCTCTACCCCATCCTCATGCGGCTGTCCGACCGGGGGATGCTGGAGACGGCATGGGAGTCCGACCCCCCAGCGGGCCGTCCGCCCAGGCATCTGTACCGCCTGACCGGCGCCGGGCTGGAGATGGCCAGAGCCGCGGCCGAGGCGCCGGCGAGCCGCGTCAGCGGCGAACTGCGGAGCGCGTGGTGAACCGGCGGCCGTCCCGGGATGCGGCGGGACGCATGCTCGCGCTCGCCGTGTGGCTGCTGCCCGCGACGCGGCGCGAGTGGGGCGCCGCCATGCGGGGCGAACTGGAGCAGGTCGACGGTGGTGGGGCGCGCCTGCGCTTCGCGCTCGGCTGCGTCCGGGCCGCCCTGGTCCAGCCCTCGGCGCAGCGCGCTCTGGGCCATCTGGGAGGCACGGCGGCCGCGGTGGCCGCGGTGCTGGCGGCCGGCATCGTCTACCCCGGCGCCCGGGTGCTCGTCGTCACGCTGACGCTGGTTCTCGCCGCGCTGGCCTGGTTGGGCGGCAGACCGGGTCTGTTCGGGCCGGTGGCGAGCTCGCCGACGGCGCGGGTGATCCGAACCGCCGGTTACGCCGTGGCGGTGGCGTACCTGCTGGTCGCCGTGAGGGACCTTCGGGGCCCGCAGTACCTGCGGCCCGAGCTGCACATCCCGCTCAGCATGATCATGCTCGTCCTCTATACCGCCGTGATGCTGGCGGCCACCGCCCGCGGGTCGGCCGCGCGGCCGGCGGCGCTCGCGTACGGAACGGCGGCGGGTGTGGTCGCCGGGGCGGCGGGCTTCGCGCTCATCCCCTTCGAACGCGTCATGCCGCCGCTGGCCGACGCGTTGCCAGGGCAGGATCTCTGGCCGGCGTTGACGCTCGTGGGCGCCCTGGCGGCGGCGATGTTCGCGGTCGCCCGGCGCACCGGTGACACCGCGCAGGTGTTCATGGCCGTGCTCTGCGCCGGCGCCGTCGGCTGCGCGGTCGTGTCCGTCCTCGGCGACGCGGCGTGGCTGCTGTTCCCTGAGCGGATGCCGAGCATCGTCCCGCTCAACGCGGGCTCGCCGCAGGTGCGGCAGGCGCTGAGCCGCATGGAGGCGGGGGACGAATACGTCGCGGCCATCGTGTGGGGCAGCCTGCTCGCCGGGGTGCTGGCGACGATGATCCGCCCGGTGGTACGGAGACGGACGGCGGTGCTGCGGACGCTCACCTTCGCCGGCGCCGCGCTCACCAGCCTCGCCGCGACCGCCGGCGAGCAGACGGGCGCCGTCCTCAGCGCCCTGACGGCCATCGTCCTGGGGATCCTCACCTTGACCACCGCACCGAGGCGGGAGGGAACCCGGCCGTCGTGGCAGCGGTCCGGGCTCCGCGGGGACGTCGAGACGTGAAGCAAGCGCATCCGCCTCGTATGGCGAGCGGGTCACCGGGTCCCGCCGTAGGACGACGCCGGCATGGCCCGGGTGGAGAGCGGCGCCCGGTGAACGTATGCGGTCACCGCACTTGTGGGTAACTTTTTCGGCATATCCCCCTGTTAATGTCGATTGAAATTTCAAGCACTGCCGTAGCCTGCGCACCTGTGGACCGCCCCGGTACGCGTGGCCCACCGGCTACGGGGAAGTCCGGAGGAACAGGTGACATCCGTCGAAGGCCCGATGGCCGACGTCCGTGACATGTACATGGCGCACATCTCGCTGCGCCGGGAGTTCGGTCTCGCGCCCGCCCTCGTGCGGGGCGTCACGGCGGGCGACAAGGACCGATGCGAGACGGTCAGCGACCATCTCGGCCTTCTCTGCACCATCCTTCACGCGCACCATGGTGGAGAGGACGCGCTGCTGTGGCCGAAGCTGCTGGAGCGCGGGAGCACGGAGGTAGCTCCGGTCGTGCACAGGATGGAAAGCCAGCACGAGGTGATCGACCGGACGAACGAAGAGGTCATGGCGGGGCTGACCGCCTGGCGCCGCGAGGCTTCCGCGCACGACCGCGAGGTGCTGGCGAGCGCCCTCGACCGGCTCGACGCCGCGCTGGTCGAGCACATGGCGCTGGAGGAGAAGCACATCCTCCCCCTGGCCGAGAAGTACGTCACGGCCTCCGAGTGGCAGGAGCTCGGCAAGCACAGCATGGAGGAACTACCGAAGAAGCGGCTCCCGCTGGCCTTCGGCATGGCCATGTACGAGGGGGACCCGCAGGTCATCAAGAACGTTCTCGCCGAGGCTCCCCTGGTGGCGCGACTGCTGATGCCGATCATGGCTCCGCGGGCGTACGCGTCGCACGCGAAGCGGGTGTACGGCACCGCCACACCCGCCCGCAGCCAGGGCTGACCGGCACGGGACGCGGCCGGCCGGCCGGCCGGCGAACGGCTGCGTGAGCGCCCCGGAGGGCACCGGGCCATCCACAGCAGGGCCGTCCAAAGCGGGGCCGTCCAAAGCAGGACCGTCCAGGGCGAGGCCGTGTGACGGACGGCTGTGTGGGGCGCATCAGCCCTGTCCCTGTCCGGCCCTCTCTGCGTCCGGCCGTCACTGCGCGCTGCCCGGCGGCCATTGCGGTCGCGGTCGCCGGTCGGAACAGCACGCTGACCCATGCTGGGGCGTCGGCAACTGCCGCGGAGAAATGCCGTAGCCACATGCGCGTCGAGGGTGATCGACGGGGTGGTGGAAACGTTTCCCCGAGCCGCTGGGTGACGCCCTCCGAGGCCGGTCGCGACGCCGCCCGTCCGTGGCGACAAAAGCCCGATTCTCGCTACACATAGTGACAAAGTTCAAGATTCACACCTTTCTACCTCGACATATGCGCAAAGGCGCGTTTGAGAGCCGCTTCGCTCGGTAACCAGACCACTCGCGGCCCTACGGAGGTATGCCGATGCGGTTTCTGGGGATCAACGCCATATTTCATGATCCGGCAGCGGCCTTGGTCGTGGACGGAGAGGTCGTCGCGGCGGCGGAGGAAGAACGGTTCAGCCGCCGCAAACATGGCAAGCGTCCCGTGCCCTTCTCGGCCTGGGAGCTCCCCGAGCAGGCCGCCGCGTGGTGCCTGAGCCAGGCGGGCCTGCGCCCCGAGGACCTGGACGGCGTCGCCTACTCCTACGATCCCGAGCTCGTGCGCCTGGACCAGCAGTCGCCCGCCGGATTCGGCCCGCCGGCCGCGGCTCCCGGGCTCGCCTGGGACGCGGCGATGCCGCCCGACCCGACGGCCGAGGTCTGCTGGGAGGGCCTGCGCACCACCTACGCGCGCCGCGCTCCGGCGTTCCTGGCCACCGCGCTGCCCGGCCTGGACACCGCGCAGGTGCGGTTCGTCCCGCATCACGTCGCGCACGCCGCCTCGGCCGGATTGGCCGCGCCCTATCGTGATTCGGCGGTGCTGGTGTGCGACGGGCGGGGTGAGGCGGTGTCGCACCTGGCCGGCCATTACCGCGGCGGCGACCTGGCCGTCCTGGCCGCCCAGCAGCTCCCCCATTCGCTCGGGTTGATGTACGAGGAGGTCACCGAGCATCTGGGGTTCCTGCGGTCGAGTGATGAGTACAAGGTGATGGCGCTGGCCTCCTACGG
>NZ_JBEXGS010000042.1:0-31000 GCF_040607455.1 Sphaerisporangium sp. NPDC005289
ACACCCGACACCACAGCCAGGGTCGGCGGATGGAACACCAGCGAGGCCGCCACCGCGGCGAACTCCTCCAGCATCGGCTCCATCAACGGCGAATGGAACGCATGCGACACCCGCAACGGCCGCGTCCGATACCCCTGCTGCCGCGCCCACTCCACGACCTGATCCACCTGGTCGGCAGCGCCGGAGACCACCACCGAGCCGGGTGCGTTGATCGCGGCCACGGCCACCTGGCCGTGGCCGGCCAGGACCGAGGCGATCTGCTCCTCGCCGCAGCCGATCGCCGCCATCGCACCACCAGACGGCAACCCCTGCATCAACCGCCCACGAGCAGCCACCAACCGGCACGCATCCGCCAGATCCAGAACACCGGCCACATGCGCCGCAGAGATCTCCCCCAGCGAATGCCCCGCCACATAGTCAGGCCGCACCCCAAGCGACTCCAACAGCCGGAACAACGCCGTCTCCACCACGAACAACCCGGCCTGAGCGAACACCGTCTGATCCAGCACCCCACCAGCAACAAACCCGCCAGCAGCAGAACCACCGCTAACACTGGTCTGACCGATCCCGCCGACCTGGCCGCTCACGCCCACCTGGCCGCTCTGGCCGGCCTCACTGATCCGGCCGGACCGGCCGATCTGGCCGGCCTCGCTAATCTGATCGTTCTTGCTGTTCGGGCTCACCTCGCCGTTCTGGCGGGTCTGGCTGGTGTGGCCGGTCTGGCTGGTGTGGCCGAGGATGATCTCTCGCAGGCTCGCACCACCGGCCAGGCCGGTCACCACGCCGGCAGCGTCGACGGAGGTGAGCTCGACCTCCAGCAGCGCGCAGGCCTCATCGAAAGCGCGGGCGAACACCGGGAAAGCCGCATACAACTCCCGGCCCATCCCCACCCGCTGAGCACCCTGACCGGAGAACACCACCGCCACCCGGCCCGGCCGCACCCGACCCACCACTGAGGACGGCTCCAACTCCCCGGCCGCCAGCGCCCGCAGCCGGGCCAGCAGACCCTCGCGGTCCGCCGGCGCGACCGGCACCACCACTCGATGCTCCAGGCCGGCCCTTCGGGTCAACCCGACGGCCACATCGAGCACATCGGCCTCGTCGTGCTCGGCCATGAACCCGGCCAGCCGACCGGCCTGCGCCCGCAGCGCCGCCTCGCTCTTGGCCGACACCACCACAGGCACCGACGGCGCCGGCGCGGCTGTGCCTTCCGTTCCAGCCGAAACGGGCGGCTTCTCCCCGGCCAACGATCCTTCGACGGCAGGCGCAGCGGCACCGACGGCCGACGGCTCCTCAAGGGGCGGCTCTTCCAGGATCACGTGCGCGTTGGTGCCGCTGAAGCCGAACGACGACACCCCCGCCCGGCGCGGCCGGCCCTCGACCCGCGGCCACCGCCGGGCCTCGGTCAGCAGCTCAACCGCGCCACCCGACCAGTCCACCTTCGACGACGGCGCGTCCACGTGCAACGTCTTGGGCAACAACCCATGCCGCATCGCCAGGACCATCTTGATCACACCGGCCACCCCGGCCGCCGCCTGAGTATGCCCAAGGTTGGACTTCACCGACCCCAGCCACAACGGCGACCGCCGTCCCCGGCCATAGGCGGCCAGCAACGCCTGCGCCTCGATCGGATCGCCCAGCGCCGTCCCTGTACCGTGCGCTTCGACCACATCCACATCCGCGGCCATCAACCCGGCGGCCGCCAGCGCCTGCAAGATCACCCGCTCCTGGGAGGGACCGTTGGGCGCCGTCAACCCGTTGGAGGCGCCGTCCTGGTTCACCGCCGAACCGCGCAACACCGCCAGCACCCGATGCCCACGACGACGCGCCTCCGACAGCCGCTCCACCACCAGCACGCCGACGCCCTCGCCCCAGGCGGTGCCGTCCGCGGCGTCGGCGAACGCCTTCACCCGTGCGTCCGGAGCCAGCCCCCGTTGCCGGGCGAACTCGGTGAACGTCTCCGGCGTGGCCATCACCGTGACCCCGCCGACCAGCGCCAGGTCACACTCCCCCGTACGCAGCGCCTGCGCCGCCAGGTGCAACGCCACCAACGAGGACGAGCACGCCGTGTCCACCGACACCGCCGGCCCCTCCAGGCCGAACGCGTACGCCACCCGTCCGGACACCACACTGCCGTGCGATCCGGTGCTGAGCAGGCCCTCGGCCTCGGGCACATCCCGGCCGTAGCCGATCGCGTAGTCCGGGGCCATCACTCCGACGTAGACCCCGGTGCGGCTGCGCCGCAGGCCGGACGGGTCGACGCCGGCGTGCTCCAGGGCCTCCCAGGAGGTCTCCAGGATGAGCCGTTGCTGCGGGTCGGTGGCGGTGGCCTCGCGCGGGCTCATCCCGAAGAAGTCGGCGTCGAACCGGCCGGAGCCCTCCAGGAACCCGCCGCGGTTCACGTAGCTGGTTCCGGGGCGGATCAGCTCCGGATCGTAGAGCGCGTCCAGATCCCAGCCCCGGTCGGTGGGGAAGCCGGAGATGCCTTCCCGCTCCGCGGCCACCAGGGTCCACAGCTCCTCCGGGGTGGTCACCCCGCCCGGGTAACGGCAGGCCATGCCGACGATCGCTATCGGTTCCCGGGCCCGCTCCGTCACATCGCGGAGCTGCCGCCGGGTTTCCTGGAGATCCGCGGTGGCCCTGCGCAGGTAGTCACGCAGCCGGTCGTCGCCAGACATGAGTCATCTCCCCCGTTCAGGGCGTCCCGTCCGGGCCGCCCAGTTCGCTGTCCAGCACCGCGAACAGTTCCTCGTCGGTCGCCGCGGCGAGATCCCGCGGCCGGTCGCGTGAAGCTCCGTTGCCGTCGGCACGGTGGTGCGCCTCCCGCCAGCGGCGTGCCAGCGCCTCCAGACGGGCCGCCACCGCCTCCACATCGGCCTGCCCGGGCGGAGTCTCGGCGAGCGGCTCGGCCATCGTGGCCTCCAGTCGTTCGAGTTCGTCGAGTACGGCGCGCGCCGGGTCGGCGTGCTCCGGGTCGAGTTCCTCGAGGAGGTACTGCACCAGTGCCTCCGGGTTGGGGTGGTCGAAGACCAGCGTGGCCGGCAGGCGCACCCCGGCGGCGTCGGCCAGCCGATTCCGCAGTTCCACCGCGGTCAGCGAGTCGAAGCCCAGCTCGGCGAAGGCCCGCTCCGCCGCGATCGCGTCCACGCCGGCGTGCCCGAGCACCGCGGCCACGTGCGAGCGGACCAGGTCGAGGAGGATGCGGCGCTGTTCGGCCGGGAGCAGCCCCGTCAGCCTCTCGGTCAGCGACTCCTCGGTCGCGGGCGTGTCGGCCGCGGCCCGCCGCCGCGCCGGCGCGGCCACCAGGCCACGCAGCATCGGCGGCACCGGGTGGCCGGACAGCGCGTCCGCGTCCAGGTCCGCGGCGAGCACCACCGGGGCGTCCCCGGAGATGGCGGCGTCGAAGCGGCGCAGTCCGGTCTCGGTGTCGAGTTCGCGCAGCCCGGTCGCGGCCAGCCGCGCCGAGTCACCGGTGCCCACGTGGGCGGTCATCGCGCTGCGTTCCGCCCACAGCCCCCAGGCCAGCGAGTGCGCGGGCAGGCCGAGATGGCGCCGGTGCTGGGCGAGCGCGTCCAGGAAGGCGTTGCCGGCGGCATAGTTGCCCTGCCCTGGCGAGCCGAGCAGCCCGGCGGCCGAGGAGAACATGACGAACAGGGCGAGGTCGTACTCTCGGGTCAGGTCGTGGAGGTGCCAGGCGCTGTCGGCCTTGGGACGCAGCACGGCGGCGAGCCGATCCGGGGTGAGCGAGGCGATCGTGGCGTCGTCGAGGACGCCGGCCGCGTGCACCACCCCGGTCAGCGGATGCGCCGCCGGGATGCCGTCGAGCAGCGCGGCGAGGGCGTCCCGGTCGGCCACGTCGCAGGACTCGACCCGTGTCGAGGCGCCCAGCTCGGCCAGCTCGTCGCGGAGCTCGGCGGCGCCGGGTGCGTCGGCGCCGCGGCGGGTGACCAGCAGCAGGTGCCGCGCGCCGTATCGGGTCACCAGGTGGCGGGCGACGTGCCCGGCGAGGACGCCGGTGCCGCCGGTGATCAGGACGGTGCCGTCCGGGTCGAGCTCCCGTGGCACGGTCAGCGCGAGCTTGCCGACATGGCGTGCCTGCTGGAGGTGCCGGAAGGCGTCCTTGGCGCGCCGGGCGTCCCAGATGGTGACGGGGGCCGGTCGCAGCACGTCGTGTCGGTACAGCCGCAGCACCTCGGCGAGGATCTCCTGGACACGCTCCGGGGTGCCCGCCGGGTGCTCGGTGCGCGACTGGGCCACCATGTCGTAGGCCCGGTAGACGACCCCCGGGTGGGTGTCGGCCACCTCTTCCGCCCGCCGGATGTCGGTCTTGCCCATCTCCAGGAAGTGGCCGCCGCGGGGCAGCAGCTCCAGCGAGGCGTCGACGAACTCCCTGGCCAGCGAGTTGAGCACCACGTCCATCCCCGCGCCGCCGGTGGCGGCCAGGAACTTCTCCCGGAAGCCGAGGTCTCTGGAGGAGGCGAGGTGGGCCTCGTCCAGGCCGAGCGCGCGCAGCACCGGCCACTTGGCGGGCGACGCGGTCGCGTAGACCTCCGCGCCCAGGTGCCGGGCGAGCTGGATCGCGGCGATGCCGACTCCGCCCGCGCCCGCGTGCACCAGCACCCGATCCCCCGGGGCCACGCCGGCCAGGTCGACCAGGCCGTAGTAGGCGGTGAGGTTGACGATCGGCAGCACCGCGGCCGCGGCGAACGACCAGTCGTCGGTGATCGGGACGAGCAGCCGCCGGTCGGTGATGGCCACGGTGCCGGCGCCGCCGTCGACCAGGCCGGTCACCCGGTCGCCCGGCCGCAGGTCGGTGACGGCGGAACCGACCTCCAGCACCACCCCGGCGGCCTCGCCGATCAGGCCGTCGTCCTCCTCGGTGATCATGTCGAGGGCGACCACCAGATCGTGGAAGTTGATCCCGGCGACGCGGGGCGCCAGCCGTACCTCGGTGGGCGCCAGCGGGCGGGTCGCCTCAGGCGCCGGCAGCAGCGCGAGGTTGGACAGCGTGCCCTTGCCGGTGGTGGCCAGCCGCCACGGCCCGGCAGGGGGGACGAGCGCGTCGGCGTCCCGCGCCAGCCGCGGCGCGTGCACCGTGCCGGCGCGCAGGGCCAGCTCCGATTCGCCCGCTTCGATCGCCGCCCGCACCGCCGCCCACGGCGGGTCCTGCTCATCGGTGTCGAGCAGGACGAACCGGTCGGGATGTTCCGCCTGCGCGGCACGCACCAGGCCGGCGGCCGCCGCGTATGCCGGATCGGCGTCCTCTCCTGGGAGGACCGCCGCCGCGCGTCGCACCACCACGGCCAGTCGGGCGCCGTCCGGCCGGTCGCCGGACAGCCATCCGCGCAGCGCGGCCAGGGTGGCCCCGGTGGCCGCGTGAGCGGCGGCGGCCGGGTCCTCGCCACCGTCGCGGGGGACGTGGAACACCTCGAGGCCCGGGATCGCGGTCCCGGCGGACTCCTGCCCGTGCGGGGCGGCGAGGTGCGCCGTCGCCGCACCGTTGGCCGACCCCGCACCGTTGGTCGATCCCGCACCGTTGGTCGATCCCGCACCATTGGCCGACCCGGCGCCGTTCGCCGATCCGGCGCCGTTCGCCGATCCGGCGCCGTTGACGAGCGGCTCGGCCATCGGGGCCGGGACCGCCGGCGGGGACACCGGGGGCAGCGGCGTCCAGGTGAGCCGCGGTGGCAGAACGTTCGCCGCCGCCGCGTGAGCCAGCTCGCCATCGGTCACCGGGCGCACCACCAGGGCCTCCACCGAGGCCATCGGGATCCCTCCGGGGTCGGCCAGCTCGATGGTGAAGCGGTCCGTCGTCCCCGGGCCCGATCCGTTCCGTCCGTGGTCGAGCCCGTCGGCACCGGGCCGGTCGACGACGCCGCGCAGCCGTACCCGTGCCGCGGTGGCGCCCGTGGAGCGCAGCCGGACGCCGCGCCAGGTGAACGGCAGCCGGGGCGCGCCGGAGGCATCCCCGTCGAGGAGCCCGGCGGTGTGCAGCGCGGCGTCCAGCAGCGCCGGGTGAATCCCGAACCGGTCCGCCTCGCCGGCGACCGGCTCGGCCAGAGCGACCTCGGCGAAGATCTCGTCGCCGCGGCGCCAGGCACAGCGCAGTCCGCGGAACGCCGGCCCGTAACCGTACCCGCCGGCGGCCATGGTCTCGTACAGCTCCCCGATGTCCAGCTGCCGCGCGTCCGCCGGCGGCCAGGCCACGGCGGGCGGCTGCGGGGCGGGCGGCTCCGCGTCGGCTGCCACCGTCAGGGTGCCGGTGGCGTGCCGGGTCCACGCGGGGGTCGCCGCGACGCCGGCCGTGTCCGCCGACACCGGCGCGGCGGACACCGAGATCCGCCGGTGGCCGTCCTCGGCGGCGCCGACCACCACGCGCACCCGGGTCGCGCCGTCGTCGGGCAGCACCAGGGGGCGTTCCAGGATCAGCTCCTCCAGCATGTCGCAGCCGGCCCTGTCGGCGGCGTGCAACGCCATCTCCACCAGCGCGGCGCCGGGCACCACGATCCGGCCGGCGACCCGGTGGTCGGCGAGCCACGGCTGACCCGCGATGGACAGCCGGCCGAAGAAGACCAGCCCGTCACCGTCCGGCTCGTCCAGCACCGCGGCGAGCAGCGGATGGTCGGCGGAGTCCAGGCCGGCGGCGCTCAGGCCGGCCGTTCCACCCGGGGTGGCCGGCTTCCAGTACCTGTCGTGCTGGAAGGGGTAGGCGGGCAGTTCCACGCGCCGCCGCGCGATCGGCAGGACCTTCGGCCAGTCCACCGGCACTCCGCGCAGCCACGCCTCGGCCAGCGCCGTGGTGAACCGGCCGCCCTCGTCGCGGCGCAGCGTGCCCAGCGCGGCCACGTCCACGCCGTCCGCGGCGGCGGTCTCCTCGATCGCCGGAGTGAGCATCGGATGGGGGCTCATCTCCAGGAACAGCCGACGGCCCCGGGCCAGCAGCGCCCGGGTGGTCTCCGCGAACCGCACGGTCCGCCGCAGGTTCGTGTACCAGTACTCGGCGTCGAGCCCGGCGGTGTCCACCTCGGCCGCGGTCACGGTGGAGTAGAAGGGCACCTGGGCGGTCCGCGGGCGCAGCGCAGCGAGTTCGCGCAGCAGCGGTTCGCGCAGCACTTCCACCTGCGTGCCGTGCGAGGCGTAGTCCACGGCCAGCCGCTTGACGCGGGTGCCCTCCGTCCGCAGCCGGGCCTCCAGCGCGTCCAGCGCCGCGGCGTCGCCGGCCAGCACCACCGAGCCTGGCCCGTTCACCACGGCCACCGACACCGCGTCGCCGTACCCGGCGAGCACCTCGGTCATCCGTTCGGCGGGCAGCGCCACCGACATCATGCCGCTGCTTCGGCCGGACAGGCGCTCGGCCACCGCGCGGGCGCGCGTCACCACGACCCGCGCCCCGTCGGCCAGGGACAGCGCCCCGGCCACACAGGCGGCGGCGATCTCTCCCTGCGAGTGGCCGACCACCGCGGCCGGCTCGACCCCGGCCGCGCGCCAGGTCTCCGCCAACGCCACCATGACCGCCCAGAGAACCGGCTGGACCACGTCGACCCGGTCGAGCATCCGGGCGTCGCGCAGCGCCTCGCGCACCCGCCAGTCCACCAGCGCCTCGATCTCCGCGGCGCAGCGCTCCAGGGCCGCGGCGAACGCGGGCGAGGAGTCCAGCAGCTCGATCGCCATGCCGGGCCACTGACCGCCCTGCCCGGGGAAGACGAACACCGGCTGGTCGGCGCCGTCGTGCACGAGACCTCGGACGAGCTCGGCGGCCTGTTCGCCTGCGGCCAGCGCGCGCAGCCCGGCCACCGCGGCATCCCGGGTCTCGCCCAGTACGGCCGCGCGCCGCGGCAGGCCGGCCCGCAGGGTCAGCTCCGCGGCCACATCCAGCAGATCGGCCTCGTCGTGCTCGGTCATGAACCCGGCCAGCCGGCCGGCCTGTGCCCGCAGCCCACCTTCGCTCTTGGCCGACACCAGCATCGGGAGCACCGGAAGCGCGGCGGTGTCCTCACCGGCCACGATCTCCGCCGACGGCACGACCGTGCCGGCGGGGACGTTCGACGGCTCCTCAGCGGGCGGCTCTTCCAGGATCACGTGCGCGTTGGTGCCGGAGATGCCGAACGAGGACACCCCCGCCCGGCGCGGCCGGTCCGCAGCGCGCGGCCAGGGCTGAGGTTCGGTCAGCAGCTCCACCGCCCCGCCCGACCAGTCCACCTTCGACGAGGGCGCATCCACATGCAACGTCTTGGGCAACAACCCATGCCGCATCGCCAGGATCATCTTGATCACACCGGCCACCCCGGCCGCCGCCTGAGTATGCCCAAGGTTGGACTTCACCGACCCCAGCCACAACGGCGACCGCCGACCCTGACCATAGGCCGCCAGCAACGCCTGGGCTTCGATCGGGTCGCCCAGTGCGGTGCCGGTGCCGTGTCCTTCGACCACGTCCACCTGCGCCGGACCGATCCCCGCCGACGCCAGCGCCTGAGCGATCACCCGCTCCTGAGAGGGACCGTTGGGGGCGGTCAACCCATTGGAGGCGCCGTCCTGGTTGACCGCGCTGCCACGCAGCACCGCCAGCACCCGATGCCCACGACGGCGAGCGTCTGACAGCCGCTCCACCACCAGCACCCCGACACCCTCGCCCCAGCCGACCCCATCGGCCGCCTCGGCGAACGCCTTACACCGGCCATCGGCGGCCAGACCCCGCTGCCGCGAGAACTCCACGAACGCCCCCGGGGTGGCCATCACCGTCACACCTCCGGCCAGCGCCAGATCACACTCCCCGCTCCGCAACGCCTGCGCCGCCAGGTGCAACGCCACCAACGAGGACGAGCAGGCGGTGTCCACGGAGAGCGCGGGGCCGCGCAGGCCAAGGGTGTAGGAGACGCGCCCGGAGACCGTGGCGCCACCGGCGCCGGCGGGCACGTAGTCGTGGTACATCACCCCCGCGAACACCCCGGCACTGCTCTCCCGCAACGACGTCGGGTCGATCCCGGCCCGCTCCAGCGCGTCCCAGGACACCTCCAGGAACTGCCGCTCCTGCGGATCCATCTCCGCCGCCTCACGCGGACTGATCCCGAAGAAGTCCGGGTCGAAGTCGGCGGCGCCGTAGAGGAAGGCGGCCTGCCTCGCGTACGAGGTCCCCTCGTGCCCGGGCTCCGGGTGGAACAGCGACCCGAGGTCCCAGCCGCGGTCGGCGGGGAACTCGCCCACCGCGTCCCCGCCCTCGGTCACCAGCCGCCAGAGGTCCTCCGGGGAGTCCACGCCGCCCGGGTACCGGCAGGCGAGGCCCACGATCGCGATGGGGTCGGCCTCGGTGGAGGGCGCCGTCCGGGCCGCGGGCGCCGGCTCGGGCTTCGCTCCGGACCGGTCCGCCAGGAAGGCCGCCAGCGCGGTCACCGTCGGGTGGTCGAAGACCAGCGTCGCCGGGAGCGCCACGCCGACCCGCCGGCCCAGCCGGTTCCGCAGTTCCACTCCGGACAGCGAGTCGAAGCCCAGCTCCTGGAAGGCCCGGTCCACCGGCACCGAGTCGGCCGCGCCGTACCCCAGCACGCCGGCGGCCTCCGCGCGGACCACGCCCAGCAGCAGCTCCCGCCGCTCCGCCGGGGCCAGTCGGTCCAGCCGGTCGGTGAGCGAGCCCGGGCCGGCCGCGGCGGCACGGGCCGACCGGCGGCCGGCCAGCGCGCGCAGCACCGCGGGCGGCTCGATGTCCCGGCCGCGCAGCGCGGCGAGATCCAGCCGGCAGGCCACTGGCGCGGGGTGCCCCGCGGCCAGCGCCGCGTCGAACAGGTCCAGCCCCTCCGCGGCGGTGAGCGGTCGCATTCCGGAGGCGGCCAGACGGGCGGTCTGACGGCCGTCCAGCCGGCCGGCCATGCCGCGTTCCGTCTCCCACGCCCCCCAGGCCACCGACATCGCCGGGAGCCCGGCGACGGCCCGCCGTACGGCGAGCGCGTCCAGCGCGGCGTTGGCCGCCGCGTAGTTGCCCTGTCCGGCGGCGTCCATCAGCCCGGTCGTCGAGGAGAACAGCACGAACGCCCGCAGGTCGCGGTCGCGGGTCAGCTCGTGCAGGTGCCATGCGCCGTCCACCTTGGGCCGCAGCACCGCCGTCACGCGCTCCTCGTCGAGCGCCGGGATGGTGCCGTCGGCCAGTACTCCGGCCGCGTGCACCACGGCGGCGAGGGGACGCTGGGGCGGGACCTCGTCCAGGAGCGCGGCGAGCGCGGCGCGGTCGGCCACGTCGCAGGCGGCCACCGTCACCTCGGCGCCCAGCCCGGTCAGCTCCTCGCGCAGCTCGGCCGCGCCAGGTGCGTCGAGGCCGCGGCGACCGGTCAGCAGCAGGTACCGCACCCCGTGCTCGGTGACCAGGTGCCGGGCCAGCAGGGCGCCCAGGCCACCGGTCCCTCCGGTGATCAGCGTGGTGCCCTCGGCCGGCCATGCCACACCGGCG
Organism: Sphaerisporangium sp. NPDC005289; assembly: GCF_040607455.1. NCBI lineage: Bacteria > Bacillati > Actinomycetota > Actinomycetes > Streptosporangiales > Streptosporangiaceae > Sphaerisporangium > Sphaerisporangium sp. NPDC005289. Next base: position 10,436 of record NZ_JBEXGS010000042.1, read on the forward strand.
TGATCCTCGGTTCGCGCGTCGGGGCGGCCGGCGTCCGGCGCCGCCCCGCCGGCGGGGTTCCCGGCGTCGAGGCGGGTCAGCCGGGGCACCCAGAGCCGGCCGGCGCGAACGGCGGCCTCGGGCTCTCCGGCGCGCAACGCGGCCGCGGCGGCCTCGTCGATCACAGCGCGGTCCGGGTCCAGCTCGGGGTCCAGGTCGACCAGGACGATCCGTCCCTGGCTCTCCTCCCTGGCGGCCCGGGCCAGCCCCCAGATCGCCGCCTGCGCCACGTCCGGCGCCGCGCCGCCGATCGCGACCGCGCCTCTGGTCGCGATCACAAGGGTGTCCTCGGCGGAGGGCTCGGCGGCCAGCCAGCGCCGCACGCGCTCCAACGTGGCCACCACGCCGTGCCGTACCCGCTCCGGCGGGGATGCGGCCGAGGTGTCATCCCCGGCCGCGGTGTCGTCCAGGGTGGCGCTGTCATCCCAGGCGGCCACGTGCACCTCGGCCGCCGCGATGGCGTCCCGCGCGGCCGGCCCCTGCGCCGTGCCGCCGTCCGGCGCGGCGTCGTCCTGCGCGGCCAGCGGCCGCCACTCCACCGCGTAGAGCGGGCGCGTCGCCGCCCCGCCGCCCGGGAGGCCGGCGGCGAGCGGGCGGGACTCGAGCGATGTCACCGTGGCCAGAGGCCGGCCCGTCGCGTCGGCCAGGTCCAGCCGTACGGCTCCCGCTCCGGCGGTGTCGTCGGGGCGCAGGCGTACCCGTGCCGCGGCGGCGCCGGTGGCGTGCAGCTCGACCCCGCGCCAGGCGAACGGAACCACCGGCCGCCCGTGCTCGTGCCCGGCCTCGTCGGCCGGTCGGTCCCCGGTCGTCTCCGCGTCCACTTCGGGCAGCAGGCCCACCCGCAGCGCGGCATCCAGCAGCGCGGGGTGCGCGCCGTATCCGGTGGAGTCCACGCCCTCCGGCAGCGCGATCTCGGCGTAGAACTCCTCGCCGCGGCGCCAGGCGGCGCGCAGCGCGCGGAACGCCGGGCCGTACTCATAGCCGCGTTCGGCCAGCCGGTCGTCGAACCCGTCGACGTCCACGGGTTTCGCGTCCGGGGGCGGCCACGCGGTGAGGCCGGCGCCGTCGGCCGTGGCGGGGGCCAGGGTGCCCTGGGCGTGCCGGATCCAGCCTTCCCCGGCCGTCGAGTGGATCTCCACGGCGCGGCGGCCCTGATCGTCCGACGCCCCCACGGCGACCTGGACGGCTATGCCGCCCGCGTCGCCTTCCCGGGTCCCCGCGGCGGGGATGACCAGCGGGGTTTCCAGGATGAGCTCGTCCAGCCGACCACAGTCCACCTCGTCGCCGGCGCGGATCGCCAGCTCCACGAACCCGGTCCCGGGAAAGATCACGGTGCCGTTCATCGTGTGGTCGGCCAGCCAGGGCTGGGTACGCGGGGACAGCTGCCCGGTGAGGGTGACGGCGCCGTCCGGGTGGGTCACCGCGGCGGCGAGCAGCGGGTGCTCGACAGGCGCCTGACCGGCCGCCGACACGTCCCCCGCCCGGTGCGCCTCCAGCCAGAACCGGCGCCGCTGGAACGGGTAGGTGGGCAGGGCGACGGGACGGGGCGGGGTCTCACGGTCGGCGAACCAGGCGGCCCAGTCCACGGTCACGCCGCCGGCCCAGGCCGCGCCGAGTGCGGCGCCGAAGTGCGCCACCTCGTCGCGGTCGCGGCGCAGCAGCGGCACCGCCGGGCTCGTGTGGCCGCCGTCGGCGAGGATCTCCTCGACCATGGGGGCGAGCTGTGCGTCCGGGCCGACCTCCAGGAAGCGGGTGACCCCGCGTCGCCGCATGGCCTGCACGCCGTCGGCGAAGCGGACCGGCCGGCGGACGTGCTCGACCCAGTACCCGGGCTCGGTGACCTCTTCGCCGGCCAGGTCACCCGACAGGTTGGACACCAGCGGCAGTTCTGGGCGCCGCAGCGTCAAACCGGCCACCACCTGCTCGAACTCGGCCAGCATCGGCTCCATCAACGGCGAATGGAACGCGTGCGACACCCGCAACGGCCGGGTCCGGTGCCCCTGGTTCCGCGCCCACTCCACGACCTGATCCACCTGGTCGGCAGCGCCGGAGACCACCACCGAGCCGGGTGCGTTGATCGCGGCCACGGCCACCTGGCCGTGGCCGGCCAGGACCGAGGCGATCTGCTCCTCGCCGCAGCCGATCGCCGCCATCGCACCACCGGACGGCAACCCCTGCATCAACCGGCCACGAGCAGCCACCAACCGACACGCATCCGCCAAATCCAGAACACCGGCCACATGCGCCGCAGAGATCTCCCCCAGCGAATGCCCAGCCACAAAATCAGGCCGCACCCCGAACGACTCCAGCAGCCGGAACAACGCCGTCTCTACAGCGAACAACCCGGCCTGAGCGAACACCGTCTGGTTCAGGGCGGCGGCCGTCTCGTCGGCCTGGGATGCGGGCGCCAGCACCTCACGCAGGCCGAGCTTGGGCGACCCGCCGGAGACACCGGCCAGCTCGGCCGTCAAGAGGTCGGCCGCCTCGTCGAAGGCCCGCGCGAAGACCCCGAAGCGCGCGTACAGGCCGCGGCCCATGCCGAGCCGTTGCGCGCCCTGTCCGGAGAACACCAGGCCCAGCCGTCCGGTATGGGCCGCCTCGACGGCCACATCTGGCGGCGGCTCGCCCGCGGCCAGGCCGCGCAGCGCGGCGAGCAGGCCGTCCCGGTCGCCGGCCACCAGTGCGGCCCGATGCGCCAGCGCCGCCCGGCGGGTCAGCGCCCACGCCACGTCCGCCATCTCGGCGTCGGCGCCCTCGGCGAGGAACCCGGCCAGCCGGTCGGCCTGCGCGCGCAACGCCGCCTCGGACTTGGCCGACACGACCACCGGCATCACCGGGGACTCCACGGGAGGCGCGGCCGTGCGGTCAGGGGATGAGGACTCCGCCGGGACGGCCTCGTCCGGCGCCTCCTCCAGGATGACGTGCGCGTTGGTGCCGCTGACCCCGAACGCGGAGACACCGGCGCGGCGCGGGTGGCCGTTCCTCGTCCAGGGCCGGGACTCGGTCAGCAGTTCCACGGCGCCGGCGGACCAGTCCACCTCCCCGCTCGGCGCATCCACGTGCAGCGTCTTCGGGAGCGTGCGGTGCTGCATGGCCAGCACCATCTTGATGACCCCGGCGGCGCCGGACGCCGCTTGGGCGTGGCCGATGTTCGACTTGACCGACCCGAGCAACACCGGCCGGTCGCGGTCCTGCCCGTAGGAGGCCAGCAGCGCCTGCGCCTCGATCGGGTCGCCCAGCCCGGTCCCGGATCCGTGCCCCTCCACGACGTCGACGTCCGATCGCGACAGCCCCGCCGCGGCCAGCGCGGCGGCGATCACTCGCTCCTGGGACGGACCGTTCGGCGCGGTCAGGCCGCTGCTGGCGCCGTCCTGGTTCACGGCGGAGCCGCGGATCACGGCCAGCACGGGGTGCCCGTGCCGCTGGGCGTCGGAGAGCCGTTCCAGCAGCAGCAGGCCGACCCCTTCTCCCCAGCCGACCCCGTCCGCGGCCGCGGCGAACGACTTGCAGCGGCCGTCCGGGGAGAGCACGCCCTGCCGGCCGGAGTCGACGAACAGCTCCGTGGTGGACAGCACGGTGGCGCCGCCGGCCAGCGCCAGCTCGCACTCGCCGCCGCGCAGCGCCTGCGCCGCCAGGTGCAGCGCCACCAGCGACGACGAACACGCGGTGTCCACGGTGACCGCGGGCCCCTCGAAGCCGTACAGGTAGGAGATGCGCCCGGACGCCACGCTGCGGTGGCTGCCGTGCGCGATGAATCCCTGCACGCCGCGGGGGATCCGGTCGCTCCGCGAGCCGTAGTCGCCGTACATCACTCCGACGAACACCCCGGTACGGCTGCCGCGCAGCGCCGTCGGGTCGATCCCCGCGCGCTCCACCGCCTCCCAGGTGGTCTCCAGCAGCAGCCGCTGCTGCGGGTCCATGGCGGTGGCCTCGTTGGGGCCGATGCCGAAGAACTCCGGCTCGAAGTCGGCCACATCGCGCAGGAAGCCGCCCTCGCGGGCATAGGTCTTGCCTGGTTTGCCGCGCTCCGGGTCGTAGATCGCGTCGATGTCCCAGCCGCGGTCGGCGGGCATGGGCGTGACCGCGTCCACCTCGTCGGTGACCAACCGCCACAGGTCCTCGGGCGCGGTCACCCCTCCGGGGTACCGGCAGGCCATGCCGACGATCGCGATCGGCGCCCCGCCGTCCGGGCCGACGCCCAGATCGCGCAGGCGATCCTCGGCGACGCGCAACCGCCGCCGGGATTCCCGCAGATCCGCCGTCGCTCTTTTCAGGTAATTGACAAGCTTCTCTTCGTTGTCCATTACCAACCTAGGATTAATAGGAGCGCTGAGCTCGCCAGGCTTGATGGTTCAGGAATAGTAGAAGCGTTCGCTCGCCGGGCTTGATGGTTCCACCCATTCGGCGCCGCCACCAAACTACGAAACGTTCGGAGTCCGACTAACCCCTAGCACCCCCTAAGACCAATTGTTGTCGGCCCGTATCAGTTCCCCGGCGCGCGCGGTGAGCGCCTTTCTGTCCACCTTGCGGTTGGCGTTGAGGGGAAGTTCGTCGAGGTGGTGATATCGCTTGGGCACCATGCCGTGCGGCAGCGTGCGGCGCAGCCGGTTGGCCAGCTCGACCGGCGGACGCGCCTCGCCGGTGTAGAACACCACGAGCTCCACGCCGGCCGCGCCGTCGACCCCTACCGCAGCCGCCTCGGCCACCCCGTCTCCGGCGGCCAGCAGCGCGTGCTCGATCTCCGCCGGCTCCACCCGCCAGCCCTGCACCTGCACCTGGGCGTCCCGCCGGCCCAGGTAGCACAGCTCGTCCCCGGGGAGCCGCCGCACCCGGTCGCCGGTGCGGTACCAGGTGTGCCCCTCGTGCTCCAGGAAGCGGCCCGCGCCGTCCTGCGGATCCAGGTACCCGGGGGTGAGCTGCGGCCCGGTGACGCACAGCTCCCCCTCCGTCTCCTCGGTCGGCCGGCCGTCCTCGGTGGCGAGCAGGATGCGGTGTCCGGGGTGCACGGCGCCGATCGGCACGACGCCGTTGGCCGCGACCTTCGCGGATCGTTCCGGCGACCAGCGGTGACCCGTGATGGTCACGGTCAGCTCGGTCGGCCCGTACAGGTTCTCCACCGTCGAGTACGGCGCCGCGCGGGTCCAGTCCTCGACGTCCTGGCAGCGCAGCGCCTCTCCGGCGAAGAAGCTCCACCGCAGGCCCGGCAGCGTGTCCGGCCGCAGGGCGCCGAGCCTGCGGGCCAGGCTGATGCCGCTGGGCGTGGAGAACCACACGGTCACCCGGTGACGCTCCAGGAAGCCGGGCAGGTCGGCGTGGCCGCGCGGGGGCACCGGCACCGCCGCGGCCCCCGCGCCCCAGGCGCAGAACAGGTCGAAGATGGCGCAGTCGAAGGTCAGGTCGAAGGTCTGCGAGAAGGCGTCGTCGGGGCCGAAGTCGTAGCGTCCGTCCAGCACGCCGAAGTAGTGGTGCAGGTTGCCGTGGGTGAGCACCACGCCTTTGGGCCGGCCGGTCGAGCCGGAGGTGAACAGGATGTAGGCGCGGGCCTCGGGCGGCACCGCGAGCGGTTCGGCAGGCGCGTGCGCGGCCGCCACGGGAATCCCCCCTTCGCCGCCCCCCTGGGGCAGCAACGCCGCCCCGCGGTAACCGCGTTCCCGCAGCTCGGGCAGCAGGCCGGCGCCGCGCGCATCGGCGATCACGGCGGTGACGCCGGCCGCCGCGGCCATCCGCGCCGTCCGGTCGGGCGGGAAGCCGACGTGCAGCGGCACCACCGTCGCCCCGGCGTACAGCGCCGCGAGCACCCCGGCGTAGGCCGTGGTCCCCTTCTCCGCGAGTACCCCTATCGGGCCCGTGACGCCGCTGTGGAGCAGTGACCCCGCCCAGGTGAGGGCGAGCTCGTGCAACTCCTCGAAGGTGACCGTGCGGTCGCCGAGGCGAAGCGCCGCACCGCGCGGCGCGGCGGCCAGTCCGCTCAGAAATCGCCCGTGGAGGTTCCGGTGAATATCTCCGCCCATTTCTTTCCCCCAGCGCGAGTTATAGGCATAATCAAAGCCATGTGGGACAAACAGTTTGAGGCGCTGCTGCGGCCCCGCCTTCCCTTGCTGTCTTCCGGCGATGTGCTCACCGCGGACACCGACCTCCGGGAATTCGGTCTGGATTCCATGGGCGCGGTGGAACTGTTGAGCGCACTGGAAGCCGACTACTCCGTACAGTTCGACGAGGAGGCACTCGTCCTGGACACTTTCACCACTCCGGGGGCCTTGTGGGCGGCGCTCAGCGCGGCCCGTCCGACCCTCTGAGTCCGCCGGATCACCCCGCCGCCGAGCCACGCTCCGCACCGGCTTCTCCGCCGCGCGACGAGCGGGGCTCGGCATCGCGAGCCCCCGCGGCGAGGAGCGGCCGCTTCGGGCCGACCGGCACCACCTCGAAATTCCGTGTGGTGGCCGGCACCCGGCCGAACAGGGCGTCCGGCCCGGCCACGCAGACCGTGCGCACTCCTTGGGCGCGCAACGCCTCGACCGTCCCCGGCCAGTGCATCTGCCGGACGAAGCCGTCCAGGAGCAGGTTCCGCACCTGCTGCCCGGTGGTCAGCAACGACCCGTCGTGGTCGGAGATCACCGGCAGCCGCGGCTCGGCGAACTCCAGCTCGTCCAGAACCTCCTTCTCCGCGCGTTCCCGCAGCCGGGCGAAGGACGGGGAGTGCATCGGCGGCCGCATCGTGTACAGCGACAGCCCGCCCGCGGCGCGGATCGCCTTCTCCAGCTTCGGCAGATCGTCCGCCGAGAGCGTGACCATGAAGAAGTCCCTGTCCACGCGGCAGGCCACGTCCGCGACGCGGCCCCGCGCGGTCAGCTCGCCCAGCAGTTCCTCTGCCACCGCCGGATCCACCCGGACGAACGAGTGGGTGACCAGGCTCCGGTGCTCCCGGCTGAAGTAGTCCGCCACGCACCGGGCCAGCCGGGCGGTCACCCACACCGCGTCGGCGAAGCCCAGCGAGCCCACATAGGCGGCGGCCACCTTGCCCCCGAAGCTCGGCCCGGTGCACAGCCCCGGGCGGGCGGGCAGCGCCTCACGCTCGGCCCACTCGGCCAGAGCCAGGCAGGTGACCAGGAAGGCCACCTGGGCGTACTCGGAGTAGTCGCCGTCCGCGCGGCGGAACCGGTCCAGCACCGGGTAGCCGAGCGCCTCGTCGGCCTCGGCGAACAGCCGCCACGCCAGCGGCACCTCGGTGGCGAGCCGCTCGATGTCGGCGCATCCGGTCGGCCCCATCCCTGGAAAAACCATCGCGATCTCGTGGCTCAATGCGTTATCCACCAGGGCACGCTAACCGCGGCCGCCCGGACAGACCCACCCCTAGTACCCCTCATCGTGGTCCGACCGGCCCCACCATCCGCGCCCATCCCGGCGATCGTGTGCTCCAATGCGCCGGCGCTCACTCATGGCCGTCGTGCCTGCGCTGGACGTAGTGGAGCGCGTCCAGCAGTTCGGCCGAGCCCACCGGGCGGGAGCGGCGCCGCGCCACCAGCCCATCCAGCGGCAGCGCGCCGACGTCCGCCCAGCGCAGCGCCCCGTCGCCGTCGATGTGGCTGCGCGCCGCGCCCCGGTTGTCCGGGTGCACGCAGTAGGGGATGTCCAGGTAACCCAGCTTGAACGCGCGCAGAAGCGCCCGGCCCACGTCCGGGTGCAGTTCCAGCGTGGCCTCGACCAGCCGCCGCGCCTCGGCGTACACCTGCGAGTCGGTACGGCTCGGCGGCGGCACGGCCGGCCGCGCCGCGCGCGCCACCGTGCCGGCCAGCTCCAGCGCGGCCACGTTCTCCTCGATCGTGGGGATGCGCTGGGACTCCGCCTCGGTTTTGACGATGAGCCGCTCCGCTCCGGTGCGCACGGCCAGCTCGGCGGCGGCGGTCAGCAGCGACGCGGCGCCATGCGGAGTCTCGGGGTAGACCCCCATGTACGCGTAGACGACCACGTGCCGGCGCACGCCGGCGAGGAACTCCTCGGCCAGCGCGCGCAACGCGAGCACCGCCTCGATGTCCTGCTCCAGGCTGGTCTGCTGGGCGTAGCTCAGCGAGATGTCCCGCAGACCGTGGGCCTGGAAGAACAGCCCCTCCAGGACGCTGATCGCGACGAGCTGGCCGGGCGGGCAGAGCTGGCCCAGCAGGCAGCCGCCGAAGGTCTCCAGGTGCGGTTCCCGCCCCGCCGCCCGCCCACGGGTGGCCAGCAGCTCGCAGCCGCGGGCCCAGTGGTCGACCGCCTGGTTCAGCGGGATCCGGCTGTAGGGCAGGCAGTAGGAGACCGGGCCGCCCTCGGTGGCGTCCAGGCCGACGTCCAGCAACGCCTCGAAGATCCTCCCGGGGTTGGCCGAACCGTGCCGCACCTGCACCGGGAAGGTCGTGTCCCGCACCCCGCGCAGCAACTCCTGGTTGGTCGCGAGGCCATGGCTGACCAGGGGGTACCCGTTGAGCGCGGCGCCGGAGACCAGCGCCGCGGCCGCCGAGTGCAGGTCGCCCACCCGGGTGTAGCTGTCCACGGTGATCGTCCCGGCCGTGGCCGCCCGGGCGCGTTTCGTGGCGAGCAGCCCGGCGCGCATGGTCACCACGTCGCCGAACCCCATCCGGGGCTGCACCACCAGCTCGCCGCTCGCGGCGGTGTCGGCCACGAAATCGCCGAATCCCGCGGCCATCGCGCGCTCAGCCTAACTGGAGCGGCGCCCGCGCCGCGGCGTCGTCCGCCGACCAGGCCACCGCGGCGGCCAGGGCCCTGAACTCCTCGAGGTCCTCCGGACCGCGATCGAAGACCCGGTCACACCCGGCGGCGGTGAGCTCGCCCGCGAGTCCTTCCTCCCGCCGCCCGGTCACCCCGAGGCGGCCGCCGATCACGATCGGGACGTCGGCCAGCTCCGGCCGGGCGCGCAGCTTGGGCACGACCCGCAGGCCCTCCCGGTACCCGTGCCCGTTGACGGTGCTGATCACCACGAGGTCGGGGCGCTGGTCCACGCACTCGGTGACCAGCAGATCGTCCGGGACGCACGGGCCGAGGTTCACCACGTCCAGCCCCTCCTCCTCGCAGACCAGCTGCAGGTAGACCAGGTTCCAGGTGTGGGAGTCGGATGCAACTCCGGTCACCAGGGCGCGCGGGCGGCCCTTGCGCGGGCTCGGGTTCGGGTCGGGCAGTGTACGGGTCACGTCAACTCCCTGTCGCGGCGTCGCTTGCGCGGGTCCCCGGATGGGTCCCGTCAACAGTGGCGAGGTAGGCCAGCAGCACTTCCCGGAACCGGTCGGGTTCCTCCAGGTGCGGGAGGTGGCTGGAGTTCTCGAGGATCTCCCAGCGGGAGTCCGGGATGAGGTCGTCGAACGGGCGGACGCACTCCGGGGTCGCCTCGTCGTGCCGCCCGGAGATGACCAGGGTCGGCACCTCGATGGACGGCAGCAGGTGCTCGACCGACCAGTCGCGCAGCGTGCCGACGACGTGGAACTCGGTCGGCCCGTTCATCGTGTAGTAGACGGTCGGGTTGTTGTGCATCTCCATGAAGGACGCCCGGTAGTCCGGCGGCCACGGGTTCACCAGGCACACGTACCGCTCGAAGAAGACGCGCATGGCGTCGAAGTAGGCGCGGCTGTCGGTGGTGCCCGCGGCCTCGTGCCGGGCCAGCGTCTCCTGCACCTCGCGCGGGAGCGTGGCGCGCAGCCGTACCATCTCCGCCCGCCAGGTGGGCATCGAGGCCGGCGAGTTCGCGATGACCAGCCCGCGCAGCCCGCGCGGGCGGGTCGCGGCGTGCGTGGCTCCCAGCATGCCGCCCCAGGAGTGGCCGAAGAGCAGGTAGCCGTCGGCCACGCCGAGCCGCTCGAGCAGGTTGTCCAGCTCGTCGAGGAACAGCCGCACGGTCCAGAAGTCCGCGCCCTTGTCCGGCAGGTGCGTGGAGCCGCCGTTGCCCAGCTGGTCGTAGTGGATCACCGGTCGGCCGGCGTCGCTCAGGGCGCACAGCGGCAGCAGGTAGTCGTGCGTGCTGCCGGGCCCGCCGTGCAGCACCACCAGTGGCACGCGCCCGCCGGACAGGTCACCGCTCACCCGGTACCAGGTGCGGTACTCCCCGAACGGCACGGTGCCCTTCGCCGTCGGCCGTCGGCTCATCTCAGCCAACCCGGTCACCGCAGGGCGCGCTCGGCCACGCCGAGGTCCCGTATCGCACCGGCGTCATCGCCTGACTCGCCCGCGCGATCCGTCGCGACCAGGCGTTCCAGCCGGGGGACGAGCTCGGCCGGGGTGGGCTCGGTGAGCATCTCCCGGCGCAGCCGGTCGGCGGCGGCCCGCGGGCCGGGCTCGTGCACCAGCGCCGCCACCGCGTCCCGGAAGCCGCGTGCGTCGAGCTTCGGCGGCGGGATGTAGGCCCCGGCGCCGTAGTCGGCCAGCCGCTTGGCCTTCACCGGGGTGTCCCAGGTGTTCGCGATCATCAGCTGGGGCACCCCGTTGAGCAGCGCGGCGCTCAACGTGCCGGCCCCGCCGTGGTGCACCACCGCCGCGCAGGTCGGCATCAGCAGGTTCATCGGCACGAAGTCGACGATGCGCACGTTGTCCGGCACCTGTCCGAGGCGGGCGCGCTGCTCGGCGTCGAGCGTGGCCACCACCTCCACGTCCAGCTCGGCCGCGGCCCTCACCAGCTCGGCGGGACCCAACGTCCAGTCGTGCAGGAAGTCGCCGCCGGTCCCGCCCAGGGTGAAGCAGACGCGGGGGCGGCGGGGAGGCTCGGCCAGCCAGTCCGGCATCACCGAGCGGCCGTTGTACGGCAACGTCCGCATGCCCACCACCGGCACCCCGACCGGCAACCGCAGGCTCTGCGGCATCGTGGTGTCGATCGTGAGCCGCCCTGTGGTCACCTCCTCGGTGAACGGGCGGCCGTACCGCGCCAGGGTCAGGGTCAGCCATTCGCCCACCGGGTCCTCCCAGTGCGCCCGCGGCTGACGGGCGCGCAGGTCCAGGAAGGTGCGGCGAGCGCTGCCCAGCACGTCGAGGCCCCACAGCGCCCGGGCGTGCACCGCCCCGCTCGCCTCGGCGGCGACCGCGCCGGCCAGCGTGAACGGCTCCCAGATGACCAGGTCCGGGCGCCATCGCCGGGCGAAGTCGACCAGCTCGTCCACCATCGCCGTGTTGTTGATGGCGGCCAGCAGCAGCGGCGCGATCACCATGTCGAAGTCCAGAGCCTGCTCCCAGGTGACCGGCTCGTCGCGGTCCTCGTGCACCTGGGGCGGACCCATCGCCGCGGCCGGCCGCTCCCGCACCTCCTCCAGCTCCGGATCGGTGCCGACGGGGACCGCGGTCAGCCCCGAGGCGGTGATCGCGTCGGTCAGCGAGGGCTGGCTGGCCACCCGGACCTCGTGTCCGGCGGCGGCCAGCGCCCAGCCGAGCGGCACCAGGCAGTTGTAGTGCGAGGCGAGGGCGAACGAGGTCAGCAGGACACGCATCAGGTCTCTCCAAGCCCGAGCACGGGCAGCTCGACGGGGCCGCGCACCACGGGGGCGCGGCGCCGGTACACCGGCGCGCCGGACGGCCGCAGGTTCGGCCGCGCCTCGGCGAGAATCCGCAGCGCCACCTCGGCCTGCGCACGCACCAACGGGGCGACCGGGAGGTGGTGGAGCCCGCCGGCGAAGGCGAGCGGCTCCGGCTCGGCCTGCCGATCGAGGCGGAAGTCGTCCGGCTCCGGGTGCCGGACCCCGTCCCGGCCCGCGGCCGCGGTGATCATCACCAGGTGGCTGCCCGCCGCCAGGTCCGTCCCGGCCGGTGCGACGGGGGCCGCGGCCACCCGGATCTCCACCTGCACCGGCGGGTCGTACCGCAGCGTCTCCGCCACGGCCGCCGGCGCCAGGTCCGGATCCCGGCACAGTGCCTGCCACCACCCGGGCTCGGCCAGCAGCGCGTGGACCGCGTTGCCCACCAGGTGCGCGGTGGCCGGGGCGGCGGCGGTGGACAGCAGCACCCGCACGGCCCGGTCGGCCGTTTCCGTCCCGTCCGGAGCCCCGGGTGCCCCGCCGAACAGCTCGTCGAGCCCGGCCACGGCCTCCTCTGTCCGGCGGACCAGGGCCAGCGGCTGGGCGGCGAGCAGGGAGTCCGGCAGCACCGCGGCGTCCGCGCAGCACTCCGCGTACCGTGGCAGCGCGGCGGCGGGAACCCCGAGCAGCGCGCCGGTGGCGGCGGTCGCCACCGGCCAGGCGTAGTCGGCCATGAGGTCGCCGCCGGTGATCCGGTCGAGGCGGGCCAGGCACTCCCGCTCGACGGTCTTGCGATGGGCGGCCAGCGCCTCCGGGTCGACCAGAGGCTCCCAGTGGGCGCGCAGCCGCAGGTGCTCGTCGGCCTCGGCGCCCGGCGTGCCGTACCCGTAGAAAGGCAGCGGCTGCTCGGCGGCCGGCGAGCCGTCCGGGCCCGACATCCGCCACCGCGGGTCCGCCAGGACCTCGGTGATCACCTCCGGGTCGGCGGTCACCCAGCTTCCGGTCCCGCTGTGGTAGATCGGGCCGCGCTCACGGATCGCGGTGTAGAGAGGGTAGGGATCGTCGGCGCCGCGCAGGACCATGGCGTAAGGGTCGCCCAGGCTGCCCAGCACGCGCTGCATGGCGCGGGCGTTGAGCAAGCGCAGTCCCAACTCGTAATCGGCTGCCGGGTTGGCGCCTTCGGGCATGGTGCCTCCACCTAGCCGGCGATCGGATCGACGCTCGCCACGGTAGAGGCGGACGTTCCCCCTAGATCAACCTGGTTCAACCCCTAATGGACCTCTCCCCGGCCCGATGAACCACGTGTGGAAAGGGGCCGGGGCGGCCGGCGGAGGAGCCCGCGCACCTGCGCCTGAGTGCACCTCACCCGCCTCAGCGCGCCTCAGTGCGCTCAGTGCGACTCAGTGCGCCTCAGGCACCCCCGGCACCCCCGGCACCTCAGGCTCCGCGGTCTCCGCGGTCTCCGCGGTCTCCGCGGTCTCCGCGGTCTCCGCGGGCTTGACGCCGGCGCGGCGCAGCGCGAACAGCGCGATGACGGCCAGCGCCATCATGAGCGCCGCGGACACGTAGAGCGGCACCTGCATGCCCAGGGTGAACGCGGCCCGAGCCGCCGCGGCGAGCCGGGCGCCCAGTTCGCCGGGCAGGTCGGCGGCGATCGCGAGCGCCGCGGAAAGGGTCTCGGACGCCGCCGCGGTCTGCGCCTGCGGCACCCCCTGCGGCATCGTGTCCAGCAGTGTCCGGCTGTAGACGACGGTGCTGACCAGACCCATGAGCGCGATGCCCATCGCGGTCCCGAGCTCCAGACTGGTCTCCGACAGCGCGGAGGCCCGCGCGGACCGCTCCGGCGGCACGCTGCCGAGCACGATGTCCACCGCCACCGTGGCCACGATGCCGGTGCCCGCGCCCACCAGGATCATCCCCGGCACCAGCACCGCCAGCCCGGAGTCCACCCGGACCTGCGACATGACCAGCAGGCCGACGGCCATGAGAAGGGGGCCGGCGGCGAAGATCGGACCGGGCCGGACCCGCTGCGCGAGGGAGCCGGCCACCACCGCGGCGACGATCACCCCGGCGCCGGCGGGCATCTGCCACAGCGCCGCGGACAGCGGGCTCAGCATCAGCACCTGCTGCAAGTACGGCGAGGCGAGATAGGTGCCGCCGGTGAGGGCGAACATGACCAGGGCGTAGCCGCCCACCGCGGTCGCGAAGACCGGCCGCCGGAACAGGCCGATGTCGATCAGCGGCTCGGCCAGCCGGCGTTGCTGGCGCACGAGCGCCAGGCCACAGCCGGCGCCCGCGACGAGTGCCACGACCGACCAGACCGACGGCCCCTCCAGGGTCAGCTGCTTCAGTCCGTAGATCAGAGGCAGCACCGCGGCCAGCGACAGCAGCGCACCGAGCAGGTCGAAGCGGCCCTTGCGGGGGTCCTGGGACTCCGGCAGCAGCATCCGCCCGGCGACCAGCAGCAGCAGCATGAACGGCACGTTGATCAGGAAGACCGAGCCCCACCAGAAGTGCTCCAGCAGGAAACCGCCCAGCGGCGGCCCCAGCACCACGCCTCCCGACGAGCCGGCGGTCCAGACGCCCACCGCCATCTTCCGTTGCCCGGGATCCTGGAACAGCGTGCGGATGAGCGCCAGCGTGGACGGCATGAGCGTGGCGGCGCCGATGCCCAGAAGCACCCGCGCGGCGATCAGCAGTTCGGGCGAGGTGGCGTACGCCGCGGCGGCCGAGCCGACGCCGAAGACCACCGCGCCGCCCAGGAGCACCCGCCGCCGGCCGATGCGGTCGCCCAATGCGCCCATCGGCATCAGCAGCCCGGCCAGCACGAACGTGTAGATGTCCATGATCCACAGCAGTTCGGCGCCGCCGGGCCGGAGCCCTTCGGTGATCCAGGGGACGGCGAGGAACAGGATGGTGATCGAGTTGGACAGCAGGATCACAGGAAGAGTGAGGACAGCGAGGCCGAGCCACTCGCGAGGTCCCGCGGTGGGGGGGGTCATCTGCGCCATGCCCGGAATTATACAAGCGTCTAGGACGGACGTATGGATAGATGCTAGGATCGCCGTCATGGGACATCGAGAGCAGCTCCTTGAGGGCGCGAAGCGGTGCATCGTGGAGCGTGGTTACGCGCACACCACCGCCCGGCACATCAGCGCCGCCTCAGGGGCCAACCTCGCCTCCATCGGCTACCACTTCGGCTCCAAGGAGGCGCTCCTCCGCGAGGCCCTCATCGAGATGACCCAAGAGTGGACCGACCTGTGGCAGATCACCGTGTCCACCGACGCGGCCGACCCTTTGGAGAGCTTCGAGAAGACCTGGATACAGATCGTCGACAGCTTCAAGGAGAACCGTCCGCTGCTGGCCGCCAGCTTCGAGGCGCTCACCTGCGCCGAGCACGCGCCGGATCTGCGAGAGAAGCTCAGCCTCGCGCTCGCGTCGGCCGCCGCCCCGGAGGGGCTGGCCAAGCTGCTCGGCACGGACGTGTCGCTCGACGACGAGTCCGCACGCGCGGTGGGCCGGCTCTACCTCACCCTGCTCCAGGGGCTGATGGCGCAATGGCTGATCAGCCCCGATCTGGTGTCCGTGACCGACCTGACCGACGGGCTGCGCGTGCTCCTCCGCCAGCCCCCGATCCATCGGCGCGGGAGTCATCCGCGCCCGGTACACGAGGCACTCGGCACCGCATCTTCGGCGAACAACAGTTGAGCTGATTCGGGGGACTTCTGTGTTCCACAAGCCACTATCGTCCGTCACCGCGCCGTTCACCCTCGTCGACAACTCGGATATCCCGGACCACTGGACCGGCCGCGACCTGCTGACCTCGGTCATCCTCTGGAACGGGCTGGATCCGGTGCTGGCCGCGCAGCGCGCGGAAGAACTGCTCGGCCCCTGGGACCTGGCCGAGGCGGAGATCACTCCGGTGCGTGACTACTCCCCGGCCATGGTCAGAAAGATCACCCTGCTGGTCACCCTTCTTCCGGAACTGCGGCCGCTGGCGTTCGACACGCTGATGAGCGACGCCGGCCACCCCTCGAGGTACTGGATGAGCGCCTGATCAGCGCTCCGTTTCCCCGTGTCGTCCGCCTCGGCCGGCACGCGCCGCGACGCGTCACACGGGATACGTCTGCTTCGAGGCGTCCCGTACGCCCAGCGACAGCTCGGTCGGCAGGTCCGCGCGCCGCTTCACGTTGAGCTTGCGATACACCCGGGTGAGGTGCTGCTCCACCGTGCTGACCGTGATGAACAGGCGATCGCTGATCTCCCTGTTGGTGTAGCCGTACGCGGCCAGCGCGGCGACGCGCCGCTCGGCGTCGCTGAGCGCCGCCGCCTCTCCCAGGTCTTCGCCGCTGTCCTCCTCGCGCGGCTGCATCCGCGCGGACAGCGGGCCGGCCTCGCACGCCTTGGCGATCTGCTTGGCCCGCCGGGCCATCAACCGGGCCCGGGTGATGTCGCCGAGCTCCTGGTAGGCGTCGCTGAGATCCGCGTACGCCCAGCCGAGCTCCAGCAGGTCGCCGGACCGCTGCAGCAGCGACATCGCCTCCTGCAGCCTCGCCGGCCGCTGCCGCAGCTCGGTGACCGACGCCAGCAGCCGCAACGCCCGTCCGTGCACCCGCGGGTGGGTGCCGCCGGGGATGGACAACTGCTCGGTGATCTTCTGCCGCGCCTCCTCGACCGCGCCTATCTGCAGGTACGTCCGGGCGATCGCGCAACGCCAGTCCACGAGCGCGGGAATGTCGAGGTCCCACTCGCGCAGTAGCTCACCGCACTCGTGGAAGTCGCTCAACGCCGCCCGCGTGCGATTCGTGGCGAGGTAGTAGTCCCCTCTGGCCTGCAGGTAGAGCGGCCACAGCGTGGTCCGCGGCATGTCACCGGGAACCCCCTGCTTGATGATCTCCGCCGCCTCGTCCGGATCTCCCATGGCGACGGTGGCCCGCAGCAGCACCATCAGCGGCAACCCGAGGATCACCCCCCAGCCCGTCCGCGACATCCCGCTCAAAGCCTGCCGCGCGTACCGCCGGGCCTCGCCCAGCTCACCGTGCTGCACGGCCAGCCACGACCGGATCCCGGCGATGGCAGCCGTCCATCGCGGGAACCCGCGGGCCGCCCCTTCGGCGCCGAGTGACTCACACCACCGCACCGCCTCCTGGTAACGCCCCGTGTGGGCCAGGGTGAACAGCGCGCCGAAGACCGCCTCCAGCTCCTCCTCGGCCAGGTTGCAGCTTTCCAGCAACTCCTGGGCGGCGCCGACGATGTCCTCCTCGACCTTGCCCAGCAGCAGGTTGCTCAGCGAGAATTCCCGGCCGGCCGTGCCGTCCTCCACCGTCGGCCCGTCCGCCTCGCCCCCGGCGAAGATGGTGGGGAAGATCAACCGCACCCACTCCCGGGTGAAAGAGAGCCGGGAGTGCCCCCGGGACGGGGTGCCGTACGAGGGCGCCGTCCAGTCGTAGACCCCGGCCGCGCGGCGGGTCCGGCCGTGCCACAGCAGATACCTGCTGAGGGCGCGCACGTCCGCGGGGGCGAGCTGCCCGCGCCCGAACGCGTCCTCCAGCGGGGCCAGGAAGCGCAGCGCCGCGGCGGGCCGATGGCACCAGTTCACCCGGGCCAGCTCGGTCAGCATCGCGGCCCTCGTCGCCTCGTCGTCACAGATGAGCCGGGCCAGCTCCAGACAACTGATCGCCCGGTCCTGGTCGTCATGCACGAGCGCCGCCTGGGCGGCCTCGCGCAGCACCGCCACCATCCACGGCTCCCCTTCGGCCGGAGTGGCCGGACTGGAGGCCAGCAGGTGGTCGGCGATGTCCCCCGGCTCGGCGCCGAGCTGGTACATGATCCGCGCCGCCCGCATGTGCATGACGGACTGCCGGTCCGGGCTCAGATCCCGGAGGATGGCCTTGCGCATCGTCGGATGCCGGAACTGGCATCCCCGCAGCAGCCCCGCCCCGTCCAGCGCCTCCAGCGCGGGGAGCACATAGGCGGGCTTCACGCCGAGCAGTTGCGACACCGAACCGGTACTGGCCGAGCGCCCGAGCAGGGCGACGCCGCGGGCCGCGTCCAGGATCCGCGGATCCCATCGGTGCAGGCAGGACAGGACCGCCTGGTTCAGATGGCGGCCGACGCCCGGCTGGGAGCCCTCCGGCGACCAGCCGGCCTGCGTCACGTCCCAGTAGTCCTGCACCATGGCGTGCAGGAGGAGGGGGTTGCCACCGCTCAGCCGGTGGTACTCGGGGGCCAGCCGGGCGGCGGGCTCGGTGCCCAGCGTGTCCCGGAGAAGTTCCTCCACCCCCATCGGCGACAGCCCGGCGATTCGCGCTTGTACGCAATTGGGTTGCCGGGTGAGCTCGGCGCTGAACAGGGAGTCCGCCGAGCGGCGCTGCGACAGCGAGGTCACGGCCACCAGCAGCGGAGCGTTCGCCATGCGCCGCTGGATGTAGAGCAGGGCCTGCAGGCTCGGGCCGTCCGCGTTGTGCACGTCGTCGACGGACAACAGGATCGGCTGTCGTTTGGCGAGCACCGCGAGGACCCCGCACAGCCGCGCCGCGACATGCGTGAGATTCTGCCCGAGCGCCACCGGGTGGGGTACCCCGGTGATCCCGTTGATCAGTTCCGGGACCAGCGTCTGCTCCACCTCGTCGGCGAGCTCCTGAGGCAGCTCGGCGGAGCGGAACAACTGTCCGAGAGTCCCCAAGGGGAACATTCGTTCCGCCCGCGATCCGGCGCTTTTCATCAGGAGGAACCCGGCCGCGCCGGCCTCGTTGGCGCAGGCCTGCAGTAACGCACTCTTACCCGTGGCGCCGGAACCGGTTATCAACATGGCTCCGCCGGTCCCGCCCAAGGCCTTGCCTACAAGGCTGCGGAAGTTCGCCAGCGCCTCTGCACGTTCGATGAGCTGCATGGCCCATGCCTCCAGCCGGCCACCCTAGGCGTCGTCTCGATCAGTTACTTTCTCTTTCCAGCGGATTTCAGCGGTCCCCTCGGCGTCCTTCGTCCGAGAGAAGGGTCTGCGGGGCAGGGTGACACGCGGGCGGCGCGAAAGTATTCGGCCGCCCCGGTTCCGACGTCGGCCGCCCCGGTTCCGACGTCGGCCGCCCCGGTTCACACATCGGGACGCTTGTGCGCGGCATGGCCGTCGCGGAGGATGCATGGCGGGCCGTCGCGGGCCTTCCGCCGTTCCGGCGCCGACTCCGGTCGGCCGCCGTGAGCTTGGTCTCGGCTATGAGGCATGCCGCCGACGCCACGGTCCCCTCGTCGGCGCGCCGCCCCCACCCGGTTGTGTCACGACGGTGTGGGGCAAGCCTCGATCCCCGCCAACACGTTCCGCCCGTGCCTCGCCGAGGGTGCGACACATTGCGCGCCCAGGTCATACGCCCCGATTCCTTGCCGTCTCTTCCCCGCACGTGCGTGCCCCCGCAATCCTCATCCTCACAGCATGTCATGCTGAAGGAAAGGCATAGAGTGCGATATTCCCCGGAGTATCACAGATCCACTGTCAGCCACCCTGTCAGGAATCAGTCAGATAACATGATGCCGTCTGTCAGGACGGAGTCAGCAGCGGAGGACGACCCTCGGGGCGACGGGGGACTCGTGACTATACGTATTGATGACATCGCCAATTGTCGACGAACCGGACAACATGACGGCAGTATATGTTGATAGATCACTTCGCGACCCCTAACGGCCCCCCTATTTCCACGGCCCCGGCATGTTGCAAATATGTCTCATAACGGGCGATTTGCGTTCAGGGGTGGAACAGAGCGGGCAAGCGGCGAGGATCGTTGCGGCCGTGCCGTCGGGCGTGGGCCATGTCGAGGCGCCGAACGTGGCGGAGACCGGCGATCGCCAGATTTCCGCAGGTGGCGGTCTCCTGCGGCGACCGGCCGGCCCGGGCCTGACCGGTGTCCTCGAGAAAGGTGACATCGCGGAGGGGGTTCACCCCGGGGGTGTGGACACCGGCCGCCATGCGGGCGAGCAGCACCGTAGCGGGTCCCTGGTGACCGGTCGCGGAGCCGTCACGGTGCACGGCGTCCGGAAAGCCGCCGCCGGTCCCGCCGCCGGCCGGGCTCCCGCCGAGAGCCGAGGAGAGCGGGCCGAAGAAGTCGGGGGTGCACGGAGAAGCCGCTCTCTGTTCGCACCTTTTACCGCATTACGGGATAAATCACCCATAACCATCCTCGATGGTCGCGGAAAGAGGTGATTCGCGGCACCCGGCGGCGCTCGGCGCGCCTTCCCGGTCGCGGCCTCGGCGACCGGCCGCACGAGCCGCCACCGGCGCCCCGCGACGCTCGGCCGAAGCGGATGGACAAGAGGTCGCGGAACTCGCGGATGTCGTGAGCGACGAGTCGCCGCCGCAGCCGGACCGCCGCGCCCGTGTCCGGAACATACGGGGAGCGCTCTCCAAGAAGACCGGACACAAAGTGGCACACGCGCCCGCCGCCGGGAACACCTTTCAACGGCCGCGACCGGAAAACCCGGATCAGCGCCCACCGGAACCATTAAGTGCGGTCAGGAAATCCAACGGGCATTGTTAATGGCAGGCCGATACCCACCGAATTGGCCCCGGAGCCTTTTCATCCCGCGATGAAACAGACCGCCGGTCACGGTGTGATCGCGCCCAGGTCACCTGAGGCAGGCCGAACAGGGGAAACGGCTCGGTCATCGTCGACAGGTCGTTCACCGGCCGAAGTCACCGTTGTCGATGGCGGTAGAAAGAGCGACGGGATATGGGCACGCGTCATGAGAATGCGCGAATGCACGTGCCACGAGCAGCCGTCGCATATCGAGGAGGTTCCACCCGTGCGTTCAGAAGATGAGCACGAGGTGATGCACCTTGCCGACTTGTGCGGCCCCTCCCTCGTCTGAGGGGCCGCACCCGTCCCTTCGCCGGTCGGGCGTCGGGGCATGGGTTCACCCGCCGGTCAGACCACGGTGCAGGGGACGCCGTTGAGGGTGAAGGTGGTGGGTTCGGCGGTGTTTCCGGTGTGGGTGGCCTGGAAGCCGATCTCGACGGTGGCGCCGGGGGCGAGGGTGCCGTTGAAGTCGACGTTGCGGG
>NZ_JBEXGS010000043.1:0-29746 GCF_040607455.1 Sphaerisporangium sp. NPDC005289
TTCGCCGGCGACTGGGACGGCGACGGAAAGGACAACGTCGGCGTCCGCATGGGCTACACCTTCTACCTGCGCACCAGCCCCGTCACCAGCGCCACAGAAACCACCCGCCCCGTCCCCTTCGGCAACACCGCCGACCTCCCCGTCATCGGCGACTGGAACGGCGACGGCACCGACACCCAAGGCATCGTCCGATAACCCCCGCCTTCTCTGATCCAGGCCCCTGTGCCGCCGGCCACTCGGCGGCGCAGGGGCACTTCCCTCTTGCCATCAGACCAAGAACGAGGTGTCGTCCCCATGCCACAGATCACGTTGTTGTCCGACTCCCGGATCCTCGCGCTGCCGGTGGAAGAATGCGGCCAGCCCCTGGTCGACCTGCGCGGGTTGGACGGGGTGCTCATCGACCAGCGACTCGCGGATCCGGCGGGGGCCTACGCGCACCTGCGGCTCAGCGTCGCCGAACGGCTCGTGGCGGCTCAGGCGCTGCTACCGCCGGAGCTCAGGATCCTGGTGATCGAGGGATACCGGCCGCCGGTACTGCAGGAGCGGTATTTCGCCGAGTCCGTCGAGGAGCTCCGGGACCTGCACCCCGACTGGAGCGCCGAACGCCTCCGCCGGGAGGCGGGCCGGTACATCTCTCCTCCCGAGGTGGCGCCGCACGTGGCGGGCGGCGCCGTGGACCTGACCCTCTGCAGCGAGGCCGGGGCCGAGCTGCCGATGGGCACGGAGGTCAACGCCACGCCCACCGGCCCTGACGGGGCGTGCTACACCGCCTCCCCGGACATCTCGCCGGAGGCGGCCGGCAACCGGCGCCTGCTGGCCTCGGTCCTGACGGCGGCCGGTCTGATCAACTATCCGACCGAGTGGTGGCACTGGTCGTACGGGGATCGTTACTGGGCCTACGTGACCGGAGCCCCGGCCGCCCGCTACGGCCTGCTCGACACCCCCGCCCTGGCCGGCCCGCCCGCCCGCTGAGGTCGTCCGCGGCCCTCACCTGCACCTCTCCCCGACCGCCGAGCCGAGGGCGGGCCGCTCCCGTACGCCGGGGCCGCCCACCCTCGGCTCGGTCTATCAAACTTGTGCAGGACGCGGCCAAAGTGAACAACTCCCCATGCTCACATGACCGCCAACTTATGAGAGACTCCAGGCTTGCGGGGCGGTAGCTCAGCCGGTCAGAGCAGCGGACTCATAATCCGTAGGTCGTGGGTTCAAGTCCCACCCGCCCTACCACTCCCGATCAGCAGAAAGAGCCCCTGGCCTGAACTTATGCCGCCGGGGGCTCTCTCGTCTCGTCCGACTGTCCACGGTTGATGGTGACCATCTACGGCTGGTCTCACCCAACGCTCACCCACGAACCGCGCCTCAGCCATGAGCGGCAAGCGCGTCGGAGATGCGACGCTTCGCGGCCTCGTCCTGACCGACGATGCACTTGGCGTAGATCTTCAGCAGGACATCGACGCTGCGCCCCGCCCACTCGGCGACCCGCGTTGCCGGTACGCCCGCATTGAGCCACGTCGAGACGCAGGCGTGACGCAGGTCGTACGGCCGTTCGGCCAGGGGCGTCTGTACCTCCTTGGCGGTCGAATTCCCAAGGTGTGGCCGATGTGGTGGGTGTAGGGGGGTGGGATAACCCCTCCCCCGGGCCCCGGGCAGCCCGATCGGTTTCCCGCGCAATACGCGCGGCCACTCCGCGATCCGCGGGTCAGGGTGAAACGCGCCGGACATGATGCTCTTGGCGGCTCGCCGCTGTCCAGAAGGGGACACCGGGCGGAGAGCGCTTTTTCCGTAGATTCCGGACGCCGGAAATCCGTGCCCCCAGGTCGCCGCGCACCGGCCCGCGACCGTATGCCGTAAGTCTGAAGCCGAATCCCGGCAGACAATCGCTCAACATATCGCTCTATCAGCCACAAAATCTTGCGTCAAGCCGTTGCTTCCCTAATAAATGCCTGCAATACCGAATCTGGTCCCATAACCACATCGTGGAGCAGAATTGATGAAAACCTCCTCAAGCACCGCAAGAGCCTCACGAGCCGTCCGCCGTCTGACGGTGGCGCTGGGAGTCGCCGCCGCCGTGACCGGACTGGGCACCGTCCACGCCACGGCCGCACCCGCACCCGCACCCGCACCCGCACCCGTCAAGGACACCACAGCCCGGCCGATCGAGCCGGTCGGCGAGGTGCCCGGCGCTTTCGCGTCCTGGACCGACCTGCTGGCCACCCAGCAGAAGCTGGTCAAGGCGGCCGACCGCATCACTGCCGCCACCAAGACCAAGGAGGACACCGGATACGCCGGCATCATCGCCGCGCCGGAGAACCACGAACTGCGCGTCTACTGGAAAGGCGACACCCCGAGGCGCATCGACGACCTGATCGGCCGGCTGCGCGAGGACGTCCCGGTCAGTATCCTGCCCGCGGCGTACTCGGCCCGAGAGCTTGAGCGCGAGATGAACCGTCTCGCTCGCGTCTCCGCCGGTGCGATCACCTCGATCGCGCCGAAGGTCGACGGCTCGGGCCTGTCGGTCTCGGGCGCCGACCTCGGCCTGACCCGCGCCAAGGTCGCCGACTCCACCGTGCCGATCACCATCCAGGCGGGCGTCACGCCGGCCCTGGCCAGCCGCTGGGACGACTCCCCACCATGGTGGGGCGGGGCGGCCTGGCGCAAGGCCGGCATCGGCGGGTTCGGCTGCTCCACCGGCTTCGCCGTCACCTACGGCGGCACGACCAGGATGCTGACCGCGGCCCACTGCGGTGACGTCGGGCAGACGGCCACCGACCCGACCGGCCAGGCGATCGGCCCGATCTCCTCCTACGACGACATGTACCGAGACGTCATGTTGATCAACGCGGGCACCGCAGGCCGCGTTTACAACAACAACCCCGGCACCATCTCGCCGGAGTTCAGCAACCCGGTCATCGGCACCACCGGTTCCTACGTGGGCATGTGGCTCTGCACCTCCGGCGCCTACTCGGGCACCCTGTGTTCCATCCAGGCCAAGCAGGTCAACGTCACGCTCAGCGTGGGCTACCCGATCTATGGCCTGGTCATCGCCGAGCAAGCGGCGCACACCAACGCGGCCGGCGGGGGTGACAGCGGCGGCCCGGTGGAGATCCCCAACCCGTCCAGCACCACCCAGCAGTACGCGGTAGGGGTCATCTCCGCCATCGACCCCAGCACGCCGGTGCCCTGCACCGGCTACGTGACCAGCGGGCGTACCTGTTCCTGGCGGTTCTACTACGCGCCGTGGAGCAACGCGACCACCGCCTTCCCGGGCATCACCCTCGTGACCGGCTGACCCTTCGACCGGCGGGTCGTACGCGGCGCGTGACGCCGCACAGCCCGCCGGTCTCGCTCCGCTTCCCGGGCCGCTCGCATGAACAAGTCCCATCCGCCCTACTCGCGATCACCCCGAAACCCCGGTCCGGGCGGCACCTGGGGAAGGTGTTTTTTGCCGTACGCAACGTGGGCTATCAGAAGGGTCGCCACGATCCCGCCCGCGACGACGAAAATGGCGTGGCTGATTCCTTCGGCCATGGCGACCCGTAATCCATCCCCCAGGAGTCCTTCGGTGCCGGCGTTGGCCACGAGCACCAGGATCGCGAGCCCCACGACGGCTCCGACCCCTGATCCGGTGGATGCGATCGCCGAGGCGACACCCTGCTCGCGATCACGCACTCCAGTGGCGGCGGCGATGAACATGGCCGTGAAGATGACGCCGTCGCCGATGCTGACGGCGATGAGTCCTGGGATCAGCGTGACGTAGGAGCCGTCGGGAGAAGTCGCCAGCCCCAGGGCGACGGCCCCGGCCGCGCCGATCGACAGGGCGAGGGTCAGTGTGCGCCGCAGGCCGATGAGCGTCACCACCCGGCCGCCCACTGTCGAACCGGCGACCACCACGACGGTCGGAAGCAGGAACGCGATTCCGGTTTCCAGGGCGTCGTAGCCGAGGACATCCTGGAAGTAGATCGACAAGAAGTAGAGGAGTGAGCCGAACGTGGTCATGAACATGAATGCGATCGCCACGGCCATCCTGAGGCTCCCGTTGACCAGAAGCCGTGGCGGGAGAAGCGGATCACCACTACGCCTCTCGATCAGCACGAATGCCACAGCCAGCAGAAGGCCCACCGCCGCCGCGGCAAGGATCACCGGTGAGCCCCAGCCCAGATCGGGGCCCTGTACAAGCGCGAACACCAGCAGCGTGATGGCGCCTGTGGCGGTCAGCGCACCAGGCAGGTCGAACATACGCGTCCTGTCGCGAGGCGGATCGGCGTCGATCAGGAAGAGCGTCCAGACGAAGACCGCGCCCACGAGCGGGACATTGACGAAGAACACCGCTTCCCACCCGAAGGCTCGCGTGAGCACGCCGCCCAGCAGGACGCCCACGACCAGACCCGCCGCGCCGGAACCTCCCCAGACGGCCAGGGCGCGGTTGCGGTCGCGGCCCTCCGCGAACGT
The DNA here is from genome assembly GCF_040607455.1 of Sphaerisporangium sp. NPDC005289. Taxonomy (NCBI): domain Bacteria; kingdom Bacillati; phylum Actinomycetota; class Actinomycetes; order Streptosporangiales; family Streptosporangiaceae; genus Sphaerisporangium; species Sphaerisporangium sp. NPDC005289. The sequence continues at coordinate 4,450 of NZ_JBEXGS010000043.1, forward strand.
GGTGTTGATGAGCGCCAGCGTGCTCGGAAAGACCAGCGCTCCGCCGAAACCCTGAACCGCACGCGCGATCAGCTGGATCAGGGGTGTCGTCGCGAGCCCTCCCGCGAGCGAGGCCAGCGCGTAAAGCGTCAGGCCGACCAGGAGCATCCGCCGCCGGCCGAGCAGATCCGCCGCGCGGCCCCCGAACAGAAGGAACCCACTGGATGCCACCGCGTAGACACTGACCACTGATTGCAATGTCTGCGCCGAGTAGCCCAGGTCATGCCCCATATCGGGCAGCGCGACCACGACGATGTACTGGTCGAGCGAGACGATCATCATGGCGAACGACAGCAGCGCCAGCGTCGCGGCACTGCGACTTCGAACAGCCCTGGGGCCTGGATGAAGACTCCCGGAGAGTCCGGGAATCCTGAGTTCGTTCTTCATGCGTGGCCTCTCTTCATGTAGGGAAGGGCCGATCGAGGCCGGCCGCGGGCTACGAACTGAACTGTACAGAACAGTACATCTAAACTCAACAGTACAGTTCAGTTCGGATAGGATGGCGCCGTGACGACAACGAGCAGGCGCGCCCCGTCAGGAGAACGCGCGGCGCGCAAACGGGCCGCCATCGTGCGCGCGGCACAACAACAGTTCCTGGAACGGGGCTTCGGCGCGGGCATGGACCACATCGCCACCGAGGCCGGCGTGTCAAAGGTGACCGTCTACAACCACTTCGCCAGCAAGGAGGAGCTGTTCACCGAGGTGGTGACCGATGCGCTCGAACAGGCGCTCGGCCAGACCGTGTACGCCCTGCACGAGCGCCTGCGTACCGGCGACGACCTGCGCGACATCCTGACCGCCACCGCCCGCAAGTGGGTGGAGGGAATCGCCCAGCCCGAGGTGCTCGCCCTGCGCGCGTTGATCACCTCTGAGGCCCGGCGCTTTCCCGAACTCGGCCGCGCCTGGCGCAAGCAGGGACCCGATCGTTTCGCCGAACCGCTGGCCGCCGCGCTCAGCGCGCGCGACGACCTGGACATTCCGCACATGGAGCTGGCGATCATCCAGTTCTACGCGCTGGTGCTGTACCCGCACATTGTGCACAGCGCCTACGGCGACAGGCTCGACCCTCAGTTCACCGACGACCTCATCACCACCGGAGTCGACATGTTCCTGAGGTACTACCAGCGGCATTGAGCGTGAATCGCCGGGAAGCCGATACTCCCGATCAGCGCTTCGGGGGCTCGGCATCGACAGCACCCCGACCCGAGTCCATCGACCGCGGGGTGCTGGACTGGACAACCGAGACACGTAGCCCCGAAGTCGGTGGTGAGCCGCACGTTCACAGGGGCCGTAGATCATCTATGTATCGGATGTTTCACGTTTCGTTGAAGCATTCCAGAAGAGATGTGGCCTCCGTTTAAAGTCCCTCCCGTGGGGACCCAAATAGCTGCGAAGCGCCGTATGTGGAGCGAGTTGCGGCTGAGCTCCCCGCCACGGCTCCAGATCTCGATCTCGCCCAATCTGACCGCGCTCGCCATGATCGCCGACGCCCTCGCGGGGCGCCAGCGCGGCCTACCCGAATCGTGGCGTAAGGCGATCGCCTCACAGGTCGGCCCGCTCGGCCAGGACGCCGTGCGCCCGCTGGCCGTACCCGGCAGCTCGATCGCGCCGGACAGCATCGTGCCGTGCTCCCCCACCGACGGCGATGTCACCGTGCAGTCACAGGTCAGCGCCCTGCAGGACATCTCGCCCGACGCTCTGATCAAGGATCTGGAGCAGACGTTCGGCCCGGGGACGCCGCCGTTGCACTGGCGCTCGGCTGCCGAGCGGCCCGAGCGCTGGCTGCGCGGGTACGCCGGCGCCCTGGCCGACGTCTGGAACACCACGGAACCGCTGTGGAAGCGCGCCCGCCCGCTGCTCGACAGGGAGGTCGAGCGGGTGGGCGTCGCGGCCGTGCGGGGCGGCCACGAGTTGTTGCTGGGCGCGCTGAGCGAGCGCATCGTCTACGGCGAGCGTGGCCTGCTCATCTCCGACCTGGAATCGAGCACGTTCGAGCTGGGTGACAGGAAGCTCGTTCTGGTGCCCATGTTGGCCGGCAAGGACGCCGTGATCGTCAGCCTGGACAGCCCGGACGCCGTCTGGATCGCCTATCCGGTGCCCGGTGCGGGCTCGTTGTGGCGTAAGCCCGTCGCGCCCGCGGGGAACGAGCTGTCGGCGATCCTGGGTCCGGTCCGCGCACACCTGCTCTGTGCTCTGGAACAGCCCATGACCATGAGCATGCTGTCCACGGACCTGCAGATCGCGCCCAGCGGCCTGACCTACCATTGCGACCGGCTGCGCGCCGGACGGCTGATCATGCGGGAGCGCCGGGGCCGCGAGGTGTGGATCACCCGCACCCGCCGAGCGGAGGAGCTGCTGGAGCTGTTCCGCCGCTGACAGAGGCCGGCGGACAGGCGAGAAGGGAACCCTGGGTGCTACTCAGGTTCCAGCGCGATACCTGAGGACGCACACCGCGCGAGCAGCGGCACACCGTCACGAGGATCCCGATCACACGCTACGCCTCTGGACGTCATGGGCGTTCCGGGCACGAGCCCGGACCATGACGAGGCGCGTGCGTCCAGAGAAATTCCAGGTTGATTCCAGTCCGAACATTCAGGCTTTCCGGTGTCAGCTTCATTCCATTTCAGGGAGGAAGATATGTCCACCAGCACGTCAGCGCTCGCGGCCGAGGTCTCCGGAAAGCTCGGGGCCGGGGTCGAGTTGAACCCCGCGGACTTCACCGTGGAGGCGCTGCCCGAGATGCCGATCGCGCTTCGCCAGATGGAGAGTTCGCGGCCGTAGGTCGTCCTCATCGCCCTGGAGTGGTGTGCTTCAGGGCGATGAGCCCGTCAGTCGGCCACGTCGATCACGAAACTCTGGAATCCCATGTCTGACACCGCTGATCCGTTGCTGCGGATCGTTCCGACGGTTCGCCTGGTCCCGCCGCCGAGCATCTGGTCCACAGAACGTTGGTACGTGATGAACATCGCCGCGCGCAGGGAGATCCTGCTGGGCAGCGCCGCGGCACAGGTCTTGCTGAGCTTCTTGCGTGCGGGTTCGGCCGAAGAGCGCCTCGAAGAACTGAAGCGATCGGCAGGACTGGAGTCCGACGCCGGCCGGTCCATCGTCGAGCGGTTGGTGACAGAAGGATTCCTGACGCCGGATCGCGATGATTCCCGTCTTGAGGAGACCGAGCGGCGATGGCGCGACGCCGGATGGCAGGCCGCATTCGACCACCACCTGCTCACCTACGACTATCCGTATCTGAACTACTCCGAGTCGGATGCGCCGGCCATAGACAAGTCGATTATGGAGTTGTTCGCCGCCGAGAGCTTCGACGTGAACCGATACAAGGAGTACGCGGGCTCGCTCACCGTCCCCGTCGTGCGGACCGCCGAAGCCCTCGAATGCCTCGCCCGGCCTTTCGCCGAGGCGTGGGACCGTCGAAACGGATCCGAATCCCTGCCCGTGGCCACATACGACAAGCTCTCGGCACTGATCTCTTCGAGCTTCGGGCAGCTTCGCTCGCGCAGAGTCCGGTCGAGTGTTCCGCGCGCCCCGCTGGTTCGCAAGACGAGCCCTTCCGGTGGTTCAAGGCATCCGGTCGAATGCTATGTCCTCGCGCGGAAGGTTTCGGGGCTCACGCCCGGGACCTACCACTTCGCCGTCAGGACCTCCGAGCTGGAGCGGATCGGTGATCTTCCCGGCGATGACGTGCTCAAGCCGATGCTGCAAGGCCTGTGGCGTGCGCCTTTCGAACCGGCGGCCTTCGTCGTGGTGACGGGCCTATGGGAACGCAACATGTATCGCTATCGCGAGCCTCGGACGTTCCGCACCGTGTTCATGGACGCCGGTCACGCCGCGGCGACCATGGAACTCTGCGGACAGGCCCTTGATCTGCCGGTCTTCTGGCAGCACGGAGTCGACGACATCGCCGTGCACGGGCTGTTCGGGCTGCAGAAGGAAGGATTGGACGAAGGTGTCCTCTATGCGGCGGCAGTCGGCCGAGCATCGACAGAACTCTCCTGAACCCCCCGTGAATGCCGCGCCACGATGGGCGGCGGGCACGGTCGTCATCCCCGACGAGGACGGTAAGGCCACCGTGCGGAGTCCGTTCGCGAATTCCGCCGTCCTCATGGGGCGGCGCGCGCTGATCTCGCTCGCGGCCGGCGAGAACGACATCTCGGGACTCGCGGTCCTGAGAGACTGCGGCCTCCTGGAGGCCGATGCGATCGACGATGACACCGGTCGTGGCCTGGAGCACTGGCATGCCCGTGGCTGGTCCCACGCCCTGACCACCTATCTGTGGTCACGGCGTGCGTCCTTCCAAGACGACGGAGAGGCTTACCGCGACCGGCAGATGGAGGCGCTCGCCACCTTTCTCCGTGAAGACGGACCTCCGCCGAGCCCGCGCCGGGCGGCGACGCGGCCAATGGTCCTGCCTGAGCCCGCACCGCTTCCGGAGACGCCCGTCGGCGAGGTCCTGAGGAAACGGGTCACTTCACGTACGCTGCATCGCCGCGCCTTCGGTGACCAGCGACTGTCCGACCTGCTGGGGCACGGCTTGGCCCGGGCGAGCCGCAATCGCGATCCGGACCCGGCGGATCCGCAGCGGTTCCTCTTCAGTTACGGCGCGGCGTTCGACTACTACGTGGCGGTCTACGACGTCCACGGGATCGAGTCCGGAATCCATCTCTACGATCCGTCCACGCATGCGCTGGACGATCTCGGAACGGTACACGGCGAAGCCGAGACCCGGGCGGCGTGCAAGGAACTGTTCATCGGTCAGCGTCAGGTGGAGACGGCCGCCGCGACGGTGTTCGTCGTGGCCGACTTCCCGCGCTATCAATGGCGCTACCGGCATGAGCGGGGCCTGCGCAATCTCTACTTCGACTCGGCGAGAGTCGGCCAGGCATTGATCCTCGTGGCGACCGCCTGCGGCCTGCAGACCTGGCTGACCCCAGCCGTCCGCGACTCGCTCGGTGAGCGACTCTTCCAGCTCGCGCCCATCGACCATCAAGTACTCACGACCGTGACCGTCGCATGAAAGGCCAGATGACGTGTTGAGATTCCACCGAGGCTGGGGTCACTTCCAAACACCGGCAGGCGGCGAGGTGTGGTCGCTGACCACGAACGAGCGTTTCGGAGTGAACGGCGACCCGCGGTTCGTCCAGCGGATCTTCGAGATGCTCGACCAAGGCATCGCTCCCGGCTCTGAGATCGAGCCGCCGGGCGCCGCCCCTCTCATCGAAGAGCTGCATCGCATCGGCGCCGTCATCGATGACAAGGATCAACGACCCGGCATCGCCGACCCCGAGGGGCTTTACGTCCATCAGAGCGAGTTCTTCTCGTTGTGGGAGACGCCGGAACTCTCGGGCGGCGCTTTCCAGGACGCCCTTCGCGGTTCGACAGTGCTGATCGTCGGAGTCGGAGCGTTCGGCACCTGGATCGCTCTCAACTGTGCACGGATCGGCATAGGGACCATCATCCTCGTCGATCCCGACACGGTGGAGGCCACGAACCTGCCTCGGCAGGTTCTCTACCGCACCACTGACGTCGGCCGGCTGAAGGTCGAAGTGGCCGCCGAGATGCTCGCCGTATCCGACCCCTCCGTCAAGGTCGTGACCCATGAACGTCTGATCCGCGAGGTCACCGATCTGGCGGACCTCGCCGAGAGCGCGGATCTGGTGTTCAACTCTTTCGGCTATCGGGTCGCCAACATCAGGGACATCATCGCTGAGACCTGCGTGCGCACGTCCACCCCGTCGCTGCTGTCCGGAGGCAGCACCCTGGGTCCGCTGTACGTGCCGGGCAGGACCGCCTGCTATCAGTGCATGGTCGACGGCGACAGTGCGCTGACCAGCACGATCGAAAAGGCGGTGGCCAACGAGTGGCTACCGCCCAGGTCCCCCTTCGCCCCGCTGATCGCCGCCATGTCGTCGCTGGCGGTCTGGGAGGCCACCCGTTTCCTGACCGGCTGCTCGGCTCCGTTGACCGCGAACGCGGTCTGGTCGATCGACCTTTTCAAGTACGAGATGACGCGCATCACAGGAGACCGGCGTCCGTCATGCGCGGTCTGCGGAAGCGGAAATGATCGCTGACCTTACGGCCCGCCGGCAGGCTCTCCTCGCGACCGAACTCGACCACCTGCGTGCGTGGCGGCCCGGAGGCTCGCTCTCCGAGCTCTTCGTGGGCGTCGAACGCCGGACGCGGCGTGAGGTCGTGGTGAAGTTCCCTCGTACGGATCTGGACGGCCCGTACTGGAGGCCGGCGTTCGCTCGCGAACGTGCCCTCACCGAGATGTTGACCGGGAGCGGTGCCGTCGTTCCTGTCGCGGAATCCCATCACCGAATGAAAGCCCGCTGGACCGCCCAGGCCGAGGGTCCCGCACCCTTGATCACCCCGCGGCTCGGCACGGACCTCAAGGCATGGCGGGAGACCGCCGGCGCGGAGCAGATCCAGCGCGTCTGGACCGCCCTCCTCGGCGCGGTCGCTCGGCTGCACGCCAGAGGTGTCGTCCACCGCGACGTGCGGCCGGACAACGCCGTGACCGACGGTGAACGAGTCAGACTGATCGACCTCACATTCGCGCGGGAACTGCACGGCCCCCCACTGATCTCAGAAGAGCACGCGTTCTACCGTTATGCGCGCCCACTGACCTACCGCCCATTCGCTCCGCCGGAAGCCTTCCTCGGTATGTCGAGTTCACCGGAGGCGTGGCGGCGCGCGGATGTATACGCACTCGGCGTCAGCCTCCACGTGCTCTGGACGGGGCGTACGCCCGATCCGGTGGCGGCGGACGACGAGCTGCTCGACAAGCTGACGGAACTGTTCCTCCGGTGCGAGAACGTCGCCGCCCGGCAACGGAACTCCGCGGCGGTCCTGCGGGCCTTGGCGGAGAACCATCCAGTGCCCTCACTGGATGAGGTGCCCGGACCGGATGGAACGTCTCTTCCGAGCGCAGTATGCGACCTCGTCCGGGCGATGTGCGCCATCGAACCGAGTCACCGCCCAGAAGCATCGGCGGCCGTGAAAGTGCTCGGCGAGGTGGGGGCGGCTTCATGAACGTCCTGTCGTGGCTCCGGACAAGCTTGTCGAGGCGCGCCGCGTTCGAGGTGATCCTGCTGGCGGTACGAGCCTCTCCTCGAACAGTCGCCGCATTGGTCCTGTTCACCGTGTTGGCCACCGCGATGCCCCCGCTGTTCGTCCTGGCAGGGGGGTGGGTGGCATCGGACATCACGGCCGGTGCGCCGGCCTCGGTCAGCCTGACGGTTCTCGTCTGCGCGTATCTCGGTGGGCAGATCTTGACCCCGATCAGGCAGACGCTCGCGGTCGTCCTGGCCCGCCGGGTGGAGCACGCGGTCCGAAGCGAGATGCTCGCCCTAATCGACCGGCCGGCCGGTATCGCCCATCTGCATGACGAGCGATTCGTCGGTCCCTTGCGAGCCGCGCAGGCCGCCTCGTCGGGCTACTTCACCGTCGGTGCGGCGGTGCGCGGCCTCGCCGAGGTGTGCCCAGGGCGGCTCAGCGCTCTGGTGACCGCCGTGATCCTGGCCCACTACCTCTGGTGGGCGCCGATCGTCCTGGCCGGAAGCTGGCTTCTCTACCGCTCGGCCGTTCGATCGGAGGTCCGGGCCGCGGTGGCCGGCCGGGAGTCGGGACACCATTCGGAGTCGGTGAGCCGGGCGGACTACCTGCGAGGTCTGCTCCTGGACAGTCGACGGTCGGCGGAGCTCATCTTGATGCCCGGTGCGAGGCCGTGGCTGGTCGGCCGGTTCGAGGACCGCTGGTCGGAGGTGAGCGCGGCCAAGGCCGGACGAAATCGTCGTGCGGCGGCACAGGTGTGGGCCGGAGCGGTGGTCGTCGGGGCCCATCTGCTGGTCGCCTGGGCCGCCCTCGACCAGGCTCGGCGGGGAGAGTTCGGCACCGCGGCGGTTCTGGTCGTCCTGCAGGCGATGGCCGGCATGGAGTCGCTGGGCTGGATCGGGCCGGAGTACATGGTGGAGTACGGCGCTCCGGCGGCCGCCGAGGTGAGACGGCTCCCCGCCGCCCTCGGCCGCACGCGCGATGTTCGTTCCGGTCCTCGGCCGATCCCCTCCACTTTCCAGACGATCACTGTGCGCGAGGTCGGTTTCGGCTATCGAGACGCTCCGGTCCTGCAGGATGTCGATCTGGAGCTCAGAACAGGCCGTTCGCTGGCCGTGGTCGGCCTGAACGGTGCGGGAAAGAGCACGCTCGCCAAGCTGCTGACCGGTGCACTGGATCCGACGCGAGGCACGCTGGAGGTCGACGGCGTGCCGTTGACCGAGTTCGACCGCCGAGGCTGGCTGTCCCGGTGCGTGGTCGCCGATCAGGACGTGATCCGCTATCCGCTCTCGCTCGCGGCCAACGTCGCGCCCGGCGCACCGTCACCTGACCTCGAACTGGTCGAGAAGGCGCTCCGGGAGGCCGGCGCCGACCTCTTGCTGGACCGCCTTCCGGACGGGTTGGACACCCTGCTGCTCCCTGAAAGCGCTCAAGGTGTCGACCTGTCCGGCGGGGAGTGGCAGCGGGTGGTCCTCGCCCGGATCCTTTACCACCTCGACTCACTCGGGAACCGATCCAGCCTGGTCATCCTTGACGAACCCACGGCGAGTCTGGACGTACGAGCCGAAGAGCGTTTCAACCAGAGGTTCAGTGAACTCGCGACCTCGACCACGGCCGTGCTGATCAGCCACCGGCTGTCAACCGTCCGCCACGCTGACGAGATCGTCCTGCTGGACCGGGGCCGCGTCATCGAGCAGGGAACCCATGACGAGCTCATGAGCGGCCCGACCCGGTACGCCCAGATGTTCCGCCGCCAGGCGGAGCGCTTTCGTGCCGCCAAGGAGGATGTCGATGACTAGCAGGTTCGCACCGGTGCTGTTGCTCTTCAGGGCGGCCTGGCGGACATCGCCGCGCAACGTGGTGACCGTACTTGTCTGCGATCCCCTGGGACGGGTGGCCGAGCCTCTCGTCGCGGTCGGCGTCGGCGTGGCCGTGGCGGGAGTCCTGTCCGGAAGCCGGCCGCAGCAGCTGCTCGGTGTGACGCTGTTCGTCACGGCTCTCCTGCTGATCCATGTGCTCGGCTCTCTCGGGATCAGAAGCAGGGTCCGGCTCGAAGCGGAGACCGCCCGGACGATCGACGGCTGGCTGATCCAGGCGATGCTGGGGCTGTGCACGGTCGACCTGCTTCAGGGCGGGGCACTCCGGGAACGCATCGACCGCATCAGGTCCAGGGAACGCGTGGACCTCACCGGGTCGGCGTTCGGTGGACTGGTCCTGGTCGTCGGGGCCGTCCTCCAGTTCGGCCTCACGGTGCTGCTCCTCGCCAAGGTCAGCCTCTGGCTCGCACTCATCCCGGTGTTGTCCGTACCCGCCCTGCGCTGGAACGGCCGCGCGTTCAGCGCCGAGGACCATGCGGACGAAACGGCCGGCCCGCTCGTCGACCGGGCCGGCGTCCTGGCCGAGCACCTCGCGTCACCAGCGGGTGGGCTGACCGCACGAGCCGGTGGGGCCGGTGCCGGGCTGGTCCGCCGCGCCGAAGAGCTGTGGGACGAAGCCGACCGCTGCCGGGATCGGGGAGACCGATCAGCGTTCGCGTGGACGCTGGCAGGCACGGCGATCATTTCCCTGTCGGTGGCCGCCGCTCTCGGCTGGACGGCCTGGGCGGCGGCCGGAGGGAAGCTCGGGCTCTCGGACCTGGCGATGGTGATCGCGCTCACCGGTCAACTGGGCATCGTGCTGGGCAACCTGATGCAGCAGACGACCAGGGCCCGTCGTCTCATGCGGGTCGCCCGTGACCTGGACGGTGTGCTGGGCGAACTTCAGCGACATGTCGCGGCGCCGACCACAGGTACAAGGCAGGAGGAGCCCCGTGGGGGCGGGGAGCCTCTGGTCCTTTCCGGACTGAGCTACACATACCCGGGGCGTGAGGTTTCCAGCGTCAGCGCGGTGAACCTGGAGATACCGTCCGGATCGGTGGTCGCCGTGGTAGGCGAGAACGGCTCGGGGAAGACCACGCTGGTCAAACTCATGGCCGGACTCCTCACTCCTGACTGCGGTGAGATCTACAAGGGAGCGGCGGCCCTCACCGCCGAATCCCGGCGGCAATGGCAGCAGGGCGTGACCGCACTCATGCAGGACTTCGGACGATATGAGCTGACCGTCCGAGAGGGTGTGGCGCTCGGTGACGTCGAGGCCGCGGCTGAGCGGCCGGAGCTGCTTCCGGCCGCTTGTACCAGGGCCGGCCTCGACCAGGATGTCGAAAAGCTACCGGACGGACTGGAGACCCAGACAGGGTCCCGCTGGTCGCACGGGGTCGATCTTTCGGGCGGCCAATGGCAGAAGATCGCGCTGGCGCGCAGCTATGTGCGGGAGGACTGGCGGCTGTTCGTCATGGACGAGCCCAGTTCGGCACTCGATGTCGAGGCGGAGGCTCGTCTGTTCGACCGTTTCCGTGAGCTCACGGCGCAGTGCCGGGCCGTTGGAGGGATAGCACTGTTCGTCAGCCACCGGCTCGCCGCCACGGCGCAGGCCGACCTGATCGTGGTGCTGGACGACGGTGTCATCGCACAGGTGGGCACTCCGGGGGAACTGCGGAATTCCCCTGGGCTGTACCAGGAGTTGTCAGCGATCCAGGAGAGCAACTATGACGTCAGCGACACACTCGACTCCGCCGCGAGGTGATCTGGCCGCCGCCGGTGCGTCGATCCCACGCAGAGTGTTGTTCGGGCAGGAGACCAGAACAAGCCTGGCACTCTCACCGGATGGACGGTCGCTGGCGTGGCTGGAACGCCGGAACACCCACTGGCAGGTCCGGACGGCGACCCTCGAGAACCTGACGGCGGGCGGCGAGGGCACCTGGCTCACCGCCCTGCCAGGAGGCGTCGAAGATGTGAAGTGGGCGTCGGATGACGCGCACCTGCTGGTGACCCGTGACCCTTACGGGGATGAGAGGACGGTACTGTCGGCCGTCGCCATCCGTGGGACCGCGATACACGATCTGACGCCGGCGGGAGTCTCCGCGCGGCTCATGGCCGTCTCCGGACAGCGACCGGAGCTTCTGCTCGCCAGCGTGGGTGGTCATCTCGAGCGCCGCGAGATCAGCACCGGGGCAAGGCTGTCCGTGCGGCCGAACCCGGGCTTCTTCCGATGGATCATCGACCACGCGTCCCTGGAAGCGGAGGGCGGTCTCCTCATGCGCGGAGACGGCGGCATCGACGTGTGCGCCCGCGCAGGGGACACCTGGCCGGTGGTCTTCTCCGTCGGTCACGAGGATGCCGCCACGACGAGCCTCGCCCGTTCGTCGCAGGGCGGTCGCTACTTCTATCTGTTGACGTCAGCGGGCGCGGAGACGACCCGGCTGGTCAAACTGGACACGCGTACCGGAGAGATCGTCGAGATCCTCGCCGAGGCGCCGGATGCGGACGTCTGTTCGGTCTGGTTCGACCCGGTCACGGGACGGCCCAGGGCGGCGGCGCTCTCCCGCGCGCGCAAGCAGACCGTGGTCCTGGACGAAGATGCCGCTCTGGACGCGCACAGGCTCTGTCCGGATCCGGAGGCCGAACTCACCTTCCTGGGGAGCAGCGATGACGACCGGCTCTGGCTGGGCGCCGTCAGCAGGGCCGACCGGTCCCCCGAGTACCGGATCCTCGACCGGGTGACCGGAAGCATCCTCCATCGCATCCCCCAGCGCCCGGAGCTCTCCGCGTTCGATCTGGCGACGCCGGAGCCGATCGAGTTCTTCTCCCGTGACGGTCTGTCCGTACATGGCTACGTGACCTTCCCGCCGGCCGTCGCACGGAAGGGACTTCCCACGGTGCTTCTCGTGCATGGCGGTCCGTGGGAGAGGGACACCTGGCGATACGACGGCCTGCTCCAACTGCTGGCCGACCGCGGATACCTCTGCCTGCAGGTCAACTTCCGCGGATCCACCGGTTACGGAAAGGCGTTCCTCAACGCGGGTGACCGGGAGTGGGCCGGGCTCATGCACCAGGACCTGGTCGACGCCGTCGGTCACGTCACCGCACAGGGCTGGGCGGACCCGGAGAACATCGCGATCATGGGCGCTTCGTACGGTGGCTATGCCGCCCTGGTCGGCGCGGCGTTCACGCCCGACCTGTTCCGATGCGCTGTCGACCTGTGCGGGCCCGCGAACCTCGCCACGGTGATCTCGTCGATCCCCGCACACTGGACGGCCGCACGGACGTTGATGGCGAAGAGAGTCGGGGATCCGGAGACCGAACCCGAGTTCTGCTGGGAACGCTCGCCGCTCTCCAGGATCGACGACATCAGGATTCCGCTGCTCATCGTCCATGGCGGGAAGGACATCCGCGTCCGGCGCGAGGAGAGCGAGGCGATAGTGAACGCTCTCAGAGAGCGGGGCGTTCCGCATCGTTACTTGCTCTATCCCGAGGAGGGGCACTTCTTCAGATCCCGGGCAAACTGGATGCACCTGCTCACCTCTGTGGAGGAATTCCTCGCCGAACACCTTGGCGGGGCCGCCGAGGAACCAGGGCCCGAGAGCGACGGCGCCCTGGTCTCCTAGCCGGCCACGGCCTTCGCCTCCCCGACGACCTGCCCCCGGCCGTCTCTCGCACGCCGGCGTTCAGGCTCGGACGGCGCGTTGTCCGGGACACGAATCGTGTGGGACGCCATGTGGATAGCCGCCGGCCGTGTCCACCTCCTACGCTCCATGCCTAATCGCGCCGACGCGATCGAGCGAAGAGGGCCCGACCGCCTTCCAGGTGGCCTCTGTATGCCGAAAAGCGTCTCAGCGCCGACTCTTCAGTTTCCAACCGCAAGGAGCAGCATGCGCCCCACCATCGGCCTGGTAGCGATCGATGCCCTTGGTGCCTTCATCGCCTCGCCAGATCCCGCCGCCTGAGACGGGGTCTGTCGCATGGGGGTGCGGTTTCAGGTGCTGGGTCCATTGCGAGCGTGGAGGGAGGAGTGCGAACTCGCCCTGGGGCCGCCCAAGCAGCGGGTGGTCCTGGGGGCGCTGTTACTGAACCCGTGCGGCCGGGTCAGCACGAGTGAGATCTCCTCTCTTCTCTGGGGAGAATCCCCGCCACCGACGGCGGTCAACACGATTCAGACCTATGTCAAGAGACTCCGTGGCCTCCTGCAGCCGGAGCGTCTCTCGGGAACCACCGCCGACAGCATGCTCAGGAGGGTGCACGGCGGCTATTCCCTGATGCTGGACGAGGACAGCCTCGACCTGCTCCGGTTCCGTCTCCTGTTGTCCACGGCGAAGCACGAGGGATCGGGGGCGGTGCCCGCCGAGGTGCTCACCATGTTCCATGGGCTTCCGCTGGAGGACCTGAGCGACTATCCGAGGACGGACGCGAATCTCGCGGCCGTCGAGCAGGAACTGATCACGGCAATGGTCGTCGCGGCCCGGGCACCCGACCGCTATGACCACGCCGAGTTGATCACAGGCCTCGAAGGCCTTGCTCGCCACTACCCATTGAGCGAACCGCTCCACGCCGCTCTGATGCGCGTCTACAACCATGCGGGAAGGCAAGCAGAAGCGCTGGTGGTCTTCGAACAGATCCGGCGCAGGCTCGGTGACGAACTCGGCGCCGATCCTGGTGAAGAGCTTCGTTGCGCGAACATGGAAGCTCTCACGCAGCGTCCGATCGTGGCATCCCCTGGATCGCGTTGGCGAGGGCGACGAGCCGCGGCCGGCCCCCTGATCGGGCGTGCGGACGAACTGAGGCAGGTCACCGAACTCGTGAGAGAGCGCCGGCTGGTGACGCTCACCGGCCCGGGTGGGGTGGGAAAGACGAGCTTGGCCCTGGAGGTGGCCGCCAGGGCTCAGGACGCCCATCGCGACGGTGTCGCGGTCATCGAACTCGGCGCTCTGTCGTCGAGGCACGCCCTGGGGGAGGACGGCACCGCGCGACTCGATGCGGTGACGGACACCATTCGGCGCAGGCTCGGGCCTCTGGGTGATCCTGACGGTTCCGCGGCGGATCTCATCACCGCGCTGCAAGGCAGGCAACTGCTGATCGTGCTCGACAACGCGGAGCATGTGGCGAGCGTCATCGCCTCCTGGACCGACGAGGTGCGCCGATCATGCGACGGAGTTCGTTTCGTCATCACGTCGCGTCGATCTCTCGGGCTCCCCGGCGAAACGGTGTGGGAGGTTTCCCCGCTTTCACTGCCCTCTGCGGGAGCACACGATACAGATATGTGTGGCCACGGGGCGGTCGACCTTTTTCTCACCCGTGCAGGTGAGCAGTTCCCGCTGCTCGACCTCTCGGACGATCTCGGCGATGTGGCCGAGGTGTGCCGGAAGCTCGACGGACTGCCCCTCGCCATCGAATTGGCGGTGGCCAGGTTGCGGTCGATACCGATCGCGGCATTGCGTACACGTCTCGAACACCCCGGAGCGTTGGGCGAACGCTTGGCCCCTGGCCTGCCACATCAACTGGCCCTGGGTGCGACCATTCGTTGGAGTCTCGATCTCCTCAGCCGAACGGACATGCTGGTCCTCGCGCGGTTGTCCGCGTTCTCGGGAAGCTTCACCCTCGATGCGGCCGAACAGCTCCACGGCCCTGTCATGAGCGGGCAGGTGGTTCTGGCTCTGGCCAACCTGGTCGACAGCTCACTGGTCCAACCCGTCCGCGGTCACGACTATCGGTATCGGATCCTGACCCCGATCCGTGACTTCTGCCGCACGGAACTGGGCGCCACCGAATACAGGGTGACAAGAGATCGGCATCTCGCCTACTTTTCCGACCTCGCGAAGTCGGCAGAGGAACACGCTGACGCCTCGGTCCTTCACCCCGAGCTCGCCGAGATCGTCGCCGCACTTGAGTGGGGATTTCGTGAGGGGACGTCCGGGGCCGTAGTCGTTCGCGCGGTCGAGCTGCTCACGGCCGCTCGTCCGTTGTGGGATCGCGGATCCGGCCATACACAGCTGCTGCGGCACTGGACGGAGTGCGCGCTGTCCCACGAGAGCAGCCTGCACCTCCATCTACGCGCGAAGTTGTATCACTGGGCAGGAAGGCTGGCCTATGTCGCAGGCCGGTTCCCTTCGGCCCGAGCCCATCTCGCCAAGGCTCTGAGCCTCACAGATCTCGGCGACAGAGACGGTGAACGGCGAAGAGCGGACATCATGATCGACCTGGCGGCCATCGCCGACGCGCTTCTCGACAGCGACGCGATGCAGCGAGCGCACGCCGCTGTCGTCGCCGCGGAGAACGCCGGTGACCCGTCCCGAATCGTGGCCGCCCGTGTGGTCGAGGCGTCCACCGCCGCATGGCGTGATCGGGCTGCCGAAGCCGACACGGCACTCAGGAAGGCCTACGAAGTCGCTGGGGCCGACGCCGAGTCGCGTACGGCCTGTCTCAGCCGGCAACCCCTGATCGACCTTCGCGCGGGCCGGCTCGACGAAGCGGTGAAGTCCGCGGATCGGGTCCTCGCGCTCCGTACGGAGCTCGGCCCGGACGCCGCGATCCACACCCTGTTGTGCAAGGCCTGGGCGCTTGTGCTCCGAGGCGCGGCAACGCGGGCGATCGCGCCCCTGGACGAAGCAAGAACGCTCTGCGACGAAGTGCGGCGACCCTGTCTGGCGCCTCAGCTCAACGAGCTCGAAGCGCATGTCCATCGAGCACTCGGTCGCGTGGATGACGCCCGGCTCGCCGCCGCCCAGACCATTCGTGCCGCGATGACGGGCAAAGACTTGGCGACGGCGCTTCGAGCCCTTCATATTGTCGCGGCGATCGCCGTTCAGGAGCACGACCCCGGGGCCCGTGACATCGTCGTGAGCGTCGCGTCGTGCCGAGTTCGCGCCGGATATCCGCCCTGGCCCTTCACCTCCCACGAGTGTTCGCTATGGGAGGAGCCATACGACACGGCTTCGCCGCAAGCCCGGCGCCACACCGATGATCTGGAACAGATGATCAGCGAGGCCGCCGAGAGGGCACTGGCGTACCTGGACGACTGCAGGGGCGTGTCTTGAGTGGTGCGCCGTGCCACGCGGCCGTTCGAACGTCGTGGGACGGTGACGAGGATTCCCCCGGACATACCGCCGGCCGGCACAGTCCGACCGTCCCGAAATTCTCCTGAAAGGAAGACATGGCTCCGGTTGTTCCACTCGCCGTCCAGATCACATCACGGTTGCTCTCCGCGATGGACCGCGCCCTCCCCGCGGAACACGCGGGGGCCGATCCTCACGTGCGCCGCTCCGACCGGGCGGATCTGCAGGCCAACGGGCTGCTCGCGGTCGCCAAGAAGCTGCGCTCCCAGCCGCGTGAAGTCGCAGAGAAGGTCGTCGCGTCCCTTGAAGGAGCCGATCTCATCGCCTCGTGCGAGGTGTCAGGACCGGGCTTCCTGAACCTGAGCTTGACCGACTCCGCGCTGCTGCGACAGGTCGAAGCCCGGCTCGCCGACGATCGCCTGGGGCTCCCCCGCTCGCTCGACGGCACGACCGTCATCGACTACTCCCAACCCAACATCGCCAAAGAGATGCACGTCGGCCATCTGAGGTCGACCATCATCGGTGACTCGATCGCGCGGATCCTGGGCTTTCTGGGCGAGGACGTGGTCCGGCAGAACCACCTGGGCGACTGGGGAACCCAGTTCGGGATGCTGATCCAGTACCTCACCGAATCCGGCGGGGAATGGCGGCAGGGGAAGAGTTCGGCCGCGAGTTCCCTGTCGTGGCTCAACCGGCTCTACAAGGACTCCCGGGTCAAGTTCGACTCCGACGAGGAGTTCGCCGAACGGGCCCGAATTCGGGTCGTCGCGCTCCAGGCCGGAGACGCCGAGACGCTCCGGTCCTGGCGGGAGATCGTCACCGAGTCCAAGCTGTACTTCAACGAGGTGTACGACAAACTCGGCGTGCTGCTCACCGATGAGGACGCCGTCGGGGAGAGCTTCTACAACCCCTTCCTCGCCGAGGTCGCGAACGAGCTGGAGAAGTCGGGCGTCGCCGTGATCAGTGACGGCGCCCTCTGCGTTTTCTTCGACGACATCATGGGCCAGAACGGCGAGCCGCTGCCGCTCATCATCCGCAAGAGAGACGGCGGGTTCGGATACGCCGCCACCGACCTGGCCGCCATCCGCCACCGCGTCGGCACCCTCGCCGCGCATCGGATCCTCTATGTCGTTGATGCCCGCCAGGCGTTGCACTTCCGTATGGTCTTCGAAACCGCCAAGCGCATCGGCTGGCTGAACGGCGAGGTCGACGCGGTCCACCTCGCCTTCGGCACCGTTCTCGGCAAAGATGGCAAGCCCTTCAAAACGCGTTCGGGGGAAACCGTCCGGCTCATCTCACTGCTGGACGAGGCCGTCGACCGGGCGCGGCTCGTGGTGCAGGAGAAGAGCCGCGACCTCGCGGCCGGCGGCCGGGAGACCATCGCCGCGGTCGTCGGCATCGGCGCGGTCAAGTACGCCGACCTGGCCACCAGCAGGGCGAAGGACTATGTCTTCGACGTGGACCGCATGGTCTCGCTGAACGGGAACACCGGTGTCTACCTTCAGTACGCGCATGCCAGGACCCGTTCGATCCTCCGGAAGGCGGGACCCGACCTTACGGCACGGGCTCGCGTGCATCAGGGAGTCGTTCTCGAACCCGCGGAGCGCGCGCTGATGCTCAAGCTCGATGATCTCGATCTGACTCTGAAAGAGGTCGCTCACGCCTACGAGCCGCACCGGCTCTGCGCCTACCTCTTCGAACTCTCCCAGACCTTCACATCCTTCTTCGATGCCTGCCCCGTAGTGAAGGCGCCCGGCCCCGAGATCAGGGACAACCGCCTCATGCTCTGCCGGCTCACCGGCGACACGCTCAGAATCGGCCTCGATCTCCTCGGACTCGCCGCACCCGACCGGCTCTAGGAGTGCCTGAGTCGAGAGCACAGGGATTGCCCTCGCTCCAGGCAGCGCCCCTGGTAGGCCTTCGCCATGGCGCGTGGAGACCTCACCGACGAGGAGTGGTCCTTGAAGAAAAAGGAAAATGTCAGGGGTGGCCGGTTCGGGAGGCCTACTGTGCTGCGTCCGTGATTCCTCTGGTGTTCGTGGTCATGGGGCGTCCGGGGCCGAAGGCGGAGCCGCCACATCTGATCGATGGCGAGCGGTCTTGGCTTGAGCGACGGGTGCGGCGACGCCAAGGGGCTGCCGCGCTTACCGGTGTCCTTGCCGGGTGCTGGACGGCGGCCGGCCGTAGGTCTGCCTGTACAGGGCCGCGAAACGGCCGAGATGGGTGAATCCCCACCGGAGGGCCACATCCGTGACGGTCGTCTGGCTGCCCGTCTCGGCGATACGGACCAGATCGGCGTGGGCGTGAGCCAGCCGTACGGAACGGAGATAGGTCATCGGGGTGGTCCGCAGATGCTCGCGGAAACCGAGCTGGAGAGTGCGGACGCCGACCCTGGCCGCGGCGGCGATGTCGCCAAGACAGATCGGTTCGCCGGCGTGATCTTCGCAATAGCGGGTCGCACGCCGAAGAGCGGCAGGGGTCCACGAGGCGGGGGGCCCGCCGAATGCGTGGGAGTAATTGTGGGACTGGGAGGAGAGCAAGGTGTGCAGCAGGAACTGCTCGAAGTGATGCTCGGCCAGCTTCGAGGCCGCGAAAGGCAGCGTCCCCCGCGTACCGGTCGACGACAGCATTCTCAGCGCGTGACCGAGCGCGCTGGTGGCATCCACCCCCGGTTCGAACCGCAGTCGCTCCTTGGGAGGATCACCCAGGTAAGCCTCGAGCGCCTCCTGCATGAGTGCCGACGGAATCTGCATCAGCATTACTTCGTGATCGAGGCTCCACCGCATGTCGATCTTCTGCTGGGGGCCTATGAGGGAGATCGGTGCGGTGACGTCCCCCCCGTTGAGCGTCACCTCGCCGGCCCCTCGCAACGGCATGATCGCATAGAAGTTGAACGACTCCGACGTCCCGGTACGAATCTCTGCCCCATATGACGCGGTGTACAGGCCGATCTTTCCCCGGTGGAGAAGCTGGTATCGAGCGCCATTCGGATGCGACCTGACAATATGAAGGTAGTAATACGGGTAATGCTGCTCCAGCAGTTCTCGCAGCTGATCGACGTCTGCGGTGACCGCCGGGTGGTTCATCGATGGGCCCGAGGCACACCCCGGCCCCTGCGAATTCATATCCATCATCGTGCTGATTTCCCCTACACACTCCGCCAATTGCCACGTCGACGCGAGCGGTCGCGCCTGGTACTCGGCATGGAGGCTGCTTCGATCCGGTCGTCGATACAAGTCAGGAGGGTCTGAGCTCCGCGATATGACGACGTGGATTCCGGAATGCGCGTATCCATGTCATCTCCACGGCGGAAGGATCATGGACTCTTCCCCTGCGGTCAGCAGGTTAGCGATGGATGGCGATATTGTAAATATGAATCCGGACATTTCTAAGTACTTCTAAATGAATCACGCCTTGGCGGGTTGTAGATAAACTTGCCCCTCGACTCGCGGAACTCCCGGTGCCGGCGGATGCGCCCTGCCGAGAGCCAATGCCGTGCTGGACGACTGCGAACACCTCATCCGGCCACCGCCGAGCCGGCCGATGTGCCGCCGGCCTCCTGCCAGGGGTCGCGGGTGCCGGTTACCGGCCGGAAAGCGCTCGGCATCACCGGTGAGGCGATTCCGCCCATGGCGCCGCCGCGGCCGCCGCCCCGGAGGTGGCGGCGCTGCTGGAGCGGCGTCATCCGCTGCCCGAGGTCCGGCGGGTGCGGCCCCTACGCCGCGAGCGACGCCGCCGCCACCTGATCGGTGAAACGCCCACAATTACTGGCATTGTGAGTAGGCGACCGGCCCCGGCGTTAGGGGCGGCTAGGGGTACATCTGGGGGGGGAGCCCCGACTTAGCCTGATCTCTGCCGCCTGAGGGAGATCGTCGATTATGCGGAATAACCGGCCGATATACAACGGGACATTCATCCACGACTTTCTCGACCAAAGCGCCGCGGAGTTTCCCGATTCGCCAGCAGTGAGGGACTCCACCGGGATTTGGACCTATCACGAACTGGATACGATCAGCCACGCGGTGGATCGCTGGCTGGCCGGGCACAACGTCGGCCCGGGCACGCGAGTGGTGGTTCAGGCCCCCACCGACCGCCGGTTGGCGGCGCTGTTCTTCGGCGTCTCCCGTCACGGCGCCGTCTTCGTGCCGCTCAATCCGGCGATGAAAAGCTTCCACCTGCGTTCGGTGCTCGAGAACGCCGACCCCGCGCTGGTGATCGTCGAATCCGCCGGCGGGAAACCCGGCGCCGTGCGCGCACTCACCGGCGCACCGGTCCACGACTTCGAAGCGGTCTGGGACGAGGTGACCGAGCTCGCGAGCCGACGGGCGCGCGTGGCCGTGCCGAGTGAGATCAACCCCTCGGACCTGGCCGCGCTGGTGTACACCTCGGGCAGTACGGCGGAGCCGAAAGCGGTGATCCTCCCCCACGCCCAGGTCTGCTTCGCCACCGTAGCGCTCGTCGACGCGCTGGACTACCGCCCGGACGACGTGGTCTTCTGCCGCTTCCCGATGTCCTGGGACTACGGGCTGTACAAGCTGCTGATGACCTGCGCCGTGGGCGCCGAACTGGTCTTCGCCGACGCCGGCGCCGACCTGCGGCTGGTCGACCAACTCCGCAAGACCCGGGCGACGGTGGTCCCGATCGTGCCCTCGCTGGCCAACATGATCATCGCCTCGGCGCAGCGGCAGGCCGAGCCCACCACCGGGGTGCGGTTGTTCACCAACACCGGCGCGGCGCTGCCCGCCGCCACCATCGACGCGCTGCGGACCCACTTCCCCGGCGCCCGGGTGGTCCGCCAGTTCGGCCAGACCGAGTGCAAGCGCATCTCCGTCATGCCTCCGGAGGAGGAGCGGGAGCGCCCGGACTCCGTCGGACGGCCGCTGCCAGGCACCGTCGTCCACATCCTCGACGCCGACGGGAACCCGGTGCCCACCGGAACCACCGGGGAGATCGTGGTGACCGGCCCGCACGTGATGCCGGGGTACTGGCGCAACCCCGAGGTGACCGCGAAGACGTTCCGCCTCGACCCGGAAACCGGGGAGCGGCGCCTGCACACCGGTGACTACGGCCACCTCGACGAGGACGGCTACCTCTACTTCGACGGCCGCCGGGACGACATGTTCAAACGCAAGGGCATCCGCATGAGCACCGTGGAGATCGAGGCGGCGGCGCTCGACATCGCCGGGGTCCGGGCGGCCGCCGCGCTGCCCCCGGACGGTGAGCACGATCTAGCGATCTTCGTCGAGGCCGCCGACGGGGCGGAGCTGGAACCCCACGCCGTCCTCCGCGAACTGGCCGCCCGGCTGGAGCCTGCCAAGGTGCCCGCGATCTGCCGGGTGATCCCGGAGATCCCGCGGTCCGCGCACGGCAAGTACGCCCGCGACCGGCTGCGCGACATGCACGCACGGGAAGCACATCCCGCCGCGCCCCGTCCCCGGGAGCCGCTCGCGGACTCGGTGCCCACGGACGCGGCCCGGCAGGCGGGGCCCCTCCGCACGCCTCCGAAGATCACCCGTGAGGAACTGGTCCGCCGCTTCGGATCCCCGCTCTATGTGTACGACCTGGACCGGGTCACCGCGGCGCACCGGGACCTGGCCGAGTTCATGCCGGAAGGCACGACGATCTACTACGCGCTCAAGGCCAACCCCCACCCGGACGTGGCCGGCGCGCTGCGTACGGCCGCGGGCGGCGGCTGCCGTGCGGAGATCAGCTCCACCGGGGAGCTGGCCGCCGCGCTGGCCGCCGGGTTCACCGGCGCGGACTGCCTGTACACCGGGCCCGGCAAGACCGCCGGGGAACTGGCCGAAGCGCTCGCCGCCGGGGTGCGGCTGTTCTCCGTGGAGTCGCTCACCGACCTGCAACACGTCGGCGCCGCGGCGACCGCGCAGGGCACCGTCGCCAAATGCCTGCTGCGCGTGAACAGCGCCACCGCGGCCGCCGCCACCAGCATCCGGATGACCGGCACCCCCTCCCAGTTCGGCAACGACATGGAGGAGTTGCCCGCGCAGGTGGCCGCGATGCGCGCGGTCGCGGGCACCCGGATCATCGGCGCCCACTTCTTCCCGCTCAGCAACGCCGCGGAGGAGGACAGCCTGCTCGGCGAGTTCCAGCACACCGTGACGGTCGCCGCGGAGGTGCAGCGCATCCTCGGCGAACCACTCGAGCTGGTGGACCTCGGCGGCGGGTTCTCCGCGCCGTACGGCGTGCCCGGTACGCGATCCGCCTACCCGAACCTGCGCAAAGGCCTGGAAGAGGCGCTGGACAAGTACCTGCCGCAGTGGCGGGACGGCCGGCCGGGCATCGCCTGCGAGTCCGGCCGGTACCTGGTGTCCGACTGCGGCGAGCTGCACTGCAGCGTGGTCAACGTCAAGGAGAGCCGGGGCCGCACCTTCGTCATCCTGGACGCGGGGATCAACGCGTTCGGCGGCATGTCCGGGCTCGGCCGGCTGCTCCCGGTCCAGGTCAAGCCCGCGTCGCCGAACGGCGGCACGACGCACGACGCCGTGCCCGGCCGCCGGGCCGCGCTGGCCGGGCCCTTGTGCACACCCGGCGACCTGCTCGCCCGCGAGGTCGAACTGCCCGACCCGGCCCCCGGCGATCTGGTGACCATCCCGCACGCGGGGGCCTACGGCCTCACCGCCAGCCTGTCGCTGTTCCTCGGCCGCCCCGCGCCCACCGAAGTGGTGATCCGCGGAGACGAGATCGTCTCCGTCTCCCGGCTGCAACGCCAACGCGTCTACGACCCGCCGCGAAACCCCGACCCCCGGAGCGCATGATGGCAACCCCAGGAGATCACGGCGGCCCTTCCGAGGCCGAGCTCGACGGCCTCGACGAGCTGCCCGCCGCGGAGCAGCGCCGGGTGCTCCTGGAACTGGTGCACCGGGAGACCAGGGAGGCGCTGCGCGGAGTGGAGGGCGGCGAGCTGGCCGAGGTGACCTCCAACCGACCGTTCCGCGAACTCGGCCTCGACTCCCTGGCCGCGGTGGACCTGCACGACCGGCTGGTCACCGCCACCGGCGTGACGCTGCCGATGACCCTGGCCTTCGACTACCCCACACCCGAGCTGGTCGCCGACTACGTCCGCGCCGCCGTACTCGGTCTGCCCGTGCCGGAGCCCGCCACGGGCCGCGCGGACGTCCTGGACGTCACGCCCGACGCCGACGCCGACCCGGTCGTCCTCGTCGGCATCGGGTGCCGGTTCCCCGGCGGCGTCGACTCCGCCGAGGGACTGTGGCGGATCTTCGCCGAGGAGCGCGAGGTGCTCGGCGACTTTCCCACCGACCGCGGCTGGGATCTGGAGAACCTGTTCGACCCGGACCCCGACGCCCCAGGGAAGAGCTACGTGCGTCACGGCGGCTTCCTGCCCGACGCGACCGGGTTCGACGCGGACTTCTTCGGCATCAACCCGCGCGAGGCGCTGGCCATGGACCCGCAGCAGCGGGTGGTGCTGGAGACCTGCTGGGCCGCGCTGGAGCACGCCGGAATCGACCCGACGTCGCTGCGCGACCGGCCCGTCGGCTCGTTCTTCGGCGCCGAGGTACACGAGTACGGCGTGCGCGTGCACCAGGCGCCGGAGGGCCTGGACGGCTACCTGATGACCGGCAACGCGCCTAGTGTGATCTCCGGCCGGCTCGCCTATCTGCTCGGCCTGTGCGGGCCGGCGATCACGGTGGACACCGCGTGCTCCGGCGCGATCGTCTCGCTGCATCTGGCCTGCGCCTCGCTACGCTCCGGCGAGTCCTCCCTGGCCTTGGTCGGCGGGGTGACGGTCATGGGCAGCCCGGGCATGTTCACCGCCTTCAGCCGGCAGCGGGGGCTGGCCCCGGACGGCCGGGTGAAGGCGTTCGCCGACGCCGCGGACGGCACCGCGTTCTCCGAAGGTGTCGGAGTGCTGGTCCTGGAGCGGCTTTCCGAGGCCCGCCGCCACGGGCACCGGGTGCTGGCCGTGGTGCGCGGCACCGCGATCAACCAGGACGGCAGGTCCAACGGGCTGACCGCGCCGAGCGGTCCCGCGCAGCGCCGGCTCATCCAGGACGCACTGGCGGCCGCCCGGCTGGAGCCCGCGGATGTGGACGCGGTCGACGCGCACGGCACCGGCACCGCGCTGGGGGACCCGATCGAGGCGCACGCGCTGCTGGCCACCTACGGCCAGGACCGGCGGTCGCCGCTGTGGCTGGGCTCGGCCAAGTCGAACCTGGGTCACACCCAGGCGGCCGGCGGCATCGCCAGTGTGATCAAGATGGTCCTGGCGATGCGGCACGAGCTGTTGCCCAAGACGTTGCACGTGGACGCGCCGTCGTCGAAGGTGGACTGGTCCGGTGGCGCCGTGGAGCTGCTGACCGAGGCCCGGCCGTGGCCGCGGGTCGAGGGCCGGCCGCGCCGGGCGGGGGTGTCGTCGTTCGGCATCTCCGGCACCAACGCGCATGTGATCGTGGAAGAGCCGCCTGTCGAGGAGCCGTCGGTGGTCGGCGGCGGAACGGTCGTGCCCGCCGGCGAGGAAGCGTGGGCCGGGGCGGAGTCGGCGGAGCGGGACGGCATCACGGCCACCGCACTCGAGGGCGACCACGCCGCCGCGCCGACACCGGTGCCGGTGGTGGTGTCGGCCAAGAGCGAGGCGGCGTTGCGAGCGCAGGCCGGTCGGCTGGCGGGATTCGTGGCCGGGCACGATGCGGCTGGTCCGGTGGAGGTGGCGGCCGGGCTGGCGCGCCGGGCCGCCCTGGATTACCGGGCGGTGCTGCCGGCGGCGGACCGGGAGGGTCTGCTGGCCGGACTGCGGACGTTGGCCGCCGGCGAGTTGACGGCCGATGCGTTGGCGGCCGGGGTGGTGGAGTCGTCGGCTGTGGTGGGCCGGGTGCGACCGGGCCGGGTGGCGGTGGTGTTCTCCGGTCAGGGTGCTCAGCGGCTGGGGATGGGCCGGGAGTTGTATGCGGCTTTCCCGGTGTTCGCCCGCGCTTTGGATGAGGCGTGTGCGTTGCTGGAGGCCGAGCTCACCGCCATCGACGCTGCCGGGGTGGTGACCGGCCTGGCCGATGGGCTGGACCTGCGGGAGATCATCCTCGGCCGGACCGGTGAGACCGGCGAGCCTGCTGCCGGTGGGGTGCTGGATCAGACGGTGTTCGCTCAGGCCGGGTTGTTCGCGGTGGAGACGGCGTTGTACCGGCTGCTGGAATCGCTCGGGGTGCGGCCCGACTATGTGGCGGGGCATTCGCTGGGGGAGATCTCTGCGGCGCATGTGGCCGGGGTTCTGGATTTGGCGGATGCGTGCCGGTT
>NZ_JBEXGS010000044.1:0-7345 GCF_040607455.1 Sphaerisporangium sp. NPDC005289
AAGCTTTCCAGCGCCGATGGTACTGCACCGGGGACGGTGTGGGAGAGTAGGACACCGCCGGACAAAACTTGATAGATAGATATATGTGTAACGCAGGTAGGCCATCCACGGTGTGGATGGCCTACCTGCGTTTACGGACCATTTCCGCCGCAGGCCCCGGACCGGCTGTTACGACACCTCGCGCCCACCTCGGGACTCCCATCCCCCAGGCCGGCCAAGACCCAGGACCCAGGACCACGACCGGGAGAACCGGCCCAGCCGTGCCCGCCCGAGGGCAAGCGAATGGGACCCCGCCCGGCATACGAGTGGATGGTCCAAGGGTCGCTGCCCACCCCGATCGTCAATCCGTCAGATACGGCGGCAGTAGCGGGGTGGGACGGCCGGACGATGGTGGCCGGTGGAGTCGACACCGTCCTGGGTCCGTCCCGCGACGTCACACTCGACACTCGCGCCCACGCCGGCACACCCATCCCCAGGCCCCACCTGAAGCGTGGCTACAGGAACCGGCCTGGCCGTGCGGTCAGCGAAGGATTGGATAGGCCCGCCGGAGAAGTCGAATGGGGCCCGCCCGGCATGCGCGTAGGTGGTCTGTGCGTGCTGCCTACCCCGGTCGTCGGTCCGCCACGCGGAGCGGTAGTGGGGGTGGGACGGCGGGGGATGGTCGGCGGTGCGGGCGCCGTCCTACGGCGCCGGCGGCAGACCTGCAGGGGCGGCCGATTGCATGCCGGGCGGGGGCATCGAGTTCTCCGGTGTCGGCTCGGCGCAATTGGATGGCGTGCCATTTCCTGCTGTCACCTTTGGGATGCCCGGCTCGGTCGACGACTGGGCCCGTTCGTTACTGAGGTGGCAGCGGTCTGTTCAGCTGTCGCTGTCTTATTTCCTGGTACTGATGCGAGCATGTCAGCGGTGCACGTCTAGCGAGTCTGCAGGTCATCCTCTTCTGCGCCATCGCTCGGGTGGTCCAGCCGGGGAAAGTGTTATGGCGTGGAGAACGGGCCGGGTACTGGAGGTACGGTGCCGTGGGTGGAGACTCCGTTGGTGACGCGCAGGAACTCCAGCTTCTCCGCGTCGGCGGAACCCGCGGCGACCGTGTAGACGACCAGCCGGACGTCACAGCCGGGGACGGTGAGCACGTCGCAGTCGCACGTCACTTCGCCGACCTGGGGGTGCACGATGGTCTTGCGAGCCGAGACGTGGAGGCCGACCGCGCCCTCGTCCCACAGCCGGGCGAAGTCCGTACTGCTGGAGCGCATTCCCGTGACAAGGTCGATCAGTCCATGGTCATGGGGATGGGCGACGAGAGCCGTGCGCAGATCTGCCACGAGGGCGCGCTTCAGGTCGTCACCGTCGTGGAGCACGGGCCAGGCCGCGAGTCCTCGTGGCCCTGTGGCGAAGACCGACCGCACCAGGTTCCGCTCTATCTGCGTCCGCGCGCCGGGGTCACCCAGCAGCACTGCCCATGCCGGAGTCCAGGACAGCAAGGTCCAGTCGGCGCTGAACACGCCGACGGGGAACTCCCCGAGGCGGGCCAGCATCCGCTGGATCCCCGCCGGGACGTGCGTGGAGATCGTTCCCTCCCGGGGCGGGAGGAGGCCGGCCAGCTTGTAGGCGTGATCGCGCTCCATGGGTTGCAGCTGCAGCGCCCTGGCCAGGCTCGCAACGACCTGCGCCGAAGGGTTGGTGGCGCGCCCCTGCTCAAGCCGCACCACATAGTCGACCGACAGCCCCGCGAGCTCGGCCAGTTCCTCGCGTCGCAACCCTGCAGCACGGCGCCCGCGCCGTGCGGTGCGCCCGACATCGATGGGAGAGAGCCGGTCGCGCCAGCGGCGCAACGCCGTCCCCAGGGTTTCGTCCATGCGGCCATCCTGCCCGCTTGATTGTCGTCGTGCCTGGTACTGGCCGTCCCACCGTCGTGGAGGGCACTGGTTGCCCTCTCGTCGCCGCACGAGAGTGAAGGCATGACCACGACGTTCATCACAGGAGCCAACAGATCCCTCGGGTACGAGACCGCCCGCCGGCTGATCGAGGCCGGCCACACCGTCCTGGTCGGAGCCCGTGACCCAGAGCGCGGCCAGGCGGCCGCCGACGCACTCGGCGGTGCCCGATTCGTCCAGATCGACGTTACCGACGACGCGTCGGTGGCCGCGGCCGCCGCCGACATCGAAGCCCACGAGGGGTTCATCGACGTTCTGATCAACAACGCGGGCATCCACGGGACGAGCAAACCCGCGGACCAGATCACGGCCGCTGACGCCGCCGAGGTGTTCGAGGTCAACGTCCTGGGGATCGTCCGCGTGACGCATGCGTTCCTGCCACTACTTCGCAGGTCCGCGAACCCGGTCATCGTCAACGTGTCGAGTGGCATGGGGTCGTTCGCCGTGACCCACGACGCAGAGCGCGTCGAGTCGCAGGTCGTCACGCCGCTCTACACGTCGTCGAAGGCCGCCGTGACCATGCTGACGACGCAGTACGCGAAGGCCTGGCCGGAGGTGAAGGTCAACGCGGCCGACCCCGGCTATACCGCGACCGACTTCAACGGTCACAGCGGCCCGCAGACGGTGGCCGAGGGGACCGACGCGATCGTCGAACTCGCCACCGTCGGGACGGACGGTCCGACCGGGACCTTCCGCGACCGTCAGGGCGCGATGGCCTGGTGATCCACCTCTGAGCTCGGCGCCTACCCGGCGATGGACGAGGACCGGCTGGCGGACCTACCCGAGGAGACGGACCGCCTCTGGCAGCAGGGGGCTACCTCACGAGCGGGGTTACCCGGCGGACTCCGCTCAGCTTGCGTCGGTTGCGTCGGGCGTCGTGAAGGTCACGTCGGCCGTGTCGACGGTGCCCGCTTGGCGGCCCGGGGCGCGGTGCCCCTGCCAGTAGAGATTGGTGTGCGCGATCACCTTGTCCGGGGTCGGCGCGCCGTACTCGCTGAGGTCTTCGGTGGTGTGCGCGTCGCCGACGAGCGTCACGTCGTATCCGCGGACGAAGGCCCCGTGGATGGTGGAGCGGATGCACTCGTCGGTCTGGGCGCCGGTCACGACGAGTCGGCCCACGCCGAGTTCGGCGAGCCGGGACGCGAGGTCGGTGTCCTCGAAGGAGTCGCCGTAGTGCTTGTGGACGAGAGGCTCGGACTCGGCGCGGACGAGCTCCGGCACGTACTGCCAGTTCTCGCTGCCCTCCTTGATGTTGTCGTCGGAGTGCTGCACCCACACCACGGGCACGCGCTCGGCGCGAGCCTTGCCGACCAGGGCGTTGATGTTGGCGATCACGCCGTCGCGGTTGTGGGCGCCGGCCACCACCCCGTTCTGGACGTCGATGACCAGCAGCGCGGTGTTCGGCCGATCGGGCAGGGTCGTCATGGGAGCCTCTTGTCTGATCTTGGGTCCTGTGTGTCCTCCACAGTAGGACGGCCCACCGACAGTCCGGCGGGCACGCATGACGGGTGCGCGAGCGTTCGTCCATGACGGCGTGAGGACGTAGGGGCCGGTAGGGCGGGGCCGGGCGGGGTGGTGGGTTGTCCGGAGGGCCGGAGGCGGTCAGTAGGCTTCTGGTGTGGAATATCAGGCGGTCGAAAAGGCGATCTTGCAGCGGGGTGTGGAGTGGGACATCGATCCCACCCTTGATCGGATCAACATCCTGATGGACATGCTGGGCCAGCCCCAGCGGGCCTATCCGGTCGTGCACATCACCGGCACCAACGGCAAGTCGAGCACGGCCCGCATGATCGACACCCTGCTGCGTGAGCGCAACCTCAGGGTCGGCCGGTTCACCAGCCCTCATCTGGTCTCCATGCGCGAGCGCATCACCATCGACGGCGAGCCGCTCAGCGAAGAACGCTTCACCGAGGTCTACGAGGACGTCCAGCCCTACCTCCAGCTCGTCGACCAGCAGCAGGGACGGCTGTCCTTCTTCGAGACGCTCACGGCCATGGCGTACGCGGCCTTCGCGGACGCGCCGGTCGACGTGGCCGTCATCGAGGTGGGCATGGGCGGCACTTGGGACTCCACCAGCGTGGCGCAGGGCACCGTCGCCGTCATCACTCCCATCTCCCTTGATCATGTCGAGTACCTCGGGCCGGACATCGAGGCCATCGCCCGGGAGAAGGCCGGCATCATCAAGCCCGGCGCGACCGCCGTGCTGTCACAGCAGCCGCTGGCGGCGGCCGAGGTGCTGGTGCGCCGGGCCGCCGAGACCGGGGCGACGGTCGCCCGCGAGGGGCTGGAGTTCGGGGTCGTGCACCGCGAGGTGGCGATGGGCGGTCAGATGCTCCGTCTGCAGGGGCTCAAGGGCGTGTACGAGGAGGTCTTCCTGCCGCTGTACGGCGAGCACCAGGCCGGGAACGCCGTCTGTGCCCTCGCGGCGGTCGAGGCGCTGACCGGCGGCGACGACCCGCTCGACGGCGACCTGGTGCGGAGGGCGTTCGCCGCGGTCACCTCGCCCGGGCGCCTGGAGGTCGTGCGGCGCGGGCCGACGGTGATCGTGGACGCGGCGCACAACCCGGGCGCCATGGAGTCGGTCGTCGAGGCCATGGAAGAGTCGTTCGGCTTCTCCCGCCTGATCGCCGTGGTCGCGGTGATGGCCGACAAGGACGTGGCGGGTGTGCTGGAGCTGCTCGAACCCATCACCGAGGAGATCGTCGTCACCCGCAACTCCTCGACGCGGTCCATGGATCCCGAGGAGCTGGCGGCGCTGGCGGAGGACATCTACGGCGGCGAGCGCGTCCACCAGGCGGCGAGGCTCGACGACGCCATCGACATCGCCATCGGCCTGGCGGAGGAGACCGGCGAGTTCGCCGGCGCGGGGGTGCTCATCACCGGTTCCGTGGTCACCGTGGGAGATGCCCGCCTGCTGCTGAAGGCCGGCGCCGAGCAGTGAGTCGCGGAGTCGTGGAAGGGACGAGGGCGTGAGCATCACCGTCACGCCGGGCATGCGACGGCTGTGCGCCAGTGTGCTCGGCATGGAGGCCATCGTGCTCGGGCTGATCACACCTGTCGCCATCATGGTCAACGGTGTGACCCCGGCCGTCGCCGTGACCGTCGGCCTAGGGCTGGCGGTGGCGTGCGTCGTGGTGACGGGCCTGCTCAAAAGGCCTTTCGCCTACGTCGCCGGCAGCGTGCTGCAACTGCTCGCCATCGCCACGGGGTTCCTGGTGCCGATCATGTTCTTCCTCGGCGTGATCTTCGCGGCACTTTGGGTGACGGCAATCTTCGTCGCTCGTCGTGTCGAGGGAGTGACTTAGCGCTAAAGTCGGCCAGTATGGCCGTACCCCCCATCCAGGCCGCTGGCCTCGCGACAGTTGGCCGGGTCAATCGTCTGCCGCTGGCGCTCGACGTCCTCGTCGGGCTCCTGATCGCGGTCGCGCTTCCGCTGGCGATCGTCGCCGTGCCCAACACCATCTCCGTGGTCGCCTCGCTGCTCCCACCCGGCCTCGCCGGGGTGTGGATCCTCAGGGCCCACGGTCTCGCCCTTCCCGTCATGCTCTGCGCGGTGCCGCTCGCCGGTTCGGCGCTGAGACGGGTCAACGCGGCGACCATGCTGCTCGTGGGCTTCGCCTGCCTCGCGGTGGCCGACGTGGCCGGCGGTTTCGCCGACTCCACCTTCGCCGTCGGGGCGCTGCGCGTCCTGCACGGCATCGGCGCGGGCGTCCTGCTCCCGGCGACGTTCGCGGCGAGCAGCGAGCGCCGGGGGGCGTCTCGCGACGTGCTGATGCCGCTGTGGGCCGGCATGCTGGCCGTCAGCCTGCTGGCCGCTCAGGCGCTCGCGCTCTGGCCGCTCGACGCGGTGACGTCGTGGCGGGTGACCCTCCAGCCGTATCCGCTGCTGACCGGGGTGGCGCTCGCCCTGGCGGCCGTCCATTCGGTGCTCTGGCGCGCGACGGGCGACACCGCCCCGTCGTCCGCGCGGCCCTCTGCTCGTGGAAGGGCGGACGGGGGCGCTGAGCGGGCTCGCGCCAACGGCGGCGGCCTGCGTTCCCATCCGGGCGAGCGCCGCGGCGGGGTCCATCCAGAGGTGGCCCGCGGGGTGGACGCGGCGGACGGCACGGGCGCCGTCGGTGGCGACATCGCCGTGCCCGTCGCCGACCCGGCCGATCTCGGTTCGGAGGGCCGGGCGCGTTCGGGGCCGAGAGGTCGGGCGCGTCTCGGGCCGGAGAGCCCGGCGAGTCTTGGTCCGGAGGGCCGTGTCGGTCCGGAGAGCCGGGCGCGTCTCGGTTTGGAGGGCCGTGTCGGTCCCGAGGGCCGGGCGCGTTCGGGGGCGGGCGGCCGGGCGCATCTCGGGCCGGCGGCGGGGCTGTCGGCGGGCATCGCCGTGCTGGCCTTCGGCACGACCTTCGACTGGCCGTCCGGGCTCATCCTGGTCGCCGCGACCATCGCGGTGGTGATGCTGCTGGCGGTGGCCGGCCTCAGCAGGGTGGAAGGCCCCGGGGGCCGCCTGGTCGCCTTCGTCATGGTCGCCGTCGGCCTCGTCGTACTGCCGACTGCCGCGCAGGTGACGTACGTGGAGCTGGGCGGACTGGGCGGCCCGGGGCTTTCAGGGCTGTGGGCGGCCTTCGGGCTCGCCGCCGTGGTGACGCTCGTGGCCGCGTCGCTGGCCGGGCGGGCCGGGCTCGGGGCGGTGCCGAAGCTCGTCGGAGGCGGCCTGGTCGCCATGGTGGTCGGGCTGTGCGCCGTGCGGCTGTTCGTCCCGTCCGCCTCGGGCATGCCGCTGGTCGTGCCGTTCTCGCTGCTGTCGGCGGGCGCGGCCGTGGCCGTCACCTCGGCGATCCGGGCCGCCGGGCATCGCGCATCGCTTTTCGGCCTGTCGCTCTGCTTCCCGGCCGTCCTGTGCGGCTTCCTGCTCGGCACGGGCATCCAGGTCGGCCGACTGCGCGCGGTCAGCACGTCGGGGAAGGTCACCTCGGAGGCCATGGTCGACGGGTTCGTCGGGGCGCTGCACATCTGGGCGCTGGTGGCCGGGTTCACCGTCGTGATCGTTCTGGTCCTGGGGGCGGCACTCGCTCGCCGGGCGTATGAGGGCGAGTCGTCCGGACGCTCCGGCCGAGCGCTCGAGACGCGTTCCCCGGGCTCCGGTGGGGCGCTTGAGACGCGTTTCCCAGGCTCCGGTGAGACGCTTGAGACGCGATCCCCGGAGTCCGGCCGAGCGGGTGAGACGCGTTCCCCGGAGTCCGGCCGGGGGGATGGGACACGTCCCCCTGATTCCGGGGGGACCGTCGGTGTGCCGCCGTCGCCGCGCAGATCCGCCTCGAAGGCGTCCGACGTCAAAGTGGCGCCACGCCGGCAGTCCCGCACGGCGCCCTTCCCGGTGGCCGACCTCCCCTCGACGGATGCCGCCTCACGAGGCTCGGATG
>NZ_JBEXGS010000044.1:7443-24319 GCF_040607455.1 Sphaerisporangium sp. NPDC005289
TGTCCCCTCACGAGGCTCGGATGCCGCCTCACGAGGCTCGGATGTCCCCTCACGAGGCTCGGATGCCGCCTCACGAGGCTCGGATGTCCCCTCACGAGGCTCGGATGCCGCCTCACGAGGCTCGGATGTCCCCTCACGGGGCCGCCCGGATGCCGATTCACGGGGCCCGGATGTCTCCTCGGCGGGCGCCTTGGCGCCAACGCCAGGGCGAGCGCCTTCGGCAACGGGTTCCACCGTTCCGCGGCCAGGGTGGTCGCCTTCGGCGGCGGGTTCTTCCGCTCCGCCCGTGACTCCACCGGGCCACCCGGCGACCTCGGCCGGCCGGGGCGCGGCCCACGCCGCGGCGGGCCCGCCGGACACCGAGGCGGATGCCGGGTCTGAGGGGCCGACAGATGGCGACACCGCGGTGCTTCCGGCCGTTCCGCCGCCGGGCTCGGGCGGTGACACCGCAGAACTACCGGCCGTCCCACCGCCGGCCTCCTGTCCGGAGGAGACCCCAGGGCCGGACGGCCTCGCCCGCTGAGGTCGGCTCCCCTCCGCATCCGCGCGCTGCGGTCGGCTCATCTCCCCATCCGCCCGCTGCGGCTGCCCACCTCCTCATCCTCGCGCTGACCTCATACCCCCGCGCTTGACCTCACCCCCTCGGGTCGACCTCACCCTCGGGACGACGTCACCCTCGCGCTGAGGTCGGCTCACCTAGGATTGTTGCGCTGAGGTCGACTCGCATCTCCGCCCTCGTGGCGTTCCGGCCTCCGGGAGGAGGCGGTGGGGAAGGACGGCGAGGGGGGCGTCGGCCGGTAAGCTGCGCACACGCTTCCCCTTATTCGCCGGCGGCCATGCGCGCCGGCCGGTGAACACAACAAAGGAGATACCTGTGTCCGAGCGCACGCTTGTCCTGATCAAGCCCGACGGCGTCCGCCGTGGCCTCATCGGTGACGTGATCGCCCGCGTGGAGCGCAAGGGCCTCAAGGTCGTGGCCATGGACCTCCGCACGCTCGACGTCGAGACGGCCAAGGCCCATTACGCCGAGCACTCCGAGAAGCCGTTCTTCGGGGAGCTCGTCGACTTCATCACCTCCGGCCCGCTGGTGGCGCTGGTCCTGGAGGGCCCGCGCGCCGTCGAGGCGTTCCGCGCCCTGGCCGGTGCCACCGACCCGGTGAAGTCGGCCCCGGGCACCATCCGCGGCGACCACGCCCTGGAGATCGGCGAGAACATCGTCCACGGGTCCGACTCGCCGGAGTCGGCCGCCCGCGAGGTCAAGATCTTCTTCCCGGACCGCTTCTGAGGTCCGGCCCCGCGTCTTCGAGAACGGCCGCTCTCCAGCGGCCCGGTCTCGACGCGGGGGTGATCCCCAAGGGCCCCGGCGCGGCGCGCCGGGGCCCTTGGCGTCTCGTGGGAGTGTCAGCGCAGGTCGCGGCGATGACGCCCGGTAAAGGACGCCAATTTTTCTCGGCTCGCACGGCTCGTTGCCCTCACAGGTGGGTACGTCACGTTACGATTCGAATGCGAATCGTAATCTCTCGCGAACGACCTGAAGGAAGGTTTCCTTCCCCATGGGCAGCAAGCTGGCATTCCTCGGCCGTGACATGGCCGTCGACCTGGGCACCGCCAACACGTTGGTCTACGTGCGCGGGCGCGGCATCGTGCTCAACGAGCCGTCGGTGGTCGCGATCAACACGACCACCGGCAAGATCGTGGCTGTGGGCATCGAGGCCAAGAGAATGATTGGCCGGACGCCCGGCAACATCGTGGCGATACGCCCGCTGAAGGACGGCGTCATCGCCGACTTCGACGTCACCGAGCGTATGCTGCGCTATTTCATCCAACGGGTGCACAAACGCAGCCATTTCGCCAAGCCGCGCATTATCGTGGCCGTGCCCAGCGGCATCACCGGCGTCGAGCAGCGCGCGGTGAAAGAGGCCGGCTACCAGGCGGGGGCGCGGCGCGTCTACATCATCGAAGAGCCGATGGCGGCCGCCATCGGGGCCCGGCTGCCCGTTCACGAGCCCACCGGGAACATGGTGGTCGACATCGGCGGCGGCACCACCGAGGTGGCGATCATCTCGATGGGCGGCATCGTGACCAGCCAGTCCATCCGCGTCGGGGGTGACGAGCTCGACCAGGCGATCATGTCGTTCGCCAAGAAGGAGTACTCCCTGATGCTCGGGGAGCGCACCGCCGAGGAGATCAAGATCGCCATCGGCTCGGCGTGCCCGACCGGCGACGACTGCCACGCCGAGATCCGGGGGCGAGACCTGGTCACCGGGCTGCCCAAGACGATCGTGGTGTCGGCCGACGAGATCCGCAAGGCCACCGAGGAACCCCTCAAGATCATCGTTGACGCGGTCAAGTCGACCCTGGACAAGTGCCCTCCGGAGCTCTCGGGCGACCTGATGGACCGCGGTGTCGCGCTCACCGGCGGCGGCGCCCTGCTCAAGGGCATGGACGACCGCCTGCGGGACGAGACCGGCATGCCCATCCACCTCGTGGAGAACGCCCTGGACTCCGTCGCACTCGGCTCGGGCAAGTGCGTCGAGGAGTTCGAGGTCCTGCAGCAGGTGCTGGTGCCGGAGCCGAGACACTGACCGACACCGAGACATTGATGGAGCCGAGACTCTGATGAGGGATACCCGCCGCGCGCGGTTGATCCTCGGCCTGCTGCTGGCGGCGGCGCTCGTCCTGATCACCATCGACCACCGGCAGCGCGAGGACTCCTTGTTCGAGCCCGTCCGCTCGGTGGCGGCGTCGCTGTTCGGCGTCGCCGAGGAGGCCGGCACGGGCGTCGTGCGGCCCGTCGGCGAGTTCATCGACACCTTCTCCTCCGCTCCGGAGTACAAGCGGCGCCTTGCGGCGTTGCGCGCCGAGAACGCGCGGCTGAGGCGCGAGGTGACCGCCAACAGCCTCGACCGCCGCCGGTCGGCCGAGCTGTCCGGCATGCTCGGCCTGTCCGGGCTCGGCGGCTATCGCGTGGTCGCCGCCCAGGTCATCGCCAGGCGGGGCGTGCCGGGGTTCGAGGACGCCGTCGAGATCGACGCGGGCCGGGGTGACGGCGTGCGCACCGAGATGACCGTGCTGAACGGCGACGGCCTGGTCGGCCGGGTGGTGCACACCGGTCCGTCGACCTCCACGGTGGTGCTGCTCACCGACCCGGCCTCGGCGGCGGGGGCGCGGCTGGAGGGCGGGAACCAGATCGGCGTCGTGACCGGGCTCGGACCGGCGGCCGAGGGACGGCTGGTCCGATTCCGGGTGCTGGACTCCACGGCGACGCTGACCGTCGGCCGGCGCATCGTCAGCTTCGGCTCCCAGAACGGCACGCCGTACGCGCCGGGGCTGCCGGTCGGCACCATCGAGCGCGTGGAGCCCACGCCCGGCGAGCTCACCCGCGTCGCCTACGCCCGGCCGTTCGTCGACTTCGGGGCCCTGGACGTGGTCGGGGTCGTGGTACGGGCGCCGCAGCGCGACCCCCGGGACGCGATGCTGCCGCCGGCGCCCCGCAAGGCCGTACGGGCTCCCGTGACCCCGGCTCCCGCGCAGGCGGCGCCGCCCTCCACAGGTCCGACGCCCGCGCCGGGGCCGTCGTCCTCGCCGTCGGCCCGCGCCCGGCGCGAGGAGGCCGAGCAGGACGCTGGACGCGACAGTGGGGAACAGGGCGCGAGACACGACAGTGGGGAACAGGGCGCGAGACGTGACAGGGGGGAACGGGGCGCGGGGAGTGAGCAGGGCGGCCAGGAGGCCGAACGCGAGAAGCTCCGCGGCCTGCCGCGGAGCCCGGCCCACGCACCGCCCCGGTCCGCCCACCGGTCAGACCGGTCCGCACGGACCGGCCGATCCGCTCACGCGTCCGGCCGCCGCGACCCCCGGTCCCGCACACCAGGCCGGGCCGCGATGCCGGGCCGGTCCGTCGCGTCCGGGCGGGCGAAGACGTCCGGACGGCCGGACGCGGCGAAATGGGCGGCGAAGGGGAATGACTGAGCGGCCCCTGCGCGTGAGGCGGGCGGGAGCAAGGGGCCGAGAGAGCGTGTGTGAGCGGCTCCTGTGTGTGCGGTGGAGGGGAGCGGGTGGCGAGGGGTGTGTGTGAGCGGCTCCTGTGTGTGCGGTGGAGGGGAGCGGGTGGCGAGGGGTGTGTGTGAGCGGCCCCTGCGTGAGGCGGGCGGGAGCCGGTGGCGAGGGGTGTTGTGAGCGGCCCTTGCGCGTGAGGCGGGGCTGGAGCGGTGGCGAGGGGTGTGTGAGCGGTCCCTACATATGAGGCGGGGCGGGAGCGGGTGGCGAAGGGGCGTGTGTGAGCGGGTCCGGGGTCTGGGAGCGGGGCGGGTGTGCGCGGGTCGGGGATGTCAAGCGGGGCGGGTGTGAGCGGGTTCGGGTTGTGGAGCAGGGCGTGGAGGAGGGGCCCTTGCGGGTGAGGCGAGCTGGAGCGGCGGGCGAGAGGACATGAAGGCGTGATGCGAGGGATGGCGATGGTGCTGCTCGCCGGCCTCATCATGATCGCGCAGGTGACCGTCGTGAACCGCCTGCCGCTGCCCGGCGGCACCGGCCCCGACCTGATCCTCATGGGGGTGGTCGTGCTCGCCCTGGCCCGCGGCGCGGCGGCGGGCGCGGGCGTCGGGTTCGCCGCCGGCCTGATCGCCGATGTGCTGCCGCCGGCCGCTCACGTCATCGGCCAGTACGCGCTGGTGTTCTGCCTGGCCGGGTACCTGGTGGGCCGGGCGGCCGAGCGGGCGCCCGGCTTCGGGGCGGTCATGGTGATCATCGTGGTGATGCTCGTCCCGTTGCTGGCGGCCGGCATCGGCGGCCTGCTCGGCGATCCCCGCGTCGACTGGACGGCGCTGCTCGGCCTGTGGCCGTCGCTGGTGATGTACAACCTGGCGGTGGCCGTGGTGCTGTTCTGGGTGGTCGCCCGCGCCAACGGTGAGCGGGGCAGGCGCGAGGCCGTTCCCACGGGCGCCTACCCGGTGCGGAGGCGCGCGTGAACCGCGTCCGCGCCCGCCTGGTGGTGCTGCAACTGCTGGTGCTGACGCTGCTGGCGGTGCTGACCGTGCGGCTGTGGCAGGTGCAGGTCGTGCGCGGCCCGAAGTTCGTGGTGGCGGCCACCGAGACGCGTACCCGCGACGTCATCGTCCCGGCGGTGCGGGGCCCGATTCTGGACGCCTCGGGCCGGCCTCTGGTGCGCAACCGCACCGCGCTTGTCGTCTCGGTGGACCGCGCCGAGGTGGAGCGCATGCCCGACGGCGGCGCGGCGGTGCTCAAGCGGCTCGGCGCGGTGCTTGGCCGGCCCGTGAAGGAGCTGCGCGAGCGCATCCGCCCGTGCGGGCCGCACGTGCGGCGCCCGTGCTGGCCGGGCTCGCTGTACTCGCCCATCCCGATCGACGACAAGGTCAGCCCGCGGCAGGCGCTGCAGATCCTGGAGCGGCAGGAGGACTTCCCCGGCGTGATGGCCGAGGTGCAGGCCGTGCGCGAGTACCCCCTCGGCACGGGGGCGTCCCAGACGCTCGGCTACCTCCAGCCGGTCACCGAGGACGAGCTGAAGAAGCGCTCGAAGCTCAAGGCGAACTTCTCCGGCGTCGACCTGGTCGGCCGCGACGGCCTGGAGTTCGTGTACGACGAGGCGCTGCGCGGGTCGCCGGGCCTGCGCCGGATGCAGGTCGACCGCATGGGCAAGGTGCTCGGGGTCGAGCGCCAGACCTCCCCGGTGCCCGGCGACATCCTGATCACCAACATGGACGCCAACGTGCAGAAGGTCGTGGACGAGGCGCTGGCGCACGCCATGAAGAACGCTCCCAAAGCCGACGGCGCCGCGGCCGTCGTCCTGGACGTCAAGACCGGCGGGGTGATCGCGATCGGCAGCGTGCCGACCTACGATCCGGCCGTCTGGGCGGGCGGCATCTCCGAGAAGGACTACCAGCACCTGCTGTCGGAGAAGGCAGGGCTGCCGCTGATCTCCCGCGCCACCCACGGGCAGTACGCGCCGGGCTCGACGTTCAAGGTGTCCTCGGTGTCGGCGATGATCAGGGACGGCTATCCGCTGAAGGGCAAGTACGACTGCCCGGGCGTCTACGACGTCGCCGGCACGGCGTTCCACAACTTCCACGGCATCGGCCTGGGCACGCTGGACCTCCACATGGCGCTCGTGAAGTCCTGCGACACCATCTTCTACAAGGCGGCCTACGAGATGTGGAAGCGGGACGGCGGCCTGACCCCGGTGAAGCATCCCAAGGAGCCGATGACCACCACGGCCAAGGCGTTCGGGTTCGGCAGGAAGACCGGCATCGACCTGCCCGGCGAGGTCCCGGGGCGCATCCCCGGCCGCGCGTGGAAGAAGGCGATGTGGGACGCCACCCACCACCTGAGCTGTCTGCGGGCCAAGAACGGCTATCCCGAGGTGGAGAAGAAGGACCCCGGCCGCGCCGCCTACCTCAAGAGGCTGGCCAACGAGAACTGCCTGGAAGGGATGCAGTGGAAGGCCGCCGAGGCCGCCAACCTGTCCATCGGCCAGGGCGACGTGCTGGTCACGCCGCTGCAGCTCGCCAAGGCCTACGCCGCGCTGGTCGGCGACGGGCGGCTGCGCAGCCCGCGCATCGGCAAGGCGATCGTCCGGCCGGACGGCACCCATGTGCAGGAGATCAAGGCGCCGGTGACCGGCCGGCTGCCGGTCGACAAGGAGACCCGCGACTACATCCGCGCCGCCCTGAGCGAGGTGACCTCGGACGGCACGGCCGCCGGGGCCTTCAGCGGGTTCCCGATGAACGTGGTGAAGATCGGCGGCAAGACCGGCACGGCGGAGGTGTACGGCAAGGAGGACACCTCCTGGTTCGCCTCCTTCGCCCCGGCGAACGACCCGCGGTTCGTGGTCGTCGTCACGGTCTCGCAGGGTGGCCAGGGCGCGATGGCCGCGGCCCCGGCGGCGCGCGAGATCTGGGAGGGCATCTACGGCATCAAGGGGCAGGCCGCCCTGCCCGGGGGCAAACCCGTCGACCGGCTGCCCAAGATCACCAGGGACGGGACGGTGGTGCAGTGAGCCAGGCCCTGGTTCCGCGGAGCCGGTCGCTGGTGCGGCGGGCCATGGGGGCGCACTCGGCGGTGTGGCGGGTGGACGGCGTCCTGCTGGTGGCGGTCCTGGCGCTGTCGGTGATCGGCACGCTGCTGGTGTGGTCGTCCACGCGCACGTGGGCGGCCGGCGCGCCGACCGGCATGGTCAAGAAGCACGTCCTGAACCTGGCCATCGGCTGGGTGCTGTGCGGCATCACGGCGCTGGCCGACCAGCGGACGCTGCGCATCTACGCGCCGGCGGTCTACGGGGTGTCGCTGCTCGGGCTGCTGGCGGTGATCACGCCGCTCGGGTCGACGATCAACGGCTCCCATTCGTGGATCCTGCTGGGCGGCGGGTTCGCGGTGCAGCCGTCTGAGCTGGCCAAGCCCGCGCTGATCCTCATGCTGAGCGCGCTGCTCGCCGAGCCCGTGCCCGGCACCGACCGGCCCCGCCCGCTGGACCTCCTGCTGTGCGCCGCCGCGGCGGCGATCGCGATGGGGCTGGTCATGCTGCAGCCCGACTTCGGCACCACGATGGTGCTGGCCGTCATCACGGCGGCGGCCATGATCTTCGCCGGGCTGCGCAAGCGCTACATCGCCGGCCTGGCCGTGCTGGCGCTGGCGGGCGCGGCCGCGGTGTGGCTCTTCGGCCTGCTCAAGCCGTACCAGATCGCGCGGTTCACCGCGTTCATCAATCCGGCCAACGACCCGCGCGGAGCCGGGTACAACAGCACGCAGTCGCTGATCGCGATCGGCTCGGGGGAACTGTTCGGCAAGGGGCTGTTCCACGGCGGCCAGACCACCGGCCGCTTCGTTCCCGAGCAGCACACCGACTTCATCTTCACCGTGGTGGGGGAGGAGTTCGGGTTCCTCGG
Organism: Sphaerisporangium sp. NPDC005289; assembly: GCF_040607455.1. Lineage (NCBI taxonomy): Bacteria > Bacillati > Actinomycetota > Actinomycetes > Streptosporangiales > Streptosporangiaceae > Sphaerisporangium > Sphaerisporangium sp. NPDC005289. The sequence goes on from NZ_JBEXGS010000044.1 coordinate 15,342, forward strand.
CGCGGTCACCGTGGTCGCGCTGCTCGGGGTGGTGCTGCTGCGGGGCCTGCGCATCGCCCGCCGCTCGGAGGACCGCTTCAGCGCGATGGCGGTGGGGGGCGTGGTGTGCTGGTTCGCCTTCCAGACCTTCGTCAACGTCGGCATGACCATCGGCATCATGCCGATCACCGGGGTGCCGCTGCCGTTCGTGTCGTACGGGGGCACGGCCACGTTCGCCAACATGATCGCCCTCGGCGTGCTGCAGGCCGTGCACATCCGCGAACGCCCCTTCTGAGGCGCCCGATGACGCCCGGAGGAGGGCATGGCGCACGCCTTCGGGCGGGTGTGCTGGCGCGAGAGGAGGCGGGCAGCAACTAACCTTAATCGCATGTCTGTCGAGTCGCTGTTTCCCCGCCTGGAAGCGCTCCTGCCCAGCGTGCAGAAGCCGATCCAGTATGTCGGTGGTGAACTTAATTCGACCGTCAAGGAGTGGGACGAGGCATCTGTCCGCTGGGCGCTGATGTATCCGGACGCCTACGAGGTTGGCCTGCCCAACCAGGGTGTCCAGATCCTTTACGAGATCCTCAACGAGCTGCCCGGCACGCTGGCCGAGCGCACCTACACGGTGTGGCCCGACCTCGAGGCGCTCATGCGCGAGCACGGCGTGCCGCAGTTCACGGTCGACGCCCATCGCCCGGTGCGGGCCTTCGACGTGCTCGGCGTGTCGTTCTCCACCGAGCTCGGCTACACCAACATGCTCACCGCGCTCGATCTGGCCGGCATTCCGTTCGACGCGGTCGACCGCGGCGACGACGACCCGATCGTGCTGGCCGGCGGGCACGCCGCGTTCAACCCCGAGCCGATCGCCGACTTCCTGGACGCCGCGGTGCTCGGCGACGGCGAGCAGATCGCCATCGCCATCTCCGAGGTGATCCGCGAGTGGAAGGGCGAGGGCCGGCCGGGCGGCCGCGACGAGCTGCTCATGCGGCTGGCCTCGACCGGCGGGGTGTACGTCCCGAAGTTCTACGACGTCGAGTACCACCCCGACGGGCGCATCAAGCGGGTCGCGCCGAACAGGTCCGGGGTGCCGTGGCGGGTGCAGAAGCACACCGTGATGGATCTCGACGAGTGGCCGTATCCGAAGAAGCCGCTGGTCCCGCTGGCCGAGACCGTGCACGAGCGGTTCAGCGTCGAGATCTTCCGCGGCTGCACGCGCGGCTGCCGGTTCTGCCAGGCCGGCATGATCACCCGTCCGGTGCGCGAGCGGTCGATCACCACGATCGGCGACATGGTCGAGGCCGGCGTCAAGGAGTCCGGCTTCAACGAGGTCGGCCTGCTCTCGCTGTCCAGCGCCGACCACTCCGAGATCGCCGAGGTCGCCAAGGGCCTGGCCGACCGCTACGAGGGCACCAACACCAGCCTGTCGCTGCCCTCCACGCGCGTCGACGCCTTCAACATCGACCTGGCCAACGAGTTCTCGCGGGGCGGCCGCCGCTCGGGCCTGACGTTCGCGCCCGAGGGCGGGTCCGAGCGCATGCGCAAGGTCATCAACAAGATGGTCACCGAGGAAGACCTGATCCGCACCGTCACCACGGCCTACAGCCAGGGGTGGCGGCAGGTGAAGCTCTACTTCATGTGCGGCCTGCCCACCGAGACCGACGAGGACGTGCTCGGCATCGCCGACCTGGCCAAGAAGGTCATCAAGGCGGGGCGCGAGGCCACCGGTTCGCGTGACATCCGCTGCACGGTGTCCATCGGCGGGTTCGTGCCCAAGCCGCACACCCCGTTCCAGTGGGCCGCCCAGTGCGACCACGAGACCGTCGACAGCCGGCTCAAGCAGCTCAGGGACGCCCTGCGCTCCGACAAGGAGTACGGCAAGGCCATCGGCTACCGCTACCACGACGGCCAGCCCTCCATCGTCGAGGGTCTGCTGTCGCGGGGCGACCGCCGGGTCGGCGCGGTGATCAGGGCCGTCTGGGAGGACGGCGGCCGGTTCGACGGCTGGAGCGAGCACTTCTCCTACGCGCGCTGGATGTCCTGCGCCGAGCGGGTGCTGGCCGGCGGGCCGGTGGACGTCGACTGGTACACCACCCGCGAGCGCGAGGAGGTCGAGGTGCTCCCCTGGGATCACCTGGACGCCGGCCTCGACCGCGAGTGGCTGTGGCAGGACTGGCAGGACGCCGTCGACGACGAGACCGAGGTCGAGGACTGCCGCTGGACCCCCTGTTACGACTGCGGTGTCTGTCCCACCATGGGGACCGAGATCCAGATCGGCCCGACCGGCAGGAAGCTGCTTCCGCTCTCGGTGGTGTGAGCTTCGTCCGCGGCCCCGCCCGGGGCGGCCGGCCGCGCCAGATGGAAGCGAACACCGCCCGTGGCCGTTGACTAGGAGAGAAACCCGGTCATCATCTGAGAAAGGATCACTTAACTGAGAAACCCCGTTCCTGATGGGCCTCCGCCCGCGCCCGTGGTGCAGCGCCTTCGCGTGCGCTACGCCAAGCGCGGCCGGCTGCGGTTCACCAGCCATCGAGACATCTCGCGCGCCATCGAACGAGCGGTGCGCCGGTCCGGCATCCCGGTCGGCTTCAGCGCGGGATTCACCCCCCATCCGAAGATCTCCTATGCGGGAGCCGCCCCCACGGGGGTGGCGAGTGAGGCCGAATACCTCGAGATCGGCGTCGTGACGCCCTGCGAGCCCGAGCGGCTGCGTGGCGACCTCGACGCGTCGCTGCCGCCGGGGCTGGACGTGCTCGACGTCGTCGAGGCGCGCGCCGGCAGCCTGGCCGACCGGCTCGAGTGCTCGGTGTGGGAGGTCCGCCTCTCCGGGGCCGACCCGCGGGCCGCGCTGGCCGCGGCCGATCTCTTCCTGGCCGCCGAGCGTGTCGAGGTCGAGCGCATGACCAAGAAGGGCCTGCGCCGCTTCGACGCCAGAGCGGCCGTCGTCACATTGACGGCCCATGATGGAACGGAACAAACGGCGGGCCGGGAGCCCAGCCCGCCATGTGCGATACTTCGTATGGTTGTACGGCACGTGACACCTGCCGTTCGACCCGACGACGTGCTCACGGGTCTGCGACTTGTGGCCGACTTCGCGCCGCCGTCACCCCCCGCGGTGACCCGGCTGGCGCAGGGGCCGCTCGACGCGCGCACCGGTGGGACCGCCGACCCGCTCGACCTGGACCGCGACGTGCGCGGCGGCGAGCCGGGACCGGCTGTGCGGCACGTCGCTGACCACAAATAGGACTTGGTGCCGGGCCCCGCGAGGCGGCCTGGCGCACAGCGAGAGACGAGAGCTCCCGCGCGGCGCGGAGACGCGCCCGGGAGCCTGACGGGAGAACGCCCGCATGCTCGACAACGAGCCCATTGTCGGGGCCTACGGCCCTGACGGGGATACAACAGCACAGCAAGAGGCGAAGCCGGTCCGCCGGCGCCGGGCGGCGAGCCGCCCGGCCGGTCCGCCGCCCGAGGAGCCCGAGCGCGCTTCGGGTCTGGTGACGGCTCCGCAGCAGGCCCCCGCCGACACGGCGGCCCAGCCCGTCGGGGGGGTTCCCGCGCCGCGCGCGGAGGCCGACCCCGAGATGGCGCCTGCGGCGCGGTCCGCCGAGGAGATCGTGCCGGCCGCGAGGAGCGACGAGCAGGTCGTGCCCGCGGCGCGGGCCGAGGAAGGGGCCGAGCCGGCGCAGGCGCCGGCCAAGCGCGCCACCAGGTCGCGCCGCGTCACCGCCAAGGATCCCGACGCGCCGGCGGCCACGCGGCGCACGCGCACGACCAGGAAGGCCGCCGCGCCGGCCGAGATCGACGAGACAGCCGTGAGCGCGCAGGAGGCACCGGCCCCCGTGACCGAGGCCCCCGCCGCGGCGCAGGAGCCCGCCGCGCCCGCCGCCCCGGAGGAGGCCGCCCCGGCCGCCCCGGCGCGCCGCAGGCGCACCAGGAAGACCGCCGAGGCCGCCGAGGCCGCCGAGGCCGCCGAGGCTCCGGCGGAGCGTGCCGTCGCCGCCGAGCCGCCGGCCGTCGCGGCCGAGACGCCGCCCGCGGTGTCCGAGCAGGTCACGCCCGAGATCATCGAGGCGCTTCCCGCCGAGGAGCCGCTGGACGACGAGCCCGCCGGTGAGGACGTCGCCGAGGAGGCCCGTCCGCAGGGCGCGGTGTTCGCCGACCCGTTCGGCCTGAGCGCCGTCTCCGAGGCGCGCATCGCTCCGGCCGTCACCTTCCAGGCCCCCGCCGCGGTGTTCCAGCCGATCTTCCAGGCGCCCGAGCCGCGCGCGGCCGTGCCGCACGTGCCCGAGCCCCGGCCCCACGCGAAGCCCGAACCCGAGCCTGAGCCGGCCGAGGTCGAGGACGCCGCCGAGGCCGAGGAGCTCGCGGAGGTCGACTCCGACGAGGACGACGAGCAGGAGGACGACGCGGCCGGTCGCCGTCGTCGCCGCCGCAGGGGAGGCCGCGGCCGGAAGGTGCGCGAGCACGACGAGGCCGACGACCTCGAGGACGCGGGCGACGAGGGGCAGGACGCCTCCGCCGAGCAGGCGCAGCCGGCCGCCGAGGCCGCCGGCGACCAGGACGACGACGAATCCGGCACCTCCCGCCGCCGCCGTCGCCGCCGCCGCAGGGGCGGGGACGAGGGCGAGGCCACCGTCGACGACCCGCCGAACACCGTGGTGCGCATCCGCGCGCCCCGGGCCGGCCGTCCGGTGTCGGTGGACGAGGTGCAGGGTTTCCGCGGCTCCACCCGCCTCGAGGCCAAGAAGCAGCGCCGCCGGGAGGGCCGCGAGCAGGGCCGGCGCCGCCCGCCTGTGATCACCGAGTCGGAGTTCCTGGCCCGCCGCGAGAGCGTCGAGCGGGTCATGGTCGTGCGCCGCCAGGGCGGCCGCACCCAGATCGCGGTGCTGGAGGACGGCGTCCTGGTCGAGCACTACGTCGACCGCGAGGCCAGCCAGTCCTACGTCGGCAACGTCTACCTGGGCAAGGTGCAGAACGTCCTGCCGTCGATGGAGGCCGCCTTCATCGACGTCGGCAAGGGCCGCAACGCCGTCCTGTACGCCGGTGAGGTCAACTTCGACACCGCGGGCCTGGAGGGCCAGCCCAAGCGCATCGAGGCGGCGCTGAAGTCCGGCCAGTCGGTGCTGGTCCAGGTCACCAAGGACCCCATGGGCCACAAGGGCGCCCGTCTGACCAGCCAGATCAGCCTTCCGGGCCGCTACCTGGTCTACGTGCCCGACGGCTCGATGACCGGCATCAGCCGCAAGCTCCCCGACAAGGAGCGCAGCAGGCTCAAGGCCATCCTGAAGAAGGTCATGCCCGAGAACGCCGGCGTGATCGTGCGCACCGCCGCCGAGGGCGCCTCGGAGGACGAGCTCAGCCGCGACGTCGCCCGCCTTTCGGCGCAGTGGGAGAACATCCAGCGCAAGGCCAAGTCGGCCAGCCCGCCGGAGCTGCTGTCCTCCGAGCCCGACCTGACGGTGCGCGTGGTGCGCGATGTGTTCAACGAGGACTTCTCCTCGCTGGTCGTGGCCGGCGACGAGGTGTGGGGCACGGTGGACGAGTACGTCCGCTACGTCGCGCCGCACCTGGCCGACCGCCTCAGCAAGTGGGAGGACGGCGACGTCTTCGCGGCCTACCGCATCGACGAGCAGATCGCCAAGGCGATGGAGCGCAAGGTGTGGCTGCCGAGCGGCGGCTCGCTGGTCATCGACCGCACCGAGGCGATGACCGTGGTCGACGTCAACACCGGCAAGTTCACCGGTCAGGGCGGCAACCTGGAGGAGACGGTCACCAGGAACAACCTGGAGGCCGCCGAGGAGATCGTCCGCCAGCTGCGGCTGCGCGACATCGGCGGCATCATCGTCGTCGACTTCATCGACATGGTGCTCGAGAGCAACCGCGACCTGGTGCTGCGGCGCATGCTCGAGTGCCTGGCCCGCGACCGCACCAAGCACCAGGTGGCCGAGGTCACCTCGCTCGGCCTGGTGCAGATGACCCGCAAGCGGGTCGGCCAGGGCCTGCTGGAGGCCTTCTCGACGCCCTGCGACTGCTGCCACGGCCGCGGGCTGATCGTCTCCACCGAGCCGGTGGAGTCCAAGGCCATCGAGCCCAGGGCCACCCAGGGCAAGATGGCGGTGGAGAAGGCCGTCGCCGAGAAGCTCGAGAGGGCCTCCTCCGACAAGCTGGTCAAGGAGGGCGGCATCGCGGTCGCCGCGAGCGGTGAGGGCGGTCGTGATAGTGTGACCGATGCCCTTGACGGCTCCGCGGGCGAGGATGGGCAAGCGGCACAGCCTTCCGCCCGGGGGCGGCGACGCTCCCGAAAGGCGACCAGACCGGCAGGGCCGGCCGAATAGGCCGGCAACCCGGCGTACCGTCCGGTTCGACCAGGGCACCAGCAATCCGGTATCCTTGTCAATCGGTGCGTCCGGTGGCGCGCCTAGCTTCGCGCGCCTACCCGGTTCGCCGGTCGTGTGTATTCGACGGGAGCTGGATGCAGAGGCGCAGCGTTCAGCGAGCAATTAGCCAGAAGAAGGGTTCCGCGGTGTACGCGATCGTTCGTTGCGGCGGCAGGCAGCAGAAGGTCTCCGTCGGTGACGTCCTCGAGGTAGACAAGGTCGCCGGTGAGGTCGGCTCCACGGTGTCGCTGGCGCCGGTGCTCGTCGTCAACGACGGCGATGTCACCACCGACGCTGCCACGCTTGGCAAGTTCGAGGTGACCGCCGAGATTCTCGGCGAGACCAAGGGCCCCAAGATCCACATCCTCAAGTACAAGAACAAGACCGGTTACAAGAAGCGCCAGGGTCACCGTCAGCGGTACACCCAGGTGAAGGTCACCGGCATCAACCCCGGGAAGTAGTGGTAGCGAACCATGGCACACAAGAAGGGCGCATCGTCCACCCGGAACGGCCGTGACTCCAACGCCCAGCGGCTCGGGGTCAAGCGTTTCGGCGGGCAGCTCGTCAACGCCGGCGAGATCATCGTCCGCCAGCGCGGCACCCACTTCCACCCGGGCGACAACGTCGGCCGTGGCGGCGACGACACGCTGTTCGCGCTGGTCGCGGGCCACGTGCAGTTCGGCAACAAGCGCGGCCGTCGCGCCGTGAGCATCGTCCCGGCCGCGGAGTAGATCCGCCGGCAGCGAGACACGGGCCGCCGGGCCGCGCGTGAGCGCGGCGGCGGCCGAGACAGAACGTTGATGAGGCGGATCGACTTCTCGATCCGCCTCATCGTCGTGAGGGGGGCTGTATCGGCGCCCGGCGCGGCGGTGAACGGCGCGGGCCGAACGGCCGCGCCGGTGAGAAGGAGTGACGGTGGCGGAGTTCGTGGACCAGGTGGTCCTCTACATCAAGGCCGGTGACGGGGGAAACGGCTGCGCCTCGATCCACCGCGAGAAGTTCAAGCCGCTCGGCGGCCCCGACGGCGGCAACGGGGGCCGCGGGGGCGATGTGATCCTCGAGGTCGATGCCAACACCTCCACCCTGCTCGACTACCACCACCGGCCGCACCGCAAGGCCGCCAACGGCAAGCAGGGCATGGGCGCCAACCGCGACGGCGCCACCGGCGAGGACGTGGTGCTCAAGGTGCCCAACGGCACCGTCGTCAAGGACGCCAAGACCGGCGAGGCGCTGATCGACCTGGTCGGCGCCGGCACGCGGTACGTCGTGGCCCAGGGCGGGCACGGAGGGCTCGGCAACGCCGCGCTGGCCTCGGCCAGGCGCAAGGCCCCCGGGTTCGCGCTGCTCGGCGAGAACGGCGACGAGCGCGAGGTCGTCCTTGAGCTGAAGACGGTCGCCGACGTGGCGCTCGTCGGGTTCCCCAACGCGGGCAAGTCCTCGCTCATCGCGGCCCTCAGCGCCGCCCGTCCCAAGATCGCCGACTATCCGTTCACGACGCTGGTGCCCAACCTCGGCGTCGTCACGGCGGGCGAGACGGTGTTCACCGTCGCCGACGTCCCCGGGCTGATCCCCGGCGCCTCCGAGGGGCGCGGCCTCGGGCACGAGTTCCTGCGCCACGTGGAGCGCTGCTCGACGATCGTCCACGTGCTCGACTGCGCCACCCTGGAGCCCGGCCGCGACCCGCTGACCGACTTCTCGGTGATCGAGGCCGAGCTGGCGGCCTACGGCGAGCTGGACGACCGGCCGCGGCTGGCCGTGCTGAACAAGGTCGACGTGCCCGAGGCGCGCGAGTTGGCCGACATGGTGCGGCCGATGCTCGAGGGCAAGGACCTCAAGGTCTTCGAGATCTCCGCGGCCTCGCACGAGGGCCTGCGCGAGCTGTCGTTCGCGATGGCCGAGATGGTGGCGGCCGCCCGGGCCGCCAAGCCGGTCGAGGAGCCGACGCGCCTGGTCATCCGGCCCAAGCAGTACGGCGACGCCGGGTTCGCCGTCAAGCGCGTCGACGCCAACACCTTCCAGGTCACCGGCGAGAAGCCCGAGCGGTGGATCCGCCAGACCGACTTCAGCAACGACGAGGCGGTCGGCTACCTGTCCGACCGGCTCGAGCGGCTCGGCATCGAGAAGGCCCTGAGCGAGGCCGGCGCCAAGGAGGGGGCGGAGGTCGTCATCGGCCCGATGGAGGGCGGCTACCTGTTCGACTGGCGGCCCACCCTCGACGCCGACGCCGCCCAGGGCCCGCGCGGGTCCGACGACCGCGTCGGGATCGCCGAGGCGGCCAGAAACGAGCGCCGCGCGCAGGACTAGCGGCGCCGCCGCGGCGCCCTAGGGGCACGACCGGCGGCGGGCCTGGCCGGCACCAGTGGAGCGGGCCGTGCCCGCACGAGCGAAGGGGAGCGACCGTGATGGACAGCACCGGCCGGGAGCGGGTGGCGCACGCCTCCCGCCTGGTCGTGAAGGTGGGATCGTCCTCACTGACGACCCCGCAGGGCACCATCGACGTCGACCGGGTGGACGCGCTGGTCGACGTGCGCGGCCCGCGCGGCGGGCACCGCGCCCCCCACGGGCGGGGGTGCTCCGGCGCCCGCGCGGGCGGCCGCGCGCTCGGAAGAGAGGGGGGGGGGGGAA
>NZ_JBEXGS010000045.1:0-21118 GCF_040607455.1 Sphaerisporangium sp. NPDC005289
ATGTGGAGATCGCCTTCTCGACGTGCGACCATCGGCTCATGACGTTGACCAGAAAGGCCCATGCCGCGTAGGCGCCCTTCCGAGGTACGCGCACAAGGATCGGAGTGCGCAACCCACAGAGCTTCGATTCATCAGGTTCCCGGTCTTGGGCGTCGCCCCATGGCTGCGGTGATCGCACTGGAGCACACCCGGATGCGGCCGGGAACAGTGGTCAGGGCACTACTGGCCTGGACGCAGGCGGTCGTTCCCGGCAGCGTCGACCGAATCGGCCCCAGGTGCATGTGTCCCGAGTGCTCCGGAGACGCACCACGCTGGCGACTCGAACAGGCACTCATCGCCTTGCCATGCTGGGCCAAGCCATACCTGTACGCCTTGGTCCTCCCCATTGACAGGCGGTTCCTTACCCGGACATCGCCGGACCCGCATGCCTCGCCCGAGTGGCCGTGGTGGCAGCAACGGCGTTGAACGTCGGTGACGGATCAGTCAATTGGGCGGCGGTGCGGACCCGGTACGGCGACTGGTGATCGGGTACGGCGAGGCGAGGTGCTCGCGTCCTGGCGGGAAGCCGTGCGGGCCGTAGGGGCGGAAGGTCGTCACGTCCACGATCTCCAGCACACCGGGAACATGATCGCGGCGGAACCCGGCGCGGGGCTCAAGGATCTGATGGTCAGGATGGGCCACGACAACGTCCGGGCAGGGATGATCTATCAGCAAGCCGTGCGAGGGGCCGACAAGACGATCACGGATGCGATCGACAAGCACATCAGCGGCCAGGATGACGAGGGCAAGGACGGGCCGGGCGGTGTGTCTTGCTTTCGCCGGCGCGTTGCGTGTGTTCGGGGTGCCAGAGGAGGTGCCCACCGACAACGGCAAGCAGTTCAGCCGGATCGAGGAGCACACCCTGATGTTCTTCGAGCCGGCGACTCGCGAGCTGCTGCGCACCCGGCCCAACCCGATCAGCCGGGACCGGCTGCGTCACCTTCGCGAGGCCCGGCCCGCCGGGCCGCCACCCCGCCCGTCGGTCGAGCCGATCACGGTGCAGCGGGTCGCCGGCAACGGAACCAGAGCGAGAAGGGCGGCTGAACAGCACAGATGTGAGGGATGCCAACTCGTTACAGAGTTGAGGGGTGCACGGTCCGACATTGCCGTGTTACAACTCCTAATTAGTTGATCTCGGGGACAAAGAGGGCAGGTGGTGCGGATGGCGTACAAACCGCCCTTCACTCGAGCCCCGGGCGGCGCTCCGTCGGCGGGTCCCGCCACGCTGCGCCGGGCGAACCCCTCGCTGGTGCTGCGCGAGCTGCGCGAGCACGCATCCCTGTCCCGTGCCGACATCGCCCAGGCGACCGGGCTGCATCGGGCCACCGTCTCCAATCTCATGGCCGAGCTCCTGGAACGGCGACTGGTGCGGGAGGTCGGTGTCAAACTCCAGCCGCCCAGTGCCGATTCGTCGCCTCCACGCTCGGCTTCGGCGCCGCCTCCCGTGGCGCGGCCAGCATGGTGATCAACCACATCATCGACGACCCGACCACGATCATGGACTTACCCAGGCCGGCACCTTACTGACGGCCCCACAGACCTGGAGACGGCAACCTCCAGCAACCGCAATATCCGCTACCACCCAAGTGGCAATAAGCGCGGCGGCGCGCGCCTTGCCTGACGTCCCCCCAGTCAGGAAGGCCTTTCATGTCACCACGTCATCGAACGTGGGCCAGGCTGCTCGACGCAGCCCTGCCAGAAAACGGACGACGCCTGAGACGTCGCACCGCGACCACGATGGCCTTGGCCCTCATCGCCCCTTTCATCACGCTCCTCGCGACGCCGGTGAGCGTCGAGGCCGCCACGGCGGCTGAGCCCGCTTTCAAGGTGCTCGTGGTGCGCAGCACCCAGGACGCGGTGTCGTCGGCCGGCCTGGCCGCGATCCGGGACGCGGCCAGACCCGGTCATTTCACGGTCGTGGCGCCCGGGCCCGCTGACGTGGGCGACCATTTCACGGAGAAGAAGCTGGAGCAGTACCGCGCGGTCGTGTTCTTGGACACGGGTCACGCGAGCCCGCTCACGGACGCGCAACGCGCGAACTTCGAGAGCTACTTCCGCGACGGCGGCGGCTTCGTCGGCGTCGGCTCGGCGGTCGAGACCGACGAGTCCTGGTCGTTCCTGACCGACGTCCTGGGGACGCGTGCGTCCGGCAGGACCGACGTGCAATCGGGCGACGTGAAGGTCGCCGACCGCGTCCACGACGCGAGCAAGGATTTGCCGCAGTTCTGGTCGCGGACCGACAACTGGTACAACTTCACGAAGAACGTCCGCGGTCTGTCACACGTCCTCGCCACCGTCGTCGAGGACCCGTTCGGGCCGCAGCCGCAGGGCGCCGACCTCGACGGGATCGCCGGGGGCACGATGGGCGCCGATCACCCGGTCTCGTGGTGTAAGGACTTCCAGGGCGGCCGCTCGTTCTACACCGGCCTGGGCAACACGGCCGCGAGCTTCGACGCCGGCCTCACCAAGCACCTCAAGGGCGCGATCGGCTGGGCCGCGGGCCAGGCCGACCCGGTCTACAGCGATTGCGGCGCGACCGTGCTGGCCAACTACCAGCAGACGAAGATCGGTTCGCCGCCGAACCTGCAGGAGCCGATCGGCTTCGACCAACTGCCGGACGGCCGCGTTCTGCAGACGGACCGCCTCGGCTCGCTGCGCATGCACGACTCGACCACGGGCGTCACCACGGTCGTCGCCAACTTCGCCGATCCGAGCCTGCCGATGACGCAGCAGATCTACTCCGCGGGCGAGGACGGGCTCTATGGCCCGGCGGTCGACGCCAAGTTCGCGACCAACAAGTGGGTCTACCTTTACTACTCGGCGAAGGAGGTCACCGACGTCAAGCTGAGCGACGGATCGGTCGTCACCCAGATCACGCCGAACACCACCCCGCCGAACGTGGCGGCGTCCAAGACCGCGTGGGATCCGTACGTGGGCTATTTCCAGCTCAGCCGCTTCAGGTTCGTCGACGCCACCGACAGCACGCCGGCGCACCTCGACATGGGCTCCGAGCAGCAGATCATGCGCGTGCCGGTCAACCGCCAGGAGTGCTGCCACGTCGGGGGCGACATCGACTTCGACAAGCACGGCAACCTCTGGATGGTCACCGGCGATGACACGCCCGCGGGCGGCATCAACGCCGGCGGCTATGGCCCGTACAACTCGCAGAAGACCGACGAGCAGCAGACCGTGCGCGTCACCAACGCGACGGGCGGCACGTTCACGCTGACCTTCGAGGGCCAGACGACGGAGCCGATCGCGTGGAACGCGGATCGCGATGCGATCGACGCGGCGCTCGAGGCGCTCTCGAACATCGAGGCGGATGAGATCCAGACCAGCGGCGGCCCGGTCAACACGTCGAACGTCAACGTGTTCTTCCGCCGCGGCAAGCAGCAGTCCGATCAGCCGCAGATCACCGCCGACGGCGCCGGCCTGACCGGCACCGCCACGCCGGCGATCGCCACCAGCACGGCGCAGGCGGGCGGCTGGTATCAGCGGCTAACCGGTGACTCGCGCCGCAGCGCGCTGAACACCAACGACCTGCGCGGCAAGGTGCTGCGGATCAAGGTCAAGGACGGCGGCATCTCCGCCGCCGACGCCAACAAGGTCGACTTCGGCTCCGGCACGGGCGCCTACTCGATCCCGTCGGGCAACCTGTTCCCGCTGGCCGCGGGCGCGCCGCAGGACAAGACGCGGCCGGAGGTCTACGCGATGGGTTTCCGCAACCCGTTCCGGATCCAGGTCGACGAGAACGACGTGGCCTACATCGGCGACTACTCGCCCGACGCCCAGACACCGCAGCGCTCGCACGGCCCGTCGGGCACCGGCCGCTACGAGATCGTGCGCAAGCCGTCCAACTACGGCTGGCCGACGTGCTACAAGCGCGACCTCCCGCACTACGAGTGGAACTTCCACGAGTTCGCGCCCGGCACCACCACCGCGGGCACGCCGCTGAACGACCCGCCTCAGAAGTTCGACTGCGACGGGCCGACGCAGCGCAACGACTCGCTGTGGAACATCGAGGGCGGTCCGACGGTCGAGCCGGGCCTGAGGGACGTCCCGCCGGTCACCGACCCGGACATCTGGTACTCCTACCGCGACAACAACACGAACGCGCCGCTGGGCACCCCGTGCGAGGCCTACTACGCGCCGACCCCGGGCCCGATCGCGCCCGGCTCGACGAGCGAATGCCCGCGGCTGTTCCCCGAGCTCTACACCGGCGGCGTCGGTCCGCACGGGGTCACGAAGTACCACTACGACGCAAAAAACCCGAACCCTAACAAGTTCCCGCCGTACTACGACGACTCGGTGATCATCAGCGAGTGGACGCAGGACACGCTGCGCGAGGTCAAGCTCGACAAGCAGAACAACCACGTTCAGAAGATCAACAACTTCCTCGATTGCGGCAGCCGTGCGAACGCCGGAGCAGGCAGGTTCCGGTTCGAGTGCGACAATCCGATGGACTTGCAGTTCGGTTCTGACGGCGCGTTCTACCTGCTGACCTACGGCAACGGGTTCAACGTCATCAGCCCCGACGCGGGCATGTACAAGTGGGAGTACGTCAAGGGCAAGCGCGCGCCGAAGGCCGTGCTCACCACGGACCGCACCGACGGCTCAACGCCGCTGACCGTGAACTTCTCCAGCGCCGGCTCGCTGGACGAGGATCCCGGAGACTCGATCCGCTACGAGTGGAACTTCGGCGACGGCTCGGCGATCGAGACCGACCCGAACCCGACACACACCTACACGCAGTCCGGCCGCTACACGGCCGTGCTGACCGTGCTCGACTCGTCCGGCAAGCAAACCTCGACCAGCACCGTGATCACCGTGGGCAACACGAGCCCGACGGTGGTCGTCAATACGCCGGTGGAGGGCGGGACGTTCGCGTTCGGCGACGACATCCCGTTCTCGGTCACGGTCACCGACCCCGAGGACGGGACGGTGAATTGCTCCGAGGTGCAGGTGACGTTCGTGCTCGGCCACGACGCGCACGGCCACGCCGAGGAGTCCGTCAACGGCTGCTCGGGCGTGCTCCACACGGACGCCGACGACGTCTCACACGGCGGCAACGTCTCCGGCGTGGTCCAGGCGCGCTACACCGACCACGGCGGTCCGGGCGGCGTCCCGCAGCTGACCACGACCGGCCAGCACCAGATCCGCCAGAAGCACCAGGAGGTGGAGTTCGTCGTCAACCAGTCCGGCACCAACACGGCGACCAACACCGACGGCGGCGCCGGCGTGCACCGCGGCAGCCTGGGCTCGGGCGACTGGCTCCAGCTCAACGGCCCATTCAACCTGACCAACATCGATTCGATCGCTTTCCGCGTGGCGGACGCGGCGACCGGCCGCACGCCCGGGTCGCCGCTGGCGGCAATCGAGGTCCGTCAGGACTCGATCACCGGGCCGATCCTGACGACGGCCGACCTCGTGTCCACCGGCGGGACGGGAACCTGGACGAGCCAGACGTTCCCGGTCTCGATGTCCGGGACGCATGAGCTGTTCCTGGTGTTCCGCTCGGTCACGGGTGGCGCCACGGGCGGCAACCTGTTCAACCTCAACTGGGCCGAGTTCGTCGGCACGGGCATCGGCAGCTAGCGAACCCGCCCGTATAGCGGCAAGAGAGAGAAGAAGACACTCATGCGGAGAAGATTTCGCACATCGGTAGTGGCCGCCTGCGTGACGGCGGCCGTACTCATCCCCGCGGCACCGTCGTGGGCAGAGGAAACGACACCGCCGGCGATCAACGTGGCGACGCTGTCGCCCTCTGCGCCGACCGGCCAGAACAACTGGTACCGCGGCTCGGTGACGCTGAACATGTCGGCGACCGACGACGTCGGCATCGCCAAGTTCCAGTACTCGCTCAACGGCGGCGCCGCCTACATTGACGTGCCCGTCGAGGGGGCGCCGGCGTCGGCCACGGCGTCGGCTGTGATCACGCAGGAGGGCAACAGCAGCGTCCGGTACCGCGCGGTCGACACGTCCGGAAACGTCGCGGCGTTCCGCTCGATCGCGGTCCGGATCGACACGCGCGCGCCGGCTGCGTCGTACCCGGCGATCACCGACGGTCACGTCGGTCACGTCGCCACACTCATCCCGACGCGCACGGACCCCGCCCCCGGCTCGGGCGGAGTGGCTGTGCTGAACATGTACCTCGACGGCAAGCTGGTCCCGCCGTTGCCGGTGCAGACCTCCGACCTGTTGCTCGGCGTGCACAAGCTCGCGGTGCAGCTCTCTGACGCCGCTTCCAACAGCGCGAAGTACACGCAGACGTTCATCGTGACGACATCGTTCGCGGACGTCGGCACGCTGATCGGCCGGTTCGTGACCGCCGGCAGCGTCCCGGCGGAGGCCAGCGCGGCGCTCCAAGCCAAGCTCGACCAGGCGAAGGCGCTCGCCGACGCCGATTCGGCCAAGCAGGCGAGCCAGGTCATGAACGAGTTCATCTCGATCGCCAACAGCCAGATCAAGCCCGGCTCGGCCCGCAGCACACTCGTGGGCGATGCGCGTTACCTGATCGACCAGCTCAAAGGCCGGCTCGCGCCGGAGCCCGCGACGGGCCTCGAGTCTGAGCCCGCGGAGGGCCCGAAGTTCATCCCGGACCCGGTGCTCGCCCCGCTCCCGCACAACCCGGACGCCGACTACAACGTCCTGGTCTTCTCCAAGACGACGGGTTTCCGGCACGACCACATCCCGCACACCGTGGCCGCGATCCAGAAGCTCGGCGTCGCGAACAACTTCAACGTCGACGTCTACGACCCGCAACTCCCGACCGTCACACTGCCCACGAGCCCGTTCCTGAGCCTCGACACGCTCAAGCAGTACGACACGATCGTCTTCGAGTCCAACGTCGGGCACCCGGGCCCGCTCAATGCGATCACCGAGCAGCCGAACTTCGAGGCCTACATGAACCAGGGCGGCGGCTATGTCGGCATCCACGGCGCCGCCGACTCGTTCGAGCTCGGCACTTGGCCGTGGTACGGCAACCTCGTCGGTGGGTTCTTCACCAGCCATCCGAACGGCCAGAACGGGTTCGGCCAGTGCGGCAGCTGCATCCACACCGAGGTGGTGACCGAGGACAACACGCACCCGGCGACCGCGCATCTCGCTGCCCGGTGGATGACGGTCGACGAGCTCTACAACTTCGACCGCAACATGCGGGCCGACGTGCACACGCTGCTGAGCCTCAACGAGGACAGCTACCAGCGCAGCCTCAACAGCGGCAACGCGGCCACCAACCCGCTGCGGCTGATGAACGGCGACCACCCGATCGCGTGGTGCCAGAACTGGGACGGTGGCAAGGCGTTCTCGCTCATCCTCGGCCACTTCCGGACGCAGTACTACGACGACTCGTTCATGCGGATCATCCTCGGCGGGATCGAGACGACCGCCGGCCGCACGAGCGCCAACTGCTCGTCCTACCGCGAGACCAGCCTGCTGATCGAGGCTGACCGAGCGGCCGGGCTGCTGACCGCGGCCGCCGCGGACGCCGCCGGTGCCGCCCTGGACATCGCGCGGGACGGCTATCTGGCGACCAACTACACCACCGCCATCCCGGCGCTGAACTCGATCGTCGCCCTGGCGAACGACAAGGCCTCCGGCGACGCTGCGGCGCGTTCCGAGCTCGCGCGGCAGGCGCGCGCGCTGCGGGAGTGGATGCAGAACCTCAACCGCTGACCCGTTCACGCGGCGGGGGCGGTGGATCGCCGCTCCCGCCGCGCTGACGCTGTAGCGCACCACTATGGCGGATTCATGCACGACCTTCTCATGATCATCGACGAGACATCGGTAGGTGCCGCACGTGACCCATCCTCCGAAGGGAGCGGTGATGCGGTCGGGTCGGCGCCTTGGGCATGGAGATCAACGTCGACTACATCGCGGCCCACGGCACAGACCTCAGCGGCCGGGGCCTGGTCGAGCGCCGGTTGGTCTACGACGCCATGGGCAGTGGCCCGGACAGGGCTGTGCGCCGGGTCGGGCTCGTGGCCAAGGAGGCCGTGGAGGCGATTCGGCGAGCAGGAGCGGTCCCCGCCGGCATCGCGGTGGCCGTCCCCGGACTCGTGGACGTGACACGTGGCGTCGTGACACTCGCGCCGAACCTCTACTGGCGCGCCCTGCCCCTGGCCGAGCTGCTGAGCTCCCTGCTCGGCCCGCTGAGCGTGCCGGTGGGGGTGGACAAAGACGCGGAATGCGGCTGTGGCCGCATCGGCTGCTGGGAGACCAAGGTCGGCCTGGCCGCGCTCGTACGTGCGGCCATGCCCGAGCAGGCGTACGGGTTGCCCGGCATGCCGGTGCCCGACCCCGGCGAACGGGTGCAGCTTGGGGAAGTCTCTACGTGCCATGCGTCCGGGTTGGAAAATGCTTTCTGACCTGGGCCCTCGCTTGTGGAGCGGGTGACGGGAATCGAACCCGCGCTGTCAGTTTGGGGAGTCTCCATTGCGACTGGCTGCTGAGCTGGCGAGACGCTGACGTGCGGGGGAGCGGGGTGAGTGACCGTGGTTCCCCGTGAGTCCCCCTTGATCGCCCTTCTGACGGGCACGCAACGGGCACGCGAGGGGCATGGGGAACGTCTGCACCTTCGTCGCCTTGGTGCTCGGTGGGCCGGGGTTGAGGCGCGAAACCCCGGACCGTCGATCGCCCCCAGCCCCGTATGGAGGTCAGCCACCGCCAGGCGATCGTAGGGCGGTGTGAGTGCGGCGCCACCAGGAAGGTACAGCAGTTGGGAGCTTGTCGGAGGTTCTCGGCTCTTTAGAGTCGTCCCATGGAAGTGGATCAGTACGTGTACTTCGCCCTCAAGAGCGAACGCATGCCTGCAGAGGAGATGGCCACGCGACTGGGTCTTGAGGCGGATGAGGTCACGATTCGAGCCGGTAAGAGACTCGAGCCCCCTCATCCAGCGGTTCACATCTGGCAGATCAACGTTCCCAGATCGAGCCGGCCCGTTGACGATATGATCACGGCTTTGGCTGACCGATTGGAGCCGTACGCCCCGGCGATCGGGGTGCTTGCCGACGAACTGGATCGGCATGAGCCTGGACGCACCGCTGTCCTGCAAGTGGTCCGCTTCTTCGGTGACGGTGACGAGGACTCCGGGGAAGAGCAGATAACAGAAGCTCCAACTCGACCCCGGCCGCTGGGCTGGCACCTTGACCGCCGTGTTCTCGACTTCTTGCAGACCACTCGGGCGGAACTCGATGTTGATGAGTACGGGGACACCCTCTGATCTGCCATAGCTCGGCCGAGTGGTTTTGCACGGCGGCGCGTCGCCGGCGGCGGCGAGTGTTCTATGTCGATCTGCTGGCCGAGCGTGGTGTCCTGCTCGATGAGCCCTACACCCGGCAACTCCGCGGCAAGCTTCGAGAGTTGCGGTTCCATCTGCATCGGGAGGCGGTACGGATCACCTACTGGGTCGGCCCGGGGAGGCGGATCATCATGTTGACAGTGTTCCGCAAGCAGCGGATGCGAGAGTCGGCCGAGATCGAGCGTGCGTGGCGGGCCATGCAGCGGTGTATCGCCGAGGCCCACACCCCGGATGAGGAGTGAGTGGCATGGGGGATCGCAGAGCCTGGGCGGACAAGAGAGCTGAGATCATGAGCCGTCCCGGCGCGGGAGCGGCATACGAGGCGGCCAAGATCCGGTTCGAGCTGGGCGAGGCGGTACGGCTTCGGCGTGAGCAGCTCGGGCTCACCCAGGCAGAGCTGGCCGAACGCACAGGGCTGAAGCAGCCGGCGGTGGCGCGGTTCGAAGCGGGCGGGACGATGCCCACCATCCCGATGCTGGAGCGACTGGCGGAAGCTCTGGAGATGCGGTTGAGCGTCCAGTTCCAGCCGCTACGGGAGGCGAGCTGATCTCACCGGAGCGGTATTCGACCTCGCACGATCTGAAGCCGCACCAGAAACGATCGAGGTCAGGGTCGGAGATTCATCCTGACCTGGGCCTCGGGTGTATGGAGCGGGTGACGGGAATCGAACCCGCGCTGTCAGCTTGGGAATCGTACGGATCCGACCACGTGGGGCCGCTGACCTGGGCGTGGGGCCGGTCGTGAGTGGCCGTGGTCGACCCTTCTTCACCCTGTCTAATTGCACGCTAATTGCACGTCGATCAAGCATTGGAGCTGGTCTGGGGCGCACCGCGCACCTGCCCTGTCCTGATCATCCCGTCCGCCTTCGACCCGCCCGAAGGGGAAGCGGGACAGGGCCAAGGGGGTCAAGGTGGAGCGCCCTACCGGACGAACGGACCCCCTTGGCCCTGGTCCGCTCGGCTCGGTCGACGGCGGGCGGGATGATCAGGCTTCCATCTCAACCATCTACGAGCCGGCGGCGAGGCACTGCCCCCACCCGGAGCCGGAGCGCCCCCGCCGGAGGCGTGGCTTCTATGCCTCGTCCTGGGCAGCGGTTCCGTAGAGATGCTGTTTGACTGTGGCGTCGTTCTCCAGGATGTGGTCGATGGTCTCCCAGTAGTCAGAAACCCAGGGGTGTGTCAGGGCTTCATCGCGGGTCAGTTTGCGTCCGTAGAAGGGCGTGTCAGGTGCGACCGCGGCGCCCGCGACCAGGGAGCAGGCGGGAGCGGATTGGCCTTCCACGGGGCCGACGCGGCATCCGAAGGTGACGCGATTGGGGCCGGGACGGCTGACGGGTTCATCGAAAGCCCAGGCGTCGTCGATGATGACGTCGATCCATGCTTCGTGGATACCGTGGTGGTGGTAGCACGATGCGTAGTAGATCGCGTAGGCGCCGTCATCGTTGTCGATGAAGCCGGTGACGCGTTCGAAGGGTGTCCGGCAGCAGTCGCAGGTGCCATTTTGGACGTCACGGTCCGGGTCGATTCGCAGTCTCACGGTCGAATTATGGGGCGGCGTACTGGTGGCCGGTGAATTGTCTGGGCGCGGCGGGTTGGCGGTGCGCTTGCTCGGGAGCCATCAGCGCTAGGGGTGCGAGGAAGGGCCAGTTCTAGATCCATCCCGGAGCTAAGGCCTCCGCCGGAGGCATATGTTCTTCGCGTGAAGTGCTCGCCCGTTGAGGGCTATGTGAGGGGATCAGTGGGTGTTCAGGTAGACAGAGGAATCGTTTATGGGCAGAGCGGCAAGGCCCTTGACGTCTATCGTTGTCACGGCGCTGTTCTGCGGCCGATCGTGTTGCTCTGGCACGGCAGGGGACCTGATGAACGGGACGTGCTCGAACCGTTGGCCCGTGCGGTCGCGGAGCGGGATGTCGTGGTGTTCGTTCCAGACTGGCGTTCCGATGCACTGGACGGTGGGCGAGGTCATCTGTGGGAGTCCATCGTCTTCGTCCGAGATAACGCGGCTGACTTCGCTGGTGACGCTGAACAGGTTGTGCTGGCGGGGTGGTCTTTGGGTGGGAAGGCCGCGGCAGGGGTCGGGGTCAGTGGGGCGACCTCTGATCACTGGAGGCCCTCTGGGGTGGTCAGCATCGCTTCTGGGTTCGACCGGCCCGCGCCTTCAACGGGAACTGTCCCGCTCGACGAACTTGCGACGACGGCGGTGGATCCCGTTCCGTTCTGGCTGGTTCATGGGAGCAAGGACCACATCGTTGATGTGGAGCAGTCCCGTCGGTTCGCAGCCGGCCTGCGAAGGCGTGGGTGGCGGGTGACCGTGATCGAAGCGGAGACCGATCACGCTGGCATCGTGATGACGGAGTATGACCCCGAGCTGGGGCGTTGCATGGGGACCCAGGCTAGGCATGCGGTCGAAGCGGGTCGCCGCACGGCTGACGTTCTCGCTGGCGCGGCTTTGGGTTCGGGGAGATAGACAGGCTACGAAAGCCGGCGCGAGGGCCGGCGCGCCTGTGGGCGGCGGCGCGTCCCTGGTCGGCGGGTGCGGGTCGGTGCGGCGAGTGCTGGGTGCGGCGGGCGGCCCGCGTTCCCGCCGCCGTCCGGGACCGGCGCCCACGCCGCACGCCCGGCCGGGCGGAGCGGGCGGCGGGCCGTGCGGCGGCGGGCCGCGTTGATCTACCTGCACACCGAGAGCGAGCGAGACAAGCTGATCGCTGACGCATGGGCAAGCTCGCCGGGGGGATCACGAGGAAAGGTGAAGATCAAGAGGGGGCGGGCATGCAACGGGCACGGACGGTCCGAAAGGCCGCAGAGATAATAAGGGCCCGGGTCGGGATCATGTCCCTGACCGGGGCCTTCGCGTTGGAGCGGGTGACGGGAATCGAACCCGCGCTGTCAGCTTGGGAATTTCAGGGATCTTGCCTCGTAGGGGCGTTGGCCTGCGGCTGAGGCCGGTCCCGAGCGACCGTGGCTGACCACTCGTTACCCCGGTTGATGGCACGCTAATGGCACGTCGATCAGAGCCGTGAACAGGGATTCGTTCTGTGAGTCCTCTGCTCTACGGTGTGCCGTTACGACGTTCTCTGTTGTGATCGGAGTGGTGAGCATGGGGTTGACGACACCCTCGGAGCCGTTCGATGTAGCGGCGGTCGTCCCTGAACTGGCAGGTCAACGCAGGACCACAGTTCGGCTGCATCCGCGTCGAGGAATGCCGGCCATCACGGACAGCTCCATAGGTGGGCCGTTGTTGTGGCCTGCGGATGAGCCTTGGCCGATCTGCCCCGAGCCGCAGACTCACGACCCTTCAGAAGGGTGGGATCCGCTTCCACTGGTCCCCGTCATGCAGCTCTTCGCTCGAGATGTTCCCGAACTGCCCTTCCCCGATGTCGCCGACACCCTCCAAGTGCTGTGGTGCCCGCTCGATCACGAACCGTACTTCCAGCCTCACACGACTGTGCGTTGGCGGAGGGCGGAAGCGGTCGGCAGTCTCCTCGTCGAGGCCCCCGCGCCAGATCCTGACAGCGACGAATCGTATCTCCCCATGGCTTGCGTGCTGTCGCCGGAGCGGGTGGAAGAGTATCCGGCGGGCTGGGGACTTCCCGCTGAGCTCAGGAATCGGATCTGGGCATACGAGGATGAATTCCCGAACTCTGACGGCTGGCGCTATTTCTCGCACCTCTCAAGTGCTCCAGGCAGCAAGGTCGGGGGCTGGGTGCGCTGGATCCAGGATCCTGAGCAAGTCGAATGCAGTGAAGGCCATGAGATGGCGCATCTGCTGACGATTGCCAGTCGGGAGTTCGACATCGAGAGTGGGAAGCGTTGGGCTCCCATCGAGGAGCGTTCTCTGCTCGCTCCGCATGCTCCTCTGGAAATACAGGAGCCCACGGATCTCGTGATCCAGGATGCTGGATCACTCTACCTGTTCGTGTGCCTGCAATGCCCCGAGCGCCCGGTGGACTCTCTCAGTCAAGGGTCATGAACATGGTCCGGGATCGTGCATACCGCCGCATGCCTGCGCCTGCTGATCAGAGGTCAGCCACGTTGCTCGGTAATCCAGAGTGAGGAACGAACCCTGGATCACCGAGTGCCCCCAGCCATGCATGGCGGCCTGCCACACCGTGGCGATAGTAAGGGCCGCATCGGTACGGCGGCGCGGCAAACCCTGGCCGGAGCGTTCGGTTCGTACGGCGGTGTTGTCGTGCGGTGTCCGGCCCGGTGTTCCGCCGCCGTCCGGGACTGGTCCCCAGGCCGCACGCCGGACGGCGGGCGGACGGAGGGCCGGGGGTACGGCGGCGCGCCGGTCCGCCGCCTTGACCCGGTGACCGTCCGCGCGCCCTACGTCGAACGGTCAACGGGGCCGCTCGTGCTCGGGCCGCCGAAGTCCAAGGCTGGCCGTCGCGTCATCGGCATCCCGCAAGCGATCATTCCGGTGCTCCGGGAACACTTTGGCGACCTTCGTGAAGGCGGAGCCTGACGCGTTGGCCTTCTCCGGGATCAAGGGCGGTCCGCTGCGGCGGAGTGGGTTCAACCGGCTCGCCTCCTGGCGGGAAGCCGTGCGGGTCGTAGGGGCCGAATGTCCGCACGTTCACGATCTCCGGCACACCGGGAACATGATCGCGGCGGAGTCCGGCGCGGGGCTCAAGGATCTGATGGCCAGGATGGGCCACGACAACGTCCGGGCAGCGATGATCTATCAGCACGTCGTGCGAGGGCCGACAAAACGATCACAGATGCTATCGACAAGCACATCAGCGGTCAGGATGACGAGGGTGAGGACGGGCCGGCCGGGGTGCTCGCGCCCGTGGGCTGATTACACGCTGATTGCACGGAAGATCGAAAAGGCCTCAGAAACAGTCAAGGCCCGGGTCGGGAATCACGCTCTGGCCTGCGCCTTAGGGGGGAGCGAGTGATGGGAATCGGACCCGCGCTGTCAGCTTGGGAATCGGCTACTGATCTTGCTGTCCTGAGCGGGGAAAGTGGGATACAGGTCAGGGTCGGTCGTGTGACTGTGAGTCTCCGCGAGTGACCGCAGTTTCCCGCCTGTTCTGGCACGCATCTGGCACGTGGATCATGGCCACTCGACGCGGATGAGATACACCTCGCGTTGTTCCTCCATGACCACGTAGGTCGCGAGACCGCGCTCGCCGAAGGTGTGGGTGAGCATGTTGGCCTTTGGGTTGGCCACGTTGTACGGTTGGCCGCTCCATGGCGCGGTCTCCAGCAGCGTGAACAGTTCGGCGAGCGGACACGCAGGGCCTCCTCGGGAACCATGGCGATCTGGTCCTCGGCGACCGGGTCGAGTAGGAGCTGGTACACCTACAGCTCGACTCCGCGAGCGATGAGGACCTCACGCCATGACCTTCCCCCGGCAGGCTCGCCGGCAAGGATCTGCTCGGCCTTGACATGCATCTGCCGGCGTCCTCCGGGATCTTTCACCGTGTCGCACGCGGAGATCCACCAGCGGTGAACGAAGTTGTTCAGTGCGCTGAGATCCAGACTTACTCGAACCTCATCGAGGACCGCCTTGAGCCCTGCGTCGAACGCTTCGCGGTCCTGGGGCACTACCAAGGCCGCGCGGATGGCCCGCAGGTTCTTCTCCGGCATAGACGGACTGGTTGGTGCGTAGTCCTGTGGGTCCGCTGTCATGCTGATGTCCCCTCTCCCGTCACAGAGCCTACAGAGCTCAGCTGACAAGGTTGGGGAGTTGGAGCATGCGGGAAGCGCAGAAACCTGTATGGAGCGGGTGACGGGAATCGAACCCGCGCTGTCAGCTTGGGAAGTACATCGATCACAGCACGTAGGGCCATTGACCTGGGCCTCGGCGTAGTCCTGAGTGACCGTGGTTGACCCCTCGTCACCTTGGTTAATGGCCCGTATGGCCTGGGATCAAGGTACTGACCACTTCCTTATCAGCTCGATCCCTCTGCCTGTGATGAGCATTCCGGCAGGGGGGAGATGAGACAGAAGTGAGCGACCGCGCGGGTTGTTCGGGGTTGTTGCCGTCACTCGTCACCCCACGAAGCCGGCCCCTGGTCCTCCCCCGTCCTCCTCGTAGCTGCCGCCCCCAGGGCGAGGCCTCCGTGTCAAGGGTCAACGAAGTTGATCGCGCAGCGACGCCGAAGGCGCCCTTGACTCGGCGGCCTCAACCGGGACACTTGACCAGCGAGGAGGACAAGACCCAACAGACGATTCGGGCAAACCTGAAGCTGTGATCTCAGACAGCATGTCCGGGATAGTTCGCTGGATGCCAGCGGCCGCAAAGGGACTTGCGCTGGAGGAGTAGGTTTGCTGAGCCGCGCCTGGGGCGATAGCAGACAGATGCGCAGCTCACTCCAGCCGCCTACGGACATGCGGTCTTATCCGCGAAAACCCGAGGCCAGAGGCATGTCCTCGCTCACTCGCTACCAGAAACCCTGTTGAAAGCGATACCTGCTCTTATTGCGCGACTAAGAACTGTAGGGTTCCGGCAGTAGCCTACACCCCTGGAAAGGTCACCGATTTATGACCAAGATCTCCATGCTCTTGGAGGAGCACGGATACGTCGTTTTGGAACCGGCAGATGATGCTGATGCCACAGCGGCTGCGCTTGGCCAGGCAGGCTCGCCGGTCATTCTGCGCGCCCGACCGTGTGACGCCGCGGTCCCCTGGAGCCTGTCGGGAGTTTATGGGATGGGGGCGTTCCCGTGGCACACCGATGGCGCGATCGACCCGAACCCTCCGCGATGGCTGATGCTCACCGCAGTGGAGATCACCGAACCGACCTGCACGCAACTACTTGCACCCGGGCCCGAAGTGTGGGCCGCGCTCCGCCGCACCGTACTACGCGCAGTTGACCGCCGCGGCCGAGTTCGCCACCTGCCAGCAGCACTTCCCGCCAAATCTGGCCGATGGCGACTGCGGTGGGACCCTCGGACATGTCAGCCCGCCGGCGACATGACCATTGAAGACATGGCCCGCCAGGTCGCTACCAGCGATGTATCCTGGCGGCCCGGTCGCACGGTAATCGTAGATAACAGCCGCCTGCTGCACCGTCGGCCCGCTGTTGATGAAACGACAACACGTCTGCTGCGGCGTGTGCATATTTGGGAGCGCTAATGTGGGACTACGACAGTTTGATCGGCAAGGCTCAGCGGTACTTCCTGCGTGCTGAACAAGCCAACTCCGAGTCCGAGCGCGACGTGATGGCAATTTGGCTTCTATTAGGCCTAGAGTTCTTAGTTCGAGCTGGGCTGGCGCACACAAATCCCGCTCTCAATTCCGATCCACAATCTATGATCGACGCTGTGCTCGGAAAGGAGAACCTGAAGGCTAAGACCATTCCTGTGTCTCAAGCCATCGACAGGCTGAATCAATTGATCCCGCCCACACCAGAATCTATCTTCAAGGCCCCAGCCAACAATCTGATTAACCTGAGGAACGCTGAGCTTCACTCTGGAATGGCCGCTCTGGACATCGACGTGAACGCATGGCTACCGGCATTCACCCGGGTCACGGATGTCGTATGCAAGCACATTGGTTTAGATGCAGACAACATCGTTGGGAGGGGAATAACCACGTGGGGCCGCAGCCTCATTGATCAAGCAGATCAGGCCGTACAGAAGGAGATCCGAGAGCGCATAAAGGCTGCGAAGGATCTTCTAGCTCAAATGCGAGGTGAAGAGCGAGCTAAACGGGAGGCTGCACTGTTCAGCGCAACGCTAGCTGGAGCATTGAAGGTCGGATCGTTCTGGGATGGTCCAATTATCGATGGATTGAGCGGAATCCGCCTCGGCCCCTTTTTGTTTGTGGAGTGCCCAGCCTGCACCAACAACATCCCAATGGACATAGTGGAGGTTCGTAGAAGCGCTGACCGCCTTGATGGCGACTTTGTCCACAGTGATGCCGTTTTCATCGCCTCCTCCCTGCACTGCCCGGTATGTGAGCTGACACTGACAGGCGCTAGCGAGATCAGCGCCGCTGGTCTGTCGCCGCAACATATCGAGGAGTTCGTGGAAGAGCTTTCTGACCGCTTCACCGGGGACGAGGACTACGACGGCGGCCTTGAGTACGGAGATGAGTAGCAGCACCGACCGGGCGACAGGCTAAGCGATGCTGCACTCAAAAGGGACTGGGTGGAGCCTTATACCACCGATGCTGGCGTAACCCGCTGAGATGAAATACCAGCTCAGCGACGCGGTAGGGGCGGGATAGCTTGCCTATTACCTGTACCGGTTGCCCACCGTCGTATCGCACTTATATGGCGGCAGCGCGCCTCCCCGGACCGGCGGGTACAACATGATATGGCTGTGTGTTGTGCAGCAAGCGGGCCGCTTCGCTGCGGGGCCGGGACCGGCCGGAGGCCGCAGCCCGGCCCGCGGGCGAGGGCGGCCCGTGCGGCGGCGCGGAGCGCTGCCGCCTTGATTCCGTTAAGCCCAATCCGGCAGCATTTCGTGGCTTGTTTGAAGATCTCTTAGCTCTCATTCTCAAATCGAGTCGCGTATGGCGGACCCTAAATGATGTAGGCGATGCGAGGAAAATATTTTCTCGACGATCCTACTAGAGCCCCCGGTGATGCTTTTGAGAAGCACAGCCGTGAGGAGCATAGCCCCGCTGTCTGCGAGAAGACGGCAAAGGTATGGATCGGGTGTCCGAGTCTTGAAGTGCTTCACTGCGATGTACTCCTCCCAAAACTCCTTTGCCCACTTCGCGTGGCGATTTCCGACCCATTTCGAGAAAGGTTGGCCTGCTCGCCTAGCTACAGCTGCCGCTTGCGAATTCCCCACCTTTGGCCACTTTCGTGATCTTGCGTGAGCGCCGGTCCAATACTCGATTGCCGCAGCTACCTCCATTAATCTAGTTTCCGGAGATAGTTGGCCAAGTCGGTAGTATTCGGTCAGCGGATACACGGCCCTTGGATGTTTGTGGCATAGTTCCAGCCAGCGCCTAATTCCAGTTATGCCTCCCAGATCGCTTAGCCAAAATAGGGGGTTTTCTGTCAGCGTAGCGATCTCCCTAGAATGGTCAGGTAAATGCATTAGTGTACTGTTCCATAAATGTGGATTTCGGCCTTCGCAGCCTTGCTGTAAGAGGGCACGTCCACCGTCTGCGAGCACAAAACCTTGATAGGCTAGACTTATAAGGTCTTGTATTCGAAACAGCGGCTTTAGGAGGTCTACTATAGGAAGCGCCCGCGGGGACGATGACGTTATCCTTAGAGGGGCGTAGATATTTGGCCTGTTTCGTGGGCCCGACGTCTCCCAGTGAGTGCTTATTTCAATCAGTCTTCCCCGAAATTTTTCCTTGCCGCCGGGGGTAGACAGCACGTGAATATTAAGCTCCGTGGAGCGTCCTTGCCCGTCGGGAGACGGATCGATATTGATCGATGTTAGTCCCGCCCACTCTGAAGCTTCTGGAAAGAACGCGGATAGGCTATATGCCTTGGGTGATCTAACTTTGTCTGCATCTATTCCAGTTATTAATGTGAGACCTCGATAATTACTCACGGATGCTCTTGCTCTGTCCGGATTGAAGGTAGCCCCATGCCCGGAGATGTTGAGTAGTGCTACACCGCCATGTGGTGTTTTTCCTAGAACCGCATCCGGCCTGGGGCGGATCGAGGGGGAAGCGTGAGGTAGGTCTTTTTCCAGAGTCTCGATATGTAAGCTGCCATTGGCCTTACGTTGTATGTATCCTGGCTGGGCCTCCTCTTGAGGATTGCGGGATGCGGTGCCGAGTGGCCAAAAAAATCCGAGACATCCTGCTAGGATTTCGTCGATTTCGGTACTCAATTTGGGGCTTTCGGGCTGACTGGTTTAAGTGCGAAGGGGTACATTCTGTGGCGCGATCTCTATTTGCATCGAGTGGAATTGAGCGGCTCAGTCAAGCATGTCCGGCTGTCGGGCGGTCAATGCCCGGCGTGCAGTGACGTACCGGTTGTGGAATTCTTGAGCGAGTGCTTCGCGGCGATAGTTTTGGCGTAGAACGCGGTCGAGGTCGCCGGCACGGTTGACGAGGTCGGTTAGGGATTTACGCTCGATGTCGAATGCTGTGAGGCCCTGGTCTACGGCGGCGTCTAGGTTGCCTCTTCTGGCGTGGACTATCCCTAGGTCTATGTGGGCGTCGGCTACGCGCATGGGGGCGTTGTGGGTGCCGTCGGGGCGGGTGTGGATTTGGATGGTTTCGAGGGCGTGTTCTTCGGCGCGGTCGTTGTCGCCTAGCCAGGTGTAGGCGGTGGCGGCATAGAACATCCATTTGGCGTGGTCGAACACGAAGTGGTTGTCGGGGTGTTCTGGGGGTGGGAGTTTGGCGAGGATGTCGGCGCCGCGAGATAGGGCCTTGTCGGCTTCTCGGCGGTCTCCCATGCGGGCCAGTCCGCGGGCCTCTTGAAGGGTGAGTTGCACCATGGCATTGCTCATGCCGGCGGCGGCCTGGCCTTTGCGGGCTGAGGTGACGACGTCTTCGTAGCGGCCTTCGACCAGGGCGAACCACGCGGACATCTCGTATGCCCACCCTATGAGTTCGCCGTGTCCTACTTGGTGGCCCATTTCGTAGGCGGCGCGGCGAGAGGTCTCGGCTTCTTCGCGTTCGCCGAGGTCGTAGTGGATACAGCCCAGTAGGGCGGTGAGCCAGCCGGTGATGACGAGGAGTTCGCGGTGCTGGGCCAGGGTGAGCCGACCGGAAAGCAGGCGGGTTACCTGGGCGAGGCGCTTTTGGGTGCGGTCGCGCAAGGTGGCGGCGGATACGACCGGGTAGGCGCGGCAGAGCAGGTCGACGGCTTCGGCGAGTGCTTCGAGGGTTCCGGGGCCGACGTCGGAGGCTTGGAGCTGTTGTGCGAGTTCCATGGTGCCGTACAGGTCGGCTTCGGCTCGGAGCGCGTCGGTGGGGATGATCTGGGCCTCGATAAGGCGGCTGCCGTTGCGGCGCTTGGTGGGAGAGAAGCCCAGGTCTTCGACGGGGAGGCCGGTGGCCTGGGTGAGCGCGAGGCGGTAGGGGGAGTGGGGCCAGGAGACTTCGCCGGCCTCCCATCGTCTGATGCGTTCCTCGTCGCAGTTGAGGCCGTCTTTGATGCCGGTGGGAGTGGCGTTGATGCGCGCTGCCAGTTCGGCGCGGGTGAGCTGGGCTTTGTTACGCCAGGCACGCAATTGAACGTTTGGGATGGTGTCTGCCATCTCCGGGCAATCCTCCCGTTCGGGGGGTCGCGGGGGGCGAAAAAGGGGACCGGGTTGGGGGTCCCGCGTTGATCGGTTCGCTGTTTGTCTTGCCGTCAGGCAACCAAGGTACGTCAGACCGCCTTCCGTCGTAGGGAGCGCGGGACAACCAAGGAGATGGCAACGGTGACCCGGCCAGTCGAGACCAGCGACACAGTCCCCTGTTCCTTATGCCGGGGGCGTGGCAAGAAGCTGTGCGACTCCCGCCGGAACCTGTTGATTCCTGCTGACGGCAGCGAAGGCCACCCCCGCGAAGAACGCGACTGTCTCGACTGTCTTGGCGCGGGACGGGTCGGAAGGGACGCGGAAATGAACTCGATCATCATGAAGGCGATGGGCGGTGACATGGACCCGCCGGTACCTGACGAGGGGCGCAAGCTGCTGGCGTTGCGCGAGCATCTGACCAAGCTGGGAGTACGGGCCAAGATGCGCGAGAACTACAGCGCGCTGATGGTCCACCATCCGGAGAACGGGCTGCCGGTGTGGGTGTTTGTCGGGTACGGCGGCGCGTACTACTCCTGGCAGTCCGCTGAGAAGAGGCATCCGGTCAGCGATGTGGTCGGGGCAGCGCGAGAGCTGGCCGATTACCTGTACCGGTAGCCCAC
>NZ_JBEXGS010000046.1:0-20357 GCF_040607455.1 Sphaerisporangium sp. NPDC005289
GGAGAGCCGGCCGACGTCACCCGGCTTCTGCTGTTCCTCACGTCATCAGACGCGTCGTTCATCACGGGGTCGGAGTACGTCATCGACGGTGGACTGCTCCTCGGGCCCGCGCTTCAGGCCGAGGCCGCATGAGCAGTCCGGACACGACCGGATGGAACGACTCCGCACGGGATGCGTCTCTGTCACACCTGCCCGATCACATCCGGCGAGCCATCGAGATCACACCCGCCGCAGGCACCAGCGAACGGATCATCGACATCACGACGCTGGGGCGCCGCACCGGCCGACCATGCCGCATCGAGATCTTCTTCTACCGAGCCGCGGGCGCAACCTACCTGTGTCCGGGGCAGGCGGGGCCGCCTGCCCCGCCTGCTGCACGGAACCTCGCGCACCAGCGGCCCGCTGTTTCTGCCCATGCCGCCCCGCCGGCCCGCCGGCCCTCGATCGCTGTCATGTGCCCGCACACCGGCCGCGCCCGTCTGGGCTACGACCGCGCCTGGGTCCTGCTTGATCAGTACACAGGCCTCGATCTGCACCAGCTACGACACAGCGCCGCGACCGACCTGGGCGACGCCGAGGTACCGCGGCGGCTCATCATGGGAAAGACCCGCCACCGCAGCGATGCCGTACGTCAGACCCGGCGCTGAAGTCATCGCCGCGATCACCGGTCATCTCGCCCTACCGCGTCGTCGGCAACTGCCCGAGGCCGCGCTGCCGCACACCCAGCTCGTCCTGGCCGAACAACTCACCCGCCGGCACACCGGCGAGGTGCCGGCCGCCGCCCGCGCCCACACCCGGCTGGCCACCGCCTCCCACTGGCTCGGCCACGACCAGCACGCCGACATCGCCGCACAGGCCGCCGTCGCCCGCTGGCACGCCCTGGAGACGGCCCACCCCGGACGGCATCTCCTCAACCTGGCTACCAGCCTCGTCGAGCGCAGCGACATCAGCTGGTCCCTTGGCCGCTACGAGGCGGCTGTGCAGCTTGCCGGCGAGGCCCTGACCCTGCTGGACCAGCACTCGGTGCCTTCCCCGGCCCATCACACCGTCCGGGCCCGCGCCCATATCCGGCAAGGCATGGCCCGTCGCCAACTGGGTGCGCACAGCGAAGCCGCAACCGATCTCCGACAGGCCGTCACCCTAGGCGAACGGACGATGACCTTCACCCCGATCGCACGCCGCCATCTCGCCGACGCGCTGGCCGGGCTGGGGCGGGTGGAGCGGGAGCTGGGGCGTCTGCCCGAGGCCGACCGCAGCCATCAGCGGGCCATCGCGCTGTATGAGGCCGACATGGCCACCACCCCCGACCGGACACGCCTCTATCTCGCCAACACGCTGACCACGCTGGGCTGGGTGGAGCAGGAACTGGCGCGCCTGCCAGAAGCCGAACGCAGCCTGCGGCGGGCCGTCGCACTGTATGAGATCGACATGACCACCGTTCCCGACCGGATAGGCCCCTACCTCGCTGGCGCGCTGGCCGAGCTGGGCCGGGTGCGCTGGAACCAGGGACATCATGACGCGGCCCTGCGGTCACGCCGTCAGGCACTGTACTTGTTCGCCCACGCCGCAGAACTCAACCCAGGAAGATAGGGCGGAAGACACGCCGAACTGCTGGGGGAGCTGACCCGGCTGTAGAACCAGATCGGCCAACCGGCACAGGCCGTCCAGCTCACCCTCGAGCACCACTCCCACCGACCGTCCAGCTGATCGGTGACCGGGTGATGTCCAACGCCGGGGCCTCCCATCCGGCCTACCAGGCGATGCTGGAGATCGGCCGCGCCCAGCGCGCCGTGTTCGTCGCCCGCTACCTGCGTGACCGTGATCTGCAGCGGGAGATCGAGGAAGGGCTGAATGTGGTGGAGTCCTGGAACCGGGCCAATGGCGTGATCTGCTACGGCCGGGGCGGGGAGATTTCCACCAACCGGCGCGAGGAGGTGGAGATGACCGCGCTGTGTCTGTGTCTGCGGATCCTGCAGGCCGCGCTGGTGTACATCAACACGTTGATGATCCAGGACACCCTCGCTCTCCCCGAATGGCAGGAGGTGCTCACTGACGCCGACCAGCGCGGCCTCACCCCGGTCTTCCACACCAACATGACCCCCTACGGTGAGATCTAGCTCAATCTCGACAGGCGCCTGGCCTTGTCCGCCATCCCCCCTTCAGGCCCGCCTGCCCGGAGGTACTGAAAGGGCGGGACCCGAATCCGGTCCCAATCAAGCACCGCGACGACCTTGCCCCCCTGCCACATCACATTCAGATGCTGAAAGTCGCCGTGTGTCCAGCCGAACGGACCCAGCGGCACCTCGTCGGCCGACCGTAGGTCCGCGTACTTCTCGATGAGCAATTTGCGCTGCTCAAGCAGTTCCGTCACGCGCTGATCGAAGTCGTCCTGGTGCTTGTCAGGTGCTATTGTGCGACCACGCCTGGACCCAAATGCCACCCCAACCCGACATGTCGACAGTCATACCTCGGTAAGCCGTATACCCGAAACCCCAAGGCGACCCAACCGTGTATTTTTCGACGCGCCGCCGACGCCAATATTGATAATTACCACCGCCGTAATGACTGAAGCGGTAGCTGGTTCCGTAATAAGCCGATTCTCCCTCGACGAACCAGAACGCTGGCCCGCCATCGCCATCGAAAGAGCTACTCAAACGGGCCCTGATATAATTCCCAGTTCCACACCAGTGCGTCCTCATATGGAGGTCGAATGCCTGGATTCCCTTTACCGCGAATCTCCATCTAGCGGCCCCAATCCAGCACGAAGTAGCAGCACCGCTGATATCGTAACCATTAATGGGGTTTTGGCTGGCGTAGTCATAGGGATTTGCGGATCCGCCTTCGACGGGGTCGACCTGAAGGAATCGTCCAGTCTTGGGATTATACAAGCGGCGGCCCATCATAACGAATCCTGCCGGATTATCCGCCGCTCGTTTGAAGATGCCGAGCCATGCGTACTTGGTCGCTGGCACGCCCGGCGAGGAGTTACCGAACTCATCCTGTTCTGAATAGGAGATGACGCCGGTTGCCGCTGTGTCATTTGCTGCCGTTGCCACAACGTCGCCCCGCTGGTTGAAGATCTGGAGCTCGCTTACCCCGTTTGAATGTTCAGTCAGCACCAGCCCACCCAACGGACCCTCGATGTAGCGGCTCCATTGATTATTCGGTTCCGACACCCAGGCAGGGGAATCGGAGTCCGAATTCACATAGTGATTTGTGCTCACCTGTGATGTTCCACCGGTCGAGAGGGTCGCTGTCGTTACCCGTCCCAGCGGGTCGATGGTGTATGACTGGGTTTCTGTTCCGACGACAATCGCGGCCGGATTGTCATTTGCGTAGTAGTTGATCTGCACGGCAATTCCCCGCGGCACGTTTTCTGCGGGAACGGTGGTCGTGCGGCCGAACGAGTCATATACGTATCCCGGACTGGTGATCCGGTCGGCGGCGTCATATGTTCGGTTCTCGGTAGTGCTCGAGCTATCAGCGCTACAGGAGCCATCATCGGCTGCCGAGTACTCCGTACGGCCGAGGCGGTCGGTATTAGGGGTATAGGAGTAAATGCGTGTAAGGCAATTCCCCAATGCATTGTTCTGAGTCTTCATCAAGCGGCCGGTCGTGTCGTATTCGTAGTCGCGAGAACCTGCCGGAGAAGTTAGTTGAGTAGCGTTTCCAGCTGTGTTCCATTGGCTAGAATAGCTGAACCACCGCACCCCGTCTTTTTCATACGTGAGACCAATTGATTTACCACTGCTGTTGACAGCAACAGTGACCGTCAAGCTGTTAGGAAACCTCTGAGAAACCAACTTTCCTCGACCATCGTAGGAAACCGCCAAGCTGCTTGGCCCCGAGGCTAGGCCAGCGTCAACCGAGGTAGCCAGACCACGCCGTTCGATTTTGCCCAATGAGTCTGTGCCGTCATAGGTGTACGTTGTGACACCCTTACCATCATTAACGGTCTTGACATGACCGTCGATGTCATACGTCGTGACGCTTTGATTACCGGACGCATCTGTGTATCCAATGACACGGCCGAGCTGATCATACTGGTTGGACGTTTGAGCTGACCCAGCCGTGACAGTACTGATCTGACCCGTCATTTGATCATAAGCAGTTACCATCTGAGGTATGGCAACACCACCATCCGCAACAGGGGTCACTGCAACAGATGTACTCGAAGGTCGACCGGCAGCATCGTAAAGAAGAGTGGTGAGCCTTGTCGAGCTTCCAGAAACTTCCTTTTGCGTGGCTATCTGACCCCAGTAATCATAGGTGAAGGTCTTCACCGGCAGGGGAGTTCCAGGAGCTTGACTCTTTGGCGCCTTCTGGCAGAGCATTCCTGCCCACTCCGGCTTATTTCCACAAGCCGTAATGCTTGAATTTGCACCGCTTGTGTAATATATCACGATGCTTGTGCCGGCATCATTTCCATTGCTCGCCGGCATGCGACTCTCGACCGGGCGCCCCGTGGCGTCATAGCTGGATAGACTCGCGATGTCCGTATTCCCGGTTACGACTTTTGTCTCCATGGTGGGCGCATGCAGGGTCCAACCGGACTCGTCGCCGCTATGCACTGGGTCGTATCCGTTCTTGGTTACCTGCGTATCGAGGTCCGACTGCTGAGACTGCCCATCGAGACGAATTGGCTTAGATTTGTCCGATGTGATCAGGTGGTAGTCGACATTCGAATCAGGGCGCCCCTCGTTATAAGTATGAGTGCTATATCTGCGAGCGGAAATGACGACTCCGCTTTGGAGCATCACCAGTTGAGTTGGACTGGTTTCACTCAGCGGATCACCCTGAGCATTGTAAGTGGTTATCGTCGCCAGGAGATCTGCTCTCACCGTGCTATTGGTCTGGCTCGCAACATACGGATCCGTGACGCCAGTAGGCGCGAGAGCTTGGTTTCGGTTTTCAGGGTCAAGTACCCAGGTGGTGTGACCCTTGTCGTCATACCTTTGACTCGAGATTTGCCAAGCACCCGCGCCAAAGCCTGCGCTGTTGACCGGCCGACCGTTGACGTCCATATAGGTCAAGGAGCCGTATTGGAAGTCGGAGGAGGTCGGCTGATAGGAGCCGTTTCCTGATCGGGTTGGAACGTGAGATGCAGGGAAGACCGCAGCTCCCAAGCGCGGGAGATCTACCGACTGACCCCAATTCGCAGTTGCCGTGCTGGTCAGATCGACGGGTGCGCCGGTTCCGCCGATCGGGACGTTGTAGACCACCGCCTGGGTTGCTTCGCCCTGCGGGGTGTTGCGGCTCACATGTGCGAGGCGGCCGGAGTCATCATACTCAATGGTCCAAGGCGAAAGTCCTGACGGAGTGACTTGTGAGATGCGACCTTCACTGTTGTAGTAGTAGGTCGTCTTCAGCGCGGAATTGATCCGGGGATCCCACTCCTGGCGCAGGTGTCCAGTGGAGTCATAGGTGTATGCGGCGACCTGAGTGGTCTTCATCGTTTGAAGGGCTGGATCGTATGCGATGTAGTCGATTTTAGTGACGTTGCCCGCGTAGTCGCCCCAGCCGGAGGCTACGCCGGTCGCTGTAGTGCTAGCGGCATAGGTGATATTAAGAGCCTTGCATCCCGCGGCGAGAGTGGTCGTGCACGTGACACCTGTAGGGACGTCTGCCAGGATCCGCGTGGGACGGCCCTGGGCGTCGCGGACATAGTTGGTCGTATTGCCGACACCTGGGGCATCGGCGCTGTCCGTGCCCCAATGCCCGTTCACCGAGGTATAGACGGTTTTTGCTCCGTCGGGTTCAGTCAGGGTGAACTGGGTGGCGGAGTCCTTGACTATGAGAGAACCGTTGTCAGCCTCGGCGACTCCGCGGAACGTGCCGTCTGCCGCCTGGGAGTAGGAGACGGTCTCGCCGTCCGGGCCTGTGAGCAGGACGAATCCATTGACGGAGTGGTCTTCGAACTGGTAGCCGGCTGCGGACGCAGATCCGTCGCCGCCTCCGCTCCCCGGGAACGAGGCAGTCCAACCCGGGCCGAATACACCTGCAGCTCCCTGCTCGGCGGGAGGCGCAAGCGTAGTGTGGTCGTGGCCGATAGACAGGCCGCCGACGTTGACGTCACCCCCGCCGATGGAGAAGTCTCCCGTCTGCAAGGCCACCTCGCCTGGACCAATCCCTTTCGTCGCATACGAAGCCCCGAATGCGGTGCGCTCGAGGGTCATGGTCGCGAGGGGCGAGCATTCTTCGTTGATAGCACCGGGTTCGGTGAAGCAGGCGACCAGTTGAATGGGGCCATCGCCGTAGCCAGCGTCGTGGATGGTCTTGTTGACGTTCCAGTCGAGTGGGGGCCAGGCCGCGGAGGTGTTGGTGCGTTTCAGGGGCCAGCTTGCCACCGTGGTAGTGGTGCCAGGGTAGGTGACGTCTCCGGCTGGGATCTTGGTCCAAGGGAAGATCGATGATGTGCCAGCCCGGTATCGGTAGGTGACGCCGTTCTTGATGGAGGGTGCGTTGCTGTTGAGCGCGACCGCTTCCTGGGTGCGGTCACCGTCGACGGGGGTGGCCAGCGAGCCCAGGCCCGCTCCAAAGCTATAGGTGGTGGTGGCGGATCGGTTGCCCAGCCCATCGAACGCCTGCGCATAGAGGGTATGCCAGGCATATTCAGGGGCTATGGCGATGGTCTTCGCGGCGCCGGTGTGTGTGGTGTCGTTGACGACCTTGGTGGGGTTGGGATTGTCCAGGGACCAGTAGTAACCGTTGCCATCGGCCGCGGTGGTGTCCAGGGTGCAGGTGTCCCCGCCGGCCACCCGCGGAGTCCATGCGTTGGCCGGGTAGTTCGGGCAACTGATGGTCGGGGCGGCAGGC
The DNA here is from genome assembly GCF_040607455.1 of Sphaerisporangium sp. NPDC005289. Taxonomy (NCBI): domain Bacteria; kingdom Bacillati; phylum Actinomycetota; class Actinomycetes; order Streptosporangiales; family Streptosporangiaceae; genus Sphaerisporangium; species Sphaerisporangium sp. NPDC005289. The sequence continues at coordinate 6,817 of NZ_JBEXGS010000046.1, forward strand.
GGGTCGACATCCGCCGTGTAGGTCGAATATGCAGACCAGGCTCCATAGTCGGTGCCGTCGTATCCCCGTGTACGCCACCGGTAGGGTCGGCCCTGGGTCAGGATCCCGGCGGGCACGCTGATCTGGCCGGTCTGTCCGGCGGTGACGTTGGGGGTGTTGCCGGTCCACAGCACCGCGCCGCCGTTGGCGGTTGTTTCGGAGACCTCGAAGTCGAGACGGACCTGCCCCCCGTCGGGGTCCGGCACGGAGGCGATCAGCGCCGGGGTCTTGGTGGAGTACCAGATCCCGCCGGACTGATGCGCGCCACCGGTGGTGATCTGTGCCGGAGCGCCGGGGTAGGAGTTGTAGGTCACCGCAAGGCGAGGCTTGTAAGCGGAGTCGCTGTAGTTGGAGGAGTAGAAGCGCCGCCAAGTGTTGGAGTCGGTCTCCGAAGCCCCCCGGACCTGAACCCCGTTGTTGGCCGCCCCGTCAGCCCAGGCCTGCACCATGGACGTGTTGATCCAGTGCATGAAGTTCGCCGGGCAGGAGGCCGAGTTACCGTAGGCGGTCTGGGTGGTGACCGCTCCGGTGGTCGTGGTGGCGGGTTCGGTGCCGAAGGCGATGGTGTCGGGGGCCCAGGTGCCGGTGATCCGGCTGACCTTGACACCCGCACCCGCGCTGCAGGTGGAGGAATAGTACGACCACAGACGCATGTCAGCGCTGATGATGTGCTTGCCGGCAAGGCCATCGATGCCGTTGAACTTGATGTAGGAGCGGGCGACCTCGCCACCGGCGTTGTAGGTGCCGGCCTTCAGCTCCGTCGACCCGCGCTGTGAGGCAGGGAAACTGGTGGCCACCCAGGTGTCCGTAGTCACCGTAAGTGTCGTGGTGGGGTCGATTGTAACCGGGAACCGCAAGGCGGGGTCGTTGAGGAACGCGGCATCCGGTTTGAGGACCAGCACCGTCCCGCCGGAGCTTTGCTCGATGGAGGTGGTCACCTCTGCCTGGTGCGTGGACTCGCCAGACGCAAGGTCGGTGGAGGAATCCCACATGCGCGGGGCGGGGGCGGTGGCGACCCGTTTGCCGCTGCTGTCCTTCAGGTTGAGGCTATGGCCGCTGCCCTTGGACAGGGTCAGGCCCTTGGTCGCGATCGGAAGCTTGATCTCCAGAGGCCCCGATGGGCGGCTGCGCAGCACGACCGAGTGGCTGAAACCTTGCGGCAGCGCCTTGACCACCAGATCACCGTTCGGCACAACGTCTGCGTAGGTCGCGGTATCGCCCTTCACCGCCGGCTTCGGCAAAGCCTTGCCCCAGCCCACACCGACCGAATGCTTGCCGCGCCCGACGGACGCGAAGGGCTCCTGCCCGCCGTCAGATACCACGACGTCCGCCTGTACCGCCTTGGGCCGCAGCCCGGTCCCGTCCGCGACAAGGGCGGTATCGATCGGGACGAGGGTGCCGTTCTTCTTGACCCGGATCGCACCGGCAACAGCTTCAGTGGTGAACGTAGAGTCCGGGTTGGCCCAGGTCGTCAACGACTCGGTGCGCTCACCACTGATCTCCACCCGGCTGTTCTGCAAACGCGCCGCCAGCTGCGCCGACACCCGATCCGGACGCTCACTCACATGCGCCCGAGGCTTGGCGGGCGACGGCTTCTGCTGAGCAACGACCGCGACAGGCAACCCCACCCCATCAACCAGCAACAGCCCGATGGACAGTGCGACCGCCACGGCCAGCACACCGACCAGCCGAGAGTGGGCAAACCTCATCAGAACAGACCGCGGACGAGAAGGCATCAACATCCCAAACACTAAAAAGCGCAATGATGTATACGTCACACGACGTAAGCAACCGGAACCAAGGGATCACCACGACCGCTCAGCCCGCATCACCGCAAGACCCTACGAGGGTCACGAAACCCAGTCATCCCCTCTCCGATTGAGATTTCGGGTAAACCCTGGCAGTAGGCACCAAGGCGAAAGCAAACCTACGGTTGACGACACCGCATGAAACGGGAGCGTGTTCGCCTCTCACCAAGTCCGACCGGTTCACCGCAACATGGCCGCCTGAATGGTCGAAACAATCTGCGCGGATGTGGTAGCGCTCGGTGAGGGTCTGTACGGTCACTGGTGTATATCCTGATCATGGAGAACGCACCTGATGAGTACTGTGATCCAGGCATCGGCGGAGATCGACCTGGAGGACACCGCGGTGGCGCGCAAGAAGCCCGAGAACTCGACGGATCGGGAACTGGTGGCCAAGCTGGTCGACCAGGCCCGCGCCGAAGGGGTGGAACTGGTCGGCGAGAACGGACTGTTGGGCCGGCTGACCAAGCTGGTGCTGGAGTCCGCCCTGGAAGGTGAGATCACCGATCATCTCGGCTACGACAAGCACCAGCGCTCCGGCGGCGAGACGACCAACAGCCGTAACGGTGCCCGCTCCAAGACCGTCATCACCGATGTCGGGCCGGTGGAGATCACCGTGCCGCGCGATCGGGACGGCAGTTTCGAACCGAAGATCGTGCGCAAGCGGCAACGCCGCCTGTCCGGTGTCGATGAGATGGTCATCTCGCTGGCGGCCAAGGGACTGACCACTGGCGAGATCTCCGCTCACCTGGCCGAGGTGTACGGCGCTGAGGTGTCCAGGCAAACCATCTCGACCATCACCGACAAGGTGCTGGAGGGCATGGCCGAGTGGCAGAACCGGCCGCTCGACCCCGTCTACCCGGTGATCTTCATCGATGCCATCCACGTCAAGCTGCGCGACTCAGGTCGCCAACCGGCCGATCTACGTTGCGTTGGCCGTCACCGTGGACGGCGAGCGGGACATCCTCGGCCTGTGGGCCGGCGACGGCGGCGAGGGCGCCAAGTTCTGGCTGCACGTGCTGACCGAGATCAAGAACCGCGGCGTGGGTGATGCGCTGATGGTGGTCTGCGACGGGCTGAAGGGGCTGCCGCAGGCCATCGAGACCGTCTGGCCCCAGGCGGTCGTGCAAACGTGCGTGGTCCACTTGCTGCGCGCCTCGTTCCGGTACGCCGCCCGCCAGCACTGGGACGCCATCGCCAAGGCGCTCAAGCCCGTCTACACCGCCCCCACCGAAGCGGCCGCGCTCGAGCGCTTCTACGAGTTCGCCGAACTCTGGGGCGGTAGGTATCCAGCGATCGTGAAGCTGTGGGAGGACGCCTGGGCCGAGTTCGTGCCCTTCCTCAACTTCGACACCGAGATCCGCCGGGTGATCTGTTCGACCAACGCCATCGAGTCGGTCAACGCCCGGATCCGCCGGGCGGTCAAGGCCCGCGGCCACTTCCCCAACGAGCAGGCCGCGCTCAAGTGCGTCTACATGGCGATCATGAGCCTGGACCCGACAGGCAAGGGCCGCAAACGCTGGATCACCCGCTGGAAAGCCGCCCTGAACGCCTTCGCCATCACCTTCGAAGGCCGCCTGACCCCGACCACCCGTTAATCAAACAAATCGAGATACACCACTGACTGGACACACCCGACCCAGGCCCGACAAGTGGCTATGTAGGTGGATCCGAGAGCCAGATGCCAGCCAGATTGGGAGCCACTTCGTGATCAACTGGATCCGGAGTGTTGGTGAAGACCAGAGCCATGCTCCGCCGGGCGGGGCATGGCTCTGGTGACGCTGAGTGAGCTGAGGTCAGCCAGCTTGTGCGGCTCTGGCCCGGGTTTGGGCGAGACGGTAGGAGTCGATGCCGGTCTCGATGATGTTGCCGCCGAAGGTGAGCCGGTCGACGATGGCGGCGCATAGGCGGGGGTCGGTGAAGGTCTTGGTCCAGCCGCTGAAGGACTCGTTAGAGGCGATCGCGACGCTGGCCTTTTCCTCCCTTTCGGTGAGGACCTGGAACAGGAGTTCGGCGCCGCGACGGTCGAGTTCCATGTAGCCGAGTTCGTCGACGCAGAGCAGGTCGACGCGGCCGTAGCGGGCGATGGTCTTGGTCAGCTGCTTGTCGTCGGCGGCCTCGACGAGTTCATTGACGAGTTTGGTCGCCAGGGTGTAGCGGACGCGGTAGCCGGCCATCGCGGCCTCGGTGCCCAGAGCGATGAGCAGGTGGGACTTGCCGGTTCCCGAGTCGCCGATCAGGCATAGCGGAAGCCCTTTCTTCACCCAGTCGCAGGTGGCGAGGGTGTTGATGACGGCGGGATCGACGCTGGGGTTGGCGTCGAAGTCGAAGGAGCGCAGCGATTTGTCCCGGGGGAACCCGGCGGCTTTGATACGCCGCTCGGAGCGTCGGCGGGCGCGGTCGTCGCACTCGGCCATGAGCAGTTCGGCGAGGAAGCCGCGGTAGGACATCTGCTCACGGGCGGCGGCATCGGCCAGTTCGGGGAACTGGGTGCGGATGGTGGGCAGGCGCAGCATCCGGCAGGCCTGGTCGACGGCGGCGTCGGCGGCTTGCTCAGTCATTGCGCGGCGGGGCTTGGGGGTCATGGCCTGGCATTTCCTTCCTGCGCGGTTCGGGTTTGGCGCAGCAGCTCGTCATAGGCGGCGACCGATGGCAGCGGCCGGGTGTCGGGCGGTAGCTTTTCCAGGCGGCGGGCGGTCAAGGACGCGACGGCCGACCCAACGGACGGTGTGCCTGCTGCCGGCTGGTCGCCGGCCTCGTCGGCCGCTTTACGGGCCTCCAGCGCGACGGCGTCGGCGGTCAGTGCCCCGGCTCGCAGTGCGGCGGCCAGGCCGGCGACAACATGCTCGCCATCCATGTGACGGTGCAAAAGCAGGACCTCGACCAGTGCCCGGGTGCCGACGTCGTCGCTGTGGGCCTTGCGGGCGGCGGCCCACCAGGCGTCATGGACGGGCGTGAACTTCCCAGCCGCGCGAGCCTGCTCCAGCGCGGTCGATCCGGGCAGTGCGCCCGGCTTGCGGACCAGCACCTCCAGGTAGTGGTCCAGGTCCAGGCGGGCATCAGACCTGCCCGGTAGCCGCTCATGGCGCGCGACCTCGGCGTGGCCGTCGTAGATGACCAGGTCCGATGCATGCAACAGCACCCGGACCTGGCGTCCGATCAGCCGAGCTGGAACCGAGTACTTGTTGGTCCGGACCGTGACCTGGGCGAACCGGTCAACCCGGGGCGTGAACCAGCGGCCGGTCTCGAACGGCTCATCCGGCAGCGGCCGCAACAGCGGCCGTTCGATGGCCAGGAATTCCCCGACGGTTCGCGCCCGGCTGCCGATCCGGCGGGTCTCGTCTGCGGCGTCCCATTCCTCGATCATCGCGTTGAGCGCCTGGATGGACGGCACATCCGGAACGGGGACAAGATGGTTGCGGCGAAACCAGCCGATCTGCCCCTCCACCCCGCCCTTCTCGTGAGCACCCTGAATACCTGGCCGGCAGTAGAAGGCGTCCAAACCCCAGTGTGAGCGGAACGCGGTCCACCGGTCGGTCTCCACCCGGGCACGGCTGAACCCGATCACCTGCGCGACCGCGGACTTGAGGTTGTCATAGCGGATCTTCCCGGCCGGCACCCCGCCCAGGACGCGGAACGCGTGCTCGTGGCCCTCAAAGAACGCCTCCTGCCCCCCTGACAGGGAAACCCGGTGGACCGCCTTGCCGGAGAATGACACCCGCAGGCAGAACAGGTAGCACTTGACGTCCTGTCCGGCCAGCCGGACCACAACCTCGCCGAAATCGACCTCCGCCTCATCACCGGGGCGGTGCGATTGCCGCACGAACACCTCGGCTGGGCCGCGGCCGGCCTCCGCCCTGACCTGCGGCTTGCGCAAGGCGACGTAGGCCCGGACCACGGGATAGGACACATTGGTCATTTCATGCTCGTCGATCAGCCGGTGCCAGATCCGCGTGACGGTATGCCGCTGCTTGCGCGGCGCATCCAGGTCCGCTTTCAGGATTTCATCGATCGCCGGCTTGAACGGGTCAAGCTTCGACGCACGGGGCGGCAGCTGCTTGCGCGGCTCAGGCCACGCCGATACCAGCGCCTTGACGATCGTCCGCCGACCAATTCGGTACTTCTTCTCGATCGCACGGCCTGACATCCCGGCCCGGGCATCCCGGCGGATCGCGGCGTAGAGCTCGACCTTCGACGGGGGCATGGAAGCGCTCCTTCGTCACGAAGCGCACCCATCGTCTCACCATGAGCAACATCATGCGGTCAGAACTCGTGAACAACGACTCCGCCGGAACACGACCGCGGTCGCAACCGACGAACATGTGCGGTCAACTCTCACGAACGAAACCAGTTTCCTCGGTGAGGCAGTTGACCTGCATCACGCACTCCCGACGCTTCTGGGCCAAACCGGGGTCACCGTCATCAGGCCCAGCCGTCACGCCTCTTTCAAGGACGCGGCGCAACGCCACCAGGTGCTTTGAAGTACGCCGCGCCACGCGGTCGCAGCGAACGCCGCCGGCTCGATATCGCCCAGGATTCGGCGAACTCTTGCGCGTACTCGGGTGTGAGTAGTTGCGGTACAGAAAGTGCCGCTGAGATTGATCATGGCTCCGCGCCGAGGGGCACGACATCAAGGACGAGGACGTCGCCCGGCTCTCCCCGCTCAAGGGCCGGCACATCAACTTCCTGGGCCGGTACCTCTTCAACATCACCGCCAGCGGCCCAGGCCAGGGACTGCGCCCCTTCCGCGATCCGGACGCGCCCGAGGACGGTGACTAGGAGGCATAGCCCCGGAATGTGTGGCCGAGTCCTGTTCGCCTACGGGGTGGTGCGGTACGGGGGAGCCAGCCATCACGCTCTCCACGCCGGGCACGGGTTATCCGGGTCAGCCGGTCGTGATGGCGAAGGGCCCGTTGTTTGCGAAGACGAGCTTGGCGAAGTTCTCGCCGATGCGGCGGTGTCCTTCGGGGCTGGGGTGGATCGCGTCCGGCAGGGGGAACTCCTCGTGGTCGCTCTCGCCGTAAAGGTCGAGTCCGTCGAGGTAGTGGAGGTTGGGGTCTTCGGCGGACCGCTGTTTGACGGTGTCGGCCAGGACCTCGCGGACGATCGTGAGCGTCAGCCGTCCGGCGGCGGTCTCGGCCGGATCACCGGTGGCCTTGAACTTCAGGGTTCCACTGGAGAGGTCCGGCATCAGAGGTCCGGGGGTGTCCTCGTGGGTCGGACACAGGATGGGGGAGACCAGGAGCAAGGGGGTTGTGGGGTGGCCCTCGCGGATGGTGTCGAGGAAGCCGTGGATGGCGGGGGTGAAGGCGCGCAGGCGCATGGCGTCGCTGTTGACGACGTTGATGCCGAGCTTGAGGCTGATCAGGTCTGCGGGGGTGTCGCGCATCGCGCGGGCGGTGAACGGGTCGACCAGTGCGCTGCCGCCGAAGCCGAGGTTGATCAGCTCCACATCGCCTGCGGAGGCGGCCAGGGCGGGCCAGATGGTGCTGGGGAAGACGGCGTTGGATCCGTGGCTGATGGAACTGCCGTGGTGCAGCCACACCCGGTGCCCCTTGTCCGAGGCGGGCTCGACGGGGGCGTCGGTGCGCAGGGCGATGACCTCGGTGATCTCCGCGTGCGGGAGCCAGATCTCGATGTCTTTCTCGCCGGTGAGGAGGTCGGTGAAGTGGGCGGTGCCGGCGGGCCCCGGGGTGAATTCCGCAGTCTGGGTCTGCATGTCAGTGATGGTGTGCAGGTTCCCGCCGTCCACGGTGGCCTGGGCGGTGAGGCGGCCGTCGACCAGGAGGTCGTAGATGCCGTCCGGCGGGGGCGGGAAGCCCCGGTAGACGCGTTTGGTGGGCAGGGTCTCCAGGCGGATGGTGGTGGCGCTGGTAAGGAAGGCCAGCCGGACACCGGAGGGCTGGGCCTCGGCCACGGCCAGCAGGTCGTCGGGGATCTGGCGGCGCGCCCAGGCAGGCAGCCGGTGCGGCAGCAGGCCGTGGGCAGTTTCTTCCACGTCGAGGTGCCCGCGCAGGAAGTCGGCGGTGATGGGGGTGGTGATCAGGTTCTGTTCGGTGCTCATTGCCTCATACTTTTGGTTCTGGGGTGGGGCGGCCGGTCAGGGGGTGGACCGGCTCCGCAATGCGGTGTCGAGGCAGTCCAGGGTCCAGGCCCAGGACTGCTGAGCGGCGACGTCCGTGTGGTCGAAAGCGCCGGCCGCCTCCAGGGAGGCATAGCCGTAGAAGACGCTGCCCAGCATGCGGACCGCGTGCGTCTGGTCCGGCTCAGCCATGTCGTAGCCGCGCAGGATCGCCCGTGTCATCTGTGCATGCCGGACGCCGGCGCTGGCCGCGGCAGTCCGCGGGTCGAGCCGGTACCGCGCTGCTTCGTACCGGCCGGGGTGCGCCCGGGCGTAGTCCCGGTAGGCGTTCGCGAAGGCTGTCAGGGCGTCCTTGCCCGCGCGCCCGGCCACGGCGTCGGCGACCCGGTCGGCGAGTTCCTCCAGTGCGAACAGCGCGATCCGGGTCTTGAGCTCGTGGGAGTTCTTCACATGCGCGTACAGGCTCGCCGGCTTCACGTCGAAACGCCGGGCGAGCGCGGACAGGGTCACCTGGTCGAAACCGGCCTCATCGGCGAGTTCCGCACCAGCGAGCGTCAGCCGCTCCGGGCTCAGTCCTGCCCGAACCACAACCATCACCTACTCTCAGTATGACTATGTCCAGTATGCATCTACCTACAACCTATAGGCAAACGCTGTACTCATTAAGGTTTGGCGACTCTACGAAGGGGCGAGCGAGACGGCAGGTCTGCGAAGCCGCACGGGCACCCCCGCCTTGATTCGCACAAACGGCCTTTGCCCGAGCAAGATCAAACGTGACGGCCCGGCGACCGCGAAGCGCCGTTCCGGTTCGCAGAACTCGTTCTCACTCACAGACGGGTTCGGGGCCCTTCTGAGAATGGTTTGTGACGGCATCCGGGGCATGACGGCCCCTCAAGAAGCCTCCCTGAGCGACGCGGACGACGTCGAGCGCCACCCCTGCCCACGCTGCCGGGCCGGACCTGGCTCGCCGTGCCGCTCGCGCTCCGGCGCGGTCGCCGGCACCTACCACACCGGCCGCTTCACCAAGGTGCCCCGGCTCGCCAAGCTCCTGCGCGTACCCACCCCTGCCGACCGCGGGCCCGGCCAGCCGTGGCGCCCCTGCACCCCGGTCCCGCTCGCCCTCGCGCCGGACACTCGACAAGGTGTTCTCCGAGAAGATCAGCACCCGCGTCCGGGTACGGCCCCAGTTCGAGGCCGCGCTCGCGCTGGCCCGCCAGATCAAGGCCCACGCCCCGCACTGCCGGGTCACCTTCACCGTGTACGAGATGAAGCGCCTCGGCCGCGACGCCGCCGAACTCACCGCGCTCGCCGACCACCTCACCGCCCACGGCCTGGTCCTGGAGATGCTCGCCGGGCCCCTGACCGGGATGTACGACCCCAGCGGGCCGGGCCGACTGCTGTTCGCGTTCTTCGCGGCGATGGCGGAGACCGAGCGGGAGAGCATCCGGGAGTCGACCCTCGAAGGACTCGACGCGGCGGCCCGCAAGGGCAAGCACGGCGGCCGGCCGCCCGTCATCACCGACGACATGCTCCACACCGTGCTCCGTCGCCGCGCGAACGGCGAGTCCGTCGAGCAGATCCAGCCCGACCTGATCATCCCCACGGGCAAGCGCAAAGGTCAGGCTCCCAGCGTCGCGAGCATCTACCGCGCGCTCGCCGAGCACGAGAAGAGGGAGGCGTACCCCGAAGCCATCGCGGCGGCCCGCGCCGACTTCGCCGACCTCCAGGACGCCGACGACATCCCCACCGCCCCCGCCGAGTCCGCATCCGGCGGCCGGATGATCCGCTCACCCCGACGTCAGCCGGACCGTGATCAACCTCAGCGGCACTTTCGGTACCGCAACTACTCACACCCGGAGTACGTGCGGCAGGCCCGGCTCGAGGTCGGCGATCCCTCGTCGCGGTGGCTGAGCGGCCACGGCGGCGGGCCGCAAACAGGGCGGCCGGAGACAGTGCAGTGGCACAACAAAAGGCCAGGACCCAGCAAGCCGCCGGAACCCTGGCCTTCTACCGAGCAGCGATGGAGTTATCCATCGTGATGTACCTCACGCCCCCGGGGGCGGCGGTTCAGCAGTCGATGGTGACGGAGTAGATGTAGCTTCCGGTGTTCTCGTACTGCTGGCCGGGAGGCACGGAAAGGACGACCTTGCCGCTGCTGTTTCGCAGGTGAGCGGTTCCGTGCCCATAGTTCTTGACGCTGGCGACGCCCACCGGGAAGGACCAGTTACCACATGAGGTCGGTATGTACTCGATGCCGGTCCAGCTCGCCCCCTGCCAGTAGCACGAGTAGTTTTGCGGGCAGTAGCTGCTGGCGCTGGCCGGCGGCGCGACGGCCACGCCTAACCCGGCAAGAGCGATGGCGGATGCTACCGCCGCAAGCATCTTCCTCATCGAGATCTCCGTTTCGTCTTGGGCCACCTCGGGCGCATGACCCTCAGCATCGAGAGCATCGCCGGCACCCGGTCGGTGCCTCAACGGCGGCCACGGTCCTGGAGAGGATGACGCCCGCGGCTTGCCACGGGCTGGACACGAACGGATATCCCGCCACAACGCCCGCCTGGATCTGGCGGAGACCTCGGTCCCGCCCGCATGATCGGACGGGAACCTCGGGTGGGTCAGATCCGCCTGCCGAGCGCCAGCGGCTCCACCGGCTTCCCGAAAGCCGCCTGAACCACCTCCGTCATGACCTTCCGGTCGTCCTCCGGCGCGATGGCGACCAGATTCCCCGCCGCCGGGTCCACCCCCAGCGCCTCGGCGATCTTCTGGAAGGCGATCGGCTCCCGCAGCTGCGGAGCCCGTCCCGCCTCGCCCTCCGCCACCCGCGTCGCCATGTTCTTCCCGGCGAGCACCGCGCGCCGGTCCACCCCGAGCGGGGTTGCCAGGTCGTAGTCGCTCGTGACCGTGTGATGTGCGCGGCGAACCGTGAGGCCAGGGTCTCCGAGAGAACCGCGCCGTGCACGCCGGGTTGTGTCCGGCGATCGTATAGAACCCTCCGGCCGCGTCGACCACCTCGCCGCCGTTGGCCTTGATGATGATCTGGCGGCATCGACGCCCTGGAGATGGCGATTTGGAATCGCCGGCCGGCCCCAGGGGTGATCCATCACAGTGACCAGGGATCGCAATATACGTCGCTGTCGTTCAGTCAACGGTGCAGGTCAGCAGGTATCCGGACCTCGACCGGGACGGTCGCGGACTGCTTCGACAACGCGGTCACCGAGAGCTTCTTCGCGACTTTGGAGACCGAGTTGCTCGACCGGGCATCACTTCGCCACCCGCGCGCAGGCCAAGGCCGCCTGCATCGACTTCATCGAAGGGTTCTACAACCCCCGCCGCCGCCACTCGACCCTGGGCATGCTCAGCCCGGCCGAATACGAACGCCGATACGACGCCGAACAAGACCGCTACGCTGCCGCATAGCCGCAAACCCCGATCTGTCCACACAACCGGGGCAACTTCAGTCACCCGGCGATGTGCTCTGCTCGCCACGGGCCGCCGCGCCATCCGGTTGCACTCCGGGCGCTGCCCCAACCCAGTCGCTGGCGTCATCGGCTCCCCACCCGGACGCAACACGCAACCCTCACCTTGTGCCATTCACTGGCACGGGCGGGACGGATACGGGAAACTGTCCCAATGCCTGCTGAGTACACCCAAAGTGACCAGTTCCGTGGTGCCCGCATCCACCTGAGCGACCTCTCCGGCCTCGAGATTCGCGATTGCGACGTCACCGGCCTGAAGATCGTGGACTGCTATGGGGGCAACGTCTCCCTCGGTGGCGGCTTCGAGCGTGTCGTTGTCAACGACGTCGACGTGACCGCCTACGTCGAGGCCGAGCTCGACCGGCTGCATCCCAACCGGGTGCTGGCCCGTGAGGCCACGTCCGCCGCCGAATACCGGGCCGCTTGGGATGCCATCGAGAAGCAATGGGAGGAGACGCTCGACCGCGCCAGGCGCCTACCCGAGGCGAAGCTGCACGAGCAGGTCGACGGCGAGTGGTCGTTCGTCGAGACGCAGCGGCATCTGCTGATGGCCAGCGATGCCTGGATCGGCAACGCCGTACTCGAGGAGGACGCGCCGTACCACCCGTTGGGCCTTCCTAGCGGCGGGATGCCGGCCGAAGCATCGGCGAAGCTCGGGCTCACCCTCGATGCCACCCCGACGCTCGACGAGGTACTCGCGCCGCGGCTCGCCCGCATGGCCACAATGCGCCGGGTCGTCGACGAGCTCACCGAGGCCGAGCTCGACCGGGTATGTGGTCGCAAGCCGGCCGACCCCTACCCGGACAAGGAGTACGTCGTGCGCCGCTGCCTCACAGTGGTGTCCAAGGAAGAGGCCGAGCATCACCGGTATGCGGTCCGCGACCTCACCGTGCTCGAGGCCGGTGCCCGAACCGAGTGAAGGCGCGTCCCGGCAACGGACGGCGATCTCGCGATCCTGCGCTTGACCAGCCCATCTTGCTGTCGGAGCCCCTCATCGCACCCACACTGCCCAGCCAGGGCGCGGTGCCGACCGGCGAGGTAGTCACGACCGGCTACGGAAAGACCAGCAATGCGGGCTTCCCCAACGAACGACGCGAGGTCTTCCTCGATGTCACGCCGAGGTGGACCTGCGAAGGCATCCACCAGTTCGTGAAGCCGATCACGCCCGGAATGAACTGCACCCGCAAATCCGGCCAGACGGCCCGAGCATGCGGCACTGGGTGATGTCGTCATCGGAATCGACTCCTGAAATATCTCTGGCCAGTGCGGCAACCGACCTATCCCACCGTGAATAGGAATGTTTCTCAGCACCGAACCTGGATAAGCGGCAACGTGGGGAGGTAGCCGGCGGTTCATCCCCCTTCCTTCAGCCGGAACGCGAGGCGGCGGGGCGCCTGCACGCGATAGCTGTCCGTCACCAGCTCGGCAACCTCGACCCAGTCCGTCTCGTCGTCCAGCACCATTCCCATGACATTCACACCCCAGTCGGCCCGGAAGAACGGAGGGCCGGCATGCGCCAGCGCGGCCAACTCCCCGGGCGGCGCCCGGAAGGTCATCAGGATGGCCGGATCGTCCATATCGATGTACGCCGACCCCCTCACGTCGGTGGTGTAGACGTGCAGGAACGTCCGCCGGCGAATCCGCCACCGCAAGCCGATCCACGCCGGCTCCTCGTACGCCTCGGGCAGCTCCCCGCAGATCACCCGGAGCCGGCCCACAACGGCGGGTGGAACGTCCGCGATGTCACTCATCTATACCTCCGCGCCCATCCTGCCCGCCGGGTAGGACATCAGCACATCAGAGTCTCCGGGGTTGGCGGGGCCGCGCCGACGTCATAGGACTATCTGAACCGCGCCGGGTTTCGTGGAGTGGTTGGTGTTCCCCGGGTTCTGTGGAGGTAGATTGTTGGATTCTTGTGCCACTCGTTGAGAGGAGAGTGGCATGGGACGGCGCGGCTATCCGGCGGAGTTCCGCCGCAAGGTACTGGACCTGATCGCGGCTGGACGTAAGGTCACCGACCTGGCCCGCGACCTGGACATCAGCGCTCAGACGATCTACACCTGGCGGCGGCAGGATCGCATTGACCGCGGCCTGGAGCCGGGGTTGACCAGCACGGAGAAAGTCGAGCTCGTCGTGGCC
>NZ_JBEXGS010000047.1:0-19357 GCF_040607455.1 Sphaerisporangium sp. NPDC005289
GGTCTGGCCGCCGATGGGCGGTGTAAGTCGTTCGCCGAGGCGGCTGATGGGGTGGGTTGGGGCGAGGGTGTCGGGGTGCTGGTGGTGGAGCGGCTGTCGGAGGCGCGTCGTCGTGGGCATCGGGTGCTGGCGGTGGTGCGCGGCTCGGCGGTGAACCAGGACGGCGCCTCCAATGGGCTGACCGCCCCCAATGGTCCCTCGCAGGAGCGGGTGATCGCTCAAGCGTTGGGGGCTGCCGGGTTGGTGCCCGGGGATGTGGATGTTGTGGAGGCGCACGGCACCGGCACCCCGCTGGGTGATCCGATCGAGGCGCAGGCGTTGCTGGCCGCCTACGGTCAGGGTCGGCGGTCGCCGTTGTGGCTGGGGTCGGTGAAATCGAACCTCGGGCATACCCAGGCGGCGGCCGGGGTGGCCGGTGTGATCAAGATGATCCTGGCCATGCGGCACGGGCTGTTGCCCAAGACGTTGCACGTGGACGCGCCCTCGTCGAAGGTGGACTGGTCGGGCGGGGCGGTGGAGCTGCTGACCGAACCTCGGCCCTGGCCGCGCGCTGCGGATCGGCCGCGCCGGGCGGGGGTGTCCTCGTTCGGCATCTCCGGCACCAACGCGCACGTGATCCTGGAAGAGCCGCCCGTTGAGGAACCGTCGGCCATCGGCGCCGGTTCGACCGCACCCGCTGGTGAGGAAGCGTCGGCCAGTGAGGGGTCGCCGGATAGGGAGCAGGCCGAGGCGGGATCCCCCGTTTCGGATGGAATGGAAGGCACGGCCGCGCTGTCGGTGCCTGTGGCGTTGCCGGTGCCGGTGGTGGTGTCGGCCAAGAGCGAGGCGGCGTTGCGGGCGCAGGCCGGTCGGCTGGCGGAGTTCGTCGTCGGGCATGAGGCGGCTGGTCCGGTCGAGGTGGCCGCCGGCCTGACCCGCCGAGCCGCCCTGGAGTACCGAGCGGTACTGCCGGCGGCCGACCGAGAAGGTCTGCTCGCCGCGCTGCGTACCCTCGCCGGCGAACCAACGGCCTCGGGGTTGACGGCCGGCGGGTTGGCGGCCGGTGGGTTGGCGGCTGGGCTGTTGGGGTCGGCTGCGGTGGTGGGTCGGGTGCGGCCGGGCCGGGTGGCGGTGGTGTTCTCCGGTCAGGGTGCTCAGCGGGTGGGGATGGGCCGGGAGTTGTATGCGGCTTTCCCGGTGTTCGCCCGCGCTTTCGATGAGGCCTGCGCGCTGCTGGAGGTCGAGCTCACCTCCGTCGACGCTGCCGGCGTGGTGACCGGCCTGGCCGGTGGTGTGAGCCTGCGAGAGATCATCCTCGGCCACACAAGCGATACGGGCCAGGCCAGCCAGAACGGTCGGACCGGCCAGAACGGGCAACACGGCCTTACCGGCGAGGCCGGACGGACGGGCGAGAGCGGCCAGGCCGGCGAAATAGGCCAAACCAGCGAGACCAGCCAGACCAGCCAGAGCGGCCAGACCAGTGAGGCCAGCCAGAGCGGCCAGACCAGTGAGGCCAGCCAGACCAGCCAGAGCGGCCAGACCAGTGAGGCCAGCCAGACCAGCCAGAGCGGCCAGACCAGTGAGGCCAGCCAGAGCGGCCGTACGGGCGAGAGCGGCCAGGTCGGCGGGATCGGTCAGACGAGTGGTTCTGGGGCTGGTGGGTTTGTTGCTGGTGGGGTGCTGGATCAGACGGTGTTCGCTCAGGCCGGGTTGTTCGCGGTGGAGACGGCGTTGTTCCGGCTGTTGGAGTCGCTTGGGGTGCGGCCCGACTATGTGGCGGGGCATTCGCTGGGGGAGATCTCTGCGGCGCATGTGGCCGGGGTTCTGGATTTGGCGGATGCGTGCCGGTTGGTGGCTGCTCGTGGCCGGTTGATGCAGGGGTTGCCGTCCGGGGGTGCGATGGCGGCGATCGGCTGCGGCGAGGAGCAGATCGCGCCGGTGCTGGCCGGGCGTGGCGAGATCTCGGTGGCGGCGGTGAACGCGCCTGGTTCGGTGGTGGTCTCCGGCGCTGCCGACCAGGTGGATCAGGTCGTGGAGTGGGCGCGGAACCAGGGGTATCGGACGCGGCCGTTGCGGGTGTCGCATGCGTTTCATTCGCCGTTGATGGAGCCGATGCTGGCCGAGTTCGAGCAGGTGGTGGCCGGGCTGACGCTGCGTCGTCCGGAGCTGCCGCTGGTGTCCAACCTGTCGGGTGACCTGGCCGACGAAGAGGTCACCGAGCCCGGGTACTGGGTCGAGCACGTGCGGCGGCCGGTCCGGTTCGCCGACACCATCACCACCCTGCGCGGACACG
Source organism: Sphaerisporangium sp. NPDC005289 (assembly GCF_040607455.1). Lineage (NCBI taxonomy): Bacteria > Bacillati > Actinomycetota > Actinomycetes > Streptosporangiales > Streptosporangiaceae > Sphaerisporangium > Sphaerisporangium sp. NPDC005289. The sequence continues at coordinate 2,273 of NZ_JBEXGS010000047.1, forward strand.
GAGTCGGCTGTTACATCGAGGCGGGCCCGGACGCCCAGCTCACCCCGATGATCGAGCAGACCCTCGCCCACCACGACCACACGGGCAGCCGGCACCTCGGCGGGACCGGCGGTGGGGACGGCGACCACGCTCAGGTCCGCCGGGTCGACGGTGGCCGCAAGGACACAGAGCCTGCCTCGGTGGTGGCGTTGCTGCGCCGCGATCGAGATGAGACGGCGCAACTGGTCGCCGGGCTCGGCCAGGCGTGGACGCGTGGCACGGCCGTGGACTGGACCGCCTGGCCGACCGGACCGGCCGGTGCCCGTATCGGCGCCTTGGATCTGCCCACCTACCCCTTCCAGCATCGCCGTTACTGGCTGCAGCTCGCCGCCGGTGACCTGGCCGCCCTCGGCCAGACCGCCGCCAATCATCCGATCCTTGGTGCGGTGGTGGAGCAGCCCGACGGCGGCGCCATCCTGACCGGCCGCCTATCGGTCACGGCCCAGCCCTGGCTGGCCGACCACGTGATCAAGGCCACCCCGATCCTGCCCGGGACCGCCTTCGTGGAACTGGCCCTGCGTGCCGGAGACCAGGTCGGCTGCCGCACCATCGACGAACTCACCCTGCACGCCCCCCTGCCCATCCCCGACCCCGGCCACCACAACAACGGCCACCACAACAACGGTCACCACAGCAACGGTCACCACAGCAACGGCCGGCACAGCAACGGGGACAGCGGCAACGTCGACACCGCAAGCGTCGTGGTGCAGGTCACCGTGACCGGACCAGGCCAAGACGGCCGACGTCAGATCACCATCCACTCCAAAGACGACCACGGGCAGTGGACCCGCCACGCCACCGGCACCCTCACCCCCACCCCCGCCACCCCCGGCGACGCGGCGGCAGACCTGCGCCACGCCTGGCCACCGCCAGGCGCCCAGCCACTGGACACCACCGACCTGTACGACCGCCTGGTCGACCACGGCTACGGCTACGGCCCCGCCTTCCACGGCCTCACCCACGCCTGGGAAGACCATGACGACCTGTACGCCGAGGTGTCGCTGCCGGTTGATGTCGCTGATCCGGCGGGTTATGGCGTTCACCCCGCGTTGCTCGACGCGGCGATGCACGTGGGCATGCTGGCCGTGCAGAATGCCGGTCAGGATGCCGGGGACACCGGTCCGCTGATTCCGTTCAACTGGAACGGCGTCACCCTGCACGCCGCCGGCGCCACCGCGCTGCGCGTACGGCTGCGCCGCCTGGACGGCGATGCGGTCACCAGGCTGGACCTCACCGATCCGGCCGGTCGACCGGTGGCTTCGGTGGAGACGCTGACCGCACGACCGCTGACTTCTGAGCAGTTGGGCGGCGCGGTCCCGACGCGGTGGTTGTACGAGGTGGCTTGGCGGCCGCTGGACGAGCGCGGGCCCGCCGAGACCGACGAGACCGCTGCCGGGGCGCTGGATGTCGCGATGCTGGATGTCGCCTCTTCGGTGGGACCGAAATCCGCTGCCCGAGGCGCGGAGGCTGGTGGCGGCGGGCCGGTGGAGGGTGACGTCCCGGTTCCGGTGCGGGTGCGGTGGGCCGTCGAGGAAGTGCTGGGCGAGTTGCAGACCTGGTTGGCCGAGGCGGACGCGCGGCCGGCAGTGGTGGTGACCCGGGGTGCGGTGGCCGTGGCCGATGGTGAGGTCCCGGATCCGGCGCAGGCTGCGGTGTGGGGGCTGGTGCGGGCCGCTCAGGCGGAGGAACCCGGCCGCATCACCCTGATCGACCTCGACCCGGACGACGTTTCGCTGGAAGACGCGCAGGTCGCCCCTGCATCCGACGGTGCGTCGGCCGCGCACGCTGCCCAGGTGGCCAAGGCGGCCAAGGCGGCCGTGGTGCTTCGGAGCGGGGAACCGCAGGTCGCGTTGCGCGGCGACCGGCTCTTAACGCCCCGGCTGGAGCGGGCCCGTCTCGGCGAGGAGCCCGTGGCGGCCTGGCCGGTCGATGGGACCACGCTGATCACCGGCGGCACCGGCGGGCTGGGCGCCCTGATGGCCCGGCATCTGGTCGCCGTGCACGGCGTGCGGCATCTGCTGCTGGTCTCCCGCCGCGGCCTGGACGCCCCCGGCGCCGCCGAACTACGCGACGAACTGACCGAACAAGGCGCCGAGGTCACCGTCACCGCCTGCGACGTGGCCGACCGCGACGCCGTCACCGCACTACTGGAGCAGATCCCCGGCACCCACCCCCTGCGCGCCGTCGTGCACACCGCGGGGACGAGCGCGAACGCGGTCCTCGCCGACCTCACGCCCGAGCTGGTCGACCAGGTGGCCGGGCCCAAGGCGGACGCCGCCTGGCACCTGCACGAACTCACCCAGAAGCATGACCTGGCCGAGTTCGTGCTGTTCTCCTCGTCGGCATCGCTGGTGGACAACCCCGGCCAGGGGAACTACGCGGCGGCCAACGCCTTCCTCAACGCCCTGGCCGAGCACCGCCGGGCGGCGGGCTTGCCGGCGCGGACGCTGGCCTGGGGCCTGTGGGGCGGCGAGGCGGGCATGCAAAGCCGGCTGCGCGACGACGACCTGGCCCGAATCCGCCGCTGGGGCATGCTGCCGCTGCCGGTGGACGCGGGGCTGGCGTTGTTCGACGCGGCGCGGCGCGCGGACGCCGCCGTGCTGGCACCGATCCGGCTGGACCCGGCCGCTGTGCGCGCCCGCGCGGACGGCGTTCCCGCGCTGCTTCAAGACCTGGCACCGGCCGTACGACGCACGGCGGCGGCGCCGTCGGGCGGGAACGAGCTGGAACCGCTGGCCGCACTGGGCCCCGAGGAGCGCCGGGAGCGCCTGGTCGAGCTGGTCCGCAGGCGGGTGGCCCAGGTGCTCGGATACGCGGACCTGCAGCCCGTGGAGCCGGAGTCGGACCTGGTCGGACTTGGTCTGGACTCACTCGGCGCCATGGAGTTGCGCAACGCGCTCAACTTGGACACCGGTGTCCGTCTGCCGGCCACCGCCGCCTTCGACTATCCGACGGTCAGCGCGCTGGCCCGGGTGCTGGCCGAGGAGATCGCTCCGGCTGCCGTCGCCGCGGCGCCCGGCGTGCCGGCCGGTGAGGCCGCGGCGGCCCACGGCCACGCCCGGCCCGGACCCGCCACGGCGGTCGGCGAGGGACCGGCCACACAGGACCTGCCGGGTGCGGCCGAGACGTTGAGCGGCCTGTTCCGCGCGGCGGCCGCCGCCGGCAAGATCGAGGAGGGGATGGTGCTGCTGCACGCCGCCGCCGCGGTACGTCCCCAGTACGGCGCGGCCGACGCCCCGGCCCGCACCCCGGTGGTGCTGGCCTCCGGCCCGCGCCGGCCGCGGCTGTTCTGCCTGAACTCCCCGATGGCCTTCGGCGGGCCGCACCAGTTCGTCCCGCTGGCCGCGGAGTTCCGCGAGGTGCGCGACCTCGCCGTGCTGCCGGTGCCGGGGTTCGTCCGGGAGGAGAGCCTGCCGGCCTCACTGGACGACCTCGTGCACGGGCTGGCCCGAGCGGTGACCGGCGGCGCCGAGGTCGCCGCGGAGCCGTACGCGCTGGTCGGGTACTCCGCCGGCGGGGTTTTCGCGCACGCGCTCGCGGGCGCGATGGCGGAAGCCGGCCAGGGCCCGGCCGCGGTGATCCTTCTCGACACGCACGTCCCCGGGGCGGGGGAGAGCGCCCGTGTCTGGTCGTCGATCGTGGGCGGCCTTCTCGATCGGGAGGCCGTGTTCGGCCCGTTCACCGCCGCCCGGCTGTCGGCGATGGGCTGGTACGCCGCGCTGCTCTCCCAGTGGCGGCCGGCCGAACTGGCGGCGCCGACGCTGTTCGTCCGCGCCGCCCACGGGGTGGCGACCCCCGGCGGGCCGGCCACGGCCGTCGGCGTGGGCTGGTCTCCGGTCCTCACCCCCGGTACGGCGGTGCGCGAGGTGGCCGCGGACCACTTCAGCATCCTGGAGTCCGAGGCGCGGCAGACCGCCGCCGTGATCGAGGAATGGCTGGCTCAGACGCTCGGGTGAGTGCGAGTCACTCGGATGGCCGGCTGAGATGTCCGGGTGAGTGTGACTCACCCGGATGGTCGGCTCAGAGGTCCAGGTGAGTGTGACCCACCCCGATGGCCTGCGCAGGAGTCGGGTGGGTGTGACTCACGCGAATGGCGGACTCAGAAGTCCGCGTGGGTGTGACCCACCTGAACGGCCGGCTCAGAGGTCCAGCTGAGTGTGAGTCACCTGGACAGCGCGATGAGCGCGTCGGTCACCTCGGCCACCTGGTCGTCCAGGTAGAAGTGTCCCCCGGGGAAGACCCGCAGGTCGAAGTCGCCGGTGGTGTTCCGGCGCCAGGCGCGTGCCTCCTCGACCGTGGTCTTCGGGTCGTCGTCGCCGACGAAGACGACCAGTGGGCAGCCGACCGCGGCGTCCGCGGCGCACTGGTAGGTCTCCACCGCCCGGTAGTCGGCGCGCAGCGCCGGCAGCACCATCTCGAACAGCTCCGGGTCCTGGAGGAACACCGGGTCGGTGCCGCTGAGCCGGCGGAGTTCGGCCGCCACGCCGGCCGGGTCCCGCTGGTGCACCCACTCGTCGCGGTAGGTGGACGGGGCGCGCCGGCCGGAGGCGATCAGCGCGTGCGGCGCCGCGCCGCGCCGCTCGAGGAGCAGGGCGAGTTCGAAGGCCACCACCGCGCCCATACTGTGCCCGAACAGCAGCGTGGGCCGCCCGTCGTCGGGGAGCGCATCGGCGACGCCGGCGGCCAGCTGGCGCACGTCGGTCAAGAGCGGCTCGTGCCGGCGCTCCTGCCGGCCCGGGTACTGCACCGTGTGGGCGTCCAGCGCCGGATGCAGCGCGGCGGACAGCTTGAAGTAGGCGCTGGCCGCGCCGCCGGCGTGCGGCAGTAAGATCACCCGCGCCGGGGCGTCCGGCGCGGGGTGAAATCGCTTGATCCAACGCTCGTCCACAACGCTCCTTCTGCCGTGATTCGTTCGCCGCCTCCCTGGTGAGCCCGGTGAGGCCCGGCGATCACCCGCGGCCGGACGCCGCGGGCACCAGAGTGACGACGCTTTCGGTGTTCCGCGCGACCGCGGCCGGGCTGTACAGCAGCGGCACCTGGGCGCCGGAGCTCCAGGCGGCGGCGAGGTCCGCGTAGTGCGGGCTCGTCGGGTCCCCGGACTGCCCGGGGGCGCTCACGAAGGTGGAGTTGTCCCAGGCTCCGACGTCCAGCACCATCCTGTACGCGGCGCCGGACACCGACCGGTAGGCCCCGGGATAGTACGTCGAGGCGTCCACCGTGGTCGCGGAGCCGCCCCGGGGGATCGGGCCCACGTGCTCGCCCAGCGGGTGGGAGAACAGCGCCTGGTGCAGGCTTCCCCAGCGCCAGGCGGCCGGGTCGGCGCCGAGCCGGCCGCGGACCTCGGCGTAGGCCGCACGCAGCGTCTGCTGCACGAGCCGGTCTCGCACCGCGGCGCCGTCCGGTCCGAACCAGCGGTCCGGACGCTCCAACGCGTCGATCACCTGCCGGATGTCGGCGTGCGGCACCCGGGCGGCCACCGCCGGGGAGACGAACTGGGAGAGGAACGCCGGGCCGAGACGCCCGGAGAGCCAGGGCTCGAACAGCGCCGCGCCGGGGGAGTCGACGCTCGCCGTGCCGTCGTAGTCGCGCAGGAGCCGCAGCGCGGCCGCGGTGTCCGGGTCGTCGCCGGCCGGGATGTCGCGCAGCGCCGCGACGATGCGCCGGGCGTACTCGTCGACCTTGTCGAACTGGAGTCGCGCCATCTCCGACAAGGTGTGCCGGGTCGAGCCGGACAGCACGTCCACGATGCGCTCCTTGCGCGCGGCCGGCTCCCACTCGTAGCCGACGCGCACCGGGTGCCCCGATGGCATGTTGTACTCGTTCGCCGAGGCGACGATGCCGCTCTTGGGGTTGCTCACCCTGGGCAACTCGGCGCCGTCGTAGAAGCCGTCCCATTCGTAGCGGCCGTCGCCGGGCACCGGCAGCAGTCCGTCGTATCCCGGCCGCCGGGGGACCAGGGCGCCGGGCACCCAGCCGATGGCGCCCGAGGTGTCGGCGTAGACCAGGTTCTCCGGCGGGGCGCCCCAGCGCCGCACCCGGGCGGTGAACTCGGGGAAGCTCCGCGCGGTCATGGCGTCGAGACCGGTGAGGTACGGCGCCGTGCCCGGCTCCGACCAGGCGGTGCGCAGGCCGAACGCGAGGCCCCGGTCGGCGTCCACCTTGAGCACCGGGCCGTGCCGGGAGAAGGTCAGCTCCACCTGACGGGGCGTCGAGCCGGCCACCGGCACCTCCTCCCGCACCGTGGTGAAGGGCACCCAGCGGCCACGGTAGAAGTAGCGGCCCGGGTCGTCGGGGTCCAGGCGGTACACCTGAAGGTCTTCCTGGTCTGCGGAGAAAACGGTGAGCGCGAAGGCGGCGCGGTCGTTGTGCCCCATGGAGATGCCGGGCAGCTCCGGCTCGCCGGCGCCGATCACGTCCAGGCCGGGCGCGGACAGGTGGGCGACGTAGCGCAGCGCCGGCGCCGTGGTGGCCCGGTGCGGATCCCCGGCGAGGATCGGCCGGCCGGTGGCGGTGCGCGACGGCGCGAGCGCCCAGGCGTTCGACCCTCCGGGCGACGGCGACGGCGGCGCCGACCGTACCGCCACGCCGTCGAAGGTGACCGGCGTGGTCCCGAGCAGGTAGGTGTCGAGCACGTCCACGGGCACGGCGCACGGGTCGAGTCCGTCCGGCACCTGGGGTTCGTGCGCGGGTTCCAGACGGATGAGGGCCCGGACGGCGGGTTGCCCACCGGAGCACATGGCGGCCGCGAGCAACATCTCGGGGTAGGCGTTGAGCGCCAGCCCGTGGCTGCGGATCCGCACCACGTCCTCAGGGGCCCAGTGGTCCGGCCGGTGGCCCAGCCGGCGGAACTCCGGCGGCAACGCCTCCGGGTGAGCGTTGACCCAGTCGACGTAGGCGTTGACGCCTTGGACGAACGCGGTCACGGCGCGGCGCGTGCCCGGCCCGTAGGCGGCCCACTCCCGCTGGATGTCCCCGCGGTACAGAAAGAGCCGGGCGGCCCGGTCCTTGTCGACGTAACGAGGCCCGAAGGCGGCCGACAGCAGGCCGAGTCCGCGCCGCCGCCACAAGTCGAGCTGGAACAGCCGGTCCCGCGCGGCGTTGTACCCCTGCGCCAGGAACACGTCGTCGGTGTTGCGCGCGTACAGGTGCGGGACCCCCCAGCGGTCCACCACCAGCCGTACCGGCTCGCGCAGCCCCGGGACCTCGCGCGTGGCGGCGTCTCCCGTGTCCCCCGCCGCCCGCTCCGGAGCGGCCGGCGTGAGTGAGAGCACCGCGGCGACGATCACGGCGACGGCACGGCGTGAAGCGACGATCCGCACCGCCGGACCTCCTCCTGGAGACGTCAATGTGGAGTGATTCTCGTCGCCGCGGGAGACCGGGTCAGCCCCTACCTTCCCCTAATCCGGTGGTCTCATCTTGCCCATTAGCGGTCGGGCGCGGACAATCCCCTAAGTCTCCCCCTCTCTCCGGTGATCGATCTTGCCGCTCCGCTGCGCCCCTGCTTAGCCTCGGGCCACTTCCACGCAGCAGAGAGGTAAAGGCCGTGAAAGGAATCGTCCTCGCGGGAGGCCGGGGAACGCGGCTGCATCCGATCACCGCCGCGGTATCCAAACAACTGCTCCCGGTGAGCGACAAGCCGATGATCTATTACCCGATATCGGTGCTCATGTTGGCCGGCATCAGGGATATCCTCCTCATTTCCTCGCCCGACCAGGTGCCGAACTTCGTCCGGCTGCTGGGCGACGGCGCCCGCTACGGGCTGAACATCTCCTACGCCTCCCAGGAATCGCCGGACGGGATAGCCCAGGCGTTTCTCATCGGCGCCTCCCACATCGGCGACGGCCCGGCCGCGTTGATCCTCGGCGACAACATCTTCCACGGACCCTCCTTCTCGGAGGTGCTGGAAGAGACCGTGCGGGAAGTGGAGGGATGCGTGCTGTTCGGGTATCCGGTGAGCGATCCCAGCCGATACGGAGTGGGGGTGACCGACGAAAGCGGGCGCCTGATCTCGCTCGCGGAGAAACCGGCGAAACCGCGCTCCAACAGAGCCATCACAGGCCTGTATTTCTACGACAACGACGTCATCGAGATCGCCGAGAAACTCAAGCCGTCCGAACGGGGCGAACTGGAGATCACCGATGTGAACCTGGCCTACGTACGACGGGGCAGGGCCAGACTCGTGGATCTCGGCAGAGGATTCGCCTGGCTGGACACCGGTACGCCGGAGACGCTGCTGCAGGCGGGACAGTACGTGCAGACCCTCGAACAACGCCAGGGCGTGCGCATCGCGTGCCTGGAGGAGGTGGCGCTCCGCATGGGCTTCATCGACGCGGAGCAGTGCTACCGGCTCGGAGCCGAGCAGTCGCAGTCCGGCTACGGCCAGTACGTGATGAGCATCGCGAGTAGTTACGCGCAATGAGAATCCTGGTCACCGGCGGCGCCGGATTCATCGGTTCCCATTACGTCCGCACTCTGGCCGAGCGGCGCGACTGCACGCTGACGGTTCTCGACAAGCTCACCTACGCGGGCAACAGGGCCAACCTGGAGCCCGCCGAGGGCCGCTTCACGTTCGTCCAGGGCGACATCTGCGACGCCGCCCTCGTCGGAGAGTTGGTGGCCGCGCACGACCAGGTGGTGCACTTCGCCGCCGAATCCCACGTCGACCGGTCCATCAGGGGTGCGGGGGAGTTCGTCCGCACGAACGTGACGGGGACCCACACGCTGCTCGCGGCGGCGGTCGAGCACGGGCTCGGCACGTTCGTGCACGTCTCGACCGACGAGGTGTACGGATCCATCCTCGAAGGCTCGTGGGGGGAGGACCAGCCGCTGTCGCCCAACTCGCCGTACTCGGCGTCGAAGGCCTCGGCCGACCTGCTCGCCCTCGCCTACCACCGGACGTACGGGCTGGACGTGCGGGTGACCCGCTGCTCCAACAACTACGGGCCGTACCAGTTCCCCGAGAAGGTCATCCCGCTGTTCGTCACCAACCTGCTCGACGGCGGCAAGGTCCCGTTGTACGGGGACGGCATGAACGCGCGCGACTGGCTCCACGTGGCCGACCATGTCGCGGGGATCGAGCTGGTACGGCAGGCAGGCCGGCCGGGAGAGGTCTACAACATCGGCGGCGGCACCGAGCTGACCAATCGCGAGCTGACCGAACTGCTCCTTGAGGCCTGCGGCGCCGGATGGGAGCGGGTGGAGTTCGTCGAGGACCGCATGGGCCACGACCGCCGCTACTCCGTCCACGACATCAAGATCCGTGTGGAGCTGGGGTACCGCCCGGCCGTGGACTTCGAGAAGGGCCTGGCCGAGACGGTCGAGTGGTACCGGAACAACCGCCCCTGGTGGGAGGCGCATAAGGGTGCCGTAGGGGTCGCCGCCGCAGATGAGGGCGACCCGACATAACGTCGAAAGAGGGATCAATGCGGATTCGCGAACTCGGCATCGACGGGGTGTTCCTCGTCGAGCCCAAGGTCTTCCCCGACTCCAGAGGACAGTTCCTCGAGGTCTTCAAGCAGCCCGCCTTCATTGAGGCCGTCGGTCATCCGCTGACCGTGGCCCAGGTCAACTGCTCCGTCTCCGTACTAGGCACGATCCGTGGACTGCACGCGATCCACCTGCCCGGCCAGGCCCGCTACGTGAGCTGCCCGAGCGGCGCCATCCGCGACATCGTCGTCGACATCAGGCAGGGCTCGCCCACGTACGGCCGGCACGTCGTGGCGGAGCTGAGCGAGGACAACCGGCACGCGCTCTACCTCGCCGAAGGGCTGGCGCACGGGTTCGCCGCGCTGACCGAGCAGGCCACCGTCTTCTACCTGTGCTCCAGCACCTGGTCGCCGGAGACCTCCTTCGAGGTGAACCCGCTGGACCCCGACCTCGACCTGCCCTGGCCGCGCGACCGTGAGCCCGTCCTGTCGGACAAGGACCGGGCCGCGCCCTCCCTGAAAGAGGCCGAACGGCTCGGCATCCTGCCTTCCTACGCCGACTGCCTGGCCCGCTACGCCGAACTCGCCACACCGGACGGAGCGCCGCGTTGATCCCGTTGTTCAAGGTCCCCATGTCGGAGTCGGCCCCGGCGGCGGTCGCCGAGGTCGTCGGCAGTGGGCAGATCGGCCAGGGCGCCAAGGTCGCCGAATTCGAGCGGGCGCTGGGGGAGCGGATCGGCAACCCGCGCGTCGCCACGGTCAACAGCGGCACCTCGGGGCTGCACCTGGCGCTCCACATGGTCGCCGCGGCAGGGGACGACGATGGCGAGGTGCTCTCCACGCCGCTGACCATGGAGGCCACCAACTGGACCATCCTCGCCAACCGGCTGCACATCAAGTGGGTGGACGTCGATCCCGCCACGCTCAACGTCGACCTCGACGACCTGGCCCGCAAGATCTCCCCCCGCACCCGCGCCATCGTCGTCGTGCACTTCTCCGGCTATCCGGTGGACCTCGCCCGGCTGGCGAAGATCCTCGACGATGCCGAGGCGGCCTTCGGATTCCGCCCCGTGGTGATCGAGGACTGCGCCCACGCGTGGGGCGCCACCTACCAGGGCCGCCGCCTGGGTACCCACGGCAACGTCGCGATGTTCAGCTTCCAGGCGATCAAGCATTTGACCTGCGGCGACGGCGGGGCTCTGGTGCTGCCGGACGACGAACTGCACGAGCGGGCCACACTGCTCCGCTGGTTCGGCATCAGCCGTGGCGCCGACCGGCTGCGCAACCCGCCGGACGTCCCCGAGTGGGGCTACAAGTTCCACATGACCGACATCAACGCCGCGATAGGGCTGGCCAATCTGGACTGGGCGGAGGAGGTCGTGGCACGGCACCAGGCCCACGCCGCCCACTACGACCGGGAGCTCGCCGGCGTGCCGGGACTGGAACTGACCGAACGTGCGCAGGACCGCCAGTCGTCCTTCTGGATCTACCCCGTCAAGGTCGAGGACCGCGCCGGCTTCATGAAGCGCATGGACGAGGCCCAGATCATGGTCAGCAACGTCCACGAACGCAACGACACCCACTCCTGCGTCCGCCGGTACGCCACGCTGCTGCCCGGACTCGACAGCGTGGCCGAGCGCATCGTCTGCCTGCCCGTGGGCTGGTGGGTGACCGAGGAGCAGCGCGCGCACATCGTCGAAACCGTACAGCGAGGCTGGTGAGAGCAGGCCAGACCAGCGGGCAGCCCGCGGCGTCCCTGACGACGCCGCGCGCGGCCTTCTATATGCGACCCCAGATCGGGCCGTTCACATGACGACGGCCCTCAATGCCATGCACCTGCCTGCCCGTGGGCCGGCGGGTGACCGAGGAGCAGCCCGCGCAAATCGTCGACGGTGCTGGTGAGACCACCCCGGATCAGCAGGCACCCCGCGGCGTCCCAACGACGCCCTGTGCGGCCCTCCATGCGTTCGGGACCGGTGCCCTAGGTTCGCCGGTGTGGGCCCTCGTTGCCGGCTATCGGTTCACCAGCGAAGGGCATTGGTGGTGCGCGGTCTACCGTGCCGGTTCGGCGGTGGTGTTTCTGGCGGGGGTTCGTGGTCGCGTCCAAGCGTTCGCGCAGGAACGCCGGTGTACCGCCACGCGGTGGAGGCCTTCCTCGACAGGCCGAGGACGGCGGCTCATGTGATGGCGGCCCTCGAACTCAGGCGTCTGCCGCTCGGCCGGCACGCCCCGCTGTGCGCCGCGGCGCCGGCCTGCCGGTACGCGCCCATGCAGCGGCACGCCGGCACCATCGCCATGGTCCCACGCCCCAGTGGGTGTGCGACTGGCAAGCCGGCCGTTCCGCGACCCGACCACGCAACCGCCATTCACCCCCATGTCGTTCACCCCGGTGTCGTACGCCTGCTGTTCGTCGCATGCGTTCGCATGCTGTCGTGTACGTCTTCTTCAGGGCGGCTTGCGGTGATGACCTGCGTCCACCAGGCGTGGCTCTACTTTCCGGCGGTGTGGGGGTGTGATCGGTGCCTGGTCGGTGGGGGGTGGTACGGCGATGTCGGCGTCTGAGTGTGTCGTTTTGAGGTCGGTTGCGGTGTCCACGTGTGTTCACCGGGCGCGCGGTTCTTCATTCCGGTCGTGTGCTGGGTGTGATCGGCGCCCGGTCGGTGGGTCGTGGTGCGGCGGTGTCGGCGCCTGTTATGGCGCCCGAGCCGGTGAACGTCAGTCATGGGTAGGGGCCTTGTGCACGGCCCCACCGCTGGGGCCGTGCACAAGGGGTCGGGGGACTCGGCTACACCTCGCCACCCAGCTCCTGGTCGAGAATCGCGAAGAGCTCCTCCGCAGAGGCCGCGGCGAGCCGCTCGTCGTCCGCCGAGGAGGCAGGAGACTCGGGAGACTCCGGCTCCGCTGCGGCCGGCCGCTCGGCCTCCGCTGGGGCGAGCCGCTCGGCCAGGTATCGGGCGACCGCGGTGGCGTTCGGCTGGTCGAAGGCGAGCGTGGCGGGCAGCGGAAGTCCGGTCCGCCCGCGCAGCCGGTTCCGCAGCTCGACGGCGGCCAGCGAGCTGAAGCCGAGCTGCACGAAGCCGCGCTCGGCGTCGATCAGGTCCGCGGTGTCGTGTCCGAGCGCCGCTGCCGCCTCGGCCTGGACCAACTCGACCAACATGCGATCCCGCTCGCGGGCGGGCAGCCCGGCCAGCCGCTCCCGCAGCCCGGCTGTGCCGTCCGACCCGTTGGTCCGTGCGGCCACGGCGGCTGTACGGCGCGCGCCCACGAGGTCACGCAAGAGCGCGGGCAGGTCGTCGCCACGAGCCCGCAGCGCGTGGACGTCCGGCCTGATCGGCGCCAGCACCGGCGCGGGCACGCGCAGAGCCGCGTCGAACAGTGCCAGCCCGGTCTCCGCGGAGATCGCCGGTATACCGAGCTTGCGCACCCGGGCCAGGTCGGTCTCCCGCAGCGGCCCGCCGAGCCCGGTGTCCACCGCCCACATACCCCAGGTCAGTGAGGTGGCGGGCAGCCCGGCGGCGGCGCGATCCGCGGCGAGCGCGTCGAGGAAGGCGTTGGCCGCCGCGTAGTCGCCCTGCCCGGCGGCGAGCACCATCCCTCCGGCGGAGGAGAACAGCACGAAGCGGGTGAGGTCATGCTTTCGGGTGAGTTCGTGCAGGTGCCAGGCGGCGTCCGCCTTGGGGCGCAGCACCCGGTCCAGCCCTTCCTCCGACAGCGTGCCGAGCACCCCGCCGGCCACCACTCCCGCGGTGTGCACGACGGCGCGCAGGGGGTGGGTGCCGGGGATTTCCTCCAGTAGTGCGGTGAGGGCGTCCCGGTCGGCCACGTCGCAGGCGGCGATGGTGACCTCGGCGCCTTGTTCGGTCAGTTCGTCGCGTAGTTCGGCGGCGCCGGGGGCGTCCAGGCCGCGGCGGGAGACCAGCAGCAGATGTCGCACGCCGTGTACGGCGACCAGGTGCCGGGCCATCAGTGCGCCCAGCCCGCCGGTGCCGCCGGTGATCAGCGTGGTCCCATCGACCGGCCAGGCCGCGTCGTACGGGTCAACGGCTGTAGCGCGCGATACCCGGTCGGCGTGACCGTCACGCGGGACTGCGGCGCGGGTCAGCCGGGGGACCCACGGCCGGCCGTCACGGATCGCCAGCTCGGGTTCGCCGGTGGCCAGGGCGACGCGCACGCCGTCCGCCAGGTCAGCGGCCGGATCCAGGTCGACCAGGATGATCCGGCCGGGGTTCTCCTCCTGTGCGGCCCGCACCAGGCCCCAGACCGCGGCCCGCGCCGGATCCGGCCCTTCGGTGTCGCGCACCGCCACGGCACCCCGCGTGACCACCACTGCCGGCCGGGTGTCCGCCGCGACCGACCAGTTCTGCAGGCCGGTAAGGACCGGACGCAGGGCGCGACGCACCCGATCGGGCACATCGCCGCCTGAGGCTTCGCCGGCGCCGCCGGTGGCGTCGATGACGAGCGCGTCGGAGGCGTCCACCGCGCCGAGAGGACCCGACGGCGCGACCGGCCGCCACGTCACCGCGAGCAGCGACTCCGAGGCCGGGCGAGCCTGCGCCAGTTGGTCGGCCCTGACCGGCCGGGATACCACCGTCTCCACGGTGGCCACCGGCCGGCCGGTGGGGTCGGCCAGGTCCAGCCTGGTGACCTCGTCGCCGTCCAGGCGGCGCAGCCGTACGCGCAGCGCGGTGGCGCCGGCGGCGTGCAGGGTGACGCCGTTCCAGTTGAACGGGATCAGCGTGGCCTTCGGCCCGGCCACCAGGTCCACGTGCATCGCGGCGTCGAGGATCGCGGGGTGTATGCCGTATCGGGTGGTTTGTCCGGCTTGTTCGGGGAGGGTGATGTCGGCGTAGAGGTCGTCGTGGTGTTTCCAGGCGTGGGTGAGGCCGTGGAAGGCGGGGCCGTAGCCGTAGCCGTGGTCGACCAGGCGGTCGTACAGGTCGGTGGTGTCCAGTGGCTGGGCGCCTGGCGGTGGCCAGGCGTGGCGCAGGTCTGCCGCCGCGTCGCCGGGGGTGGTGGGGGTGGGGGTGAGGGTGCCGGTGGCGTGGCGGGTCCACTGTCCGTGGTCGTCTTTGGAGTGGATGGTGATCTGACGTCGGCCGTCTTGGCCTGGTCCGGTCACGGTGACCTGCACCACGACGCTTGCGGTGTCGACGTTGCCGGTGTCCCCGTTGCTGTGGTGACCGTTGCTGTGGTGGCTGTTGTTGTGGTGGCCGGGGTCGGGGATGGGCAGGGGGGCGTGCAGGGTGAGTTCGTCGATGGTGGGGCAGCCGACCTGGTCTCCGGCACGCAGGGCCAGTTCCACGAAGGCGGTCCCGGGCAGGATCGGGGTGGCGTTGATGGCGTGGTCGGCCAGCCAGGGCTGAGCGGTGACCGATAGGCGGCCGGTCAGGATGGCGCCGCCGTCGGGCTGCTCCACCACCGCTCCCAGGATGGGGTGGTCGGCGGCGGCCTGGCCGAGGGCGGCCGGGTCACCGGCGGGGGCGGGTTGCAGCCAGTAGTGCCGCCGCTGGAAGGGGTAGGTGGGCAGATCCAGATGGCGCACCCGAACCGCGGCCGAACCGGCCCGTCCGGCTGGTTCGGCCGCGGTGGTTCCGGTGGTCGCCGTGGTTCCGGTGGTCGCGGTAGTTCTGGTGCTTTCGGTGGTCGCGGTGGTCCAGGACGGCCAGGCGGTCCAGTCCACACCGGTGCCACACGTCCACGCCTGGCCCAGCCCGGCGACCAGTTGAGCGGTCTCGTCCCGATCGCGGCGCAGCAACGCCACCACCGCGGGCTCACCGCCGTCGTGCCCGTCCCCGGTGTCGTGGTGGGCGAGGGTCTGCTCGATCATCGGGGTGAGCTGGGCGTCCGGGCCCGCCTCGATGTAACAGCCGACTCCGTGTCCGCGCAGGGTGGTGATGGTGTCGGCGAACCGGACCGGTCGGCGCACGTGCTCGACCCAGTACCCCGGCTCGGTGATCTCCTCGCCGGCCAGGTCACCCGACAGGTTGGACACCAGCGGCAACTCTGGGCGCCGCAACGTCAACCCGGCCACCACCCGCTCGAACTCCTCCAGCATCGGCTCCATCAACGGCGAATGGAAGGCGTGCGACACCCGCAACGGCCGGGTCCGGTGCCCGTTCTTGCGCGCCCACTCCACGACCTGATCCACCTGGTCGCCGGCGCCGGAGACCACCACCGAGCCAGGCGCGTTCACCGCCGCCACCGAGATCTCGCCACGCCCAGCCAGCACCGGGACGATCTCCTGTTCCCCGCAGCCGATCGCCGCCATCGCACCCCCGGACGGCAACCCCTGCATCAACCGGCCACGAGCAGCCACCAACCGGCACGCATCCGCCAAATCCAGAACCCCGGCCACATGCGCCGCAGAGATCTCCCCCAGCGAATGCCCAGCCACAAAATCAGGCCGCACCCCGAATGACTCCAGCAGCCGGAACAACGCCGTCTCCACCGCGAACAACCCGGCCTGAGCGAACACCGTCTGATCCAACACCCCACCAGCAACAAACCCGCCAGCCCCAGACTCACTCGTCTGACCGATCCCGCCGACCTGGCCGCTCACGCCGACCTGGCCGCTCACGCCCACCTGGCCGCTCTGGCCGTTCTGGCTGGTCTGGCTCGTCTCGCTGGTTTGGTCTGTTTCGCCGGCCTGGCCGCTCTCGCCCGTCCGGCCAGCCTCGCCGGTCCGACCGTTCTGGCCGGACTGGCCCGTCTGGCTGGTCTGGCCGAGGATGATCTCTCGCAGGCTCGCGCCATCGGCCAGGCCGGTCACCACGCCGACAGCGTCGACGGAGGTGAGTTCGGCCTCCAGCAGCGCGCAGGCCTCATCGAAAGCGCGGGCGAACACCGGGAAAGCCGCATACAACTCCCCGCCCATCCCCACCCGCTGAGCACCCTGACCGGAGAACACCACCGCCACCCGACCCGGCCGCACCCGACCCACCACCGCAGCCGAACCCAGCACCCCGCCAGCCAACCCACCGGCCGCCAACCCACCGGCCGTCAACCCCGAGGCCGTTGGTTCGCCGGCGAGGGTACGCAGCGCGGCGAGCAGACCTTCTCGGTCGGCTGCCGGTAGCACCGCTCGGTGCTCTAGGGTTGCTCGGCTGGTCAGGGCGGCGGCCACCTCGACCGGACCGGCCGCATCGTGCCCGGCGACGAACTCCGCCAGCCGAGCGGCTTGTGCCCGCAACGCCGTCTGGCTCTTGGCCGACACCACCACCGGCACCGGAACCATCGCAGGCGCCGGTACCGGCACAGGCGCCGATCGCAGCGGTGCCGGTGCGGTAGCCGCGGGGTCGCCCTGGGTCGCTGTGGCCGTGTCGCCGTCTCGCTCGCCCGACGGCACCCCTGCAACCGGCGCGTGCGGCGGCTCTTCGGCCGGGGGTTCTTCGAGGATGATGTGGGCGTTGGTGCCGGAGATGCCGAACGAGGACACCCCCGCCCGGCGCGGCCGATCCGCATCCTTGGGCCAGGGCCGAGGTTCGGTCAGCAGCTCCACCGCCCCGCCCGACCAGTCCACCTTCGATGAGGGCGCGTCCACGTGCAGCGTCTTGGGCAACAGCCCGTGCCGCATGGCCAGGATCATCTTGATCACACCGGCCACCCCGGCCGCCGCCTGAGT
>NZ_JBEXGS010000048.1:0-18459 GCF_040607455.1 Sphaerisporangium sp. NPDC005289
CCGCACGGCGCTGCTGGATGTGTTCCTGATGTTCTGGGTGTTGTGCGGGTTCGCCTGCCTGGTGGTCGACCGTGACCGCTCCCGCGAACGCCTGGCGGACTGGTACGAGACCTCGCCGTTGAACGCGAGCGGACCGTGGCTCGGCATGCGCGGCTGGCGGATAGCGGCGGGGGCGTGTCTCGGCGCCGCGTGCGCGATCAAGTGGAGCGGCATCTTCTTCCTGATCGCCTTCGCGATCATGAGCCTGGTGTGGGACGCCGGAGCCCGCCGGGCGGTCGGGCTGCGCCGCCCGTTCTCCGGCATGTTCCGCCACGACGTGCCCACCTCACTGGTCGCGGTGGCCGTGGTGCCCGCGCTGACCTACATGGCCAGTTGGACCGGCTGGTTCGCCACCGCCTACGGCTACGGCCGGAACTGGACCCAGGCCACCTCCAGCGGCTGGGTGTACTTCGTCTTCAACTCGCTGCGCTCCTGGTGGGACTACCAGTGGATGGTCCTGAGCTTCCACACCGGGCTGAACTCCACCCATCCTTACCAGTCGTGGCCCTGGCAGTGGCCGCTGCTGCTGCGCCCGGTGGCCTTCTTCTACGAGAGCCCCACCGGCGGCTGCAAGGCGGACAAGTGCTCCCAGGCCGTGCTCGGGGTCGGAACCCCCATCATCTGGTACGGCGCCGTGGTGGCGCTGATCGCGCTGATCGCCTGGTACGTCGCCACCCGCGACTGGCGGGCCGGCGCGGTGCTGCTGGCCTACGGCGTCGGCTGGCTGCCGTGGGTCTACTACGCCATCGCCGACCACCGCACCATGTTCCTGTTCTACACCGCCCCCATGCTGCCGTTCATGATCCTGGCGCTGACGCTCGCGGCCGGGCTGCTCATCGGGCCGGCCAACGGCGCCAATCCGAGGCGCAGGATCATCGGAGCCGCGCTTTCGGGTGCCTTCGTGCTCGTGGCCCTGGTTAACTTCTGGTGGCTGTACCCCGTTATCGCCGCCGAGATCATCCCCTACGACGATTGGCACCGGCGCATGCTCCTCGACCGCTGGATATGACCCCGGACATGATCCCCCTGATCGTTACAACCAAGCCCTTCTGCTCTTTCCGGTCTTACAGGTAGGTGACGTGGAAATCGTCCGTGGCGGTGGTCGTCGTCAGGGCCCGGCCCTATACGGCAGACTGCGAAGCATGCCCGCACCCGACGTCGCCGCGCTCCTCACCGAGCTCGAGCGCTCCGATCCGGAGGTCGCCGACGACGCCCGGGTGGCCGTCGAATGGCTGACCGGCGGCGAGCCGTTAGAAACGATCACCCAGCTCGATGTGTGCGAGTTCCTCTGGTACACCCTCCCCCTGAAGGTGACCGGCGAGCACGGCGATCTCGCCCTGGCTCTGGGCCGGCTGCTGCGGCTGGGCGGCATGGAGCGCTACGCCGAGCTGTGCACCTCCCCGGTCACCGCGCGCATCCTGCGCACGTACGCGCGCGGCGGCGAGGACGCCGGGACGGCGGCCTACCAGCGCGCGCTGAACGCCACCGGCGTCCTGCCACCCGACGTGCCCGAGCTGCACTGGAGCTCGATCATGGGCCCCGAGGAGCTCGGCGCCCACCTCGCCTGCTCGGCGGCGCTGGAGCTCGCCGTCGTCTCCGGCGAGCTCGTGCCCGCCGCGAGCGATTGGAAGTCCCAGGCCGAGGCGCTCACCCGCCGCTGGCTGACCGCCCCGCGCACCGAGCTGGGCGGCGACAACTGGGTCAACCGCGTGCACGGCGAGCGGCTCAACCGCTGGGTGCTCGGCCGGGGCGCCGCCCGCCGCGACCTGGCGCAGCCGTTCGAGGTGCGCCTGCACGCGCCGATCCCGGTCCCCGACGGCCCGCAGTTCCCCGCTCTGCGGTGGCTGCTCGAACTGGCCGCCCTGCCCGCCGGCGTGCCGCTCACCAAGCAGCACAACATCGCCCGCGCCGTGGTCGTCGAGGCGGCCGAGCGGTTCGGCTGGGAGATGGCGGGCACCCGCAGCGAGGGCGGCGTGGCGGCGCTGCGTGCCCTGCGCCGCATCGCCGAGCGCGAGCTCGGCGCGGTCTCCCGCGCCGGCCGGGCCCTGGTGCTGACGCCGACCGGGCGCCGGCTGCTGGACGACCCCGCCGCCCTGTGGCAGGCGGCGGCTCCCGCCCTGCTGACGCCCGCGACGGGCGAGCGCGAGATGGAGATGTCGGTGCGCGAGGTCGGGCTGATGCTCCTGGTCGAGCGCGACGACCTGCCGTGCGGCCCGCTCACCGAGCGCGTCACCGAAGTCGTGGTCGGCGAGGGCTGGCGGACGACCACCCCGGCCGACGTGGCGGCGCCGCTGGTGGAGCTGCGCCACCGCCTGGAGGCGCTGCACCTGTGCGCCCCCCGCGACGACCGGCCCTCCCCCGAGGAGGCCGTCCCCGTCACCCTGACCCCGGCCGGGCAGGCCGCCGCTCTCACGGCCCTGCGCCGGCAGGCGCTGCGTCCCCGCAAGTACGTCACCCTCAACTGAGCCGGGCCGGCCGCGTGCCAGGTGGCGCGCGGCCGGTGGCCGCCGCGGTGGGGCGATCGCGGACGTGCGCCTAGATCCCCGCGGTCATGCGGCGGCCCATGCGCTCTTCCTGGCGCATCTCCTCTTCGGGGCGCCCGGACATGATCTCCTGGCGGGTCTCCTCGATGCGCAGGGCGACGCCGATGGCGAAGAACGTCGGCGCCCACTCACCGACGAACAGGCCCCAGCGGTCGGCGCGGGCGATGTCCTGCTCCATCTCTTTGGACAGCATCCACGAGACGAACGACGCGCCGACGGAGATCAGACCGGCCGTGTACATCATGCCCGACCGGATGCCCATTCTGTTGAGTGCCCTGATCATATGCCCCCCTTGATAACGGCGTGTTGACGCTACCTTCCTACCCTTCGTCGTGGCCCGTAATGATTGGCGCGAGATAAGGACGATAAGGGGCACTTTGGCGCCAGTCGCCGGATTTGCCGATATATTATGGAAAGCGGAGAAAGTGTCGCGTTATACCGGCTATTCCGTGACCAGGAAATCGGCGAGCACCCGCAGAGCGCTGAAGACGCCGTCCTCGACCCGGCCGCGCGCCGACACCGACATGACCGCGAAATCGACCGGGACCAGCACAAGGTAGACGTGCCATACCGGCCGCCCGGCCGGGCTCCAGGCGAGCCGCGAGCCCAGCGCGAGCGCCGTCCAGCAGTGCGCACGCTCGTCGAGGCGGACCTCGCCCTGGTAGAAGTAGCCGCCCTCGCCGGGCAGGTCGCCCGCCACGCGGTCGTACGAGCCGGCGGGTTCCCGCATGATCACCGCGACGCGTTCGCCCTCGTCGACGACGCCCTGGTAGCTGCCCCCGAGATCGATGCGCGGGCGGCCGCCCATGTGGTCGACGGCGTAGGAGACCTCGGGGAAGGTGACGGCGGCGCCGCCGCCGGGCCGCACGAGCGCGCGGGACGGCGGCTGATCGCACCACGACGGGGAGGCGGAGGCCACCGGAGGACCGGAGGAGATGGGCGCCGCGGCGGAGTCGCCGATGGCCGAGACGATGAGCACCATGGCGATCATTACCAGGACCGGCACGGCGAGACGCGGCCATCCCGATCTCCCGCGGCCTGCGTTGTCGGCTGTCGCCACTCGGACCTCCGGCCGGCTTCGACGCGTGGCGGCGTGAATTGCCTCTGACGGCGCCCCGGCGAGGCGGCGCGCCTCCACTGTGGCACGCCGCGCGCGGCCCTCACCCGGTATTCCGGAAAGCGGCCTCCGGTGATTTACAGGCTCTTGAGATACGCGAGGGACGGCATAAAGAAATACTCGCCGCCTTTCATCGTGACGGTCTGCGGCGCCTGCTGTTGCGGCGCGCCGTGCTGCTCGCTCCCCCACGCCTTGGGGAAGCTCACCTTGCCCTCACGACGGCCCTGCCCGATCACCGGATCGTGGCCGGTCCCCTCCACGGGGAAGCCGGAGTTGTCGGCCCACGCCTGCTGGGTGAACTCGAACTGGGACTGCAGGCTCGCGTTGAACGCCATGAACAGCAGGCCCACCCCGCCGGTCGGGCGAGTCCGCGGCGGCGCGTCATCCCAGGGGATGTCGGTGCGCGCGCCGTAGGTCTGGCCGCGCCGGGCCATCATCACCCCAAGGACGCGCTCGAGGCCGCCGTCCTTGGAGTCGCGCGGGTTGGTCTTGCGGATGTGCGCGCTGAAGGGGCACTTGGCGCCGTCCGGGTCGTCGCGGTAGCTGAAGTCGTTCTGCACCGGGTGGCCGTCCGAGCTGGGCCTGCCGTGGAGCCGCAGCGGCGTGCCGTTGCGGAACCGGCCGACCAGCAGGGCCCCGGCGAGCGCCCGGTCGGCTCCGGCGAGCCCGAGCGCGTCGGCCAGGTCCTCCTCGGCCTGCCGGAACGCCCGCACGTTCTGCTCCAGCTTCCGGAACACCAGGTAGCTCCCCATGTGCCGGGCCGGCTTGGGCGCCAGCGGGTCGGCGACCAGGATGTGGCTCAGCGGGAAGAACGGCGTCCAGTTGTGGCCGGGCTCGGCGGCCACCTGGTCGGCGAGGAACAGCGGCTGGCTGCGGCCGTCGATGTAGCCGAAGTGCTCGATGCCGTTGCCCTGCGCGTTGCGCAGCCCGTGGCCGCTCTCCTCGCCGACGATCGTCGCGGTCGCGGGCAGCAGCGCCAGGACGCGCTCGCGGGTGGCGGTGACCGTGGCCTCGGTGGCGTCGCCGATGAGCACGACCGCGTGGATCTCCCTTCGGTACGGCGCCTCCCAGGCGCTCACCGGCGGGTCGCTCAGCGTGTCCGTGCGCCGCTTGAGTCCGGATTTGAAGGCGTTGTCGGTGAACCCGGTGGTGGAGTGGCCGAGTTTGAGATAGCCGAGCTTGCTGATGCCCACTCCGACGTACGGGGTGCCGGGGGCCTGCGTGCCGTTGAAGGCGCGGACCTCCGCGAGGTGCGTCCTGGCCGACTTCACCAGCGGCACCAGGCCGTGGAGGAACCGCCTGCCGTCGGCGCCGTCGCCGAAGCTCACCAGCAGCACCGACAGGTGCTCGCGGACGTGCGCCTGCAGGATGTTGGCCTGCAGGTTGTCGAGCATCGCCTTGGTGTCGGCGTCCAGGCCAGGCGCGTCCCAGGCGAGCGGTTCGCCGTTGGCGAGGTTCACTGGCATGTCGGTCCTTCCCCGTTCTGCGTCTCGGTCGTGTCCTCCGATAAGAGTCGTCTTCCTCGACAAAGGTTCGATGTACGGCGAATCGCCATGGAGTTGCCCCGGCCGGGCCGATGCCGTCTTTGACCAACAGCGGGCGGAATGCCGCTTACATGCGATAGAAGATCTATTGCACCTACTGTCCCCCCTTGAGGTACATGTGAGAAAGCTTCTTCAGGTTCTCGCGGCTCAGCTCTTCGCCGCGGCCTTCGTCCTCACCGCCCTGTCCGGCGGCGCCCACGCCGACACCACGCCCACCGACGCCGAACTGGCCGCGGAGTGGCAGACCGCGTGGGACACCTACAAGTTCTACGACGCCTCGCCGCCCCCGCTCCCGGGATCGGGGCGCACCCGGCAGAGCCAGACGATCTCCATCACGATCAACGCCCCGGCCCAGCAGGTCTTCACGGCGTACTCCAACATCAACAACCACATCGGCCGGGCGGCGTTCCTCACGCGGGTCTCCACCCACCGCGACTGGCGCCAGAGCGGCGTCCGCTACATCGACTTCACCGCGATCGAGGACATCCCCTACCAGGGAACGATCGTCTCCTCCCACACCCACGCCCAGCAGCGTCTCCACGAGGCCGAGCTGTTCTACGAGACCGACACCTGGTCGCTGCCCAACGTCGTCACCCACCAGCGCATCAGCTTCACCGTGCAGAAGGACGGCGGCACCAAGGTCACCGAGCGCCTGACGTTCGACGCGGACGACGCGCTGATCGACTTCGTCGTCGCCAACGGCGTAGCCTCGCACCAGCAGACCCAGACCGCCATCAAGCAGGCCATCGAGAGCGGCCAGCTCTGACCCCCCGCCGGGCGGGGCGCCCGTCATGGCCGCCCCGCCCGGCACCACCATCGGCCCCACCACCGTGGGGCCCGCGCCGTGGAATCCCCTTCGACACCGGCCATGCCGTGGACGCCGTTCCCCGCCGTTCCCGCCGTTCCCGCCGTTCCGCGCCGTTCCCGCCGTGCCCCGCCGGCCCGCGGTGGAGGTCCGATCGCCGGTCAGGCGGTGAGGTGGGCGATGACCGAGGTGTGCCGCGGGGTCCAGCCGAGCAGCTCGCGGGTCTTGGCGGCGGAGACGTCCTGGTCACGGGTGAACAAGTCCGCCAGCGGCCCCAGCTCCGCCTTCGCCTCCTCCACAGGCCACGACGACGCCCTTCCCCCGCCGAGCGCCCGCGCGATCGCGTCGAGGCGGGCCGTCTCGGCCATGCCGTGCCAGACGGTGCCGGGCGCGGCACTTCTCACGACGGCCACATACAGGTCGGACAGGTCGTCCACGTGCACGACCGGCCAGCGCACCCCTGGCTCACCGATGTACACGCCACCTCCCCGCTCGGCCGCCTTGGCGGCCAGCAGCCCGTGGACCAGGCCCCCGCCGTGGCCGTACACCAGACCCGGGCGGATCACCCACCCGCCGGCCGCCAGCACCCGGCGCTCGACCTCCGGCCGCCAGGCGGCGATGGGGTGCGGGGCGGGCGGACTGTCCTCGTCCACGGCACCCGCCCCGAGGACGGCCGCCCCCGTCGTGTAGACCACAGGGCTGCCGGCGGCGAGCAGGGCGTCCACCCCGGCCAGGTCCGCCTCGGCGCCGAGCGGCGGTCCGGCGTGCACCACGCGGTCGAACCCCGTCGCGGCGCCGGTCAGCGAGGCCGGGTCGGCAAGGTCGGCGGTGACCGCCGCGTACGGCGGGTTCGCCGCACCCGGGCGGGTCAGCGCCACGACCTCGTGCCCGGCCCCGGCCAGCGCCGCGGCCACGCGTGTCCCGATGTAACCGGTGGCGCCGATGATCAAGATCTTCATGAAGGACGACTCCTCGCGAGGTCAGGGGGCGATGATCTGGCGGACGCCGGTCCGCGCGGCGTTCTCGATGGCGGCGAGCAGGCGGTGCAGCCGCACGGCCGTGTGGAAGGAGGGATGCGCCGGCCGTCCCTCGGCGAGCGCCGGGGCGATCCGCCGGTAGAACGCGGCGACGTTCACCGCGGGGCCGGCGGGCACGCCGCGCGGCACCGAGCCGGCCGCCTGACCGCCTCCGGCACCGCTCCCCCGCCCCGAACCGCCACCGCCGTCCCCGTTCGAGATACCGCCGTGCGCACTTCGGGTACCGCCGTCCGGCCGGGTGTCGCCGTCGGCGTGCGCTCCCACGGTGAACGGGCCGCCGTGGACGCCGGCGGAGGTGGCGTAGGCGACCGTCCAGTCGGCCCAGTGCGGGTACACCCCCGGCCGCGCCGGAGCGGCCGTCAGGGTCCCCTCCGACCCGCTGATCTTGAGGTGGAACCCGTCGGGCGATGCCGCGTCGCCGCCGTGCACGATCACCGCGCCGATCGCCCCACCCTCCAGTGGGCCGTGCACGGCCACGTGGTCGGGCACCGCGTTGGGCACCGTCTCGCCGGTCCCGATCACCTCGACGCGGGGGCGCCGGTAGCCGAGCGTGGCGGTGACCTCGGTGAACGGGCCGGCTATGCCCTCGACCACGGCCAGGAAGTGCCCGGCCATCACGGTCAGCAAGTTGGTCCCGGCAGCGGGGTCGGTGCTCCAGGCGAGCTCCGGCGCGATGCGGGCCCCGCCGAGGGAGTCGCCCGCGGCCACCAGCGTGATCGACTCCAGCCGGCCGATGCGTCCCTCGGAGAGGAGGTCGGCGACGAACCCGGCCGCCGGCGAGTGGACGCCCTGCAGGACGACCGCGTGCACCACGCCGGCGTCGGCCGCGGCGGCGGCCAGCTTCTCGGCCTCGTCCACGTCCACCCCGAGCGGCCACTCGCACACGACGTGCTTGCCGGACGCGAGCGCCGCCCGTACCGCCTCCCCGTGGTCGGGCGCCTTCACCACGACGGCGACCACGTCGACCTCCGGATGCGCGGCCAGCTCGCCGGCGCCCGCGAAGGCGTGCGGTATCCCGAACTCCGCGGCGGTGCGCCGGGCGGTGTCCGGCCTCGTCGTCGCGACGGCGGTGACCGCGTACTCCTCCAGATTGAGCAGCGCGGGCAGGTGCGCGGCCGTTCCCCAGCCCCGGCCGGGACTCGCGCCGACGACGCCGACGCGAATCGGTCTTCCAAGCCTTCGACCCATTGATCCGCCTCCTCCTGTTTTGTATCGAGCGGTATGAAACTAGCCCGGCCCGGAAAGCGGCGTCAACGGGTAATGTACTGACAGGTACGAAATCTGGGAGGCGCACATGCCCGGAGGACGCCCGCGCGCGTTCGACCCCGACACCGCGCTCGACTGCGCCCTGGAGGTCTTCTGGCGCCAGGGGTACGAGGGGACGGCCATCTCCGACCTCACCGCGGCCATGGGCATCAACCGCCCGAGCCTCTACGCCGCGTTCGGCAACAAGGAGGACCTGTTCCGCAAGGTCCTGGACCGCTACATCGAGGGACCGGGCGGTTTCGCGGCCCGCGCCCTCGACGCCTCCCGGGCACGGGAGGTCGCCGAGCGCATGGTGTACGGAGCCGTGGAGCTGACCTCGGGCACCGGCACGCCCCGGGGGTGCCTCAGCGTGCGCTGCGTCCAGGCATGCGGGCCGGAGGCCGAGCCGGTCAGAGACGAGGTCGCGGCGCGCAGGAAGGCGGGCGAGATGGCCTTGCGGGCACGTTTCGAACGGGCCCGGGATGAAGGCGATCTGCCGGCCGACAGCGACCCTGCCGACCTGGCCCGCTTCGTCCACGCCGTCACCGACGGCATCGCCGTCCAGGCCGCCTCGGGCGCCGGTCGCGAGGATCTCCTGCGCGTCGCCGAGATCGCCCTACGCGCCTGGCCCTCCTCCTGACCCCCTGGCACACCGGGCCCCGGACGGGTCACCGTCCCCCCTGAGCCCGAGCGCGCGCCGGACGGGCCGCCCGGCCGGCCGCGACGCGCGGTCAGCCGGCGGTGCAGGTGTAGCCCGAGGGCAGCGAAGGGTCGCCGTTAGGGCGGCTGCCCCAGAACCCGAACGTCGTGGCGGCGCCCGGGGCGAGCGAGGCGTTGCGGGCGGTGCCGCGGGCGGTCACCGTCCGCCCGGCGGTGGTGAGGGACGCGTTCCACGACCTGGTGACGGCGTGCCCGGCCGGCAGGGTGAAGGTGACCGTCCAGCGCGTGATGGACGAGCCGCCGGTGTTGGTCACGGTGACCGGCCGGACGATGTAGCCGCCGCTCCACCGGCCCGACGTGGTGGCGCTGACGCCGCAGGCCGCGGTTGGCGGCGTCCCGGAGGGCGTCGGCGTCGGCGTGGGGGTGGGAGTCGTGGCGTCGGTCAGCGCGGCGAGCACCGCGTCGTAGGCGGGCTTCTTGCCGTAGGCGCCGTCGAACAGCAGCGGGGTGCCGCCGGCGCGCCAGGAGTACTTGTCGGTGACGCCCCATACGGTGATGCCGGTGCAGCGCGGGACCGCCAGGCAGGCGTTGACCACCTTGCGGTACCCGTCGGCCTGGGCGCCGCCCGAGCCCTCGATGTCCAGCTCGGTGATCTGCACGTCGACGCCGAGCGCGGCGAACCGCTCGATGGTGCGCTGATAGTTACCCGGCACCGGCGCCTGGCCGTTGAAGTGCGACTGCAGGCCCACGCAGTCGATCGGCACGCCGCGCGCGGTGAAGTCCTGGACCATGGCGTACACCGCCCGGGTCTTGGCGGCGTCGGCGTCGTCGATGTTGTAGTCGTTGTAGCAGAGCTTGGCGTCAGGGTCGGCCGCCCGGGCGGTGCGGAAGGCCTCCTCGATGAAGCCGTCGCCGATGCGCCGCTGGAACATCGAGTCGCGGCGGGCTCCGCTGCCGTCCAGGAACGCCTCGTTGACCACGTCCCAGGCGTAGATCTGGCCCTTGTAGTGGTTCATCACGCCGGTGATGTGGTCGTTCATCGCCGCGCGCAGCTCGTCAGCCGACGTCAGGGTGCTCATGTACTGGGGGAGCCCGGAGTGCCACACCAGTGTGTGCCCGCGCACCCGCTGGCCGTGCTCGCGCGCCGAGGCGACGATGCGGTCGCCCTGGACGTAGGTGAAGGAGCCGCGGGCCGGTTCCACCGCGTCCCACTTCATCTCGTTCTCGGGCGTGACCATGTCGAACTCGCGGTTCAGCACGGTCGTGTAGTCGGCTTCGCCCAGATGGGCGGCGGCGACGGCCGCTCCGAAATAGCGGCCCCGCGCCTCGGCCGACGCACCGAGCGTGCTCGCCGCGTCGGCGGGCCCGGACAGGGCGAGCAGTCCCGCGCCGAGGGCGGCGACCAGGCCGATGACGAACGCGCTTCGAGCGCCTGGCTGCCGTTTCCGGTGCCCGCCGGGCGGGACGGCCTTGTCGATCATCGCTGTTCCTCCACCTGGAACGCTGATCGTCGGCAGGAGAGCGCCGCTCGCGAGCCAGTCTGTGAAGGGTCCTCCAGAGGCGTCAACGACCGCCAGAGAGCTTTCGGGCCGATCGCCCCTCCTGGCCTGGTGGCGCCACGTGCGCCTCTGACCGGCATCGAAAGTTTCAGCTTCCGGGCTTCACCCCGTCGGCGGTCATCTGACCATGAGCGGCCATAGCCAGGCGATGCCCGCCTGACTATACCTGGAGCTAGCCAGAGTACAATCCCCCCATGGCCATGATCCTGGAAGGACCCCTCGCCGACAGGGCGAGCTGGCGGGCCGATCGCTGCTCGATCGGCAAGGCCATGGACGTGATCGGCACCCGGTCGGCGATCCTCCTGCTCCGGGAGGCGTACTACGGGACGACGCGGTTCGACGACTTCGCCGAGCGGGTCGGCATCACCGACGCGGTCGCCTCCGCGCGCCTCAAGCAGCTCGTCGAACTCGGCGTCCTGGACAAGCGCCCGTACCGCGAGCCCGGCAAGCGCACGCGTTACGAGTACGTGCTGACGGCGATGGGCAAGGACCTCTTCCCCGCGGTGCTCGCGCTCATGCAGTGGGGCGACAAGTACCTCCAGCCCGACGGCGGCCCCGTCCGGGTGGTGGAACGCCAGACCGGCGCGCCCGTCACCATCAGGCCGCGCGACGAGGCGGGCCGGGAGCTCGGGCTCGACGACCTCGTCATCGTCCCCCACGACCCGGGGCCGACCCAGGGCTGACTTTGCTAAACCATAGCTAGATGGCTATGGTTCGGGCATGCCCTTCTCCGACCCCGCCACCCGCACCGGCCCATCCCGCATGGGCGCCGGCATCCCGAGCTCGGACACCGCCGTCGCGGGTCCGGGCATGCCGGGCTCACGCGCCCCCGGCGCCGGAGCGCGCCCGGCCGGCGCGCGCACCGCCTCTCTCCCCGCCTCGAACGCGCGGCGCTGGATCAGCCTGGTCGTGGTGTGCCTGGGCATGATGATGGCGTTCTTCAACATCTCCGCCACGCTGACCGCGCTCACCGAGATCCAGGCCGACCTCCAGGCGTCCGCCACCACCACCGTGTGGATCACCAGCGCGTACAGCCTGCTGGTCGCGAGCCTCGTGCTGTCGGCCGGCACGATCGGAGACCGGCTCGGCCACCGCCGGACGTTCTTCACCGGCGCGCTCGTCTTCACCGCGGGCAGCGCGCTCGCCTTCGCGTCGAGCGGCGCCGCGGCCCTCATCCTCGCGCAGGCCGTCATGGGCGTCGGCGGGGCGATCATCCTGCCCACCAGCCTGTCGACCGTCAGCCACACCTTCACCCGGCCGCACGAGAGAACGGCGGCGATCGGCGTCTGGGCCAGTTGCTCCGGGCTGGGCCTGGCGATCGGCCCGGTCACCGCGGGCCTGCTGCTCGCCTCCTTCCCGTGGCACGCGGTCTACCTGCTCAACGTCGTGACGGGAGCCCTCGTGCTCGCCCTGACGTTCCCGCTGGTCATCCCCACCGGGGGCGTCGCACGACGCCTGGACGTCGCCGGTCTGGCCCTCGGGACGCTCACGGTCGGCGCGCTGGTCTTCACGATCATCCAGGGCGGCTCCGCCGGGTACACCAGCCCGGCGATCATCACCGGCTACGTCCTCATCACGCTCGCCCTGGCGGGCTTCGTCGCGGTCGAACTGCGCGCCGCCCAGCCGATGGTCGACGTCCGCCTGTTCCGCTCGGCGTCGTTCAGCGCCGTGCTGGTGTCCGCCACCGCGTCCCTGTTCGGCTTCACCGGCATCGCCCTGCTCAACGTCCTGTACCTCCAGCGGGTCCAGGGACGCACCCCGCTGACGGCCGGCGTGTTCCTCATGGTCATGTTCGTGACCTACATCGTGGTCAGCGCCCTCGCCCCGCTGCTGGTCAAGCGCGTCGGCTTCAGGATCACCCTCACCGCCGGGCTCGTCCTCGGCGCCGCGGGCGCGCTGCTGCTCCTGCTCAGCCCTCCCTCCGCCGGCTTCGGCCCGGTCTGGCCCGGCCTCCTGCTCTTCGGCGCGGGCACCGGCCTGCTCGTCGCCCCCTCCACGGCCGCCGCCGTGATCAGCGTTCCGCACGAGCGGGCCGGCATGGCCAGCGCCATCGTCAACATGTTCCGCCAGCTCGGCTCCGTGCTCGGCGCCAGCGTGCTCGGCACAGTCCTGACCTCGAGGTTCGCCGCAGGACTCCCCGCCCGCCTCGACGCGGCGGGCGTGCCCGCCGAGGTCTCACGCCAGGTGATCCAGGCGGCCGCGAACGGCGCGAGCGGCCGGCCCCCCGCCGGGCTGGCCGTCCCCATCCACCACGCGATCGCGGGAGCCCTCACCGCCGCCGCCCACACGGGCTTCGTCGTGGTCGCCGCCGCCTTCCTCGCCGTGGCGCTCCCCACCGTCCTGCTCGTCCGGCACCGCCCCGCCCCCGCCACCCCGGCGGCCCGCTGAGCCCACCGGCGGTCCCGCTACAGGGAAGCCGGATCCGCGACCCCCGGCCTCGCGATGGAGGGCCGGGTGCCCGGCATGGGGTGCCGGGCACCCGGCCGGTCAGCTCTTGGAGATCTTCAGCGGGAAGGTGGCGGGACCCACGTCGCCGAGGGCGGTGGTGTTCGCCGCGAGGTACTGGTCCAGGTACGGCGAGCGGTCACCCTGGGTCGGCACGTCGGACCTCGGATCCTGCACCTCCAGGGACAGCCGCGCGTCCGACACCTTGATCGTGTTGCCCGAGGGCACGTCCAGCCAGCGGTTGGAGTCGATGGTGCCGATCTGCACGCCCAGGCGGTGCCCCCGCTCGAAGGTCCAGTCGGTGGACTTCAGCTTGAACGCGACCGTTCCTCTGCCCTCCAGCAGGGCGACGTTCTCGTCGAACATCGTCGCCGTGCCGTCCGGGGCGACGTCCCACAGGCGGACCATCACGTTTCCGCTCGCACCGGCGTTGAACCTGATCTTCGGCGTACCGGTGAGCCGCAGCTTCCGGAAGGCGGGCGTGGACCACGTCCAGAAGCTCGCGGTGGCCGCGGCCCCCTGCCTGGCCGCCGCGTTGTTCCTCTCGGCGCCGGTCAGCGACTCGATCCGCGGCGCCCGCTCCATGTCCCAGCGGTCGCGTTCGGCCGCGGCGGCCGGGGGAGCCGCCGAGCCGCCGTCGTCGACGTACCGACCGGAGGAGAGCCGCGCGTCGTACGAGGTCGTGATCACCGGCCAGGTGCTCTGGGCGCGCCAGGCGCCGAGGCCGTCCTCGATGGCGTACGCCGGGTCGCTCACCGCCGGGTCGGCGCCGCGCAGGTACTGGTCGTAGAACCGCATGACCTCGTCGAACCAGCCGGCACGTCCCTGCGACAGCCGGCCGGAGGCGTCGGTGTCGTTGCCCCGCACGTGCTCCCACTGGCCGAGCCAGCCGCGTTCCCGGCCGTGGTGGTTGCCGAGGTACACCTCCATGTCCTCGGGCTTGGTGTTGGGCTCGATGAAGCCCTGGGTGACGAACAACGGCGTGCCGGTGCCGGCCGCCCGGGCGGCGAGGTCACGGGCGCGCCAGTACGCCGAGCGCGGGTCGGGGTCGTTGTTGTTGGTCATGTTGTCGCTGAGGCACTCCGGATGGCTCGCCTCGTACTGGGCGTTCGCCTTGTACCGGTCGCTGTCGTCGGCCAGCGCGGGGATCGTCGCGATCGAGTTGTACGCCGCCGGGGTCCCGATGACGTTGGGGCGCGGGACCTTGTTGCTGAACAGGTAGTTGTACATGTTCCAGACCGGCTCCTGCGCGACGACCGCCTTCAGGCTTCTCCGCTTGAGGTTGTTGCCCACCAGTCCGGTGACGGCGTCGTACGACTTGCCGTACATGCCGACCTTGCCGGTCGACCAGGGCTGGCCGGCCGCCCAGTCGATGGCGGCACGGACGTCGGCCTGCTCGCCGGGGCCGACCCAGTCCAGGCACCCGGTGCTGCCGCCGAAGCCGCGCAGGTCGACCATCACGAAGGTGTAGCCGCGTGCCATGAGGCCGGCGCCGTTGACGAAGTCCTGGAAGCGCGCCGACGGCCCGACCCTGTCCCAGCCTTCTGGACCGGTCTGCCCGGCGTGCGCGAAGTAGGGCCCCACGGAGAGGATGACCGGGGTCTTGGCGTCGGCCGGCAGGCCGGCCGGACGCAGCACGTCGGCGTGCAACTCGACGCCGCTGCCGTCCGAGGAGGGGAAGTACGCCTCCGTCCACGCGGCGCCCTCGGGGACCCGCGGGTTCTGCTCGTGGGTGACCGGGTCCCCGGGCGCCGGTGCGGCCTGGGCCGCCGCCGGTGATCCCCCCGCGGTGAGGGTGGCGATGGTGACCAGCGCTCCGGCCGCGACGGCGGTCGGCGCCTTCCCGCGAATGTTCATTGACACTCCCGTGATCTCTGGATGCCATGGGAGAGTAAATGATTTTGTTAGCGATTTGTCGGCAGTTATCCGTCCGGTTAGTACTTCGTACCGGTGGCGGCGATCCGCGCGCCGGGTGAAGTCCCCGCTCGGCGACGCTTGAGGATTGACAAGCAGAGTGGCGTACGTCATCATGAAGTTGCGCCCGGAAGGATAGGGCCTGCGTAAGCGTGGACAAATTCGATTAGAGCGAGTACGCTCATCTCTCCACGCTGCCTTCTCGTCGACCCGCTCCGCTCGCTCACGTTGCGAGGTCGTCTGGCGTGCGTGCAGTCAGCCCGCCGCGAGCCCTCGGAAGGACATCTGTTGGCAGCCTCGCGCAACGCATCCGCCGTACCCGCCGGTCCCCGTCGCGTCTCTTTCTCGCGCATCCAGGAGCCTCTGGAGGTTCCCGACCTTCTCGCCCTGCAGACCGAGTCGTTCGACTGGCTGCTGGGCAACGAGAGATGGAAGGCCCGGGTCGAGGCGGCTCTTCAGGCCGGGCGCAAGAACGTCCCCGCCCAGTCGGGCCTCGAGGAGATCTTCCACGAGATCAGCCCGATCGAGGACTTCGCGGGGACCATGTCCCTGTCGTTCCGCGACCACCGGTTCGAGCCGCCCAAGTACTCCGTCGATGAGTGCAAAGACAAGGACATGACCTTCTCCGCCCCGATGTTCGTCACGGCGGAGTTCATCAACAACACCACCGGTGAGATCAAGAGCCAGACGGTGTTCATGGGCGACTTCCCGCTCATGACGCCGAAGGGCACCTTCATCGTCAACGGCACCGAGCGGGTCGTGGTCTCCCAGCTCGTCCGCTCCCCCGGCGTGTACTTCGAGCGCAACGTCGACAAGACCTCCGACAAGGACCTCTACGGGTGCAAGGTGATCCCTTCACGGGGATCCTGGCTGGAGTTCGAGATCGACAAGCGCGACAGCGTCGGTGTGCGCGTCGACCGCAAGCGCAAGCAGCCGGTGACCGTGCTGCTCAAGGCGCTCGGCTGGACCAACGACCAGATCCTCGAGCGGTTCGGCCGGTACGAGTCGATGCGCGCCACCCTGGAGAAGGACCACACCTCCGGCCAGGACGACGCCCTGCTCGACATCTACCGCAAGCTGCGCCCGGGCGAGCCGCCGACCAAGGAGTCCGCCCAGACGCTGCTGGAGAACCTCTACTTCAACCCCAAGCGCTACGACCTGGCCAAGGTCGGCCGCTACAAGATCAACAAGAAGCTCGGCTCGGACACCGACATCAACGTCACCGTCCTGACCGAGGACGACATCGTCGCGATGGTCGAGTACCTGGTGCGGCTGCACGCCGGCGAGGAGTCGGACGGCCTGCCGCTGGAGGTCGACGACATCGACCACTTCGGCAACCGGCGGGTGCGCAACGTCGGCGAGCTGATCCAGAACCAGGTCCGGCTGGGCCTGGCCCGCATGGAGCGCGTCGTCCGTGAGCGCATGACCACGCAGGACGTCGAGGCGATCACGCCGCAGACCCTGATCAACATCCGCCCGGTCGTGGCGGCCATGAAGGAGTTCTTCGGCACCTCCCAGCTGTCGCAGTTCATGGACCAGACCAACCCGCTGTCCGGTCTGACGCACCGGCGGCGGCTGTCGGCGCTCGGTCCGGGCGGTCTGTCGCGTGAGCGGGCCGGCGTGGAGATGCGCGACGTGCACCCGTCCCACTACGGCCGCATGTGCCCGATCGAGACGCCCGAAGGCCCGAACATCGGCCTCATCGGCTACCTCGCCTGCTTCGCCCGGCTCAACGCCTTCGGCTTCGTCGAGACGCCCTACCGCAAGGTCGTGGACGGCCGGGTCACCGAGGAGATCGCCTACCTGACCGCCGACGAGGAAGACCTGTACGTGATCGCCCAGGCGAACTCCCCGCTGTCGGCGGACGGCGGGTTCGCCGAGGGGCGGGTGCTGGTGCGCACCAAGGGCGGCGAGTTCGAGTACGTCCGCTCGACCGAAGTGCACTACATGGACGTCTCGCCGCGCCAGATGGTGTCGGTGGCGACGGCGATGATCCCGTTCCTGGAGCACGACGACGCCAACCGCGCGCTCATGGGCGCGAACATGATGCGCCAGTCGGTGCCCCTGCTCAGGAGCGAGGCCCCCCTGGTCGGAACCGGCATGGAGTACCGCGCGGCAACCGACACGGGCGACCTGATCAGCGCCCAGAAGGCCGGCGTGGTGGAGGAGGTCTCGGCCGACTACGTCACGATCGCCAACGACGACGGCACGAGCACGACCTACCGGCTGGCGAAGTTCAAGCACTCGAACCAGGGCACGAGCTTCAACCAGAAGCCGATCGTGGCCGAGGGCGACCGGGTGGAGATCAACCAGGTCGTCGCGGACGGTCCGTGCACCGACAACGGTGAGATGGCGCTCGGCAAGAACCTCCTGGTGGCGTTCATGCCGTGGGAGGGGCACAACTACGAGGACGCGATCATCCTGTCCCAGCGGCTGGTGCAGGACGACGTGCTGTCCTCGATCCACATCGAGGAGCACGAGGTCGACGCCCGCGACACCAAGCTGGGCCCTGAGGAGATCACCCGGGACATCCCGAACGTCTCCGAGGAGGTCCTGGCCGACCTCGACGAGCGCGGCATCATCCGCATCGGCGCGGACGTGGTGCCCGGTGACATCCTGGTCGGCAAGGTCACGCCCAAGGGTGAGACCGAGCTGACGCCGGAGGAGCGGCTGCTGCGCGCGATCTTCGGTGAGAAGGCCCGCGAGGTCCGCGACACCTCCCTGAAGGTCCCGCACGGTGAGACGGGCAAGGTCATCGGGGTGCGGGTCTTCTCGCGCGAGGAGGGTGACGAGCTTCCTCCCGGTGTGAACGAGCTGGTCCGGGTGTACGTCGCCCAGAAGCGCAAGATCACCGAGGGCGACAAGCTGGCGGGCCGGCACGGCAACAAGGGCGTCATCTCCAAGATCCTGCCCGTGGAGGACATGCCGTTCCTGGAGGACGGCACCCCGGTCGACATCATCCTCAACCCGCTGGGCGTGCCCGGCCGGATGAACGTCGGCCAGGTCCTGGAGACCCACCTCGGATGGATCGCCGCCCGCGGCTGGGACATCACGGGGGTGCAGGAGGCCTGGGCCGAGCGGCTGCGCGACAAGGGCTTCGAGAGGGTCGAGCCGCGCACCAACATGGCCACCCCGGTGTTCGACGGCGCCCACGAGGAGGAGATCGTCGGCCTGCTCGACAGCACCGTCCCCAACCGTGACGGAGACCGGCTGGTGCAGCGCGGAGGGAAGGCCCGGCTGTTCGACGGCCGCAGCGGCGAACCGTTCCCCTATCCCATCGCGGTCGGCTACATCTACATCCTCAAGCTGCTCCACCTGGTCGACGACAAGATCCACGCCCGCTCGACCGGTCCGTACTCCATGATCACCCAGCAGCCGCTGGGCGGTAAGGCCCAGTTCGGCGGCCAGCGCTTCGGCGAGATGGAGGTCTGGGCCCTTGAGGCCTACGGAGCCGGCTACGCGCTGCAGGAGCTGCTGACCATCAAGTCCGACGACGTTCTCGGCCGCGTGAAGGTCTACGAGGCCATCGTCAAGGGCGAGAACATCCCCGA
>NZ_JBEXGS010000049.1:0-17990 GCF_040607455.1 Sphaerisporangium sp. NPDC005289
GGGCGCACCGGCCCGGCGCGGCGGGCGACGGGCCCCGCACGCGAGGCGGCGGGCCGCCGTACGGCGGCCCGCCTCCCGCGACGGCTCGTGCGGCCTTACTTGGGCTTCTTCTCCCCGGTGATCACGGGGATGGGGAGAGGCTCGGCCTCTTCCAGGCGCTTCTCGGTCCAGTACTCGGCGACCTTCTTGGGATCGCGGTTCATCTGGTCGTCGACGAAGACCGACGGCGCGCTCGTGGGTTCCGCGTTGGCCGGGACGTCGGGCCCGGGGATCTGGCCGGGTGCCTCGCCCGGAGCGTAGGTCGTCGAGCTCTCGCTCGTCCGGCTGGCCTTCTCGGACTCGACCCGTCCCGTGGCGGCGGCGGCCGCGACGGATATCCCCCCGACGAGGACCGCTCCCACCACTCCGGCGGAGATCCACATCTTGCGGGTTGGGTTCATCAAGGCGTCCTTCCTAGATCCACTGCTGTCGGTATGACGCGCTGGATGCGGCGTACGGTTCCCCTTCGACGCGACATTGTGGTCAACGAACCTCTCTTACGCCACCAAACCCGGAAATATCGCGTCGTATGGCGACAAGATCGTGTTTGCCGTTCGGCAGCAGCGGCAGCCGGTCGCGCACCGCCAGCGCCCGCGGCGCCGCGTACCCCGGCAGGCGCTCCTTCACCAGGGCGCGCAGCTCACCCAGCGCCGGGGGAGCGGCCGGGTCGGCGGCCACCACCACCGCGACGACCTCCTCGCCCCACTCGTGGTGCGGCCGCCCGACGACGACGGCGTCGCGGACCCCCGGATGGCCGGACAGGACGCCCGCCACCGTCCCGGCGACCACCTTGCGCCCCCCGGTGTTGATCACGTCGTCGGCGCGGCCGACCACGCGCAGCCGGCCCTCCTCCAGCGTGCCGAGGTCGGAGGTGAGGTACCAGCCGTCCCGCAGCGACGCGGCGGTCAGGTCGGGGCGCAGCCGGTAGCCGGAGAACAGCACGGGCCCGGAGAGGCGCACCCGCCCGTCCGGCCCGACCGCGGCGCCCACCCCGTCCAGCGGGACGCCGTCGTAGACGCACCCGCCGCACGTCTCGCTCATGCCGTAGGTGGTCACCACGCGCGCTCCGGCGGCGCGCGCCTCCGCAAGCAGGCCGGGCGGCGGGGCGGCGCCGCCGAGGAGGATCGTGCGGAAGGCCGACAGGTCGGCGCCGATGTCGATCAAGCGTCTGAGCTGCGTCGGGACCAGCGACACGTGGTCGGCGCCGCTGGCGGCCACCGCCTCGGGCGAGAACCGCTCGTGGATCAGGGGCGCCGCGCCGCCCAGCAGCGAGCGCACCAGCACCGCCAGCCCCGACACGTGCGAGACGGGCAGGCAGCACAGCCACCGCTCGCCCGGCCGGGCGCCGAGGCGGGCCAGCGAGGCCGCGGCCGAGGCGGTCAGGGCGCCGGCGGTCAGCTCGGCCCCCTTGGGGACGCCCGTCGAGCCGCTCGTCGCGATGATCACCGCGGTGTCCCCGGACGCGGGGACCCCGCCCTCCCGGGGCCGCACCCCGCCGGCGGTCACCACATGGGTCGGGCGCAGCGCCTCCAGTGCCTCCCGCAGCGCCGGGGCCGGCAGCTCCGGAGCCAGGGGCAGCACGGCGGGGCCGCCGTCGAGCAACGCCCGGCGAACCATGCCGAACAGGTCGGGACCGGGAGGGAGGACCACCGCGTGCACAGGACGCTCACTCACGGTCGTAAGGTTAGTCCCGATGAGAGGGGTCCCGGCCGTGCCCTGCCGGGCGACGCGCAGGTGAGTGGAGGAGCGAGCGTGACCGTGAGCACTGTCGACTGGAAGCGGTCCGGTGACTACGAGGACATCATCTACGAGACGGCCGAGGGCATCGCGAAGATCACGATCAACCGCCCCGAGCGGCGCAACGCCTTCCGCCCGACCACGCTCTTCGAACTCCAGCACGCCTTCAACGCCGCCCGCGACGACGGCGACGTCGGTGTGATCATCTTCACCGGCGCCGGCACCGAGGCGTTCTGCTCCGGCGGCGACCAGAAGATCCGCGGCGACGACGGCTACGTCGGCCCCGACGGCGTCGGCCGGCTCAACGTGCTGGACCTGCAGGTGCAGATCCGCCGCCTGCCCAAGCCGGTCGTCGCCATGGTCGCCGGGTACGCCGTGGGCGGCGGCCACGTGCTGCACGTCGTGTGCGACCTCACGATCGCCGCCGACAACGCCGTGTTCGGCCAGACCGGCCCCAAGGTCGGCTCCTTCGACGGCGGCTACGGCGCGTGGCTGCTCGCCGAGACCGTGGGGCTGAAGAAGGCCCGCGAGATCTGGTACCTGTGCCGCTTCTACAACGCGCAGGAGGCCCTGGACATGGGCCTGGTCAACACGGTCGTCCCGCTGGAGCGGCTGGAGGAGGAGACCGTCCAGTGGTGCCGCGAGATGCTGGACAAGTCGCCGCTGGCCCTGCGCATGCTCAAGGGCGCCATCAACGCCGTCAGCGACGGCGCGGCCGGCATGCAGCAGTTCGCCGGTGACGCCACCCTGCTGTACTACATGAGCGAAGAGGCCCAGGAGGGCCGCGACGCCTTCAAGGAGAAGCGCCGCCCCGACTTCTCCCGCTTCCCGCGCCGCCCCTAGATGAGGGCCTTCCCCCTTCCCCCGCGCGCCCGTCCCGCCGGGCGGGCCGCCCGGCAGGTCCCGTTCGAGGAGGGCAGGTGAACCCCGCCACCGCGCTGTCCGGCGTCCTGGTCGACGAGCTGGTGCGCTGCGGGCTGACCGACGTGGTGCTGGCTCCCGGCTCCCGCTCGGCGCCGCTGGCCATCGCGGCGCACGGCGACCCGCGCGTGCGCCTGCACGTGCGCATCGACGAGCGGTCGGCGTCGTTCCTGGCCCTGGGCCTGGCCCGCAGGTCCGAGCGGCCGGTCGCGCTGGTGTGCACCTCCGGCACCGCCGCCGCCAACTTCCACCCCGCGGTGATCGAGGCCCACGAGTCGGGCGTCCCGCTGCTGGTGCTGACCGCCGACCGCCCGCCCGAGCTGCGCGCCACCGGGGCCAGCCAGACCATCGACCAGATCAAGCTGTACGGATCGTCGGTCCGCTGGTTCAGCGAGATCGGCGTGCCCGAGGAGCGGCCGGGCCAGGTCGCGTACTGGCGGTCGCTGGCCGGCCGCGCCTACCAGCGCGCCCTCGGGCCCGGCGACCCAGGCCCGGTCCACCTGAACGTGGCCTTCCGCGAACCGCTGGTCCCCGACGGCGACACCTCCTGGTGCGAGCCGCTGGAGGGCGGCGCGGCCGGGCCCTGGGTGCGCGCCCGGGTGGCCCCGCCCTCGGCGGGCCTGCACGTCTCGCCCACCCGCCGCGGCGTCCTGGTGGTCGGCGACGGCGCCTCCAACGTGCGCCGCTACGTCGCCGCCG
The DNA here is from genome assembly GCF_040607455.1 of Sphaerisporangium sp. NPDC005289. Lineage (NCBI taxonomy): Bacteria > Bacillati > Actinomycetota > Actinomycetes > Streptosporangiales > Streptosporangiaceae > Sphaerisporangium > Sphaerisporangium sp. NPDC005289. Next base: position 3,397 of record NZ_JBEXGS010000049.1, read on the forward strand.
CCGGAATGGCCGGTTGGCCGGTGCTGTCGGAGCCCACCGGCGGGGCCAGGTACGGTGACCACGCCATCTCGGCCTACCACTTCCTGCTCGGCGCCCCCGAGTTCGCCGACGCCCACCGCCCCGACGTGGTCGTCACGCTCGGCCGGCCCAGCCTGTCGCGCCCCCTGCTGTCGTGGCTCACGCAGGCGCGCGAGCACATCGTCGTCGCCTCCGACCTGTCCCGCTGGCCCGACCCCACCCGCTCGGCCACCCAGGTCGCCCAGGCCGTGGAGATCCCCGTCGCGGCCGGCGACGACGGCTGGCTGTGGTCCTGGCGCAACGCCGAGGCCGCCGCGCGCGCCGCCGTCGACGCCGTGCTGGACGAGGCCGAGCTGAGCGAGCCGCGCCTGGCCAGAGACCTGGCCGAGGCGCTGCCCAACAACGCCCTGCTGTTCTGCGGGTCCTCCATGCCCATCAGGAACCTCGACCAGGCCATGCGCCCCCGGCGCGGTGTGCGGCTGCTGGCCAACCGCGGCGCCTCGGGCATCGACGGGCTGGTGTCCACCGCGATGGGCGCCGCGCTCGCCCACAACGGGCCCTCCTACGCCCTCATCGGCGACCTCACCCTGCTGCACGACCAGAACGGCCTGGTGCTCGGCCCCCGCGAGCCCCGGCCCGACCTGTGCCTGGTCGTCGTCAACAACGACGGCGGCGGCATCTTCTCGCTGCTGCCGCAGGCGGCGCTGCCCGACTCCTTCGAGCGGGTCTTCGGCACCCCGCACGGGGTGAACCTGTCCTACCTCGCCGCCGCCACGGGCACCCCGCACACCCTGCTGTCCTCCATCGGCGACCTGCCCAAGGCCATCCGGGGAGAGGGCCCCCGCATCGTGGAGGTACGCACCGACCGGGCGGAGAACGCCCGCGTCCACGCGGCCATGCGCGAGGCCGCCCACGCGGCCCTCAGGGATCTCCCTTAGAAGTCCCCGATGTTTCCCGCACACGCAAAGAGAGGGCATCCCACCGCATAAAGTGTGAGCCATGCATGTCGAGGAATGGCTCCAGGCGATCCCCCCGCTGTGGATCTGCGTGATCGTCGGCGTGGTGATCGGTGTCGAGAGCCTCGGCATCCCGCTGCCCGGCGAGATCGTCCTGGTCAGCGCCGCGCTGCTGTCGGCGCAGCACGTCGTCAGCCCGGTGTGGGTCGGGGTGTGCGCGAGCGCCGGGGCCATCATCGGCGACTCGATCGGGTACGTCATCGGCCGCAAGGGCGGGCAGCCGCTGTTCGACCGGCTGGCCAGGCGCTTTCCCAAGCATTTCGGCCCCGGGCACATCGCCAAGGCCGAGAAGGCCTTCGACCGGTGGGGCATGTGGGCGGTGTTCTTCGGCCGCTTCATCGCGCTGCTGCGCATCCTGGCCGGGCCGCTGGCCGGGGCGTTGCGCATGCCCTACTGGCGGTTCCTGATCGCCAACGTCCTGGGCGGCATCACCTGGGCGGGCGGCACCACCGCCGTCATCTACTACCTGGGCATCGTCGCCGACCGCTGGCTCAAGGGCTTCTCGTGGGTCGGCCTGGTCGTCGCCGTGCTGTTCGGCTGCGCCACCACGCTGTACATCAAGCGCCGAGCCGGGCGGGCGTCCGAGCCCGATGAGCCGGACCAGGCGGCCGAGACCGCCGGGACCGCCGGGACCGCCGGGACCGCCGAGACCGCCCCTCAGCGCTCGATCAGCGTGACCTCCAGCGAGTAGTGCGAGGCCCGGTAGACGTGCGAGCCGTGCTCCACGGCCCTGCCCTGGTCGTCGTAGGTCGTGCGCACCATCGTCAGCAGCGGCGCCCCCCGGCGCTCGTCCAGCAGACGCGCCTCCGCGGGGGTGGCCGCGCGGGCGCCGATGCGCTGGTTGGCCACCCGCATGCGCACCCCGGCCGAACGCAGCAGCTCGTACAGGCCGCGTTCCTCGAGGGACTGCGCGCTCAGCGGCCCGAGACCCGCCGGCAGCCAGTTGTGCAGCAGGGCCAGCGGCTCACCCGCGGCGTAGCGCACCCGCTCCAGGCGCAGCACCTCGGTGCCGGGCGGCACGCCGAGGACCGCGGCGATCTCGTCGGAGGCGCCGATGGGCTCCAGGGAGAGCACCTTGGTGCCCGGCTCCTGACCGGCCCGGCGCAGGTCGTCGTACAGGCTGGTCAGCTCGACCGTGCGCTTCACCTGGCCGTGCACCACCTGGGTGCCGACGCCGCGTTTGCGCACGAGCAGGCCCTTGTCCACCAGATACTGGATGGCCTGGCGGATGGTCGGGCGCGACAGCCCGAGCCGGTCGGCGAGCAGGATCTCGTTGTCGAGCCGGGACCCGGGCACCAGGTCGCCCCGGCGGATCGCCTCGGCGATCTGCTCGGCCACCTGGAAGTAGAGCGGCACCGGGCTGGAGCGATCGAGGTCGATGTCGAGTCGAGTGCCCATGCCTTCTCCCGGCTCAGTGACTGATCGCTGTGGAACGAGGCTAGCGGACATCAGAATGTCCTGACAAATATTGACGCCGGGGAAGTGCCCATGTCAGACGGGTACCTCTGGCTGGCCGGCGCCGCCGGACGGGCGCCCGGCGGCGCCGACGGCCGTGTCAGGTCACCGCGGGGCGCGGTCGTGCGCGCCTGCTCGCCGGTGTGGACGGCCCCAGGCCCCGGCGCGGCCCCCTGACCTGGCGTACTGGCGAGGACTGCCGATGGGTCATACATCCGAATGTCACGACAAATTATTGACAGGCAGGTTACCTGAGGTTACAAACTCTGGCATGCGGCCGATCCCGACCCCCGGGACGGTGCGGGAGGTGACCATGAGGTTGACCACACGCCTGGTTGCGGCGACGGCTCTGGCGACACTGGCGCTCGGCGGGTGCTCCGGCGGCGACCCGACCACCCCGGCGGCCGGTGGCGCCCCGGCGTCGGCGGCGGCGGGCGCACAGGACGGCGGCGGGACCTTCGCCGTGATCACCCACGGCGCTCCCGGCGACGCGTTCTGGGACGTCGTCAAGAACGGCGCCGAGGCCGCCGGCAAGCGGTACGGCGCCACGGTGACCTACCAGGGCGACGGCGACCCGGCCAAGCAGGCGCAGCTCATCGACCAGGCCGTCAGCCAGAAGGTCGACGGCGTGGTGGTCTCCATGGCCAACCCCGACGCGCTGAAGGAGGCCATCGGCAAGGCGGTCGCCGCCAAGATCCCGGTCGTCACCATCAACTCCGGCGCCGACAGCTCCAAGGAGTTCGGCGCCATCACCCACGTCGGGCAGTCGGAGGAGGTCGCCGGGCGCGGCGCGGGGGAGAAGCTCAAGGCCGCGGGCGTCACCAAGCTCCTGTGCGTCATCCACGAGGCGGGCAACGTCGGCCTGGACCAGCGGTGCAACGGCGCCACCGCGACCCTCGGCGGCACCGTCGAACGGCTCCAGGTGGACGTGAGCAACCTCGCCGACGCCACCTCCAAGATCAAGGCCAAGCTCCAGAGCGACGCCTCGGTCAACGGCGTGCTGGCCCTCAACCCGGCGGTCGCCATCGCCGCCCGCGACGCGATCCAGGACGGCGGCTCCAAGGCCGAGCTGGCCACCTTCGACCTGTCGGCCGACGTCGTCGACGCCATCGAGGCCGGAGAGATCCTGTTCGCCGTCGACCAGCAGCAGTACCTGCAGGGCTGGCTGCCGATCACCTTCCTGTACCTGTACAAGAACAACCTCAACACCGTCGGCGGCGGCCTGCCCGTCAACACCGGCCCTGGGTTCGTGACCAAGGAGAACGCGGCCCAGGTCGCCAAGCTCGCCCAGGGCGGCACCCGGTGACCAGCGTCACCGCCGACGAGCGCGTCGCGGGCTCCGGGCGGGCCCGGCGCCTGCTGATCCGCCCGGAACTCGGCTCGGTGGTCGGCGCGGTCGCGGTCTTCGCCTTCTTCTCCGCCCAGTCGGCCGTCTTCCGGTCGGCCGACGGGGTGGCCAACTGGCTGGACCCGGCCTCCACGCTGGGCATCATGGCCGTCGCCATCGCCCTGCTCATGATCGGCGGCGAGTTCGACCTGTCGGCCGGCGTGCTCACCGGCACGACGGGGCTGGTGATGGTGACCCTGGCCACCAGGTTCGGCTGGAACGTGTGGGCCGCCATGCTCGCCGGCCTGGCGCTGGCGCTGGCGATCGGTTTCGCCAACGGCCTGCTGGTGGTGCGCACCCGGCTGCCGAGCTTCATCGTCACCCTCGGCACCTTCCTGATGCTGCAAGGGCTCAACCTCGGGGTCACCAAGGCCATCACCGGCACCGTGCAGGTGAGCGGGCTGCGCAGGGCCGAGGGCTACCAGGGCGCGCGCCCTGCTGGCCGGCTCGGTCAGCGCCGGCGGGGTGGACTTCCGGGTGGCCATCTTCTGGTGGATCGGCGTCACCGTCCTGGCGACGTGGGTCCTCATGCGCACCAGGGCGGGCAACTGGATCTTCGCGGTGGGCGGCGACGAGCAGGCGGCGCGGGCCGTCGGCGTGCCCGCCGCGCGCACCAAGATCGCGCTGTTCATGACCACGGCCACCGCCGCCTGGCTGGTCGGCTCGATCATGGCGCTGCGCTTCACCTCGGTCCAGGCCAACGCCGGCATCGGCCAGGAGTTCATCTACATCATCGCCGCGGTGATCGGCGGATGCCTGCTGACCGGCGGATACGGCTCGGCGGTCGGCGCGTCCATCGGTGCGGTGATCTTCGGGATGGCCGACAAGGGCATCGTGTTCGCCGGGTGGGACGCCGACTGGTTCAAGTTCTTCCTGGGCGCGATGCTGCTGCTGGCCACCTTGGCCAACCGCCTGGTGCGCCGCTACGCCGAGGAGGTCAGGCGATGACGCCGGACACCGTGCCCGCGGGCCGACCGGGCGCCGCGGCCGCGCCGCTGCTGGAGGTCCGCGACATCGGCAAGACCTTCGGCGGCGTCATCGCCCTGCGGGGCGTGTCGATGCTCGTGCGCGCGGGCGAGGTCACCTGCGTGCTGGGCGACAACGGCGCCGGCAAGTCGACGCTCATCAAGATCCTCGCCGGGGTCCACCAGCAGGACCAGGGCGAGTACCTGCTGGACGGCGTGCCGGTGCGGCTCGGCGGGCCCCGCGAGGCGCTGGACCGCGGCATCGCCACGGTCTACCAGGACCTGGCGATGATCCCGCTGATGTCGGTCTGGCGGAACTTCTTCCTCGGCTCCGAGCCGGTCACCGGACCGCTGCGCCGCTTCGACGTGGCGCGCGCCAGAAAGGTGGCGCGCGAGGAACTGCGCGCCATGGGCATCGACGTCCGCGACGTCGACCAGCCGGTCGGCACGCTGTCGGGCGGCGAGCGCCAGTCGGTCGCCATCGCCCGCGCGGTGTACTTCGGGGCGCGGGTGCTCATCCTGGACGAGCCGACCTCCGCCCTCGGCGTCAGACAGGCCGGGGTGGTGCTCCGCTACATCGCCAGGGCGCGCGACCGGGGCCTCGGCGTGGTGTTCATCACCCACAACCCCCACCACGCCTTCCCGGTGGGCGACCGCTTCCTGCTCCTCAACCGGGGCGCGAGCCTCGGGCGGTTCGACAGGGACGCCATCACCCGCGAAGAGCTGACCTCCCTGATGGCCGGCGGCGCCGAACTGGACGACCTCACCCACGAACTCGACCGCCACGCGGCCTCCCCGGCGGGCGGCCAGGCCGACACCACGGGAGGCTGAGCGGGGGCGCGGAGGGCCGCCGCGCGCCTCAGCTTTCCAGGGCGTGGCGCATGACGCGGAACTTGGCCTGGGCCTCGGCCAGCTCGGCCGCCGGGTCGGAGTCGCCCATGATGCCGCAGCCGGCGAACAGCCGCGCCCGGCGTCCCTGGATCTGGGCGCAGCGCAGCGCGATGCCCCACTCGCCGTCGCCGCGCCCGTCGATCCACCCGACCGGGCCGGCGTACCCGCCGCGGTCCATGCCCTCCAGTTCGCGGATCACCTCCAGCGCGACGGCGGTCGGCGTGCCGCCGACCGCCGCCGTCGGGTGCATGGCGGCCACCACGTCGAGCACCGAGGCGCCGTCCGCCAGCCGGCCGCGCACCCGGCTGGCCAGGTGCTGCACGTTGGGCAGCACCAGCAGTTCGGGCTCGTCGGGCACGGTGAGCGAGGCGCACAGCGGCGTAAGAGTCTCGCGAACCGAGGCGACCGCGCAGGCGTGCTCGTAGCGGTCCTTGCGGGAGGCGAACAGGGCCGCCGCCTGGGCGCGGTCCTCCTCAGGGCTGGACCCGCGGTAGGTCGTGCCGGCCAGCACCAGCGACTCGACGGCCTTGCCGGTGTGCCGCACCAGCAACTCGGGGGTGGCCCCCACCAGGCCCGCGCAGGAGAAGGTGTAGCAGTCGGGGTAGGCCGAGGCCAGCCGCTCCAGCAGCAGGCGCACGTCGATGTTGCGCTCGGCGGTGGCGACCAGGTCGCGGGCGAGCACGACCTTCTCCAGCCGTCCCGACCTGATCTCGCCGACCGCGCGGCCCACGGCGTGCTGCCATCCGGGGGCGGTGAGCGAGCCGTCGCCGTAGACGACGCGGCCGGGGGAGGAGGGGGGCGCCATCAGCTCCATCGGCGGCTCGCCGATCGTGGTCAGCCACGCGCGGCCGTTCCTGCGGCCCAGCACGACGCGGGGGATCACCAGCACCGAGCCGGGGGCGTCGGGGTCGAAGGTGAACGAGCCGAACGCCACCGGGCCGGACCCGGGCACGCTCACGTCGTCGTCCACGCGGGCCTCGCCGAACGCCGTCGCCAGCCACGCCCTGGCCCAGTCGAAGCGGCCGGGACCGGGCGGCACCGTCACCCTGGCCGCCTCACCCCAGGCGACCAGGCCCTCGCCCCGGTGGACCCAGGCGTAAGGGGGAGCCTGTGGCAGTCGCGCGACCAGATCGCCGGAGTGATCGATGGGGATGGTGCGTACCAGCGGGGGGCGGGTTATCCCGAGCGCGACACTCACTCTGCCCACCTTATGCGGAATCTGAACACGTTCGACATCGGGTCCCCGTCTCACCGCCCCCGCCGGTCACGGGTGAGCGGGCGTCATCGGCGTCTACATACGCCTGCTTCGCTGTCAAGCCGCGATAGGAACTTGGTCAACGGTAGCAACGCCTTCCCCGGAGGTAATAGAGCGCACCCTTGCCGATCTCTACCTTGGGTTCTCGATCTCCCGCCCGGGATGGATCGTTCCAGGTGGAGGTGACCATGGTCCGCAAGATCGCGCTCGTTCTCGCCGCCGCGGTGGTGTGCGCGCCCGGCACGGCCGCCGCCGCCGCGGCCGCCGCCGAGCCGGTGCCGCCGGTGATGGCGGCGCTGGGCGACTCGATCAGCGCGGGCTTCAACGCGTGCGGCTGGTACGTCTCGTGCACCTCCCGGTCGTGGTCGGCCGGCGACCACCCCTCGGTGAACAGCCACTACCTGCGACTGCTCGGCTACGGCCAGGCCGTCAAGGGCCACAACCTCAACTTCGCCGTACCCGGCTCCACCAGCGCCGACCTGGCGGGGCAGGCCCAGAAGGCCGTGGCCGCCAAGGCCGCCTACGTCACCATCCTGATCGGCGCGCAGGACGCCTGCACGGCCACCGAGTCGCGCATGACGCCGGTGCCCACCTACCGCGCCCGGGTCGAGCGGGCGCTCGACGTGCTGGCCGCCGCCGACGTCAAGGTGTTCGTGGCCAGCATCCCCGACCTCAAGAGGCTGTGGCGCATCGGCAAGGACAACGTCGTGGCCCGCGCCTTCTGGGCGCTCGGCCACATCTGCCCGGCGATGCTGACCGACGCCGACTCCATGGCGAAGAAGGACCAGGCCCGCCGCGACCGCGTCAGAGAACGCGTCGAGGACTACAACGAGGCGATGCGGCAGGCGTGCGCGGCCTACGGTCCGGGGTGCCGCTCCGACGAGGGCGCGGTGTTCGGCTACCCGTTCACCCTCGACCACATCAGCAAGTGGGACTACTTCCACCCCAACGCCGACGGCCAGCGCGCCCTCGCCCGGACCACCTTCCCGCACGGGTTCACCTGGCAGAAGTCCCCGCTCGGCCGCACCTCCGAGCCCAGCCCCGTGCCGCCCGTCCCCGACCCCCGCGCCCTCGCCACCTCCGGCACGCCCGCGCTCCCGGCCCGCGGGTGACCTTCCCTGTGCACCCGCGGGCAACGGGACGGGCCGGGGCCGCGGGTACCGAGGGCGACGACGGGCAGGCAGGCCCGGGGCGGGTCAAGGGGCGCCGGGGCGTGGCTGTGCCAGCACGGCGGCCAGGGCCCGCAGGGTGATGTTGCGGCCCGAGACCACGGCCACCATGCGTCCGTGCGGTGTCACCTTCCCGGCGAGCAGCGCGGCGACGGCCGCCGCGCCGGCGCCCTCGGCGACGTGGCCGCGCTCACCGGCGAGGTAGCGGAGCGCGGCGCCGATCTCGTCCTCGGTGACGGTGACGAGCCGGTCGACGTGCCGGGCGACGAGGCCGACCGTGACCGAGCCAGGCTCGATGTTGCCCGCCATGCCGTCGGCGAGAGTGGGCCCGACGTCGACGGGCACCTGACGGCCCGCGGCGACGGCGGTGGAGACCGCCGTGGAGGCGGCGGCCTCCACCCCGATGACGCGCACCTGCGGCCGGTCGGCCGCCCACAGTCCAAGGCCCGCGGCCAGGCCGCCACCGCCGACCCCGCACACCACGGTCACCGGCCCGCCGAGTGACCCGCCGAGTTGCGCGTCGAGTTCACGGCCGACGGTGGACTGACCGGCGATGACGTGGGGATCGTTGTAGGCCGATATGTAGTGGGCGCCGTCGCGGGCCAGCCGGCGCGCGTACGCTTCGGCGTCGTCATAGCAGGCGCCCGTCTGGACCAGATCGACGCCCAGGCGGCGCAGCAGGCGCACCTTCGCCGGTGAGGCGTTCTCGGCCACCACCACGGTCACCTCCCGGCCGAGTGCGCGGGCGGCGAACGCCAGACCCAAAGCGTGGTTGCCCGCCGAAGCCGTGACGACCGGCGAGCGGGGTGGAGCGGCGGCCAGGGCCGCCAGCGCTCCCCGCACTTTGAACGAGCCTGTGGGCTGGAGACTCTCCAGCTTCAGCGCGGGCTCCCGCGCGGTGCCCGCTCCCGGGTCGACCGGGGTGGGAGCCAGGTGAGCGGCGACCAGGCGCCACGCGGTCCGCATCTCTTCGGCCGTGGGAACGGCGACGGAGCGCGCCGGCCAAGGGGGTGAGGTCATGCTTCGACCATGCGCCGGCGCCCGGAAGGCGTCCAGGGGCGCGCGCTCACGCCGAGCCCGAGGTCTTGTCGTGCTCGACCCCGAGAAGCTTCCGCGTCGAAGGACGGCCGGTTCGCCGGGGCGTTCGAGCCGGTCGGCGCCTCGACGGTGCGAAGAGCGGCGCCGGACGGCGTCACAGCCAGCCGTTGTGGCGGGCGGCGGTCGCGGCCTCGATGCGGTTGCGGGTGCCGGTCTTGCCGATGGCGGCCGACAGGTAGTTGCGCACGGTGCTCTCCGACAGGTGCAGCCGCCGGGAGATGTCGGCGATGGTCGAGCCGTCGGCCGCGGCCGCCAGGACGTCGCGCTCACGGTCGGTCAGCGGGCTCGGCCCCGCGCTCAGCGCGGCCGCCGCGAGCGCCGGGTCGATCACGCGTTCACCTGCCAGGACGCGCCGCACGGCCGCCGCCAGCTCCTCCACCGGGCCGTCCTTGACCATGAACCCGTACGCGCCGGCCTCCATGGCCCTGCGCAGGTACCCGGGCCGCCCGAACGTCGTCAGAATCAGCACCCGGCACGACGGCAGGCGCTCGCGCAGGTCGGCGGCGGCGTCCAGCCCGCTGCGGCCGGGCATCTCGATGTCCAGCAGCGCCACGTCGGGCCGCTGCTCCAGCGCCGCGGCGACGACCTCCTCCCCGGAGGACACCTGGGCCACCACCTCGATGTCGTCCTCCAGACCGAGCAGCAGGGCGAGCGCTCCGCGCATCATGCCCTGGTCCTCGGCCAGCAGCACCCGGATCACCGGGCCTCCCGCGGCAGCGTGACCCGCAGGCGGAAGCCGCCGGAGGGCGGGTCGTCCACCTCGAGCAGCCCCCCGGCCGCCCTCACCCGCTCGCGCAGCCCGCGCAGCCCATGGCCGGTGTCCGCGCGGCGGGCGCCGCCCCGGCCGTCGTCGGCGATCTCCAGCACCATGCCATTGTCGCCGGAGCCGAGGGTGATCTCGCACGTGTGCGCCCCGCTGTGGCGGATCAGGTTGGTCACCCCCTCGCGCACCGCCCAGCCGAGCAGCGCGTCGGTCTCGGGCGGCAGGTCGTCCACCGGCATGCGCGTGGTCAGGCGCACCCCGGCGCCGGACAGGACGGCGTGCGCCGACGCCAGTTCGGCGGCCAGGCCTCGCCCCCGGTAGCCGGTGACGGCGGCGCGCACCTCCGCCAGGGCCTCGCGCCCGATGCGCTCGATGTCGCGGGCCTGCTCGGCGGCGGCCTCGATGTCGGCCGGGAGGACGCGGCGCACGGCCTCGGCCTTGACGACGACCACCGAGAGGGTGTGGCCGAGCAGGTCGTGCAGGTCGCGGGAGAAGCGCAGGCGCTCCTCGGCGACGGCCGTCCTGGCCAGCTCCTCACGGGTCTCGCGGAGCTGCGCGATCACCTCGAACAGCCTCAGTATGATCGCCGGGACGAGCCCGGCGGTGAAGGTGCCCCAGCCCAGTGCGAGCAGGGAGCCCCAGTCGAGGTCACCGCCGGAGAGCAGGCCGTCGTGGAAGGCCGTGACGCCGGTGGCCGCGACGATGGCCGCGCCCAGCACCGCGGCGACGCGCCCCATGCCCTTGACCGCGACCCCGCAGGCGATGGCGAACAAGGGGAACAGCAGGATGAAGGAGTCGTTCAGCAGGGAGAGCCACACGGTGAGCGCGCCCAGGGCCGGCAGCGGCAGGCGCTCGGCCCGGCGGGCGTCGGTGAACGCCAGCCTGACCGTCACCACGTACAGCACGGCCACGGCCGAGAGGCCCGGCGCGGTGACCCACACCGGCCGGGCCTCGCCCTGGACGACCTCCACCAGCGGGACGATCAGCAGCACCAGCCAGATCATGAAACCGTTGGCGTCGGGACCCTGCGCCGCGAACTCGGGGTCGGGACGGTCGTCGGGGCCCTCGCAGGTCCGCTCGTTCACCGGGACAACCTAGCCGCCGCGCGGGCGCGCCCGGCGCGAAGGGGCGCGCTCACGCCGCCCGGCCGGCGCGCCGGTAGCCGTACAGCGCGTAGGCGCCGAAGACGGCCAGCCAGCCGAGCAGGACGAGCACCGAGCGCAGGGACGGGGCCTGGCCGAAGGCGACGCGCCAGGACATGTCGGCGTACCCGTGGGTCGGCGTCCACTCCGAGATCGCCTTCAGCCAGCGGGGGAACCGGTCGGCCGGGATCCACAGCCCGCCGACCACGGCGAGCCCCATGCTGGCCGCGAAGTTGGCGATGCCCGCCGACTGCGAGGTGAGGCGGTAGCCGTTGCCGAGGCCGAACAGCGTGAACGGGATCGTCCCCGCCCACAGCAGGGCGATGATCGACACCCACTGGCCCGGGCTGAGGGCCACGTGGTTGACCAGCCTGCCGGCCACGAGCACCGCGGCGATGGCCGGCACGACGACGACCATGCCGGTGATCGTCTTGCCCGCGACGACCGTGGCGGGGGCGAGGGGGGTGAGCCGCAGCTGGCGCACCCAGCCCAGCGCCTTGTCCTCGCCGAGGCCGGTGCCGTTGTTGAAGGCCGCGCCGATGCCTCCGTAGGCGGCCATGCTGACCATGACGAACAACGCGACCTGCTTCTCGTCGCCCGGGGCCAGGCCGAGCGTAGTGAAGATCAGGTACATCACCACGGGCATCGCGACGCCGAAGATGAGGAAGGTGACGTCCCGCAGGACGCGCACCAGTTCGAGGCGGACGTAGCCGAGCATCAGGCGGCGCTCTCTTCCTCGGCCCCGCGGGCCGACGTGGTGGGGGAGGGGGAGGCGGCGCCCCGGCCGGTCAGGGCGACGAAGGCGTCCTCCAGGTCGGCGGGGGAGACCTCCAGGTCGCGCACGGCCCGCGCCTCGGCGAGCGCCATGACGGTGGCGTCGGAGTCGGTGGTGCGCAGGTGGGCGCGCCGCCCGCGGATCTCGACCATGCTCACGCCGGGCAGGCGGCCCAGCCAGGAGGTCTCGCCGTCGACCGAGAGGCTGACGGTGGTGAGCGCGGCGACGCGCTTGATCTCCCTGCTGGTGCCGTCGGCGACCACCCGGCCCCGGTCGATCACCACGATGCGGTCGGCGTGCTCGTCGGCCTCCTCCAGGTAGTGGGTGGAGAACAGGATCGTCTTGCCCCGGGCGGCGTAGCGGCGCATGCCGTCCCAGAACTCGCGCCTGGCCTCCACGTCCAGCGCGGCGGTGGGCTCGTCCAGCACGATCAGGTCGGGGTCCCCGGCCAGGGCCAGGGCGAAGCGCACGCGCTGGGCCTGCCCGCCGGACAGCTTGTCCACCCGGCGTCCGGCCAGGTCGGTGAGCCGGGCGGTGGCCAGGACGTCGGCCACCGGAAGCGGGGCGGCGTAGGCGCCGGCGACGAAGGCGACCAGCTCGCGCACCGTCACCCTGGCGATCAGGCCGCCTTCCTGCGGCATGGCGCCCATGCGTCCCGCGCGCACGGCGGCGCCCGGGGCGCCGCCGAAGACCCGCACCCGCCCCGCGTCCGGGACGGTCAGGCCGAGCAGCATGCCGATCGTCGTCGACTTGCCGGCGCCGTTGGGGCCGAGAAGGGCCAGCGTCTGGCCCTGGGGGATGTCGAGGCTCAGTCCGTCCACGGCACGGACGGCCCCGAAGCTCTTGGTCACCTCTTCGAGTGACACGGCGTTCACGCTCATGTCCACGACGGTAGGGATCACGGCCCACCGGCCGGTAGGCACGCCGATCCGCCGTCCGCCAGGACAAAAGTACCGGTCGACTTCCTGTGATCTACATTGTAAAGGGGATGGCTTGGGTGCGCGCATAAACACCGTGGACACCGCACGAGCCTGGCGGGCATCATCAAGGGGAACACCGGCGGCCGGCCTGCGCAGGCCGGCGGTGCGCGCCCGCGGAAGGACGAGCCCCGTGAGCAACCCCGACCAGACCTTGGCGGCCATCGACGACGTGCTCGCCGGCTGGGAGTCCGGCCCCGACGCCATGGTCTGGACCGCCGCGCCTCCCGAGGCCGCCGCCCCGGCCGGCCCCGCCCCTCGCGCCGGCCGGGAACCCGGGCCCGCGTACGGGGCGGCCGGCGGCGGCGTCGGATCCGCGTCGGGAAGGTCCGATGGGGGGTCGTCACCCGAGTCCGAGACGTTCGGTGGCCGGTCCAGGGCCTACGGTGGCGGGTCTGAGACGTTCGGTGGCGGGTCCGGGACGTCCGCCGGGGCGGTTCCGGGTGGACGCGCGGCCCGTCCGGTCGCGGTGATGCTCACCCAGGGGTTCGCCGTCTGGGCGCGGTCCCCGGCGGTGCGGCGCATGATCGCCTTCGCCCAGAGCCTGGAGGGCCAGGCCGTGGCCGAGGTCTGCGGGCGCCGCGGCGACGAGCGCGGCCTTCGCCCCTGCCTTTGCCTGTGCGCCACCCGGCACCGCGGGCGGGCGGGCATCTGCGACGGCGAGGCCGTCGGCACCCATCCCCACGAGTCGCTGACCACCGGCCTGGTCGAGGTGCCGATGTGCCGCCCCTGCCTGTCGGCGGACAGGCCCGCGACGCCATAGGGCTCTGCCTGCCCGGACGTTCACCGGGCCGGGCGCCGTAGGCGACGCCGGCACCGCCGACCCGGCGCAGACCACCTCCAGCGCGCGCCGGGAGAAGGCGGGTCGTCGGCCAGGACGCATGCGAACGGCGTCCGGGGGCCTTCATCCGCCCAAGCGGAGAACGAGGGGCGGGGACCTCCGTGCCCGTCCGCCGCCGTCGCCCTCCCTGGGCCGTGCCTGGGGAAGGCGGGCGAGCCGCCGCCTTCGCCGCACCGGCCGGGCGCCACGGGCGGCGTCCGGCCGGGGTTCCTCCCGAGGGCGGCTCTCACCGCTGAGGCGTCAGCTCCGCAGGCTCCACTGCTGGTTGGATCCGCCGTTGCAGGCCCAGAGGATGAGCTTGGTGCCGTTGGCCGTGGCCGCCGCGTTGGCGTCCAGGCACAGGCCGGACTGCACGCCGGTGATGGTGCCGTTGGAGTTGACGTTCCACTGCTGGTTGGTCTGGTTGTTGCAGTTCCAGGTGATCACCTGGGTGCCGTTGCTGGTGCCCTGCCCGTTGGCGTCCAGGCACTTGTTGCCGTACACCTGGAGTTGCTTGCCCGAGGTGTTGGTGAAGCGCTGGTTGGTGCCGCTCCCGCAGTCCCAGATCTGCACCTGGGTGCCGTTGGTGGTGCTGGAGTTCGGCACGTCGACGCACCGGCCGGACTGGCCGCCCACGATCTGGACGCCCTGCTGCGGATTGCCGCCCGACACCGCGTACCCGGCGGCGGTGATGTTGGCCTGGACGGCGTCCTCGGTGGCGTCGGAGGGATAGCCCGAGGTCATCACGCCCTCGTAGAAGGTGCCGGCGGCGCCGATGCTGTTGTCGCCGCCGATGCCCAGGATGATGGCCCCTTCCTTCTTCATCGGGTTGTAGCCCGACACGTTGGGCCGCACCCCGTTGT
>NZ_JBEXGS010000050.1:0-17019 GCF_040607455.1 Sphaerisporangium sp. NPDC005289
TCCGCCGGAGTGGTCTGGTCGCTGATCTTCGCCCCCGCCCCCCGCACCGGAGGACCGGTCGACGTCGAAGCCGCCGGCGGCACGGTCGTCATCACCGCCGGAGAGTCCCTGCCGCCCCTGGTCGACTCCCCGCCGCCTCCGCCGCCCGGCGGCACCGCCGCGCCCGTGAGCAGCCCCCACGTGACCGGGCCCGCCGCGACCCGCCCCGGCGCGGCCGTCCCGACCTCCTCGGTGCCGGTGGTGCCCCCGCCGACCAGCTCCCGCCCCACGGCGAGCCCCACCAAGACGAAGAACAAGACCTCCTCGCCGACGACGAACGACGGCCCCAACAATCCGCCGCCCCCGCCGAAGACCACCTCGTCGCCCAAGCCGTCCCAGAAGTCCACGCCGAAGCAGAGCTCCCAGCCGCAGACCAAACAGACCACCCAGGCTCCGCCTCCGCCTCCGCCGCCTCCTGCCTTCACCGCCTCGACCACCTCAATGGACGTCGGCAGCAGCCGTGACGGCACGGTGACCGTCCGGTCCCAGGTCGGCTCGATCACCTGGGAGGCCGTCGGCCGGGACATCCTGGTCTCGCCCGGCTCGGGCAGCACCGGCAGCGGGCAGACCGCCTCGATCGGGTTCAGCGTCCGCGGGTCGGGCTCCTGCGGCCAGCAGCAGGAGGCCTACATGTCCATCAAGTGGTCCGGCGACAACCAGGGCACCAAAGGCTCCGGGACCATCGGCGTGAACATCACGTACACGAAGCCCTGCTGAACCGACTGAGCACGAGGAGACCGCGCATGCCCCGACTTCGCAAACGCGAGTGGATCATCGTCCTGGTCGCGGTGATCGCGGCTCTGACCGTAGGCATTCCGACGGGCATGGCCCTCGCCGATCCGGCGCCCGCGGCGACCGACCAGGTCAACAACGAGTGTGACGACATCCTCGGCAGCGGCACCCCCGAGTACATGTACTGCCGGTGGATGGCCAAGACACCGAAGGACGCGCTGGACGTCGTCCGCTTCTGGGCCCGCAACGACGGTGAGAAGCTCAAGGAGGCCGTCCCCTATCCGGGGCCGGTGCTGTTCTGCATGGACAAGACCAACAAGGGTCCGGGCATGCAAGATTGCGCCGACAAGGACCAGGTGCTGTGCAAGTACGACCACAGCGCCGGCAAGTACGTCTGCAAGGACACCGACGGCAACGTGACCAAGCCGCCGGCCAAGGCGTGTCAGGGCGGAGAGTTCGACTGTTCCGGCGGCGGCAGTGCTTCCGGCACGCCGACGACGACCTCCGGTGAGACCACCTCGGGCGCGACGCCCGGGCCCACGAGTTCGACCCTGGCCGATCCGGACGCGCAGCCGGTGGACGATCCGAACGCCCAGACGCAGACCGATCCGCAGACACAGACCCAGAGCGATCCGCAGACGCAGAGCGACCCGAACGGTGAGCAGGCGCCGCAGGTGGAGACCTCCAACGGGCCTCAGGATCAGGAGTCGGTGGCGCCGGAGCCAACCCCCAGCGTGACCGCGCCGCGCCCCGACCGCTCCACCGAGCCGCGGCCCGACCCCTCCACCGAGGCGCAGCCGACGGCGACGCCGAAGGCGTCCAAGGCGCCGCTTGCCGCGCCGAACGACGCGACCGGCAAGGCCGCGGCCACGGCGATCAAGCTGGGTATGCGGGTGTGGATCGAGGGCGAGCTGGCCCCGGCGTGGACGGCCGGCAAGGACCAGTTCGACGCGGCGGTCGCCTCGATGGCGGCGCAGGCGAGCCGGCCGGGCGTGGTGGGCGTGAAGTTCGCCCAGGACCTCGGCTACTGGGGCTTCAAGTCGGCCGACGACGTGCGCAGGTTCGTCAAGGAGAGCTCCGCGGCTCTGCGTGCGGCGATCCCGGCGGGCAAGCAGCTCGCGGTGGACGTGGTGGTGCCCGAGATGGGCTGCGGGGCCAACGAGCCGTGCCAGGCGGCGCTGCGTGCCAAGTATCCGCTGATCAGCCGGGCCAACGTCGAGAAGTACGTGCTGACCGGCGATGTGGACCACGTGAACGTGTCCAGCGGCCTGTTCGCCAGCGAGTACGGCAAGTACAAGATCACCCCGGACAAGGCGCTGCGCAACCAGTGGATCGGCGTGCGGGCGCGTGGCTGGGACACCCGGGTGCACGTGGGTGCCCGTGAGGTGGGTCTTGCGCACAGTGGAGCGAACAAGCTGACCGCCGCGCAGGCCGAGGCCGCGGCCAAGCTGCGCGTCGATCTGCCGTTGCAGGCGGGCGTGCAGACGGTGATGCTGTGGACCCACCGCCAGGAGTGGGACGGCGCCACCTGGCGTCTGCTGGACCAGGGCCTGACGACCAACACCATGTGGAAGGCCCTGCAGGCCCGCAAGGGGCTCGGCCGGCTGTCGATCACCTTCGACGCCAGCGACCCCGAGAAGGGCATCACCCAGGACCTCACCAAGCTCGCCGAGGTCTTCGACGAGGTCTACATCCACTCCCAGTGACACACGGACGAGCGCCGTCTCGGGCCGCGAGCCCGAGACACCGCGCTCTCCACAGTTGAACAGCACAAGACCACGGGCCCCGGCGACGGGGCCCGTGGCATGTCCGCAGGTGCCTGGTATGAAGGTCGCCGTCGTGGACGCCGCCGGCAAGGTCATCGCCACCCCGACGATCTACTCGCACGTGCGCGCGGTGCCGCTGGGAGGGTCGATCGCCGTCCTTGGGCGCCCGCCCGGTGGCCTGGGAACCGTTCAGGCCGGGCTGGTCAGCCAGGTGTCGATGGACGTCAGCAGTTCCTTCTTGAAGCCGTCCGGGGCCGTGGAGGACCGGATCGACTGGCGAGCCAGCTCGGCGATCTCGGCGTCGCTGAAGCCGTAGACCTCGCGCGCCAGCTCGTACTGCGGCAGCAGCCGCGCGCCGAACAGCAGCGGGTCGTCGGCGCCGAGCGCGATCGGCACCCCGGCGTCGAACAGCCGCTTCACTGGGACGTCCCCGGCCCGCTGGGCGACGCCGAGGCCGACGTTGGAGGTGGGGCACACCTCGCAGGCGATCTGACGGTCGGCCAGGCGCTCCATCAGCCGCGGGGATTCGGCCGCCCGGATTCCGTGGCCGATGCGGTCGGCGTCCAGGTCGTCCACGCACTCGGCGACGCTCGCGGCGCCCGACAGCTCACCGCCGTGCGGGACGGCCAGCAGCCCGGCCCGCTTGGCGATGCGGAACGCGCCGTCGAAGTCGCGGGCCCGGGCGCGGCGCTCGTCGTTGGACAGCCCGAAGCCCACCACGCCCTTGTCGGCGTACTGCCCGGCCAGCCGGGCGAGGGTCTTGGCGTCGAGCGGGTGCCGGGTGCGGTTGGCGGCGACGATCACCCCGATGCCGACCTTGCTGGACTCCGACGCCCTGGCCGCCGCGTCGAGCACCAGTTCCAGCGTCGCGGTCACCCCGCCGAACCGCTGGGCGTACCCGGAGGGGTCGACCTGGATCTCCAGCCAGCGCGACCCCTCGGCCGCCTCGTCCTCGGCGGCCTCGCGCAGCAGCCGGTAGACGTCCTGATCGCGGCGCAGCACCGAGCGCGCTATGTCGTACAGCCGCTGGAACCGGAACCAGCCGCGCTCGTCGGTGGCCCGTAGTTTGGGCGGCCAGTCCTCCACGAGCGCGTCGGGGAGGTGGACCCCGTGGTCGCGCGCGAGCTCCAGCAGGGTGGAGTGCCGCATGGAGCCGGTGAAGTGCAGGTGAAGATGCGCCTTCGGAAGTTCGTCGAGCGGGCGTGCCATTTCCATATCTTGCCGTACCGCGCCGGCGCGGTGGTCCCGCACCGCCTCTCAACCTCGCGGTGGGTCGGTGCGTTGGGGAGGACGAAAGGGGACTCGCCATGACGGAAGAAGACGAAGCGGCCTTCGACGAATTCCTGGCCGCCCGGAGCACCGCCCTGCTCCGCACGGCCATCCTCGTCTGCGGCGCGTCGATCCACGACGCCGAGGACCTGGCGCAGGGCGCGCTGGAGAGGGTCTACCGGCACTGGCCGAGGATCCGGCACGACAACCCGGAGTCCTACGCCAGGCGGGTCGTGGTCAACGCGGCCATCTCCCGGGCACGGCGGCGCAAGGTGATCCAGGAGATCACCTTCGCCCGTCCTCCCGAGCCGGAGGCGCCGCAGCCGGACCTCGACACGCGCGACGCCCTGCTCGCCGAGCTGCGCCGCCTGCCGGCGCGCATGCGCGCGGTCGTGGTCCTGCGCTACTGGGAGGACCTGTCGGAGGCCGAGACCGCCGCGCTGCTGGGCTGCTCGGCCGGGACGGTGAAGAGCCAGGCCGCACGCGGCCTGGCCAGGATGCGGGCGCGCATGGGCGCCCTGGACGGGACGTCGGTGTGAAATCGGAGGAAAGGTTCGGCATGAACGTAGAAGAAGCGCTCAAGGAAGCCATGTCCGCCCACGTCGCGGACGTCCGCGCGCCCGCGATGATGGGCCAGGCGGTGCGGCGCAGGCACCGCGCGCACGTCACGCGGTTCCGCACGGCCGGCGCCGCCGCGCTGACCGTGCTGGTGGCGGGCTCCTTCCCCGCCTACACCGCCCTCACCTCGGGACATGGCCTCGCGCCGAATCTCGCCCCCGCCCCTACCCCCGCCGGCCCGGCCGTGGCGTCCTCCGGCGCGCCGGCCTCGGACACGCCGACCGCTCTCGGCGACCCGAGTCAGGCGCCGACCGCGCTTGGTGACCCGAGTCAGGCGCCGACCGCTCTCGGCGATCCGAGTCAGGAGCCGACCGCTGTCGATGATCCGAGTCAGGAGCCGACCGATGTCGGTGAGCCGAGTCAGGCGCCGACCTCCCTCCCGTCGGACGAAGGGGTGGACACCGCGACGATGCCCCCGTCCGCCGCGACCGCGGAACCGTCCGACCGGTCCGGCCTGCCGCAGGACCTCGGAGACCTGGGCGACGGCCGCGCCTTCGGCGGGGTCCGCGTCGGTTACCTGCCGGAAGGTCTGCAATGGGGTAAGTGGTCGGGCAAGAACGGTTTCGGCACGACCAGTTACACGACCACCTGGGCCGAGTCCGGCCTCCAGCCGGGCGAGTACTCGGTCCAGATGGTGATCTACGAGGGCGCGGCGGCCAAGCGCGAGCGGTCCAAGCTGAAGGACTACCGGGCCGACGCCAAGGCCACGCGGGTGAACGTCCACGGCTCGGCGGCCGTCATCGCCACGCTGGGCGAGGCGTCGGAGATCACCGGCGACGGCGGAACTCCGACCATCGTGTGGTCCCCAGGGCGGGGTCTGATGGCCGAGGCCATGATCAGCCCTGACTACGCCCGCAAGCTCGGCGCCGACCACACCGGACGCGAGCTGAAGAAGATCGCCGAAGCGGTCCGCCCCACCGGCTGACCGGCCTTCGGAACAGACCGAGGCCCCGGGCCGTCCAAGCCGGGGCCTCGAGCATGCCGTCGTTCAGTGGGCCTCGGACAGGAGCTTGGCGAGGCGGCTGACGCCTTCCGCGAGGTCGTCGTCGCCGAGGGCGTAGGACAGGCGGAAGTAGCCGGGGGTGCCGAAGGCCTCGCCGGGGACCAGGGCGACCTCGGCCTCCTCGAGGATCAGCTCGGCGAGCTCGGCGGACGTGGACGGGCGCCGGCCGCGGAGCTCCTTGCCCAGAATTGCCTTGACCGACGGGTATGCGTAGAACGCACCGAACGGCTCGGGGCACAGGACGCCGGGGATCTCGTTGAGCATGCGCACCATGGTCTGCCGCCGCCGGTCGAACGCCTCGCGCATGCGCGCCACGGCCGAAAGGTCGCCCGAGACCGCCGTCAGGGCCGCCGCCTGCGCGACGTTGGAGACGTTGGAGGTGGCGTGCGACTGCAGGTTGGTGGCGGCCTTCACGACGTCCTTCGGGCCGATCATCCAGCCCACGCGCCAGCCCGTCATGGCGTAGGTCTTGGCGACGCCGTTGAGCACCACGACGTTGTCGCGCAGCTCGGGGACGGCGGTGGCGATGCTGGTGAAGGCCACGCCGCCGTACACCAGGTGCTCGTAGATCTCGTCGGTGACGACCCACAGTCCGTGCTCCGCGGCCCAGCGGCCGATCTCGGCCACCTGGTCGGGGGAGTAGACCGCGCCGGTCGGGTTGGACGGCGACACGAACAGCAGGACCTTGGTGCGCTCGGTGCGTGCGGCCTCGAGCTGGTCGACCGAGGCGAGGTAGCCGGTGGTCTCGTCGGTCACCACGTCGACCTGGACGCCGCCCGCGAGCTTGATCGCCTCAGGGTAGGTCGTCCAGTAGGGGGCCACCACCAGCACCTCGTCGCCCGGGTCGAGCAGCGTGGCGAACGCCTCGTAGACGGCCTGCTTGCCGCCGTTGGTGACCAGCACCTGCGAGGCGTCGACCTCGAAGCCGGAGTCGCGCCGCGTCTTGTCGGCGATGGCCTGCTTGAGCTCGGGAAGACCGCCGGCCGGCGTGTACTTGTGGAACCGCGGGTTCCGGCACGCCTCGACGGCCGCCTCGACGATGTAGTCGGGCGTCGGGAAGTCCGGCTCGCCGGCTCCGAACCCGATGACCGGACGGCCGTCCGCCTTCATCGCCTTGGCCTTGGCGTCGACGGCCAGCGTGGCGGACTCTGAGATGGCGGAAATGCGCGCTGAGATGCGAGGACGGGTCATGCCTTCCATGCTTCCAGACGTCTCCCACCGCCGCCGCCCTATATCCGTGAACTGGACAAGCGGTGTCCGTCATGACGTGTCGCACGAGTTGGTTCGACGTGAGGCGCATTCACCCGTACACTTCTGCAACTAGTGAGCGACGTACCCCCGACCGCTCGGGGTAAGGTGGTTCACGGCAGAGGGCACTAGCGCAATTGGTAGCGCACCGGTCTCCAAAACCGGCGGTTGGGGGTTCGAGTCCCTCGTGCCCTGCGGAGTGCGGTCCGCGCACCGATGGCGTGTATGCCGCCGAAAGTTGCGTAGGAACGACGGATCAGGTGAGGACTGTGGCGATCGACACACGCGGCGAGGCCGCCGACAGGCCGAGTAAGCCGTCCGGCCAGACCGTTAAGAAGCGCACCTCTCCCGCACTTTTCTACCGGCAGATCATCGCCGAGCTTCGCAAGGTGATCTGGCCGACGCGCAAGGATCTGATCTCTTACACCACGGTGGTCCTCGTCTTTGTCTTGATCATGGTCGGGCTCGTGGCGGGGATAGACTTCTTGCTCACGCAGGGTGTGCTGGCGGTCTTCGGCGGAGCCTGAGCCGGCCGCCGCGCGACAGCCGTCCCCGGCGGGTCGGTGGCCGTCTTGAACGGCGGCCCCCCGCTGACGGGCGGCTGCACGTCCTTGTAGGGCGTCAAAGATCGCAACATCATCGACGAGAGAAGAAAGAGTCACCGTGTCCGAGTCCCCACTGTCGGCTGGCGCATCCCACGAGGAGTGGGAGGGCGAGCCGGAAGAGGCGATCGAGATCACCGACGAGTCCGGCGAGGCCCCTGAGGCCGCGGATGACGCCGACGAGTCCGGTGATGCCGACGAGTCAGGCGAGGCCGTTGAGCCCGAGGCTCCGGTCGGCGCCGTTGACGAAGACGGTGATCTCGTTCCCGATGTCGACCCTGTCGAAGAGTTCAAGCGCTCCATGCGGGGCCTGCCCGGCGAGTGGTACGTCATCCACTCCTACGCCGGTTACGAGAACCGCGTGAAGTCCAACATCGAGACCCGCACCCAGTCGCTCAACATGGAGGACTACCTCTTCCAGGTCGAGGTGCCGGTCCACACCGTCACCGAGATCAAGGGCGGCAAGCGCACCCCGGTCAAGGAGCGCGTGCTCCCCGGCTACGTGCTGGTGCGCATGGAGCTGACCGACGAGTCCTGGTCCGCGGTGCGCAACACGCCCGGCGTGACCGGCTTCGTGGGCCTGTCCAACCGGCCGAGCCCGCTGAGCCTGGACGAGGTCGCCAAGCTGCTCGCGCCCGAGCCGACCGAGCAGACCAAGACGACCGCCGCCAAGGCCGCGGCCGCCACCGTCGACTTCGAGGTCGGCGAGTCGGTCACCGTCATGGACGGCCCCTTCGCCACGCTGCCCGCGACGGTCAGCGAGATCAGCGCCGAGTCGCAGAAGCTCAAGGTGCTGGTCTCGATCTTCGGTCGTGAGACGCCGGTCGAGCTGTCGTTCAACCAGGTCTCCAAGATCTGACGCCCGTCCAGGTCCTGGCGATCTGGCGGCGCGCATACACTGATAAGTCGTCCCGCGGGCCGGCCGTTCGAGCGGCCGCGGGGTTGGTCCCGAGGGAGCACGGCCGTCTGGCCCTCGCCTGCCCTCGGGGGGCTTCCACGCCCTGTGGGAGTTTCACAGGAGTTCAGGACCCGGAGTAGGACAATGCCTCCTAAGAAGAAGATCGCGGCTCTGGTCAAGGTCCAGCTTCCCGCTGGCCAGGCCACGCCCGCGCCGCCCGTCGGTACCGCCCTCGGTCCCCACGGCGTCAACATCATGGACTTCGTCAAGCAGTACAACGCTGCGACCGAGGCCCAGCGGGGCAACATCATCCCCGTCGAGATCACCATCTTCGAAGACCGCAGCTTCACCTTCGTCACCAAGACGCCGCCGGCGCCTGAGCTGATCAAGAAGGCCGCGGGCGTCGACAAGGCCAGCGCCAACCCGCACCGCGACAAGGTGGGCAAGCTCACCAAGGACCAGCTGCGCCAGATCGCCGAGACGAAGATGCCCGACCTCAACGCCAACGACATCGAGGCGGCCGAGAAGATCATCGCCGGCACCGCCCGGTCGATGGGCATCACCATCGCCGACTGACCCGCGCAGCGGGTCGAGGCACGACAGACACAGTGGGAGGGCCACGCGCTGGCCCGTCACCACGGGCTCCAGAAGGAGAAGCAGTGAAGCGCAGCAAGACCTACCGCAAGGCGGACGAGCAGATCGACCACGAGGCGCTGTACAGCCCGGTCGACGCTACCAAGATCGCCAAGGCCAGCTCGGTCACCAAGTTCGACGCCACCGTCGAGGTGGCCCTGCGGCTGGGCGTCGACCCCCGCAAGGCCGACCAGATGGTCCGCGGCACCGTCAACCTCCCGCACGGCACCGGCAAGACCGCCCGGGTCCTGGTCTTCGCCACCGGTGACCGCGCCGAGGAGGCCCGCGCCGCGGGCGCCGACATCGTCGGCGCCGACGAGCTGATCGAAGAGATCGCCAAGGGCAACCGCCTCAACGAGTTCGACGCCGTCGTGGCCACGCCCGACCTCATGGGCAAGGTCGGCCGCCTCGGCCGCGTGCTCGGCCCGCGCGGTCTCATGCCGAACCCCAAGACCGGCACCGTCACCCCCGCGGTGGCCAAGGCCGTGACCGAGATCAAGGGCGGCAAGATCGAGTTCCGCGTCGACCGTCACGCGAACCTCCACTTCATCATCGGCAAGGTGTCCTTCCCCGAGCGCCAGCTCCTGGAGAACTACGCCGCCGCGCTGGACGAGATCGTGCGTCTCAAGCCGTCCGCGGCCAAGGGGCGCTACCTCAAGAAGGTCACCTTCTCCACGTCGATGGGCCCGGGCATCCCGGTGGACCCGAACGTGACGCGGGGGATCACCGCCGAGCTGGACGCCTGAGGTCCTCCTCGCGCCATCGGGCGAGCGGCGCGCACCGTGCCGCCGCCTGACGGGCACAACCTGAGAACCACCTGAGAAAGGCCCGCACACAGTGCGGGCCTTTCTTCTTTACGTTTTCGGTTTCCTCGCAGGTGAACCCCCCGTTTCCCCGTCATGCGCGCTTCCAGGGCCGGTAATCGATGCTCATACTCCGCCGCACGGGGTAGGGGCAGCACGTAGGGTAAAAATTACTTATGGGGGATACAGAAGGGTTACCTAGTGAACCGGCGAATGACACCCGCGATCGCGGCCGTGGGCTCGGCCATGCTCCTCGCGGTATCGGCATGTGGTCAGGCATCGCAGCAGCCGGCCGAGTCCCTCGGCGCGGTTCAGCTCTCCGCGGCTGAGTCCCTTCAGCACAGCGCCGAGAGCGCCCAGGACGTGACGTCCTACAACGCCCAGCTCGCACTGGACTTCAGCGCCCCGAACGAGGGCGCGGGGTCGGTCAAGGGCTCCATGGTGGTCCACCAGAAGCCCCAGCTCGCCTCCGACGTGACGCTGGACACCATCAACGTCCGCGGCCAGAACATCCCCGGCGGCGTGCGCGTCATCCTCGTCGGGCAGACGGCCTACATCAAGGTCGACATGCTCAACAAGCTGGTCGGCGGCAGCAAGCCGTGGATCAAGCTCGACCTGGCCAGGGCCGGGCAGAACGCCGGCGTGGACGTCGACCAGTTCCTGTCCCAGGCCCAGCAGATCGACCTGCAGACCAGCGTGCGGATGCTGACCAGCTCCAAGGACGTCGCCAAGGTCGGCTCCGAGACCGTCGGCGGCGTCGACACCACGCACTACAAGGGCACCTTCACGGTGGCCGAGGCGGTCAAGCTGCTGTCGCCCGAGATGCAGAAGCGCGTCCAGGGGCAGCTGACCAACGTCAAGGACATGAAGTTCGACACCTGGATCGACGCGCAGAGCCTCCCGCGCAAGGTGGAGATGAACGGCGGCGCCGGCGACGGCGTGTTCAAGCTGACGTCCACGTTCACCTCCTTCAACCAGGCCGCGGAGGTCACCGCACCCCCGGCCGACCAGGTGGGCGACCTCCCGCAGAACCTCAACGGGCTCAACGGGACGGACGCCACCGGCACCACCGGAAGCTGACCGTCACGGGTCGCGCTCCGCGCCACTCCTCCGCGAGTTGGCGCGGAGCGCGAAGCCCGGGTACAGTATTCAACGCCGAAGACCGCCGGTCGTCGCCGAGCCCGTTATGGCTCGGTGGCCCAAGGATCCACTGTGGTGGATGGCCTGCGCAGGTGTGATGTGAGTTTCCATATGGCTGCTCGCGCGGATCCTTTTCCCGCGTGACCTCTGTGTGTGAGCCCCGTGCGCCTGCGCCGGGGCTTGTTCTCATTTACGGACTCCTGGGCCCTTCGCCGGTGGCACATCTGGAAGGAGGCCCATGGCGAGGGCGGAAAAGGCGACCGCGGTTGCCGAGCTCAAAGAACACTTTGAGAGCTCCAGCGCCGCTGTCCTGACCGAGTACCGCGGTCTCACCGTGGCGCAGCTCAAGCAGCTGCGCGTCACGCTCGGTGGGAATGCGAAGTTCGCCGTGGCGAAGAACACGCTGTCCAAGATCGCGGCCAACGAGGCCGGGGTCACCTCCCTGGACAATCTGTTCCAGGGTCCGACCGCGATCGCGTTCGTCAGTGGCGACGTGGTCGAGGCGGCCAAGGGTCTGCGTGACTTCGCCAAGGCCAATCCCCTCCTGGTCATCAAGGGTGGTGTCGTCGACGGCAAGTCGATGACCCCGGCCGAGATCGCGACGCTCGCCGACCTCGAGTCGCGCGAGATCCTGCTCGCGAAGCTGGCCGGCGCGCTGAAGGCGAAGCAGTCTCAGGCCGCCGCCACGTTCAACGCGCTGCCCACCCAGCTGGCCCGGCTCGTCGAGGCCCTGCGCGAGAAGCGCGGGGAGACCGGCGGCACGGAGGCCGGCGCGGACGCCGCCGCGGACGCCGCCGAGTAGTTCCGGCGCGGAAGCGACCAAAGCAGGGGATTGCGGCGCATACCGCGGTCCGATTCACGTTTTGCAATTCATATGGAGGAACCACCCATGGCGAAGCTCAGCACCGACGAGCTGCTCGACGCGTTCAAGGAGATGACCCTCCTTGAGCTGTCCGACTTCGTGAAGCTCTTCGAGGAGACCTTCGACGTCAAGGCCGCCGCTCCGGTGGCCGTGGCCGCCGCCCCCGGCGCCGGTGGTGGCGCCGCCGCCGCCGAGGAGGCCGAGGAGCAGGACGAGTTCGACGTCATCCTCGAGGCCGCCGGCGACAAGAAGATCCAGGTCATCAAGGAGGTCCGCGCGCTCACCAGCCTCGGCCTCAAGGAGGCCAAGGACCTCGTCGACGGGGCTCCCAAGCCGCTGCTCGAGAAGGTCAACAAGGAAGCCGCTGAGAAGGCCAAGGCCGCCCTGGAGGGCGCCGGCGCCACCGTCACCGTCAAGTGACCTCACGCGTCTCGTAGCTCCACCTGAGCGTCTGAAGGCTCCACGCGAGCGTTCACAGCTCTACAAGGAAGGGGCGGTCCACCCTGGTGCCGGGTGGTCCGTCCCTTTCTGGTTTTCCGCGCGGGCTTGCGGCTGTCCAGGTCTTTCTTCCTGTCCCGATGCCCCCTTCCGTCCTGCGGCGGACCTTTCCGGCCCGTCCTGTACGGGCAAAGAGGATGATCGCCCATTTGGATCTTGATACCGGGTTATGATCCGGCGAACCGCCGGGCGGCCGGGGACCGGGTCCGGCGCGTCCGTGCCGTCGTGGCGCCGAGCGGCGCCGGTCAGGGCGATCGGAGGGAACAGGTGGCGCTGCACGCGGCTCGCTCCCCCCGCAGGAGGCGCCTTGTGGTGCTCCTGGCGCTGGTCGCGCTCGTCGCCGCGCTGGGCGCCGCGTGGGTGCGCGTCGGCGACGACCTCGACCAGGCGCGGGCGGTGGCACACGACCGCTTGGCCGCCGTCCAGGCCGCCAAGCGGTACGCGCTGAACCTCATGGCCGTTGACTACCGCACGATCGACCGCGACGTCCAGCGGGTGATGGACACCTCCACGGGCCAGGCGCGCGAGCAGTTCGCCCGGGAGGCCGGCAATCTGAAGGAGGCGACCCGCCGGAACAAGGCCGTGCAGACGGGCGTCGTGCGCGCCGCGGGGCTCGCCTCCATGAACGACCGGCGCAGCGCGGCGCGGGTGCTGGTCGTGGCCGACTCGGTGATCCGCTGGGACCAGGTCAAGACCGCCCCGCAGGAGCGCTTCTACCGCTGGAACATCGAGGTGAGCAAGGTGGGACAGGGCTGGGCGGCCTCGAGCCTGGAGCCGGTCGAGTGACCGGCGAGGGCGGCCTGAGGTCCCCTGAGGAGGCCGTGGCGTCCCGCTCCCGGTCGTGGCGATTCCTCGCCGCCGTCACGCTGCTCGGCCTTCTGGCGGCCGTTCTGGCCGTCCTGACGGTCCTCGCCTATCTGAGGCTGCGCGAGTTGCGCGACAGCGAGTCCGCGGCGGCCGACGCGACCGCCGCGGCGCGGGCCTACGCGCCGGACATGCTGTCCTACGACTACCGCACGATCGAGGCCGACCTCGCCCGGGCCAAGGGGTACGCCACCGGCGACCTGGCCGCCCACTACGGGGAGCTGACGCGGGTCCTGGCCCCCGTGGTCAGGCGCGAGCAGACCGTGCAGCAGACGGCTGTGGTCGCCGCGGCGGTGGAATCGGCGACGCCCGACCGGGTTCAGGTGTTGCTGTTCATGAACATGGGAACGTCAAAGCTGGTGCCGGGCGAGAAACGGCCCCAGAGGCAGGTCCTGCACAATCGCGCCCGGTTCGTGCTGGTCAGAGGCCAGGAGCACTGGCTGGTGTCGGAGCTGTCGACGCTGATCGGCAACGCCCCCGGCGGCTGAGATCCACGGCGGTGGGACGGCCGTGCGGCGTGGCGCGTTATTAAATCGTTAGTAAAGCTTGGGTTTGAGCATCGCGCGGGTTGGGCATGACAAAGGGCACGACAGTGTCGTGAGGCGGCAAGCCTTCGATCCTCCGTGTGACTGAGCGTTAGCCGATCCGCAGCGCGGGTATCGTCTGGCCCGGCTGGCCGCTCCGTCTCCAGAGGGGAGAAAACCCAGCGTGACGGGGCTTGGTCGCCTCGAATGTGGGTCTACGGGCTTGACGTTTCGGCGCTGACGGGCGATGCTGCGTCCAGTGTGGGTGCGCAGAGCGAGACTGAGTGGACAGGTGTATGCCCATCGGCTACACTGCCCCTTTGCGCTGCCCTTTGACGACCCGCTTCTCTAGGTAACTTTGATGCATGGTCGTCTGGCGTGCGTGTAGTCAGTCCGCGAGCCCTCGGAAGGACATCTGTTGGCAGCCTCGCGCAACGCCTTCGCCGTACCCGCTGGTCCCCGCCGCGTCTCTTTCGCGCGCATTCAGGAGCCGCTCGAAGTTCCCGATCTTCTCGCCCTGCAGACCGAGTCGTTCGACTGGTTGCTCGGCAACGAGAAATGGCGGTCGCGGGTCGAGGCGGCTCGCCAGGCCGGGCGCAAGGACGTTCCGGCCCAGTCCGGTCTCGAAGAGATCTTCGAGGAGATCAGTCCCATCGAGGACTTCTCCGGAACGATGTCCTTGTCGTTCCGCGACCACCGGTTCGAGCCGCCCAAGTACTCCGTCGATGAGTGCAAAGACAAGGACATGACCTTCTCCGCCCCGATGTTCGTCACGGCGGAGTTCATCAATAACACCACCGGTGAGATCAAGAGCCAGACGGTGTTCATGGGCGACTTCCCGCTCATGACCTCCAAGGGCACCTTCATCATCAATGGCACCGAGCGTGTCGTGGTCTCCCAGCTGGTGCGGTCCCCCGGTGTCTACTTCGACCGTTCGGTCGACAAGACCTCCGACAAGGACCTGTACGGCTGCAAGGTGATCCCCTCGCGCGGTGCTTGGCTCGAGTTCGAGATCGACAAGCGCGACAGCGTCGGTGTGCGCATCGACCGCAAGCGCAAGCAGGCCGTCACCGTCCTGCTGAAGGCCCTCGGCTGGACCAACAACCAGATCCTCGAGCGGTTCGGCCGGTACGAGTCGATGCGCGCCACCCTGGAGAAGGACCACACCTCCGGCCAGGACGACGCCCTGCTCGACATCTACCGCAAGCTGCGCCCGGGCGAGCCGCCGACCAAGGAGTCCGCCCAGACGCTGCTGGAGAACCTCTACTTCAACCCCAAGCGCTACGACCTGGCCAAGGTCGGCCGCTACAAGATCAACAAGAAGCTCGGCGTCGACGCCGACATCAACCAGGGGACGCTCACCGAAGAGGACATCGTCGCCACCATCGAGTACATCGTCCGGCTGCACGCCGGCGAGGTCGAGATGCCCGGGGCGAACGGTCAGATCGTCGTCGAGACCGACGACATCGACCACTTCGGCAACCGCCGCCTGCGCACCGTCGGCGAGCTGATCCAGAACCAGGTCCGCCTGGGCCTGGCCCGCATGGAGCGCGTCGTCCGCGAGCGCATGACCACGCAGGACGTCGAGGCGATCACGCCGCAGACCCTGATCAACATCCGCCCGGTCGTGGCGTCGATCAAGGAGTTCTTCGGCACCTCCCAGCTGTCGCAGTTCATGGACCAGACCAACCCGCTGGCCGGCCTGACGCACAAGCGGCGTCTGTCCGCGCTCGGCCCCGGTGGTCTGTCTCGTGAGCGGGCCGGCTTCGAGGTCCGCGACGTGCACCCCTCGCACTACGGCCGCATGTGCCCGATCGAGACCCCTGAAGGCCCGAACATCGGCCTCATCGGCTCGCTCTCGTCCTTCGGCCGGGTCAACACCTTCGGCTTCGTCGAGACGCCCTACCGCAAGGTCGTGGACGGCCGGGTCACCGAGGAGATCGACTACCTGACCGCCGACGAGGAGGACAGGCACGTCATCGCCCAGGCCAACACCCCGCTGAAGGCCGACGGCGCCTTCGCCGAGGACCGCGTCCTGGTCCGCAGGAAGGGCGGCGAGGTCGAGTTCATCCGGCCCAACGAGGTCGACTACATGGACGTCTCGGCCCGCCAGATGGTGTCGGTCGCGACCGCCATGATCCCCTTCCTGGAGCACGACGACGCCAACCGCGCGCTCATGGGCTCCAACATGCAGCGCCAGTCGGTCCCGCTCCTCAAGAGCGAGGCCCCGCTGGTCGGCACCGGCATGGAGTACCGCGCGGCAACCGACGCCGGCGACGTCATCACCGCCGAGAAGGCGGGCGTCGTCGAGGAGGTCTCGGCCGACTACGTCACCGTCATGAACGACGACGGCACCCGCACGACCTACCGCGTGGCGAAGTTCAAGCGCTCCAACCAGGGCACCTGCTTCAACCAGAAGCCCATCGTCCGCGAGGGCGACCGGGTGGAGGTCAACCAGGTCGTCGCCGACGGTCCGTGCACCGACAACGGTGAGATGGCGCTCGGCAAGAACCTCCTGGTGGCGTTCATGCCGTGGGAGGGCCACAACTACGAAGACGCGATCATCCTGTCCCAGCGGCTGGTGCAGGACGACGTGCTGTCCTCGATCCACATCGAGGAGCACGAGGTCGACGCCCGCGACACCAAGCTGGGCCCTGAGGAGATCACCCGGGACATCCCGAACGTCTCCGAGGAGGTCCTGGCCGACCTCGACGAGCGCGGCATCATCCGCATCGGCGCCGAGGTCGTTCCCGGTGACATCCTGGTCGGCAAGGTCACGCCCAAGGGCGAGACCGAGCTGACCCCGGAGGAGCGGCTGCTGCGCGCGATCTTCGGTGAGAAGGCCCGCGAGGTCCGCGACACCTCCCTGAAGGTCCCGCACGGCGAGATGGGCAAGGTCATCGGCGTCCGCGTGTTCAGCCGCGAGGAGGGCGACGAGCTTCCCCCCGGTGTGAACGAGCTGGTCCGGGTGTACGTCGCCCAGAAGCGCAAGATCACCGACGGTGACAAGCTGGCGGGCCGGCACGGCAACAAGGGCGTCATCTCCAAGATCCTGCCCGTGGAGGACATGCCGTTCCTGGAGGACGGCACCCCGGTCGACATCATCCTCAACCCGCTGGGCGTGCCCGGCCGGATGAACGTCGGCCAGGTCCTGGAGACCCACCTCGGATGGATCGCCGCCCGCGGCTGGGACATCACGGGGGTGCAGGAGGCCTGGGCCGAGCGGCTCCGCGACAAGGGCTTCGGGCAGGTCGAGCCGCGCACCAACATGGCCACCCCGGTGTTCGACGGCGCCCACGAGGAAGAGATCGTCGGCCTGCTCGGCAACACCGTCCCCAACCGTGACGGGGAGCGGATGGTGGCGAAGAGCGGCAAGGCCCAGTTGTTCGACGGCAGATCGGGCGAGCCGTTCCCGTACCACATCTCGGTCGGCTACATCTACATCCTCAAGCTGCTCCACCTGGTCGACGACAAGATCCACGCCCGCTCGACCGGTCCGTACTCCATGATCACCCAGCAG
>NZ_JBEXGS010000051.1:0-16903 GCF_040607455.1 Sphaerisporangium sp. NPDC005289
ACAGCAGCCTGGGCATGCTGACCCCGATAGAGTTCGAGAACACCACCGTGGCATGAGATCTAGTAATTCAGCTCCACGGAACTCGGGGCACACCAGTGACTCCACGAAAGCCGGGGAACATCACCCGCCCTCCTTCAGCGCGTACAGCACCGTCGATGTGGTGTACGGCCGCGAGGGCATCGCTTCGATCAAGTCCACGGCCGGCTCGGTACCGGCGTCCGGGCCGGTTTCGATGACCTGCTGCAGCAGCGACTTCGACAGGCCCGCGTTTGGCGAGCTTCTTGATGACGCCCGCGAAGGCGCGGACCTGCGCGAGCTTCGCCTGAAGGCCCTGTTTGATGCTCTCGGCGGTCGGCCCTTCCTGGTGCTCGCCGCAGCCGTGTCCCACCGGCCGGCGAACCAGGCGGCCACGCGGTCGGCGCCGCTCTCGCCTTCCAGCTCGCGCCCGGCCCGGGTCATCAGCGGCGCGATGCGGCCATGCTTGTCGATGCGCACCAGCAGCGGCCCGGCCAGCCTAGGCAGGCCTGTCGCGATAAGTTACAGGTCGGTTTCAGCGCGTCGGTGCCCCGTTGGGCGGTCTGCCAGTTCGGTCATCATCTGAGCCATGGGGACCGGTGGGCGAGGAGCGATGTGGGCATGGAGAGCGGTCGCGCTGGCGGCGGCTGGCGCGGCCGCAGTGTTGACATGGGGGGCGGCCCGCGGCTCGACCGCAGGGGAGTTCGATCCGATCGGCGCGGTGATCGGTCTGCTGGGCTTGGCGTTCTCGGCGTGGATGAGCGTGCGCGCGACACGCTCGCAGGAAACCGTGGAAGACGCTGCGACGAGGCTGGCCCGCGCCGTGCTGGTTGGCGAACGCGCCGCGCGCAGCCGGTTGCTTGGCGAGCATGACAAGCCCATCGATGTGCAGTTCGTCCTCAGGCCGGCTCTCGCGCACAACGCCGAAGGTGCCGGGTGGCGCAGCCACCTGACCGAGGTGGTGGACTACTACCGCAAGCTGTCGCCGCAGCGGATGGTGATCACCGGGGCGCCCGGCGCTGGGAAGACCCGTCCTTGCCGTGGAGCTGATCCTGGGGTTGCTCGAACTGCCCCGCCGGCCGGGTGAGCGGGTGCCGGTGCGGATCTCGGCGGCGTCCTCTGGGGTGCGATGATCTTTCCTGCCCCAGGTGCAAGAGAGCCCGGCACGACGGGCTTCTTCTTGCCGTTGGGAATCCCCGGGACAGGCTTCTGCTTATCCCTCTTCGCCATGAGCGGTGGCGGTCACCAGGGCGTCGAAGTGCTCGAAGATGTCCTCGTCGGTGAGTTCCGCGTCGCACCGCGCCATGGTGGCGACGCCGGCGCGCTCGCGCGCGAAGACCCAGGGCTTCTCCTGATGGGTCATCTGGGAGAGCTGGTTGGCGGTGAAGTCGCCGTAGGAGGCCAGCACCAGGTCGATGGACTCGCGTTCGCCGTCGTCGAGTGCGTCAGGGTCGCCGGCGATCTCGCCGGGCTGGAGCTGGAAGCGTCCGCGGTGCCTGCTGTACAGGGCTGGTGAGACGGGGCCGTTGGCCCATGCCTCGAAGTGCTCGGGGAACAGTGGGCGCTGGCGTTCGGGATCGGCGCCACCGGCTCGCTCCTCGGCGCGGTGCTCGCCCGCACGGTCTCGCGCCGGTTCGGCATGGGGCGCAGCATCGTCGTGGGCGCCGTGCTGTACCCCGCCCCGATCGCCCTCATCGCCGCCGCGGACGGCCCTGGGTGGGCACGCGCCGGAGCCCTGGCCCTGGCCGGGTTCGTCTCCGGAGTCGGCGTCATGCTGTTCGACGTCAACCTCAACTCCCTCCAGGCGCACGTGATCCCCGACGGCATGCGCAGCCGGGTGGCCGGCGCGTTCAGCACGATCAACTACGGCCTGCGCCCGGTGGGCGCCGTGCTCGGCGGTGTCCTCGCCACCCTCGTCGACCTCCGGGTGACCCTGCTCATCGGTGCCGTCGGCGGAGCGCTGTCGATGCTCTGGCTGCTGCCCTCGCCGATACCGCGCGTCCGCTCCCTGACCTCTGACGTTCCGGTGGCTCCTGACAGCGGCACGGACCCGGCGGCTGACGGTGACACGGACCCGGCGGCTGACAGCGGCACGGACTCGCAGGCCCAACCGTCGCACCGCTGACCCGTCGACGACCGTTCTCACGGCCGGCCCGAGAGTGCTTCACCGCGTTCGCCATGACCTCGCCGGTGATGAGCAGGATAGGGCTCGCTGGTCATTACCATCTGGTGACCGTCACAGCGGGGGTGGCGTCCGGAGTTGACCTTGGGGCGCGCGCCGCGCCACAGTCGTGCGCGTGCCCGCTGAAGAGATCCTTGAGCAACCCGGTGTGCGGTGGCGGCCGTGGACCGTGGTCGTCGTGGTGGTCCTCCTGGCCTTGGCCGGAGCGGGGGTGTGGGCGCTGCGCCGCCCGCCGGCCGGGCCGTTGCCGCCGCCGGACGCCCCGTGGCCGAGGTCGGGGGAGGCGTCGGTCTTCCTGTGCCGGACCGGCCTGCTGGACGACTGCCGTGGGGGTGCGGCGGAATCGGGGGCGCGGCACGCGGAGATCGAACGCGCGCTGCGGAGCCTGCCCGAGGTGTCCGCCGTACGGTTCAAGTCCCAGGCGCAGGCGCTCCTGGACTTCAAGGGGAACAAGACTCTCAGCGTCACCCTCCGCGACACGGTCCGGGAATCCGATATGCCGGAGTCGTTCGAGGTGACCCTGACCACGGTGGGGGACTTCCGGCAGAAGGCGGAGGCGGTGCCCGGGGTCTCGGACGTCCACGTGCGCGGGACGAGCTTCTGGGCCGGCAGGACCGACGTGGCGGTCCGGCTCTGCGGGCAGAGGCCGGTGGACGAGGACTCCCGATGCGCCGAGCGGGGCGCCGCGATCGCGGAGGAAAAGGCCGCCGTTTTCCAAGCCCTCCGAACCATGGAGGGGGTCGGCGACATCTACCTAGAGGAACACGCACACGCCGTCAAGGACGCCTTGTGGGTGACGTCCGGCTCGTCGGAGGACGTCACCAAGCTCGACCAGTACGTCCCGGAGTCCTTCCACCTGGTCCTCGACGCCCCCGACGCCGCCGAACGCGTCAAGCGCGTGGTCGGCGGCCTGCCGGGTGTGCGCAGCGTCGACAAGGAACTCGGCTAGGGCCTGTACAGATTTCAGAACTTCAGACGGGGTTCAACCGATTCGCAGCGGGGGGCGTGACCGGTGAGAACAGTGATCCATACGGACGATCTGCCGGTGGAGGAGCGGTTCGACTTCTGGCGCGACCACCTGTTCCGGCAGGTGGTCGCACCCATGAGAATCGCCTGTGACGATCCGGCGGGGTTCAGGGGAAGCATCGACTCGATGGATCTGGGCGCCGTCCATGTCTCCGCGGTGGAGGCCTCTCCCTGTGGGGCGTACCGGACGTCTCGCATGATCCGCCAGTCCGATCCGGAGATGTTCCAGGTCGCGGTCAACCTACGCGGGGAGACCTCGATCACGCAGGACCGCAAATGCGCTCTGTCGCACCCGTCGGATCTGGTGCTCTACCACACCTCACGTCCCCATCAGATACAGACCGGGTTCGGGAGGAATGCCACCCACGGCGTGATGGTGGTGTTTCCAGCCCAGCTGCTGCCGCTGCCCGCGCGCAAAGTGGAACGGCTGACCGCCACGCCGCTGTCAGGCCGCGAGGGGATCGGCGCGCTGATCCCGGAATTCCTCACCCGTCTGGTCGACGGCGCCGACCAGTACGGGCCGGCGGACCGCTCCCGCCTCGGGGGCGTCCTGACCGACCTGCTCACCGCGCTGCTCGCCCACCGTCTCGACGCCGACGCGGCTCTGCAGCCGACCACCCGCCAACGGGTCCTCCTGCTGCGGGTTCATGAGTTCATCCAGCGGCACCTGACCGACCCGGACCTGTCCCCGGCCACGATCGCCGCCGCCCACGGCATCTCCGTCCGCACCCTGCACCGGCTCTTCCAGACCGAGGACGCCACGGTCGCCGAATGGATCCGCGCCCAGCGGCTGGAGCACTGCCGGCGCGACCTCTCCGACCCCGCCCTCGGCGACCGGCCGATCCACGCCGTCGCGACCCGATGGGGCTTCCCCGCCCCCGCGCACTTCACCCGCGCCTTCAGCGCCGCCTACGGAGTCACTCCCCAGGAGTACCGGAGCCGGCACGATCTGGATCGAATCCTCGATTGGCACGCGTAGTCAACGCGTTGGCGCTCGGGTGGAACGACACCCGCGCGGACGTCTGTGAGTCTCATGGAAGGGATCACACGCGAGCGATCGAGGCGAGAGCACGGTCGAGCGTGTGAGGCACTGCCGCCCGGATCTCGGTGCGGAGCGCACCCGGTCGGATCCAGAAAATCGGAGGGAAAACAATGAGAAAGAACGTCACCCGGGCCGCGATGCTCGTGGCCTTCTCCGGAGCCGCGATCGTCGGGGTGGTGTCACCGGCGTCCGCCGGCACGAAGCCGTCGTGCGTGTCGGTCGAGGTGCACAGCTTCAACAGCATCACGATGCACAACAACTGCTCGACGAGCCAGCGCCTGAAGGTCGTCTGGAAGAACGCCCGGGACTCCGGGTGCTTCACGGTCGGCGCCGGGAGCTCGAAGGACGTGAACGCCTTCAACCAGCCGTTCGCCTCGTACGACAAGGTCGTCACCTGCTGACGAGTCCTCATTGTGTCGACCGCGACAGCGGTCAGGGGCCCCGCGCCTGATGGGACGGCGTCGGGGCCCCGAGGGGTGGCCGGCGGCGAGCCGGTCAGCGGCCAAGTTTGACGATCTTCTCCAGGTCGGCGGCGGAGTAGTCGGCCTCCTATGAGGACCGGGACCGCACGTGGAGACTGGACTGGAGCAACGGCCCCACCTATGAGCGTATGCGTGAGCATGCGACCGAGGCCGCCACACGAGTGGGCCTGGACCCGGGCGTGTGACCTACCACCGCAACGTGCAAGACGACGCGGTGGCCGTCCAGGCGGTGCGCCTGTTCCTGTCGAGCCCGCAGGTGAGCGACTACTACGACCGGCACGAGCTGTCCTCGGCGATCGAGCGAGCATGTGACCAGGCCGACTACCCCGACCGGCCGGTCGACGAGCGCGAGAGGACGCTGGCCGCGCGGCTGCGCGAGGCCGGCGGCGGCTACGTCAGCACCTACAGTCTGGCCCAGCTCCTCTTGGAGCACCGCGGCGTCGGCTGGCTGCTACGCGACCAGGACCTGGCGGAGCCCCGGCCCGGTGACCGCATCTGGGCGGCGCAGTTCCTCACCGCGCGCTACGCCACCGGCCAGGACGCCGAAGCCTGGCGCCGGCAGTTGCACCCGATGCCCGTGGCCGCCGCGGTGGCGGCAGCCCGCGCCGACACCGGCGCCGACCAGACCATACGGCTGGCCGCGCTCACCCTCGTGCCGATCGTGCGCGCCGAGCAGGAAGCGCTGCTGGCCGAGCTGGACGACACCGAGCTCGCCCTGATCACCGGGCTCAAGGACGCCAAGACGACCTTCGCGCGGATCGGCGAAGCTCTGGCGATCAGTCGGCAAGGAGCCGAGCAACGCAAGGCACGCCTGGAAAAACGCACCATGTCAACGACACGTTGACAGATGGGAGCGGTGGCCCCATTCGGCTAGAGCGCACCATCACGTCCCACTCCGTCTAGTACCCGCGCCGGTCAGCTCGGCCCTGCACGCCGTGCCACCAGCTCCCGGCCGTCGACCAACTAGGCCAGGTCCCCCGCTTCGCGTTTATCAGGGCATGGGCGCAGACGAGCGTCCGAATTCCGGGGACAGTATCCGCGTCCGGCCTGGGCCTGCCCACCGTAAATGTCGTGGCGTCCTATCCCCAGTCGGTCTTCGCGCGCTCCAGCACCTCGTCCAGCGGATCGGCCTCGGCCAAGACGTCGATGGCGGCCCCATAGGCACGAGCGGCCCACGCGGCGCCGACACCGGTCCCGGTACGGGCGCGGGGAGCCGGCCCTATGACCGCTTGCGACAGCAGGCGGAGTGTGGTGTCGTCAAGACCTCGCTGCGTCAGGATCCGGGACAGGGTGAGTAGCGAGGTAGTCTTGAAGTTCGCGGTGGCGGAACTGGTAGGCGATCCCGGCGATGCGGATCAGGCCAGCGCCGTAAGCCCAATGCAGGAATCGGCCCAGCCTCCAAGGGAGCCAGACCCGATTCCACCGTCGGGTGCAGGCCAGCAACGCCATGTACCGCAATCCAGCGAGCCCGCCCGAGAAGATACCAACGAGCCCGAACCTGAGCCCGATCGCGAGCCCGGCCGTGAGCCCGAACGCGAGCCCGACCGCGAGTGTGCGGCGGCCGGCAGGGGTCCGCAGGCGGCGTAGGTCGGTTCGGCTGGGGTCAGCCCATCCGGTCCTCAATGCTGCCCAGACCGATGTGAGGGCCATCACGATGAAGGAACCGCGTTGGGGCGTGGAGAACCCGATCGGGACCTGGGTCAGCATGACCGCACTGCTGGCAAGCCAGATGGTTGCGATGATGGCGGCGGCGAGGAGGCGGGGGCGGTTGCCAGCCAGTGGCCACAGTTCGTGCAGGATTAGGTCGGTGCCAGACAGGGGCCATCCTCCCACCAGGGGGCGGCCAGGTTTGGCGTTGTCGTTGAGGTAGCGGGCCAAGGCGGCCAGCCAGCGGTGCACCCTGTCAGCACCGTCATTGCCAGCGAGTGGAACGAGAGCAACAGCAGCCGGAATGAACAGCCCCAGCAGGTGGTCTCGTACGTTGTCCGCGCTAGTCGCCAGGGTAAGTAGCTCGGCAGGTGCCCGGACAAAGGCTCCGGCGGGGTCGGCGGCGTCGCGCTGGTCATAGACGATGGCAGCCAGGGTAAGCCGCCAAGGCGTGGACAGTGCACGTGCCAGCGGACCCTGGGGGCGCGGTCGATCTCCTTCAGCACCGGCTCCCAGCGAGCGGGGTTGGCGGCCCGTGCGGTCAAGAAGAGCCGGGCCAGCGGAGCCTCGACCGGGGCGATCTCCACCCGGGCGGCGTCATGGGCCCAGACCCGCAAGTCTTCTAGCGCCTGGTGCTGGACGGTACGGCAGGTGAGGACGACAGCCCCTTTGGCGCGGGCGTGCTGGTCTTGGTAGGCGTTGACCGCGCGGAGGGTGCGGGCGGCGCGAGAGTCATACCCGGGACGCTCCGCGCTGTCCATCTCATCCAGACCGTCGATGACCGGGAGTATTAGGCGGGCCTCGACCAAGGCACGAGCGGCGGCCTTAGTGAGCTGGTAGTCCCGGATCAAGTGATCGCTCAGCCATTGCTCCACCGCACCGACGGGCTCAAGTTCAGTGTTTAAGGATGCGGCGGAGATACGGACCGGCACCACCTGCCCGGGGTTTCGGGCTGCGAGCAGGCCGAGGATCAGTTCGACGGCCACAACGGTCTTACCCGCACCGGGTGCGCCGGTGATGACCAGGCGGCGCGGGGACAGGCGGTGGTAGTACTCCACGACTTTGCCTAGTCGGGCTTGACGCCCGGCGCCAACTGCCTCATGTCCCGGCGCCGGGCGGAACTCGAAGACGAGATCGATGATCTGATCGTGGCCACCGAGTAGCTGCTGGCGGGCCGTCCGCTCACGTTTGGTTACCGCGCCAGCGAGTTGATCGGCGGCCTCGGCAGCGGTAGGTGCGGGCGGCCGTAACGCGCGGGCGGTCAGATACAGCGAGGGCAGACCGATGCCCAAGCCGATGGCGGCACCGAGCGGGTCGACATCTCCAACCGGGAGGCCGGGCATCACTCGCACCAGGGCGAACAAGATCGCCGTCAGGGCGACCGCTCCCCAGACCCACGCCGCCGTACGGCCGCCACCTCGGTTCATAGCCGAGATGATTATCCAGCGGACGGACCGGCATGGGTGAATAGACCATTCTGGAGTCGACCCGTGACATTCTGATGCGAATTGTCACCGCAGCCCGGTCGGCCGTGCCGACAGCCTGCTGGGCTACGCCTGCGCCGCCCGCGTCAGCGAGCTGACGCGCTCAACATCGCCGACATCGCCGAGCCCCCGACGGGCTGCTGGGATCTGCGACCTGGTCACCCACATCGACGGGTGCTGATCGAACTGGAGGACTACATCCGTATGACGCACTCGGCGGAGTGGCCTAGGCGGGGTGGCAGTCACTCAGAACCCTTTGGCGGCGGGTGACACGCCCGTTAATGGCACCCCAACAAGGCGCACTGGTCCGGCAGGCCGGCTGCAACGTCGTGGCTGAGGGAGCGCTGCGCGATGCTGATGCGGTCGGCCGGCTGCTCAGGGACTACCGGCAGGCGGGTTACCGCGTCGAGGTCGCGATCGTGGCCGCCCATCCCTCCTGCACCTGTCTTGCCTGTCTGCGCCGCTATGAGCTGGAGAAACAGCACTACGGCGTGCATCCGGTACGGCGCTAATGTCTGCTGTCACCGTCGGCGTTGCCGTCGAGTTCGGCGCGCAACGCCTTCAGTTCGGCCCGCAACGTCTTCAGTTCCGCCCTGTCCTCTTCAGCCTGAGCCTCAAAGCGGACTGCGCGAGCTGAGGCCTCCTTAGCGCGGATGGTGACCAGGGCGATCTGGTCCTGATAGGCGGTGGTGAGCGCGGCTACCTGCCGCTCGGCGTCGGCGCGCGCCTGTTGTGCGGCCTGATCTGCCTGCTGGGCATGGTGCTCTGCGGCCTGGATGCGCTGCTCGGCTTGCGCGATCGCCCGGTCCCGGTCGGCCTCGGCTGCCTGGGCGCGTTGGGCGGCGGTCCGCGCCTGCTCGCGGGTCAGCGCCAGCTCGCCGTCTCGGGCTGCTAGCGCGTTCTGCAGGTCGGCGATCCGCCGGTCCTGCTCGCTCAACCGCGCGAGGGTCTCTTCGCGTTCGGTGTTGTCGGACTGGACGTGCCCTGTGGCAGGTACCGTTTCAGTCAGGCTCTGGGGGGCCGCTGCCCCTGGGAACTGTCAGTTGCAGTCGGGAGGCTGCGCAGTGTCAGCGCAGTCGGCGGAGGCAGCGGTTTGTTGGCCGTGTCGGTCCGGAACGACTGGAGCAGATAGGCCACCAGGCGCCGGGACGCTGCACCATCATCCGGTAGGGCGGTCACCAGACCGCAGTGTGCCAACAGGACCACGGCGAGGTCGGAAGGGTGAAAATCGGCCCGCAGCGCGCCCGACGCCTGGGCCCTGCGTACCAGGGTCGTGAAGTCCCGCTCGGCTCGTTGCCGGGACTGCGCGTGTTCCGACGTGCTTTCCGGGAAGGCTGCGACGAACGCAGCTGGGAACCCGCGTTCCTCCCGTTGCAGAGCGCAGACCGTCTCGACCAGCTGCTGGAAGCCCTGCCACGGGTCAGGGGCGGCCAGAGCCTCGGTGAGCGCCCGCGCGCAGGTCTCCATCTGCTGCGCGAACGCGCCCCGCACCAGAGCGTCCCGGGTCGGGAAATGCCGGTACAGCGTCGCCACGCCGACCCCGGCCCGACGGGCCACGGTCGCCATCGGGGCGTCGATCCCGTGCTCCGCAAAGACCGCACGGGCGGCGAGGAGGATGCGCTCCCGGTTGCGCCGGGCGTCCGCCCGCTCCCCGTCCCGGGCTGTGATCCGAGAGGATTCCGCTGTCACTGTCTCTCGCTTCCGGTCCAAACGGACGATTGCGTCCACTTAAGAGCTTACGGTCGATGCCAGACCCCTGTACGGCCCCCGGCGGCAAAGGCTGAACGATGAACGACCGCATGATGAAGGCAGTGCTTTACGACCGCTACGGTGGCCCCGATGTGCTCTACGCGGGCCGCGTGCCACGCCCCGAGCCGGCCCACGGCGAGGTCCTTGTGCAGGTGCGCGCGTTCAGCGTCAACGGCGGCGAACTGGCAGCCCGTGCCGGCCGTCTCCGCCTCCTGACCGGCCGGAAATTCCCCAAGCGCGTCGGCTTGGACTTCACCGGCGAGGTCGCCGCACTGGGTGCCGGAGTCACACGGTTCGCGGCCGGCGACCGCGTATGGGGGGTCTTGGCCCGCACCTCCGGGTTCGGCAGCGCCGCCGAGTACGTGACCGTGCCCGCCGAGCGGATCGGCCGACTCCCCGACGGCCTTGACCTGGTGGACGCCGCCGCGCTGCCGGTGGCCACCACGGCCATCACCGCGCTGCGGGACAAAGCCGGGCTGCGCCCCGGCGAACGACTCCTCGTCCGGGGCGCGGCGGGTGGTGTCGGCAACGCCGCCGTCCAGCTCGGACGGGCGTACGGCGCCGAGGTCACGGCCCTCGCCCGCGCAGCCAACCTCGACTTCGTCCGCGGGCTCGGCGCGCACAAGGCTGTCGACCACCGGACTGTGCGGCCGGCGGAACTGGGCCGCTTCGACGTGGTCCTGGACACCGTGGGGACCGACCTGCGGGCCTTTCGGCGCCTACTGGATTCCGGCGGGCGCATGGTCACCATCGCCTTCGACCTGAAACGGCCCGCTGCGTCACTCGGCTACCTCGCGGCCAGCACGGTCCATGGACACGGCCGGGTGCGCTTCTTCAGCGGCAACCCCACGCGGGCGGACTTCGACGACCTCGCCCGCCATGTGGTCGAGGGCAAGCTGAGCCCCGCGGTGGACACGGTCTTCCCCCTGGAGGAGACAGCAGCGGCACACCGGGCGCTGGAGGCGGGCGGCGTCCAGGGCAAGTACGTGGTCAGGGTCGCGTAGCACCCCTGTGGAGGTGCTGATCTCTGGCGGTTGCGCGCTTGGTCGGCTTTGCCGGGGGATGGTGCAGCGGATTCCGCGGCTGCGCAGGTAAGCGCGGTTTCTGCGGGAGGCGTATGCCTTGTCGGCGCGGACCCGATGGGGACGGACACGTGGCCGCCCCGGCCCGATGCGGGGCACGCGGATCTCCTCCAAGACGGGTTCGAACTGCGGCCAGTCCCCCTGCTGCCCAGCGGTCACCACGATCGACATGGGCT
Organism: Sphaerisporangium sp. NPDC005289; assembly: GCF_040607455.1. NCBI lineage: Bacteria > Bacillati > Actinomycetota > Actinomycetes > Streptosporangiales > Streptosporangiaceae > Sphaerisporangium > Sphaerisporangium sp. NPDC005289. Next base: position 10,886 of record NZ_JBEXGS010000051.1, read on the forward strand.
TTTGGCCCTGCTCGACGGCCAGGTGCAGTTTGGTGGTGAACCCTTCTGTGAGTCACCCTGCTTGCGGGCCGGGCCGTTCTTGAAACGGCTGGACTGAGGTTGACGGGATCCCGTCCGATCATCTGAATCGGACGGGATTTCGCGTTCGGAACCACCAGGCGGCTCTTCACCGAGCCTGGTGATCACGGGCTGGGACGCTCGCGCTGCAAGCCCGCAGCTGGCAGATGATCGGCAAGGGAGCGGAGTTGACGCGGCGTGCTGGATGCTCAACTGCCGACCCTCACGAGAGTCTGGCCACCAGCACCGCCCACCTGGCATCGGCTGGAGCTTTGACTGTCAGCGTGTGTGGTTCCGGTTTTGAGGCAGGGTAATCGTCGAGCGTAAACGTGGTGTAACCCGCGGCGCACTGCCGCAACGTCTGAAAACCCTCACTCATCACGATCGTCAGCTTCTCCCTGGGAACCAGCACAATCCACAGCAATCTTGTACGAGTTCCCCACCTTGAGCTTGCCGGCCCACTCTGCATCACCGTCGTCGGCGACATGATGCAACAGGACCTTGCCCTTCACCTTCGTCCGTAGATCGACCAACGGCCGCGCTGGTGGAGGACTTGCCGACGGGGAAGGGGCGGGAACCTGTATAGACAGGCTCGGCTCCGCCGATAACCGTTCCGAGCAGGCGGCCATTAGGAGCATGACCACGATGAAGCCGACCGGGAACCGGCCGAGACGACGAAGGGGGAGATCGGCAAGCATCACGCCGAGCACTCTAACGACCTGACACTTTCGAAACCCCGGGAAACGATCACGGACAGCTTGGGAAGCGATCTTCTATAAGCCTACTTCACCGCAGGCCAGCGCTATTTGTGAACACCCCCAGTGGGCGGCACGACAAGAATCGGCAGGGGCAGGGCGTACAGGTGGGTGACGAGAGCGGTTGCAGCGGCCGGGTCACCGTGGGTGGCACGTTGTGGAGTTGGGCGGCGTCGCGGAACAGGCCGCGGACCCGAGCGGCTCCCCGAGCGTTTTCAGACCGGCGGCTAGGCTGGCCTGCCGTGCGGCGGGAGTCGACCCGCTGCACGGCATCGTTCGGCGGGCCGTCCCGCCAAGTGCCGTTTCCGCACCGCCCGGCGAGTCCCGACGGTCATCCATGCCGGAGGACAAGGAGGAACTCGGCCACGCCGTGATCGGCGAGGTCCCCGAAGAACGGGACCCCCACGGGCCTGGCGATGCCCCAGTCGGCGAAGGCCACCGGGATCGATCCGGCGATCCGCAGGTCGGTCGCGTCGCGGCGTGCCGACAACCGTGTCGTCACCTCCCGGGTGACGCCGTGCAAGGTGAGACGCCCGGTGGCGGAGACGGTGGTGGCGGCTCCGAACGCGAGGCGGTCGTTCAGGCTCACCGGCCGCGCCAGGCCGACGGTCGCGTCCGGGAATCGCCCGGTCTCCAGAGAGACGCCGAACTGCGGTGCCGGCTTCTTGTCGTCGGAGGTGAGCGCGCGCAGGTCGATCCGCAGGTCCGCCTCGGTGACCCTGCCGTGCGCGATGACGACGCTGCCGGTGACGCCCTCCGTACGGCCGACCACGTCGCTGGTGAGCCCGAGGACCGTCTGCTCGACCCGGAAACCCGCGACCGACTCGGGGGAGACCTGCCAGGTGCCGTCGAGCGGACCGACCGGCGCGGCGGCCGACGCCGGCAGCGTGAGCGGAGCTGGTGTCGGCTGGAGCTTGACCGCCAGCGCGGCCGTCACCAGGGTCACCACGACGAGGGTGGCGATGCCGATGAGGGTCCAACGGATCCAATGGCGCTCACGGCGGGGCCGTTCGGGTGCACGGGTGGGGATCTGAGGGGTCACCTCTGTTCTCCGCGGGAATCGGTCGTGTTGGTGGGGGCGCCTGACACGTCCACGGGCTCGACGCGGAAGGCGGGGTACCGGGCCGCGATCGCCTGGAGCTCGGCCAGGGGCGCGTTCCGGTCGACGGGAATGTGCGGCCGCGCTCCAGGGACCTTGCGCAGGTACCGCTTGAGGATGTGGGCGCGCCGCTCGACCGGCACCTCGACCAGGCGGCAGGCCCGGGCGCGCCCGTGCCGGATCGTCGCCGCCCCGCCGGCCGCCCGGACGTTGCGCACCCAGTTGCAATCCTCGCCGAGCATCGATACGAGATACCACTCGCCCTGCCAGTCGGCCATGCCCAGCGGGAACCGGGTGATCCGTCCGGTACGGCGGCCGACGACTTCCAAGGTCACCCAACGCTGCCCGAACAGGCCGGTGCCGAGTAGCCCCGCCCACGCGCGGGCGAAGCGGCGGGCGGTGGCGTCGCCGCGTCCCCCCTTGTACATCGCGCGCAGCCGGTCATCGGAGATCAGAAATCCCATCGCATCCTCCATGTACGATCTCTCCATAAAGGATGCGGGATATTAAACTTGAGACACAGAGTCCAAAGTCCCAATACCCCGGGAACAAAATGAGCAGACACCCGGCCAGCCCGAATCCGACCGGCCTCGCCCGCCGCAACCGCCGCCTGTCCGATCAGGAGACGCGGGACCGGATGCTGCGCGCCGCCATCGAGATGATCAACCGCACCGGGTTGACGGTGAGCCTGGACCACATCAGCTTCGAGGAGGTCGTCCGCGACGCCGGCGTCTCCCGTAGCACCGCCTACCGGCACTGGCCGTACAAGGACCTGTTCCTCAGCGACCTGGTGAAGGAACTGGCCAGAACCACCGATCCGGCGATCGTCCACGACGAGGTCCAGCTGGTGCGACAGATCCTGGCCCAGCATCCGGACCGGCTCGACACCCCCGAGTCCCGGTACGGCCTGATCCTCGAGCTCATCCGCCGGCTGGCGTTGCTCGACTTCCAGAGCGTGCTCACCTCACCCCGGTGGCGCACCTACTTCGCGTTGCACGCGACGTTTCCCAGCCTCACGGACGACGACCTGCGCGAGCAGGTCCGGGACGCGCTCGCCCGGTCCGAGGCGGCGCACACGGCGCAGGTCGCCCTGGCCTGGCGGCAGCTCACCGGCCTGTTCGGCTACCGCCTGCGGCCGGAGCTGGCGACGAGCTACGAGGCTCTCGCGACGCTACTCAGCGCGACCATGCGCGGCCTGGTGATCACTGCGCTGTCCACCCCGGAGATCGCCACCTACCAGGCGGTCGCCCGGCCCCCGGGCGCGGCCGGCGCCGACCAATGGTCCCTGCCCGCCATCGGCTTCGTCGCGATCGCGACGACGTTCATCGAGCCCGACCCCGCCGCCCGGTGGGACGACCGGCGCCTGGCCGAGATCCACAAGACCCTCGACGAATGGCAGGTCACCGGCCCATGAGAGCCCCGTCGGGGTGATCAGAACCGGCTGTTCCTGGCGGCAACTGCCGGTCGACTTCCCGCCATGGCAGACCGTGTACTGGTACTCGCGCGTTGGGAAGAAGCCAAGATCACCGAGCAGATCCTGCATACCGTACGGCGTCGGCCGCGGGTGTCGCCGGGCCGGCGAGAGGAACCCGCAGCGGGGATCATCGACTCCCAGAGCGTCAAGGGCGCCGCACCCTCGAAACCGACACGCGCGGGTGCGACGCGGGTAAGAAGGTCAACGGCCGCAAGCGATTCATCGTGACCGACACCCTGGGACTGCTTGTCATGTGCGTGATGGCCGCGTTGGTCCAGGACCCGTGACGGAGCCAGGACAGCTTCACTGGCAGACTCATCGACTGGTCACAGCCCATCCTGCGCACGACCGCGCATATCGTGCGACGGTCCTGCTCCGGACCAACCGCGACTCCAGGCCCGAGGCGAATCTCGTACAGCGCCTCGATGACCGCCCGCACCCGGTACAGGGTCCGGCTGCCCCGCTGTTCGCGGTCCGGCGGCCGCGTCGGTCGCGGACGGGCGCCCGAGACGGCCGATAGCGCTGGTGAACCCGCTGGAGGTGGAGGTGCAACCGGCCATCGACGCCGGTGCGCGCTCCGCCACCTTCTGGGACGCCGCCACCCACCACGCCGCCACCACCATCGACCGCACTACCCTCGCCTACGCCGCAAACATGCCAGGGCGCTATCGGCATGCCTACGAGCTGTGTCACGCTGTCGCCGACACCGGCGACATCATCGCGCTGAGATACCTGGACCGATCATCTAACCCCAACCACCGTGATCATTTATCAGACATGCTCTAGTAGTGCTTTGTTAGGTGGCTAGGGCGGTCGTCGGCAGGTGGGGCAGTGTCCGGTCCAGGTTGCGAGCAGCGTCTGTAGTTCTTTGAGGATCTTGTAGAGGGTCAGGCTGCTCCAGCCGGTGCTTTTGGGCTGCTCAGGCGGAGTTCGGTGCAGAACAGGTGGGCGGCGCTGACCAGGGTGACGTGGCGGTGCCAGCCGGCCCAGGAGCGGCCTTCGAAGTGGTCCAGGCCCAGGCCGGTCTTCAGTTCGCGGTAGTCGTGTTCGATCCGCCGGCGGATTGTGGCCAAGGCCACCAGCTCAGCCGGTGGAGTGTCGGTGGGCATGTTGGACAGCCAGTACTTGATCGGCTCGGGCTCGCTGTCGGGCCATTGAGCGATCAGGCGGCTGATGGGCAGTGAACCGTCTGCGGCCAGGCGGGGCCTGCGGCCGGCGATACGGACGGGCAGAATCACAAACTGTGAGGTGAGGTTGCCCTTGGAGCCGCTGCGCCAGGTCAGCGTCATCGCTGCGAACCGGCCGGCTTGCAGCACGTGCTCGCGCAGGCTGATCGGCTTGGCACGGTAGCGCGGCAGAGGATGGCGGCCCACGCCGGCGTAAGCGGGTGCCTGCGCCAGACGGCCGGCCGGGTGCGCGGTGACCTCGCCTTTGACCTGCACGACATACCGCAGTTCACGTTCGGACAAGGCGGTGCGCAGGCGAGCGTTGTCACCGTAGGCGGCATCGGCGACCACCACTGGCGGTGCCAGGTCCCAGGCGGCCAGTTCATCCAGCATCTCAATGGCCATCTGCCATTTCGGCCGGTGCCGTTCCGCCGCCGGGATGGCGCAGCGGCGGCGGCGCACGCCGATCTGCTCTGCTGCGGGCGCGTCGGCCGCCTGGGCGGGGTCCCAGGACGGGGGCAGGAACAGCCGCCAGTTCAGCGGGCAGGAGGCGGTGTCGGTGACCGCGTGCACGCTGACCCCGATCTGGCAGTTGCCGACCTTGCCCAGCGTGCCGCAGTACTGGCGGCTCACCCCGGGTGAGGCGGTGCCGTCCTTGGGGAAGCCGGTGTCATCGATCGCCCACGCAGCAGGCTGCACCGCGGTGACCGCGCGCGCGGCCATACGCCGCCGCACCGCTGTGAAGTCCCAGGTGGAGGAGGTGAGGAACTGCTGCAGGCCCTGGTGGTCCACCCCAAGCCGCTCCGCCATCGGCTGCATCGATTTGCGGCGGCCGTCCAGCAACAGTCCTCGTAGATAGCAGACTCCTTTGGCCCGCTGGTCCGAACGAGCCAAAGGGATGAACACCTCGGCGGCGAACAACTCCAGTCGCTGCCGGACATCAGCAAGCTCTTCGGGGGTCACAACCGCATCGAAACACCACACGACGAACGCGACCAGCCACAACAGGCTGACCTAACAAAGCACTACTAGGCCTGCGGGTCTTGGGCCACCCCTCATGCTGTCGTTGGGGGTTCCACTCGGGAGCGGAGCCGTGGGCGTTTGGGTCCGCCGCTGAGACTCTTGTCGGCCGTGCTGATGCCAGGATGGTCGAGGTGGGTCAACACATCGGCACCGCCTCCTTCGTTGTCCGTCCCGGAGATGCCTCGCGAACGCCCTTGGGGCCCACGGCCTCGATTGCTTAGGCAGCAACTCCTGGTGGCGGTGGGGCTCATTCGCGGTCGTCGGGACTCAGTCGTTGGTGGACGGCCCTGGTCCAGTCGCGGCGTACCGGGCGACGATGGTGCGGACGGCCTCGTCCACCACCTGAGCGACGCGTTCGGCGCTCACCTCCCAGCCCGGCACCAGGAGCGTCGGCCAGAAGACGTAGTTGGAGATCATGCCCAGGAACTGGGTGGCTGCGAGGTC
>NZ_JBEXGS010000052.1:0-5541 GCF_040607455.1 Sphaerisporangium sp. NPDC005289
CTGCGCGGCCAGGGCGTCGGCTGCTTCATCGAGGCAGGCCCGGACGCCCAGCTGGCCCCCATGATCGAGCAGACCCTCGCCCACCACGACAACGCTGGTGACCAGCATCTCGACGAATCCGGTGGTGGGGACGGCGACCATGCCGAGGTCCGCGGTGCTGATGGCGGGCGCGGGATCGGCTACGACGGCGGTGACCCCGCGGTGGTGGCGTTGCTGCGCCGCGACCGGGACGAGACCGCTCAACTGGTCGCCGGGCTGGGCCAGGCATGGACGTGTGGCACCGGTGTGGACTGGACCACTTGGCCGGCCTGGACCACCGGAGCCGGAACGGCCGGTTCGGCCGGGGCCCGCGTCGGCGATCTGGATCTGCCCACCTACCCCTTCCAGCGGCGGCATTACTGGCTGTTCCCCCCGGGCCGCCCGCAATCGGGTGGAGCCGCCGTCACCGACCGTCCTTCCGTGTTCGAAGTGGCGTGGCGGCAGTTGGAGCCGGCGTCGGCACCCCTCGGTGCGGTGCCCACCGGCGACATGCTCGTCATCGATCCCACAGACGGTGCAGACGGAGCACAGGGCGCTGGTGATGTGATCGAGCGAGTACGGACCGCTCTGCGTACGGTCCTGGCCGCCTTGCACGGCTGGTCGGCCGAGGCGGACCTGCGGCCGGTGGTGGTGATCACCCGCGGTGCGGTGGTCGTGGCCGATGGTGAGGTTCCGGATCCGGCGCAGGCTGCGGTGTGGGGGCTGGTGCGGGCCGCTCAGTCGGAGGAGCCGGGCCGGATCACGCTGGTCGACCTGGAGCCGGGTGAGGGTTCGCTCGATGGCGTGCGGGTCGCTCTCGGTTCCGAGGAGGCGTCGGCGAGTGCCGTGCCGACCGCGGTCGACGGCGGTGAGGAGCGTCTTGCGGGTGGTGTGCGTGCCGCGCTGGCTTGTGGTGAGCCGGAGGTCGCGGTGCGTGGCGACGCGTTGTGGGTGCCGCGGTTGTCGCATGTGAGCTCTGTCGACCCGGAGGGTGGAGTCTCCTCGCCTGGCGGGGCTGGTCAGGTGGGCGGTGCGGATGCCGGTGAGGGGTCTGTGGAGGCCTGGCCGGTCGATGGGACGACGTTGGTCACTGGTGGTACCGGTGGGTTGGGTGCGTTGGTGGCGCGGCATCTGGTGGCGGTGCATGGGGTGCGGCATCTGTTGCTGGTCTCGCGCCGTGGCTTGGACGCTCCTGGCGCGGTCGAGCTGCGTGATGAGCTGACCGAGCAGGGTGCCGAGGTGACCGTCGCCGCCTGCGACGTGGCTGATCGGGACGCTCTGAGCGCGCTGCTGGGCGAGATGGGCGAGGCGTGGCCGTTGCGTGCGGTGGTGCATGCGGCGGGGGTGGTGGATGACGGGGTGGTTTCGTCGTTGTCGGCTGGTCGGGTGGAGGCGGTGCTGCGGCCGAAGGTGGATGCGGCGTGGTATTTGGATGAGCTGACGCGTGGTGGGGATCTGGCGCGGTTTGTGGTGTTCTCTTCGCTGGCCGGGGTGGTGGATGGGGCCGGGCAGGGGAATTACGCGGCGGCCAATGCCGCGGTGGATGCGTTGGCGGTGGCTCGGGCGGCGGCTGGTCTGCCGGGGGTGTCGCTGGCGTGGGGGCCGTGGGTGGAGGAACGGGGGATGGCGGGTCGGATCGGTGCGCGTGATGAGGCGCGGATGCAGGCTGCCGGGCTGGTGGGGTTGACCGCGGGTCAGGGGTTGGCTCTGTTGGATGCGGCTGTGGTGGCGGGGCGGCCGTTCGTGGTGCCGGCTCGGTTCGATGCGGCGGCGCTGGGCCGGCGTGGGGCGGGTCTGCCGGCGCTGTTGCGGGAGTTGGCCGGTCCCGCGGTGCGTCCAGTCGCCGGTGCGGCCGATGCCGCTGGTGTCGTCGGTGCCGACGCAGTGCCGGGTCGGGCTGGTGGGGAGCGGCCGGTGATGGCGTTGGCGCGTTTGTCGGCGCGGCAGCGGCAGCGGGGGTTGCTGGACATGGTGTGTGGTCAGGCGGCGGCCACGTTGGGGCATGACAGTGCTGAGGCGATCGACGCGGGACGGCCTTTCCAGGAGTTCGGGTTCGATTCGCTGACCGCGGTGGAGTTGCGTAACCGGTTGCACACGGTGACGGGGTTGCGGTTGACGCCGACGCTGGTGTTCGATCATCCGACTCCTCGGGCGCTGGCGATGCATCTGGACGCTGTGCTGTTCGGTGATGCCGCCTCTGGTCGAGTCCCGGCGGTTCCGGTGGTCCCGGCCGGCGGTTCGGGTGATGGTGATCTGATCGCCGTTGTCGGGATGGCCTGTCGTTTCCCTGGTCAGGTCACCGGTCCTGACGACCTGTGGCGGCTGCTGATCGACGACCGCGATGGCATCACCGGCTTCCCCACCGACCGAGGCTGGAACCTGGGAACGCTGTTCCATCCGGATCCCGACCACCCGGGAACGTCATACGTCCGTGCCGGCGGATTCCTGTCCGGCGCCGCCGACTTCGACCCGGAGTTCTTCGCACTCAGCCCCCGCGAAGCGGTGGCGATGGACCCCCAGCAGCGGCTCATCCTGGAAGCCTCCTGGGAGGCCCTGGAGCGCGCCGGCATCGACCCGTCCGGACTGCGCGGCACCCCGACCGGGGTGTTCACCGGAGTGATGGCCAACGACTACGGCTCCGGCGCGGTCGCCACACCCGAGGCCGAGGGCCTGGTCGCCACCGGAACGCAGGGCAGTGTGGTGTCCGGGCGAGTCTCGTACGCGTTCGGCCTGGAGGGGCCGGCGGTGTCGGTGGACACGGCGTGTTCGTCGTCGTTGGTGGCGTTGCATCTGGCGGCGCAGGCGCTGCGGAGCGGGGAGTGTGATCTGGCGCTGGCCGGTGGGGTGACGGTGATGGCCACGCCGGATGCGTTCGTGGAGTTCTCGCGTCAGCGGGGTCTGGCCGCCGACGGCCGGTGTAAAGCGTTCGCCGAGGCGGCTGATGGGGTGGGTTGGGGCGAGGGTGTCGGGGTGCTGGTGGTGGAGCGGCTGTCGGACGCTCGCCGTCGTGGGCACCAGGTGCTGGCGGTGTTGCGCGGTTCGGCGGTGAACCAGGACGGTGCTTCGAACGGGTTGACCGCGCCGAATGGTCCGTCCCAGGAGCGGGTGATCGCTCAAGCACTGGCGGTGGCCGGGTTGGCGGCCCGTGATGTGGATGCGGTCGAAGCGCATGGCACCGGTACCGCGTTGGGTGATCCGATCGAGGCGCAGGCGTTGCTGGCGGCTTATGGTCAGGGTCGGCGGTCGCCGTTGTGGCTGGGGTCGGTGAAGTCCAATCTCGGTCATACTCAGGCGGCGGCCGGGGTGGCCGGTGTGATCAAGATGATCCTGGCCATGCGGCACGGGCTGTTGCCCAAGACGCTGCACGTGGACGCGCCCTCGTCAAAGGTGGACTGGTCCGGCGGAGCGGTGGAACTGCTGACCAGGCCCCAGCCCTGGCCGCGCGCTGCGGATCGGCCGCGCCGGGCGGGGGTGTCCTCCTTCGGCATCTCCGGCACCAACGCGCACGTGATCCTGGAAGAACCGCCTGTCGAGGAGTGGTCGGACGTCCCCGCCGGCACGGTCGCACCGTCGGCGGAGATCGTGGCCGGCGCGATGGGTGACGACGAGAAGCCCACCCAAGGACGAGCCGCCATCCCCGACACGGCCACCACCAAGATGGAAGACACCGCCGCGCTGGCCGTACTTCCGGTGCCGGTGCCGGTGGTGGTGTCGGCCAAGAGCGAGGCGGCGTTGCGGGCGCAGGCCGCTCGGCTGGCGGAGTTCGTCGTCGGGCATGAAGCGGCTGCTCCGTTGGAGGTGGCCGCCGCGCTGACGCGTCGGGCCGCCCTGGATTACCGGGCGGTGCTGCCGGCGGCGGACCGGGAGGGTCTGCTGAGCCGGCTGCGGGCGCTGGCCGCCGAGGATTCGCAGGTTCCGGGGTTGGCCGCTGAAGTGGTGGGGCCGTCTTCGGTGGTGGGTCGGGTGCGGCCGGGCCGGGTTGCGGTGGTGTTCTCCGGTCAGGGTGCTCAGCGGGTCGGGATGGGCCGGGAGTTGTATGCGGCCTTCCCGGTGTTCGCCCGCGCTTTCGATGAGGCCTGCGCACTGCTGGAGGCCGAACTCACCGCCGCCGACACTGCCGGCGTGGTGACCGGCCTGGCCGATGGTGTGAGCCTGCGAGACATCATCCTCGGCCACCGCAACCAAACCAGCCAGAACGGCCAGACCGACCACACCGGCCAGATCGGCGCGACCAGCCCGAACGGCGAGATCGGCCGGCCTGTCCAGAGCGGCCAGGGCAGCGCGAGCGGCGAGGCCGTCGATTCCGGCGTGACCGGTCAGGGCGGTGCGAGCGAACAGAACGGGCAGAGTGGCCTGGGTGGCTCGACCGGCCCGACGGGTCGGAGTGGCCAGACCGTTGAGACCAGTGAGACCGACCAGATCGGTGCGACCGGCCAGAGCGGCCAGGCTGGTGGGGCCGCTGGTTCTGCTGCTGGCGGGTTTGTTGCTGGTGGGGTGCTGGATCAGACGGTGTTCGCTCAGGCCGGGTTGTTCGTGGTGGAGACGGCGTTGTTCCGGTTGTTGGAGTCGCTTGGGGTGCGGCCTGATTTTGTGGCTGGGCATTCGTTGGGGGAGATCTCTGCGGCGCATGTGGCCGGGGTGTTGGATTTGGCGGATGCGTGCCGGTTGGTGGCTGCTCGTGGGCGGTTGATGCAGGGGTTGCCGTCTGGTGGTGCGATGGCGGCGATCGGCTGCGGTGAAGAGCAGATCGTCCCGGTGCTGGCCGGGTATGGCCGGGTGGCGGTGGCGGCGGTGAACGCGCCGGGTTCGGTGGTGGTCTCGGGTGCCTCCGATCAGGTGGATCAGGTGGTGGAGTGGGCGCGGAACCAGGGGTATCGGACGCGGCGGTTGCGGGTGTCGCATGCGTTTCATTCGCCGTTGATGGAGCCGATGCTGGTCGAGTTCGAGCGGGTGGTGGCCGGGTTGACGCTGCGGCGTCCGGAGCTGCCGCTGGTGTCCAACCTGTCGGGTGAGCTGGCCGGCGAAGAGGTTACCGAGCCGGGGTACTGGGTGGAGCACGTGCGGCGGCCGGTGCGGTTCGCCGACACCATCACCACCCTGCGCGGACAGGGCGTCGGCTGCTACATCGAAGCCGGCCCCGACGCCCAGTTGGCTCCCATGATCGAACAGACCCTCGCCCATCACGACCACACCGACAACCAGGAACACGCCGAAGCCCGCAGTGCCGACGGAGGCCGCGGGAACAGCGACCACGCCGAGGTCCGCGCTGTCAATGGCGGTCGCAAGGACGCAGCGCCTGCCTCGGTGGTCGCGTTGCTGCGCCGCGATCGGGATGAGAAGGCTCAATTGGTCGCCGGGCTCGGTCAGGCGTGGACGTGTGGCACCGGTGTCGACTGGACCGCCTGGCCGGCCTGGTCCACCGCGACCACCGCGACCACCGCGACCACCGCGACCACCGCGACCACCGCGACCACCGCGACCACCGCGACCACCGCGACCACCGCGACCACCGCGACCACCGCA
>NZ_JBEXGS010000052.1:5636-8565 GCF_040607455.1 Sphaerisporangium sp. NPDC005289
CCGCGACCAACGGAAGCACCGGAACCACCGCGACCATCCAGACCGAAGCAGCCGGACGGGCCGATTCCGCCGCTTCCACAGGTTCCACCGGTTCGGCCGATTCAGGTGCGGGTGGTTCGGCCGGGTTGCGGGTCGGGTATCTGGATCTGCCCACTTACCCCTTCCAGCGGCGGCACTACTGGCTGCAGCCCGCCCCCGCCGGTGACCCGGCCGCTGTCGGCCAGAGCGCCGCCGACCATCCGATTTTGGGTGCGGTGGTGGAGCAGCCCGACGGCGGCGCCATCCTGACCGGCCGGCTGTCGCTCACCGCTCAGCCCTGGCTGGCCGATCACGCCATCAACGCCACCCCGATCCTGCCCGGCACCGCCTTCGTCGAACTGGCCCTGCGCGCCGGAGACCAGGTCGGCTGCCCCACCATCGACGAACTCACCCTGCACACCCCCCTGCCCATCCCTGGTACCCACCACCACACCATCAAGGGCACCGCCGGCGCTGACGGCACCGGCGACACCAGCATCCGCGACACCGGCAGCGATGGCGTCGTCGTGCAGGTCACCGTGACCGCGCCAGGCCAAGACGGCCGACGCCAGATCGCCATCCACTCCAAAGACGACCACGGAGAGTGGACCCGGCACGCCACCGGCACCCTCACCTCCACCCCGACTACCACCTCCGCCGACGCGGACGCGGCGGCGGAGCTGAGCCAGGCCTGGCCTCCGCCGGGTGCTGAGCCACTGGACACCATCGGCTTGTACGACCGCCTGGTCGACCACGGTTACGGCTACGGCCCCGCCTTCCACGGCCTCACCCACGCCTGGAAACACCACGACGACCTCTACGCCGACATCACCCTCCCCGAACAAGCCGGACAAACCACCCGATACGGCATACACCCCGCCCTCTTCGACGCGACGACGCACGTGGCACTGCTGGCCGGGGAAGGTGCCGGGAAGGGCGGTCCGCTGATCCCGTTCAACTGGAACGGCGTCACCCTGCATGCCATCGGCGCCACTGCGCTGCGCGTACGGCTGCACCCGGAGCCGGATGGTGGGTTCCGGCTGGACCTGGCGGACCCCGCCGGCCGGCCGGTGGCCACCGTGGAGACGGTGGCATCGCGGCCGGTGGCCGAGACGGATCCGTCGGCGCCGACCGGGGCGTCGGTGGCGCGCTGGCTCACCGAGGTGGTGTGGCGACCGCTGACCGGAGCCTCCGCCGCCGATAACGGGGGAGAGCCGGCGCTGCGTGACGGCGCCGCCGTGGTGGACGCCACCGGCGGTGCCGGCGACGACGCCGGTGACCTGCCGGACAAAATACGGCGCCGCGTTGGGGCGGTGCTGGCGGAGCTTCAGGACCGGCTGGCCGAGGAGGACCCGCGACCCGTGCTGGTCGCCACGCGGGGCGCGGTCGCCGTGACCGACGGAGAGACGCCGGACCCGGCGGGCGCGGCGGTCTGGGGATTGGTGCGAGCAGCCCAGCAGGAACACCCCGACCGGATCACGTTGGTCGACCTGGAGCCGGTGCGGACGAGAGGGCGCGCCGCAGCCGCTGATGGGACTGCCGCACAGCCGGACCTGAGCACCCTGGAGATCTCGGCGCTGCCCGGTGACGAGCCGGAAGTGGCCATCCGCGGTGACCGGCCATGGGTACCCCGGCTGGAGCGGGCCCGTCTCGGCGAGGAGCCCGTTGCGGCTTGGCCGGTCGATGGGACGACGTTGGTCACTGGTGGTACCGGTGGGTTGGGTGCGTTGGTGGCGCGGCATTTGGTGGCGGTGCATGGGGTGCGGCATCTGTTGCTGGTCTCTCGGCGTGGTTTGGACGCTTCTGGGGCGGTTGAGCTGCGTGATGAGCTGACCGAGTTGGGTGCCGAGGTGTCTGTCGCCGCGTGTGATGTGGCCGACCGGGATGCCCTCAGCGCGTTGCTGGAGGGGGTTGGTGGGGTGTGGCCGTTGCGTGCGGTGGTGCATGCGGCGGGGGTGGTGGATGACGGGGTGGTTTCGTCGTTGTCGGCTGGTCGGGTGGATGCGGTGCTGCGGCCGAAGGTGGATGCGGCGTGGCATTTGGATGAGTTGACGCGCGATGGTGGTGTGTCGCGGTTTGTGGTGTTTTCTTCGCTGGCTGGGACGTTGGGTGCGGCGGGGCAGGGGAATTATGCGGCGGCCAATGCTGCGGTGGATGCGTTGGCGTTGGGTCGGGTGGCGGCGGGTTTGCCGGGGGTGTCGTTGGCGTGGGGGGTGTGGGACGCCGAGGGGGGTATGGCGGGTCGGTTGTCTGATCGGGATCGGGAGCGGATGGTGCGGGAGGGGTTGGTCCCGCTGTCGGCTGGTGTTGGTTTGTCGGTTTTGGATCGGGTGGTGGGTGAGGGCCGGCGGGGTGTGGTGGTGGCGGCCGGGTGGTCTGTGAGTTCGTTGCGGGCTCAGTCGGCGGAGCGGTTGCCGGCGTTGTTGCGTGATCTGGTGGGTGTGCGGCGCAGGGCCGCGCTGGATGCTCCGGTTGGTGCTGGTTCGTTCGCTGATCGGTTGGCTGAGTTGCCTGCCGCGGAGCGTCAGGCAGCGGTGACGGAACTCGTACGCGCGCAGGCGGCTGCAGTGCTGGGGTACGGCGCGGCCGAGTCGGTCCCGGTGGATCGAGCCTTCCAAGAACTGGGCGTCGACTCGCTGATGGCGGTGGAGCTGCGGAACCGGCTGGGCCGGGCGGTCGGGCTCACCCTGCCGGCGACGCTGGTCTTCGACCACCCATCGGTGAACGCGCTGACGGACTTCGTGCTGCGCCGGCTGCTGGGCGGGCAGGCCGACCAGCGGAGGACGCGGCGTCCGGCGGCGGTCACCGACGATCCCATCGCGATCGTGGGGATGGCTTGTCGTTATCCGGGTGGGGTGGATGGTCCGGAGCGGTTGTGGGGGTTGTTGGTCGGTGGTGTGGATGCGGTGGG
>NZ_JBEXGS010000053.1:0-7929 GCF_040607455.1 Sphaerisporangium sp. NPDC005289
GGCCACGACGAGCTCGACTTTCTCCGTGCTGGTCAACCCCGGCTCCAGGCCGCGGTCAATGCGATCCTGCCGCCGCCAGGTGTAGATCGTCTGAGTGCTGATGTCCAGGTCGCGGGCCAGGTCGGTGACCTTACGTCCAGCCGCGATCAGGTCCAGTACCTTGCGGCGGAACTCCGGCGGATAGCCGCGCCGTCCCATGCCACTCTCCTCTCAACGAGTGGCACAAGAATCCAACAATCTACCTCCACAGAACCCGGGGAACACCAACGCAGGCGTAGGCCGCTGTATGCAGCCATAGGTCAACGATCGCGGACCAGTCCCGACGACGTTTCCGCGTCCCTCTTGAACGTGAGGCACAGCTTCTTGTTCGTGACCTTCAACCTTGAGCTGAGGACCCGTCCAGTGATCATTTCGGTGGTCGACTTCTATGCGAACGGCCAGCCATAGCGTTTATGCAGGATCGTGGCGACACGGGCGAACTTGGCCCGGTCAAGGATGGAGCCCTCACGGCGGATGTCGTCCTCGTCGAGTTCGAAAACCCGGTCCACTCGTAGGTAGGAGACCCGGCCCTCGCGATCCCAGGTGCCGGAGCCAAGCTCCAGCCAGTCATCTTGGTCGGGGCCGGGGTCGCGGCTGGACAGCAGCATGCCCAACAGCCGGCGCCCATGGCGGCCGACGAGCAGCAGGGGCCTGTCCTTGCCGCGTGTGGCGTCCTCCTCGTACGGTACCCAGGCCCATACGATCTCGCCGGGATCAGCCAGGCCGTCCAAGTTCGGGGAGTATTCCAGGGCCGCCGCCCCTTCGACGTCGTACACCTGCCGTACCACGCCGCGAACGGGGCGCGGATCGTCACCAAGATCACGCATGCTTGCAGCCTAACGCCATGCCTCGCCAGTGTTCGACCTCCCACCTCGCCGACCCTGATCCGGGCCGGCCGTACCGGTTGACTCTTACGTCGCGTGAGGCCGCACAGTGAGGGCATGGACACGATGGACCACATGGAACACACCGTCGGCGCCGTGGCCGAGCTGGCGGGGGTGTCGGTGCGCACCCTGCACCACTACGACGAGATCGGCCTGCTGGAGCCGCACGAGCGCAGCGCCGCCGGCTACCGTCTCTACTCCGCCGAGGACCTGCGCCGGCTCCAGCGCATCCTGTTCTACCGTGAGCTGGACTTCGACCTCGACGCGATCGCCGCCATCCTGGCCGACCGAGCGCTCACCGACGCTGACCGGCTGCGCGAGCAGCGCCGCCTGCTGACCGAGCGGATCGCGCGGCACCAGGCCATGGTGGAGGTCATCGACCGGGAGTTGAACGCCCGCACGCTCGGCATCACCCTCACCGCCAAGGAGCGGCTAGAGGTCTTCGGCGGCACGAAGCTGGAGGACAACGCCGCCCTGGCCGAGCGGCGGTTCGGCGGCACCGAAGCCTGGCGGCAGCGCCGGGAGCGCACCGCGGGGTACTCCGCCGAGGACTGGAAGCGGATCCGCGGCGAGCAGTCCGGCATCCACCAGCGGCTGGTCGACGCCATGCTCGCAGGCACCCCGGCCACCGACCCGGCCGTCATGGACCTGGCCGAGGAACACCGGCTGCACACGGCCCGCTGGTTCCACGACTGCGACCATGACGCCCACCGCGTCCTGGCCGCCGCGTACCTGGCCAACCAACGGATCGGCCGCAACTACGACGACATGGCCCCCGGCCTGTCGCGATACGTCCACGACGCCATCATGGCCAATGCCGACCGCGCACGGGCCTGACCAGCCCGGCGCGGGGGAGACGGCATCGGCCCGGACGGTGCGACGGTGCCGAGGGGTGACCGGAGATTCACCTCGTTACGCCCCGACCCGGGAACATCAGCGGTAAGGCCACTTCCGATCTTCGGAAGTGGCCTTACCGCTTTGCCGGGTGACCAACTGGGTGACCGAGCCCGCGACTCGGCGTAGGCCTTGACTTCTCCACCCGTGGGTGGAGATGGAAACCTCCACCGCTGCGCCGATCCACGGTGACGGAGATCTTCCTACCGTTCATCGCATGGATTCGACGTACATGCCCTTCGCCGTGGTGCTGGTGGTCGCTCTGGTCGTCTACCGCCAGATGAGGACCAGGATGGTCAAGGCTCACGGCCTGCATTACTTCGCCATGATCATGATCGTGGTGGGGCTGGTCTCGGGCGGGCTCGTCACTGCCACTAACCTGGCGCTCAGTGTGGCGATGCTCGTCGTGGAACTGGCGTCAGCCGTCGCCTTCGGCTTCGTCCGCGCCCGCACCATGGTCGTGTGGCGGGACGAGAACGGACTGGCGTGGTGCAAGGGGACCGCCTGGACGTTGCTCGGCTGGCTGGCCTCCGCCCTCACCCGCGTCGCCCTCCTCGCGGCCGGCCACGCGCTCGGTCTCGTCGAGGCCCCCACGGCGCTGCTGTTCTTCATGGGGGTGACGATCGGCTGCCAGGAGTTCTTGGTCGCCCGCCGCGCCCGCACCATGCCGTTCGCCGCGGGCCGCGTGCGGTCGGCGCGTGCCTGACGCTGTGCGCCGCGAGCCACGCGCGGTCGGAGCCCTGCCTGACGCTGTGCGCCGTGGTCCGGCCTGCGGTTCGGTCACGTGCGCAGGTATGTTCCCGACATGGCCCAGACCCGTACAAGAACGGTGAACCTGGCCGCCGTATCGCGGCTCCTGGTGCTCTTTGTCTTCGTGCTGGCTCAGCTCAAGCAGGAGGCCGGGTCTCCGTTGACGCCGAGAGGGTTGCTGGTGGCGGGGTTCACTCTGCTCATCGCGGGGGTCCTGGTGGTGGCGCCCGGCGACCTCCGCAAGGGCTTTCCGCACTCCCTTCGGGGTGTGCCGGTCATGTCCGTCGTCGTGGTGGTCGCCTCGCTGTTCCTCCTTGTGATCTCCCGTGAGAGCAGTCCTGCCCTCGCGGCGCTGATGTTCGGCGTCGGGTCGGCCGCCGTGCAGCATCCACTGTCCCGATCGCTGCCGGTCGGCCTGCTCGCCCTGGCAGGTCTCCTGCTCGCCGGCCTGACCGGTCACAGGTGGGATGAGTGGTTCGGGCTCGGCGTCAGCACATGTCTGGTCTTCCTCTTCGCCTACGCGATCAGACTGCGCAGGGAGGCCCGCAGTGCCGAGGCCAGAGAAGAGGTGCTCGCCGAGCGGGCGAGGATCGCCAGGGAGATCCACGACATCCTGGCGCACTCCCTGTCGGCGCAGATCGTCCATCTCGAAGGGGCGCGCCTGCTGCTGCGGGCCGACCGTCCGCAAGAGGCGCTGGACCGGGTCGAGCGTGCCAGAGAGCTG
The DNA here is from genome assembly GCF_040607455.1 of Sphaerisporangium sp. NPDC005289. Classification (NCBI taxonomy): domain Bacteria; kingdom Bacillati; phylum Actinomycetota; class Actinomycetes; order Streptosporangiales; family Streptosporangiaceae; genus Sphaerisporangium; species Sphaerisporangium sp. NPDC005289. Next base: position 3,292 of record NZ_JBEXGS010000053.1, read on the forward strand.
GCCAAGACCGGCTTGGAGGAGGCCCGCCGTGCCGTGTCCGCGCTGCGGGAGGACAGCCCCCCGCTGCCTGCGGCGCTCAAGGTCCTGGCCGAGGAGTTCCGTGCGACGAGCGGCGCGGACTGCACGGTCACCGTGAACGGGGCGGAACGGCGCTTGGAGCCGGAGACGGAACTGGCGGTGATCCGCACCGCACAGGAGGCCCTCACCAACGTGCGGCGGCATGCCCCCGGCGCCTCGGCGACCGTACGGCTGGAGTTCGGTGACGGATCGTGCGAACTGGAGGTCACCAACCCACCGGCGGACGCTCCGGGCGTTCAGGGCGGTGGTTACGGTCTGGTGGGCATGAGAGAGCGCGCCGAGTTGCTGGGCGGAAGCCTGTCGGCGGGGGAAGCGGGGGAAGTGGACGGCGAAGGGTTCCTGGTACGCCTGCGTTTGCCCATGGCGGGACGGTCCGCATGACCATGCGCGGCCTGCTCGCAACTGGTATGGCGGTGCCACTGCCGGTGGTGATCGGCATGACCATGCCGGACCTGGGGGAATCCGCATGACCGCGCGAGTTCTCGTGGTGGACGACCAGACCATCGTGCGGGAGGGGCTCACCCTGCTGCTGGGCCTGCTGCCCGGCGTGGAGGTGGTGGGTTCGGCTGGCGACGGCGAGGCGGCCCTGCGGCTGGTGGAGGCCGAGCGGCCCGACGTGGTGCTGATGGATCTGCGGATGCCGAGGATGGACGGAGTGGAGGCGACCAGGCGCGTTCGCGCAGCGTATCCGGGCACCCAGGTCGTCGTCCTGACCACCTACTCCGACGACGAGTCGGTGTTCGCCGCACTGCAGGCCGGAGCGCGGGGGTTCCTGACCAAGAGCGCCGACGCCGAGGAGATCGCCCGGGCCATCGCCACCGTGATGCGGGGCGGCGCCCAGCTGGACCCCTCCGTCCAGCGCCGCCTCCTGGACACCATGGCCGCGCCGTCCCCGCCCGGCGGCGATCGCGAGCCCGGCGTCCCCGGCTCGGGCGAGGCCGGCGGCGGGCACGCGTCCGCCGCCGGTGAGGCTCCGGTACGGGATCGGGCCTCCGGTGCGGAGCGAGGACGCGCGCCTCGGCCGAAGGGTGATCTCCCCGACGGGCTGACCAGGCGAGAGACGGAGGTGCTGTGCCTCATGGCCGAGGGGCGCTCCAACGCGCAGATCGCCGGCGACCTGTTCATCAGCGAGGCGACGGTGAAGACGCACATCAACAACCTCTTCGCCAAGATCGGTGCCCGCGACCGCGCCCAGGCCGTCGCCTACGCCTATCGACAGGGTCTCGTGGAGATCCGCTGACGAGCCTGTCCAGAGATCGGGACCGGGCCGGACCCGCGATGCAGGTCTCATCCCCCACCGATTGATCTAGCGTGATTGACGGCACGAAGCCGATGAGACCACGCCGGACGACCGGTGAGAGAGCGAGGTACGCGCGTGAAGCATCCGCTGGCGTCAGCTGGAATGCTGCTGCTGGTGACAGTGGCGGCGTGCGGCGGTCAGGACCCGACGATCGCGCGGACGAGTCCTGCCCCATCGGCATCCGAGTCGGCCGCCACCCCTGCGAAGACCGCGAAAGGCTATTCGTACGGACTACGCAAGAGCGACATCCCTTGGCATGGCGCTGGAGATCCGTACAACGCCATGGTCGCACTGGACGACGGACGGCGGGTGGCCATGCACTATCGGCGTGGCAAGGGCCTGTATGAACAGCACTCCGACCCGCAGGCCGACGGGTGGACGAGGCCGAGCCTGATCTACGGCACGAACACCGAGGCGTGCCAGGGGATCCACCTGCGGGCCTTCGGCGGAACCGTCACCGCCACGGCGGACTTCGGCCACTACTGTTCGGACGGCGAGCCGCCGATGGAGTCCATCGCGGCCGTGGGGGCGGGGAACCTGCGCACATGGGACCACCACCTGACCAGAAGCTTCGACGGCTGGGAAAGGGTCTCGGCGGGCGACGGCGGGAGAGAGATCACCTTCAGACGCGGGTCCTCCACACTGCGCTGGACCCGGTCCGGCGGGTTTTCGAACTAGACCTCGCCGCGACCGGGACGGCTGCTTCGTGAGACGGAGTCCTGGGATCCCCCGGTCGATCAGGAGACCCGCCATGCCTCCTGTGGCCGTTGATCTCCATGCAACGGCGAAGCACGGCGACGACGTCTCAAGCCCTCGAGGGTCTCGCCGACTCGCTTGAGCGTCTTCCGCGTCGCCCCCACACTCGTCGCCATGGACCAGCGTTTCGTATTGATCCTCACATCCCTCACCCCGCCGCCGGGGTTGGGTGCTCGTCAAGCCGAAGCGGCGGCAGGTCGGGCGATAGAGGTTCAAGATCCCGCCAGCACGACGCAGCGGAAAGGCCACCTGCGACGATCGCAGGTGGCCTTTCTGATCTTCTTGCAGCGGCGAGGTGATCCGGTGGGCTCGGCCTGGTGCCGAGCCCACCGTTCAGCTCCATCCGGGTCCCGACCGCGTGCCATGGACAGCGCCTATGCGATAGGGCGTCCGCCGTGGCGGTGAGGGCCCGGGGGTGGACCCGTGTCGCGCGGTCAGCGCTGGAGGGTCAGCACGCCCGGGCGGTAGGGCAGCAGGCCGTAGTCGACGCCGTTGGAGCTGGGGCTGCGGCCTTGGTAGAGCAGTTGCAGGTTGCAGGGGTCGACGGTCTTGGTCTGGTCGGGGTTGTTGCGGACCAGGTCACCGTGGCTGATGTCGTTGGTCCAGGTCGCACCGCTGTTGGCCTTGCCGGCGAAGGGGTTGCTCTCGCTGGCGGCGTTGGGCGTCCAGGAGCCGCTGAGGCTGTCGGCGGTGAAGGAGCGGAAGTAGCGTCCCTGCGAGCCGATCGCCTCGACGATCATGAGGTACTTGTTCTGGTTCTGCAGCTTGTAGACCTCGACCGCCTCGAACAGGTTGTTGGTCGAGTCGCTCATGATCTGGGTGTAGTTGGAGCCGAAGCTGCCCGGGAAGTTGCCGATGGGCATGCTGGAGCGGTAGATCTTGCCGTTGTCGCCGGCGAAGAACAGGTACATGTTCTGGCCGTCACCGATCAGCGTCTGGTCGATCGGCCCGGTGCCCGAGCCGGAGATGCTCGCGGTGGACAGGGTCTGCTGCGCCGACCAGCCGTTGGGGTTGGTGGGGTCGCTGGAGGTGCGGTAGGAGAACGCCGTGCCGCCCCACTGGTAGGTCAGCACCCAGATGTTCTTGGGAGCGAAGTAGAACAGCGTGGGCGCGACCGTGCCCGAGTTCATCTTGGTCTGGGTCGCCGAGCCCATGTCCGACCAGTTGGTGAACGTGCTGAAGCCCATCGAGCCCCAGCTCGACCCGTTGTCGTGCGTGGTGGCGTAGACCAGGTGCTTGCCGTTGTAGACGACGTTGGTGAAGTCCTTGAGCGACACCCAGCCCGACTTCGGCTGCGCCAGCGCGCCCGTCGACGTCCAGCGGTAGGACGAGGGCAGGTTGCACGTGCCGGTCGGCGTCGGCGTGGGGGTGGGAGTCGGCGTGGGCGTCGGGGTGGGAGTCGGCGTCGGCGTCGGGTTCGGGGTCGGGGTGACCGTCGGCGTCGGCGTCGGCGTGGGAGTGCCGGGGGTGCCGGTACACTCCACGCCGTTCAGGGAGAACGACGTGGGGTTGGGGTTGCTGCCGGTCGCCGAGCCGTTGAAGCCGAAGTTGACGCTGCCCCCGGAGGGGATGGCGGCGTTGTAGGAGACGTTGGTGGCGGTCACCGACGAGCCGGACTGCGTCTGGGTGGCGTTCCAGATCTGGGTGATGCTCTGACCGGCGCCGAAGGACCAGGTCAGCCGCCAGCCGTTGACGGCGTCACCGAGGTTGTTGATGGTGACGCTGGCGCCGAAGCCGCCCGGCCAGTTCGAGCTGACGGTGTAGTCGACCCGGCAGGCGACGGCCGCCTGGGCGGGCTGGGTGCCCACCAGGCCGGCTCCGGCCAGCAGGACCGGAATGGCGCCGATCATGAGGCCGCGGCGCGCGGCGCGCCGGGGCGGCGCCACGGTCGTGGCGGCGGAGGGGCGCGGTGATCGCGCTCGCCAGGGCAGACGCATCTGTATTCTCCTCATCATCTTGTCCGGCCCCCGTCAGGGGCTGGTGCAGGTGGCGGTGGGGGTGGCCGCGGTACCGTTCGCGGTGAACCCGAAGGTCGTGGAGCCGCCGGCGGCGACGGAGCCGTTGTAGGCGGCGTTACGCACGGTGACGCTGGACCCGGACGTGCTCTGGGTGCCGCTCCACAGGCTGCTGATGCTCTGCCCGCCGGGCCACGTCCACCGCACGGTCCATCCGCTGATCGCCGCGCTGCCCGCCTGGACGGTCACCGTCGACTGGAAGCCACCCGGCCAGCTGTTGGTCGTCGTGATCGTCGCCGCGCATCCGTCCGGAACCGGGGTCGGCGTCGGGGTCGGCGTGGGCGTCGGGGTGGGTGTCGGCGTGGGCGTCGGAGTCGGAGTCGGCGTGGGAGTCGGCGTGGGAGTCGGCGTCGGGGTGGGTGTGGGGTTGGGGGTGGCGTTGTTGAGCGCGTTCAGGACGGCGTCGTAGGCGGGCTTCTTGTTGCTGCCGCTGAACAGCAGCGGGGTGTCACCCGAACGCCAGGAGTCCTGGTCGCGCACGCCCCACAC
>NZ_JBEXGS010000054.1:0-7886 GCF_040607455.1 Sphaerisporangium sp. NPDC005289
GCCGGTCGAGTCCGCCGTCTACTTCGTGGTCAGCGAACTGCTCACCAACGCCAGCAGGCACGGCGGAGGACGCCATGTCGCGGTGGACATCAGCCCGCGCGGTCCCGCCCTGCGCATCACCGTCACCGACGACGGACACGGCGGCGCCGACCCATCGCGCGGCAGCGGCCTGCGCGGCATCGAACGACGGGTGGCCGCGTTCGACGGTGTCCTGACCATCCATAGCCCACAGGGAGGTCCCACCATCGCCACCATCGACATCCCCCGCGCGTTCGCCGGACAGGTCCCCCGCCGCACCAGACTGCCTGCCTGGAAGTACGCACTGATGGTGCTCTGCTGGGGGATGGGCTGGTTGCCGCTGTTCCCGCAGGGACTGGTGGCGGCGGCCTTCAAGGTCTACGGCGCTGACGAGCAGAGCTGGTTTCTGGCGCTCTACCTGCCCGAGGCACTCCAGTGGCCCACCATCATCTCCATGATCGCTCTCGGCATGGCCATGCTCATCATCGCGCAGGGCCTCGCCCAGCAGGCCAAGCAGCTGAAATCGGAGGTCAACGTCTGAGGGTGGTCCTGGCCGGAGACCAGTGCGCGTGAATCGATTAATCCTTGCTCCAGGACTCGTATTCACTCACGTCGTCGTCTCGCCGGCGACGGTCTCGCGACAACACCAGGCGGAGATCGCTTGGTGTTGCGTCGCACTGATCAACGCATAGGTGTTGTGTCCGTGCGGCTCGGTCACGTGTTGATTGGGATGTTCGCCTCGGTGAGTGCTGCGCTGCGGACTTCCCGAACCGGTATGGATTGAAGGGTGATCGCTATGTGCGGGAGCGGAAATGGGTGAGGCGGCGGAGTTGACTCCGAGGCGGTTGTTCGCGGTGCGGTTGGCCGAGCTGCTGGAGGCGGCCGCCGACCTGCCGGTGAAGAGTCTGGTGGGTGAGGTGAATCGGCGGCGGCCCGCCGGGCGGGGGCGGCCGGTGAGTGGGCCGCGGATCAGCGACTGGAAACGTGGTCGCCATCTGCCGGAGTCGGAGGCGGCGTTCTTGGTGATGGTCCGGGTGCTCGTGGAGCATTGCCGGGGCCGGCGGGTGCTGCCTGAGCACGTGAGTGCGGGTCTGCTTGACGAGGAGCAGTGGCGGCGTTGGTTGCGCGAGGCTCGGTCGTCCCCGCCTGACCTGGTCGTGGTCGAACCGGCCCGGACGAAGGGGGCCGCCGCTGAGACGACCAGGACCAGGGAAGCCGCCGGGGCCAGAGAATCGACCGCTGAGGGCGCCGGGGCCAGGGAAGCCGCCGGGGTCAGGGAATCGACCGCTGACGGGGCCAGAGAGGCCGCTGAGGCCAGGGAATCGACCGCTGAGGCCGCCGGAGCCTGGGAGGCGGCCGAGGCGGAGGACCACCAGTGGGCGGGGGGGTGTCCGTATCCGGGGTTGGCGGCGTTCGAGCAGGATCAGGCGCAGGTGTTCTTCGGCCGGGAGAGGCTGACCGCGCAGTTGGTCGACGCGCTCGCCAATCGGCTGGACCGGCCGGGGATCCTGGTGGTGGCCGGCGCGTCGGGGGCGGGCAAATCCTCGCTGGTGCACGCGGGACTGCTGCCGGCGCTGGCCGCCGGGGAACTGAGCGCCGAGTCGGCCGGGTGGCCGGTGGCGGTGGTGCATCCGACCGCGACCCCGCGCGATGAGCTGGCGCGGGTGCTGGCCGCGCTGGCCGGCGCCGACCCGGTCCCGATCCGGCAGATGCTGCGGAGTGCGCCGCAGCAGGCGCACACCGTGGTGCGTGATGTGGTGGTCACCCGCCCCGGCGCCTCGGCCGGTGGGCCGGCCACCAGCAGTGGTGATCGGCTGGTGCTGGTGGTGGACCCGTTCGAGCGGGTCTTCACCCTGCCGGAGGATGCCGAGTCCGGCGGTGCCGGCTGGGCCGAGGGCCAGCGGGCGGATTTCATCGCCGCCCTGCACGCGGCGGCGACCCGGCCGAGCGGGCCGGACGGCGAGCCGGCCGCGTTGGTGGTCGTGGTGGTGCGCAGCGATTTCCTGGCCGAGTGCGCGGCCTACCCGCAACTGGCCGACGCGGTGCGGGACGGGTTGTTCCTGGTCGGGCCGATGAGCGGACCGGAGTTGCGCCTGGCCCTGACCGGTCCGGCCGAACAAGCAGGGGTGAAGATATCTCCGGCGCTGGTGGACACCATCCTGGGTGATCTACCGGCCCGCGCGGCCGATGGCCGGTACGAGGTGGGCGCGCTGCCGTTGCTGTCGGAGGCGATGCGGGTCACCTGGAAACACCGCGAATCGGACAAGCTGACCAGCCGCAGCTACGGGCTGTCGGGCGGGGTCGCCCACGCCATCCAGACCAGCGCCGAGACCGTCTACACCGCTCTGCCCGACCATCAACAGGCCATCGCCCGGCAGGTGTTCCACCGGCTGACCAAGCTCACCGCCGACGGCCGGACCGTCCGCCGGCCCATGCCCTACCAGCGTCAGCCCGGCCTCCAACCTCCCCCGGTCGCCCTCGGCCGGCCGGCCGAGCGGCAGGGTGGTGCCGACGCGGCCGATGTCGAGCAGGTGGTGGAGGCGTTCGCCGCGCAACGGCTCATCGTGGTGGGCGAGCAGACCGCGGAGATCACCCACGACTCCCTACTGCACGCCTGGCCACGGCTGGCAGGGTGGCTCCAGCAGGACCCGGCCGACCAGGCCCTGTACCACCGGTTGCTGGAGGACGCCGAGGACTGGGCCCGCAACCAGCGTCGCGCGTCGTTCCTCTACCACGGCGAGCGTCTGACCTCGGTCCTGCGCGCCCGGCTTCACTGGCAGGCCCACCCCGACCGCTACCCCGACCCGCCGGACAGCGCGGAGGAGTTCTTGGACGCCGCCATCTCCGCGCGCAAACGCGCCACGGTGCTGCGCCGCACCGTGACCACCGCCCTGGCCGCGTTGCTGGTCATAGCGTTGACCGCGGCGGGCCTGGCGATCAAGGCCAAGCGCGAGATCACCGGCCAGCGCGATGTGGCCCTGTCGCGCCGGCTGGCCGCCCGAAGCGAACTGCTCACCGGCGGCGACCCCGCACTACCCGCGCTGCTGGCGGCGACGGCCTGGCGGATCAGCCACACCCCCGAAGCCCGCGCCGCCATGCTCAACATCCTCAGCCGCCCGCAACGCGCCGTCCTCACCGCCCCCTCCGGCCCTATCTCCGCGGTGGCCTTCGGCCCCGACGGACGGACGCTGGCCACCGTCGGCGACGGCCTGACGCGATTATGGGACACCCGGACCCGCAAACTGATCGGTACGGCTATCCCTGGGTACAAAGGCTGGGTCTCCTCGGCCGCCTTGAGCCCCGACCGGCGGACACTGGCCATCGGCGACGACGGCACCGTGCGGCTGTGGAACACCGAGACGCGCACTCCCATCGGCGACCCACTCCCCGCCCACGAACACGCCGTCACCGCCCTCTCCTTCAGCCCCGACGGAAAGACCCTGGCCGCCGGCGGTTTCGACGGCACCATGCGGCTGTGGAACACCGCGACGCGCACTCCCATCGGCGACCCACTCCCCGCCCACGAACACGCCGTCACCGCCCTCTCCTTCAGCCCCGACGGAAAGACCCTGGCCACCGGCGGCTCCGACGGCACCATGCGGCTATGGAACACCGAGACGCGCACTCCCATCGGCGACCCACTCCCCGCCCACGAACACGCCGTCACCGCCCTCTCCTTCAGCCCCGACAGCCAGATGCTGGCCGGCAGCGGCATGGACGGCGTGGTGCGGTTGTGGCGGGTCAGAACGCGCACACCGATCAAGCTTTCCCTCCCCAGACACCCCCGTGGCGACTTCTGCGTCGCTTTCAGCCCCAAAGAGCCGGCGATCCTGGCCATCGGGGGTGGTGACGGCACCGTGCGGTTATGGGACGCGGCGAGCCGCACACCCATCGGCGCGCCGCTCACCGGCCACAACTACCGGGTGACCTCGCTCGCCTTCAGCCCCGACGGACACACCCTGGCCACAGCCAGTGAGGACAACACTGTGCGGTTGTGGGACATCAGACTCCACACCTCCATCGGAACTCCGCACACCGATCAGTTCAGCCTGGGGACCCCGGTCGCCTTCAGCCCTGACGGACGGATCCTCGCCATCGGTGGCAGTGACGGCGCCGTGCAGCTGTGGGACGCGGCGACCCGCACGCCCATCGGCGCGCCGCTCACCGGCCACACCCGGACGATCACCTCGGTCGCCTTCAGTCCCGACGGCCGGACCCTGGCCACCAGCAGTTTCGACGGCACAACACGATTGTGGAATACACGAACCGGTAAAGCCATCGGTGCACCATTGACCGGACGTCTCTTCGCGACCACCTCGGTCGCTTTCAGCTCCGATGGACAGACCCTGATCACCAGCGGCCCGGACGACAGCAGTGCGCGATTGTGGGATGTCCGGACAGGCGAACCCCTCAATGCCCCGCTCGCCCGCAGCCGCGGATGGGATACCTCGTCCTTTCTCAGCCCGGATGGGCGGGTCCTGGCCGGCATCGGCCAGGACGGCACGGTTCGGCTATGGCAGGTCAACACCCGCACTCCCACTCCCGTCGGCGCCCCCCTCGTCGGCCACCCCGACAAGGTGACCTCGCTCGCCTTCAGCTCCGACGGACAGATCATGGCCACCGGCAGCAAGGACGGCACGGTTCGGCTGTGGCAGGTCAGCACCCGCGCTCCCATCGGCGCCCCCCTCGTCAGCCACACCGACGAAGTCACCTCGCTCGCCTTCAGCCGCAACGGACAGACACTCGCCACCAGCGGCGTGGATGGCACTGTGCGCCTGTGGGACACCGCGACCAGCGCTCCCATCGGCGCCCCCCTCGTCGGCCACACCCACTGGATCGCCTCGCTCGCCTTCAGCCCTGACGGGCAGACCCTGGCCACCAGTGGCGACGACGGCACAACGCAACTATGGGAAGTGGGCATGCCCAAAGATCTGCTCACAGCCGTCTGCGCGATCTCCGCTCCCTCTTTCACTCGCGCCGAATGGGCCCAATACGTATCGGAAGTGGACTTTCGACCGGTGTGCCGCTGACCCTCGAACAAGCGACGCCATACGTGCACCTGTACACCGGCGAAAGGCGAACGGCCGTAGCCCCGCCCACATCGACAGGCTCGCCTGAGCGTCCCGGTCGCGAGGTCCGTGCCTTCACGCAGGGGTGTCGTCTCCTGACGCGGTCACCTTGTGTGACTGCCCGACAGATGGGTGAGCAGCATGTCCAGCGGTCGCGGCACGCGGTCGAGGTCGAGTGCGGCGACGAGCGGGGCGGCGTAGCGGATCTTGCGGCCGCCGCCCGATCCCATGAACCGGCGGAGCTGGGCGTGGGTCGTGCCCCCGCGCCATGCCGGTTGCTTCTGCAGTGTGCGAAACGAGCCGAGCTCGCCCTGGGCCTCGACGACGCGTTCGACCGTGGCGGTGCCGAGGGCGCGGATCAGCTCGTCTTCCAGGTCGGCGACGCACACGAAGAAGCCGAGCGCCTCCAGATCGCTCCGGCCCAGATCAAACCCGAGGCCGGCGCGCTCGAGGCCCCGCCGGAAGTGGCCTTCCTCCCCGACGTCGCACAGACCGGCCAGCCGGAGGTCGCGACCGGCAGGGCCGAACCTGCGAAGGTAGGTTCCGATGTTCGTGGCACCGCCCATCGCCACAAGCGAGATGTCTTCGGCCGCCAGGTTCCGGCCGCGGCGCTCGGCCAGCGCCTCGATGGCCGACCGGTCACTGACTCCCTCGACCAGGACCACCGTTCGCGTGTCGCTCACGGGCCCAGCCTCGCACCGCACCCCAAGATGTTCACCATGTTTCACGCGTCGGGAGGTCACCGGCCGAGGTCACCGACCGTGGATCAACGTCTCCGGCCGCCGTGCCGCTGTCACCGCGCGAGCAGGGGGAGCGCCGGGAAGTCGTGGTCCTGCCACAGCAGCCGCGAGGCATCCTCCGGGTAGGCGGTGACCGTCGACGGCGTGTCGAAGATCTGCGCGAGGCGCCGGCCGGTGTCGTACGCGGGCCAGCCCGGGTCGCCGTGTGCGGCGAACGCCGTCCACGCTCCGCGCATCCGCGCCGACAGCTCCTCCGCCTCCGAGGAGGGTGGGGCGCCGATCAGCGTGGCGGGTCGTCCACTGCTGAGGTTGCCGAAGACGAGCGGCACGTCCAGGCCATGGCAGGCGCCGAGGGCGCCGCCCCATCCCGGCGCGGGCCAGGTCAGTTCGTACAGGTGGGCCCGGCCGCCGCCGGCGATCTGCGCCTCGGCGAGGTGGAGGCTCGGCATGCGGAACAGCCAGTCGGAGTTGACCAGCTCGTACAGCTCCTCGTCGGACGCGGCCGGGAACGCCTCGCGGTATCGGCGCGCGCCGTCCGGGCCGGGGGCGAGCATGCGCAGAGCGGTGTCGGTCTGCTCGGGCGTGACCTGCCCGAGCACGCCGTCGATCAGGCTGAACAACCGGTGCTCGTCCCGGGTGTGCCCGGCGAGGAGTGCGATGTCGCGGGCGGCGCCGTCGGCCAGCGCCTGCCATGGGGTGGCAGGCAGGACGTCACCGTCGACGACGGGGGCGAATGGGATCGGCCGGTGGGTGATCTGCCCCCAGCGCTCCCGCCATTGGGCCATCTTCGCGTGGATCGCGTCGCCCGCGGCGGGCAGCCGGGCCGGGGCCACCGCCGACAGGCCGGACACCGTGGGCTCCACCCCCAGCTCGGCGGCGCAGGCGGCGGCGATGTCGGCGGCCAACTCCGGGGAGAAGAACGTCCCCGGCACGCTCTGCGCGACCGCCCGGTGGAACAACCCGGCGGCGAGCGGCATGGCCAGCAGCGCGGCAACCGATCCGCCACCGGCCGACTCCCCGAAGACCGTGACCCGGTCCGGATCGCCGCCGAACCCCCGGATGTTGTCGCGCACCCACCGCAGGGCCGCGACCTGGTCGAGCAGTCCCCGGTTCGCCGGGGCTCCGCCGATCAGCGCGAACCCCTCGATGCCGAGACGGTAGTTGAGGGTCACGACCACGGTGCCACTCACGGCCAGGTGCCGGGCGTCGTACTCCGGCAGGCTGGAATCGCCCATGGCGTAACCGCCGCCGGGGATCCACACCATCACCGGCAGCGCTGCCGCCGGACCCGGTTCCGGTGTCCAGACGTTGAGCGTCAGCCAGTCGTCGCCGGCGGCGTCCTGCGACCCTCCCAGCACCCCGGCCTGCGGGGGCGGCGGGCCGTACGCGACCGCCGGGCGCACACCGTCCCAGCCGCGCACCGGCCGCGGCGCGGCGAACCGCAGGGCGCCGACCGGCGGCTCGGCGAACGGGATGCCGCGGAAGACCGCCAGGCCCGCCTCCCGGCCCCCGCGCAGAACGCCGGCCGTCGTGCGGACCTCCGGCTCGGACTCGGACGACTTGCTGGATGCGGTGACGGCCACGTCGCGGTCTCCTCCCCGTACCTGCTCGCGCCGAGCATCCCAGCGCACGCCATCGACGGGCAAACCATTTAGCCAACGACTCGTCCGGTCAGAAGAAGCGGCCTTTCGACCGGTGTGCCGCTGACCGACGCGGCCAGTGCCGTGAACGAGCGACGCCGTGGTCGGCGTGCGGGGTCTTCCCTAGTCCGCTGTCCACGGACGTTCACCGGCTCGGGCGCCGTAGCAGGCGCCGGAATCGCCGTACCACGACCCGCCGACCCGGCGCCGATCACCGCAGCACGTCACCCGGGTAGAGAGCAGCGCCCGGCGAACGTACGGTCACCGCACCAGGCGCGGCCCGGGATGGAAAGCCGCGCCCGGTGAAGGTATGTGGTCACCGCGCTAGTGTCATGCGCCAGAAATCCGTCCCAAATATTTAGCGAGTGATTCGAGGATCTCTTCGGCGGTCTTGGTCCATACGAAGGGTTTGGGGTTCT
>NZ_JBEXGS010000055.1:0-1599 GCF_040607455.1 Sphaerisporangium sp. NPDC005289
GCAGGGGTTTGTTGTCTCTGAGTTGCATAATGGACGCGAGCAAGAAGCTTTGTGATCAAGTCCTCGGCCTATTAGTACCGGTCAGCTCCACACCTTACGATGCTTCCACCTCCGGCCTATCAACCCAGTCGTCTACTGGGAGCCTTACCCCTTCACAGGGTGGGAGACCTCATCTCAAGGCGGGCTTCCCGCTTAGATGCTTTCAGCGGTTATCCCTCCCGAACGTAGCCAACCAGCCGTGCTCTTGGCAGAACAACTGGCACACCAGAGGTTCGTCCGTCCCGGTCCTCTCGTACTAGGGACAGCCCCTTTCAAGTCTCCTGCGCGCGCAGCGGATAGGGACCGAACTGTCTCGCGACGTTCTAAACCCAGCTCGCGTACCGCTTTAATGGGCGAACAGCCCAACCCTTGGGACCTACTCCAGCCCCAGGATGCGACGAGCCGACATCGAGGTGCCAAACCATCCCGTCGATATGGACTCTTGGGGAAGATCAGCCTGTTATCCCCGGGGTACCTTTTAGCCGTTGAGCGACGGCGCTTCCACATGCCACCGCCGGATCACTAGTCCCAGCTTTCGCTCCTGCTCGACCTGTCGGTCTCACAGTCAAGCCCCCTTGTGCACTTACACTCGTCACCTGATTGCCAACCAGGCTGAGGGAACCTTTGGGCGCCTCCGTTACCCTTTAGGAGGCAACCGCCCCAGTTAAACTACCCACCAGACACTGTCCCCCACCCGGATCCACGGGCGCGGGTTAGACATCCAAAACGACCAGAGTGGTATTTCACCAATGACTCCACCAGAACTAGCGTCCCAGCTTCACCGTCTCCCACCTATCCTACACAAGCCGTCCCAAACACCAATGTCAAGCTGTAGTGAAGGTCCCGGGGTCTTTCCGTCCTGCTGCGCGTAACGAGCATCTTTACTCGTAGTGCAATTTCGCCGGGTCTGTGGTTGAGACAGCGGGGAAGTCGTTACGCCATTCGTGCAGGTCGGAACTTACCCGACAAGGAATTTCGCTACCTTAGGATGGTTATAGTTACCACCGCCGTTTACCGGCGCTTAAGTTCTCACCTTCGCAGACTCACGTCCACTAAGCGGTCCCCTTAACGTTCCGGCACCGGGCAGGCGTCAGTCCGTATACATCGTCTTACGACTTCGCACGGACCTGTGTTTTTAGTAAACAGTCGCTTCCCCCTGGCCACTGCGACCCCCACCAGCTCAGACAGCACGTGCCATCACCAGCAGAGGCCCCCCTTCTCCCGAAGTTACGGGGGCAATTTGCCGAGTTCCTTAACCACAGTTCACCCGATCGCCTCGGTATTCTCTACCTGACCACCTGAGTCGGTTTAGGGTACGGGCCGCCGGCACACTCACTAGAGGCTTTTCTCGGCAGCATGGGATCACCCACTTCACCACAATCGGCTCGGCATCACATCTCAGGATATATGCGGCACGGATTTACCTATGCCACTCCCTACATGCTTACCCCAGGAACAACCATCGCCTGGGATGGGCTACCCTCCTGCGTCACCCCATCGCTTACCTACTACCAGATCAGGCCAGGCGTTCAGCCTCACCCAAGCTCCGAAGAGCCACAG
>NZ_JBEXGS010000055.1:1695-3486 GCF_040607455.1 Sphaerisporangium sp. NPDC005289
CAGGGGCTTAAGGACCCTTAGTATCACTGGATTCGATATGGGCGCATACCAGCGGGTACGGGAATATCAACCCGTTGTCCATCGACTACGCCTGTCGGCCTCGCCTTAGGTCCCGACTTACCCTGGGCGGATTAGCCTAGCCCAGGAACCCTTGGTCATTCGGCGCAGAAGTTTCTCACTTCTGATTCGCTACTCATGCCTGCATTCTCACTCGCACAGCCTCCACAACTCGATCACTCGGCTGCTTCACCGGCTGCACGACGCTCCCCTACCCATCCACACAAAGTGTGAATGCCACGACTTCGGCGGTGTACTTGAGCCCCGCTACATTGTCGGCGCAGAATCACTTGACCAGTGAGCTATTACGCACTCTTTCAAGGGTGGCTGCTTCTAAGCCAACCTCCTGGTTGTCACTGCGACTCCACATCCTTTCCCACTTAGCACACGCTTAGGGGCCTTAGTCGGTGGTCTGGGCTGTTTCCCTCTCGACTACGAAGCTTATCCCCCGCAGTCTCACTGCCACGCTCTCACTTACCGGCATTCGGAGTTTGGCTGACGTCAGTAACCCGGTAAGGCCCATCAGCCATCCAGTGCTCTACCTCCGGCAAGAAACACGCAACGCTGCACCTAAATGCATTTCGGGGAGAACCAGCTATCACGGAGTTTGATTGGCCTTTCACCCCTACACACAGGTCATCCCCCAGGTTTTCAACCCTGGTGGGTTCGGTCCTCCACACGGTCTTACCCGCGCTTCAACCTGCCCATGCGTAGATCACTCCGCTTCGGGTCTACAGCATGCGACTACAAACGCCCTATTCAGACTCGCTTTCGCTACGGCTCCCCCACACGGGTTAACCTCGCCACACACCATAACTCGCAGGCTCATTCTTCAAAAGGCACGCAGTCACATCACAACCGAAGCAAGCTTCGGCTAAGCTCCTACGGCTTGTAGGCACACGGTTTCAGGTACTATTTCACGACCCCTCACCGGGGCGCTTTTCACCTTTCCCTCACGGTACTCGTTCACTATCGGTCATCAGGGAGTATTTAGGCTTACCAGGTGGTCCTGGCAGATTCACACAGGATTCCTCGAGCCCCGTGCTACTTGGGATCCCCTCAAACAGTCGACAGAGTTTCGCCTACCCGGCTCTCACGGTCTACGGCGCAACTTCCCAGAAGCTTCGACTACCCCATCGATTTATCACTGCTCGCGGTCACAGCGGCAACCACAAGAGGGTCCCACAACCCCACACACGCAACACCCGCCGGCTATCACACGCGCATGGTTTAGCCTCATCCGCTTTCGCTCACCACTACTCACGGAATCACTCTTGTTTTCTCTTCCTACGGGTACTGAGATGTTTCACTTCCCCGCGTTACCACCAACCGCCCTATACATTCAGACGGAGGCAACACCACATGACTGGTGCTAGGTTTCCCCATTCGGACATCCCCGGATCAACGTCTGGTTGGCGACTCCCCGAGGCTTAACGCAGCCTCCCACGTCCTTCATCGGCTCCTGATGCCAAGGCATCCACCGTGTGCCCTAAAAAACTTGGCCACAAAGATGCTCGCGTCCACTATGCAATTCACAAACAACAAACGAGTGCCAAGCCCACCCCACCACCAGACCCGGCAACACCCCACCAACGTGAAGCACCACCAGCGGTATGACAGGAGACCAGTCCCGCAGACGAGGAAAAACCAGCCCTACAGACAGCGAGACCACCTCACGGCGGCCTCGCCCTCCAGGCCCGTTCCCTCAGGACCCAACAGTGTGTCCAACCCGAC
>NZ_JBEXGS010000056.1:0-5075 GCF_040607455.1 Sphaerisporangium sp. NPDC005289
CCCACATCATCCTCGAAGAACCCCCGGCCGAAGAGCCGCCGCACGCGCCGGTTGCAGGGGTGCCGTCGGGCGAGCGAGACGGCGACACGGCCACAACGGCCCAGGGCGACCCCGCGGCTACCGCACCGGCGCCTGCGATGGTGTCGGCGCTTGCGATGGTTCCGGTGGTGGTGTCGGCCAAGAGCCAGACGGCGTTGCGGGCGCAGGCCGCTCGGCTGGCGGAGTTCGTCGTCGGGCATGAGGCGGCTGGTCCGGTGGAGGTGGCGGTCGCCCTGATCCGCCGGGCCACCCTGGAGTACCGAGCGGTGCTACCGGCGGCCGACCGAGAAGGTCTGCTCGCCGCGCTGCGTACCCTGGCCGCCGACGAACCGACGACCGACGGGTTGACGACCCGTGGGTTGGCGGCTGGGCTGTTGGGTTCGGCTGCGGTGGTGGGTCGGGTGCGGCCGGGCCGGGTGGCGGTGGTGTTCTCCGGTCAGGGTGCTCAGCGGGTGGGGATGGGCCGGGAGTTGTATGCGGCTTTCCCGGTGTTCGCCCGCGCTTTCGATGAGGCCTGCGCGCTGCTGGAGGCCGAACTCACCGCCGCCGACGCTGCCGGCGTGGTGACCGGCCTGGCCGGTGGTGTGAGCCTGCGAGAGATCATCCTCGGCCACAACAGCCAGAACGGCTGGTACGACCACACAAGCCAGAACGGTCAGACCAGCCAGTCCGGTGAGGCAAGCCAGACCAACCAGAACGGTCAGTCCAGCCAGAACGGCCAGACCGGCGGCTCTGGCCTGAGCGACCTGAGCGGCGAGAACGGCCGGACGGGCGGGATCGGCGAGGCCGGCGAGAGCGGCCAGGCCGGGGAGACCAGCCACACGAGTGTTAGCGGTGGCGGGTCTGCTGCTGGTGGGGTGTTGGATCAGACGGTGTTCGCTCAGGCCGGGTTGTTCGTGGTGGAGACGGCGTTGTTCCGGCTGTTGGAGTCGTTGGGTGTTCGGCCTGATTTTGTGGCTGGGCATTCGTTGGGGGAGATCTCTGCGGCGCATGTGGCCGGGGTTCTGGATTTGGCGGATGCGTGCCGGTTGGTGGCTGCTCGTGGGCGGTTGATGCAGGGGTTGCCGTCCGGTGGTGCGATGGCGGCGATCGGCTGCGGCGAGGAGCAGATCGCCCCGGTGCTGGCCGGGCGTGGCGAGATCTCGGTGGCGGCGGTGAACGCGCCGGGTTCGGTGGTGGTCTCCGGCGCTGCCGACCAGGTGGATCAGGTCGTGGAGTGGGCGCGGCAGCAGGGGTATCGGACGCGGCCGTTGCGGGTGTCGCATGCGTTCCATTCGCCGTTGATGGAGCCGATGCTGGCCGAGTTCGAGCAGGTGGTGGCCGGGTTGACGCTGCGTCGCCCGGAGCTGCCGCTGGTGTCCAACCTGTCGGGTGACCTGGCCGGCGAGGAGATCACCGAGCCCGGCTACTGGGTCGAGCACGTGCGCCGGCCGGTCCGGTTCGCCGGCACCATCACCACCCTGCGCGGACACGGGGTCGGCTGCTTCATCGAGGCGGGCCCGGACGCCCAGCTCACCCCGATGATCGAACAGACCCTCGCCCACCACGACAACGCCGGTGACCGGCACCTCGACGGAACCGGTGGTGGGGACGGCGACCATGCCGAGGTTCGCGGTGGTGATGGCGGGCGCGGGATCGGCTACGACGGCGGTGAGCCCGTGGTGGTGGCGTTGCTGCGCCGCGACCGGGACGAGACCGCTCAACTGGTGGCCGGGCTGGGCCAGGCGTGGACGTGTGGCACGGTCGTGGACTGGACCGCCTGGCCGGCCTGGACCACCGGAACCGGCACGGCCGGTTCGGCCGGGGCCCGCGTCGGCGATCTGGATCTGCCCACCTATCCGTTCCAGCATCGCCGTTACTGGCTGCATTCGGCGCCGGCCGGTGACCCGACGGCGCTCGGTCTGCGTGCCGCTGATCACCCGATTCTGGGTGCGGTGGTGGAGCAGCCGGACGGTGGCGCCATCTTGACCGGCCGCCTTTCGGTCACCGCTCAGCCCTGGCTGGCCGACCACGCCATCAACGCCACCCCGATCCTGCCCGGCACCGCCTTCGTCGAACTGGCCCTGCGCGCCGGAGACCAGGTCGGCTGCCCCACCATCGACGAACTCACCCTGCACGCTCCCCTGCCGATTCCCGATCCCACCAATGGCACCGGCCATTACAGCACCAGCGACGGCATCACTCTGCAGATCATCCTGAGCCCACCCGACGAAGACGGCCGGCACCAGATCGCCATCCACTCCAAGGACGACCACGGGCAGTGGACTCGGCACGCCACCGGGACCCTCATCCCGACCCCCACCCCCGCTCAAGACACCCCGGCGGAGTTGAGCCAGGCTTGGCCTCCGCCGGGCGCTGAGCCACTGGACACCATCGGCTTGTACGACCGCCTGGTCGACCACGGTTACGGCTACGGCCCCGCTTTCCATGGCCTGACTCGCGCCTGGGAAGACCATGACGACCTGTACGCCGAGGTGTCGCTGCCGGTTGATGTCGCTGATCCGGCGGGTTACGGCGTTCACCCCGCGTTGCTCGACGCGGCGATGCACGTGGGCATGCTGGCCGTGCAGGATGCCGGTCAGGATGCCGGGGGAACCGGTCCGTTGATTCCGTTCAACTGGAACGGCGTCACCCTGCACGCCGCCGGCGCCACCGCGCTGCGCGTACGGCTGCGCCGCCTGGACGGCGAGGCGGTCACCCGGCTGGACCTCACCGACCCCGCCGGCCGACCGGTGGCTTCGGTAGAGACGCTGACCGCACGACCGCTGGCTCCTGAGCAGTTGGGCGGCGCGGTCTCGACGCGGTGGTTGTACGAGGTGGCTTGGCGGGCGCTGGACGAGCGCGGGCCCGCCGAGACCGACGAGACCGCTGCCGGGGCGCTGGATGTCGCGATGCTGGATGTCGCCTCTTCGGTGGGAGCGAAATCCGCTGCCCGAGGCGCGGAGGCTGGTGGCGACGGGCCGGTGGAGGGTGACGTTCCGGTTCCGGTGCGGGTGCGCCGGGTCGTCGGTGAAGTGCTGGGTGAGTTGCAGACCTGGTTGGCCGAGGCGGACGCGCGGCCGGCAGTGGTGGTGACCCGGGGCGCGGTGGCCGTGGCCGATGGGGAGGTTCCCGATCCGGCGCAGGCTGCGGTGTGGGGGCTGGTGCGGGCCGCTCAGGCGGAGGAACCCGGCCGCATCACCCTGATCGACCTCGACCCGGACGACGTTTCGCTGGAAGACGCGCAGGTCGCCCTTGGTCCTGATGGGGCGTCGGCGAGTGCCGTGCCGGCCGCCGTCGATGGTGGTGAGGACGGCTTTGCGGGTGGTGTGCGTGCCGCGCTGGCTTGTGGTGAGCCGGAGGTGGCGGTGCGCGGCGGTCGGCTGTGGGTGTCCCGGATGACGCACCTGGCATCCCCCGGCCCGGAGGGCGGAATCTCATCGTCTGGGGAAGCCGGTCAGGTGGGCGGTGAGGATGCCGAGGTCGTGTGGCCGGTCGATGGGACGACGTTGGTCACTGGTGGTACCGGTGGGTTGGGTGCGTTGGTGGCGCGGCATTTGGTGGCGGTGCATGGGGTGCGGCATCTGTTGCTGGTCTCTCGGCGTGGTTTGGACGCTCCTGGGGCGGTCGAGCTGCGTGATGAGCTGACCGAGCAGGGTGCCGAGGTGACCGTCGCCGCCTGCGACGTGGCTGATCGGGACGCTCTGAGCGCGCTGCTGGGCGAGATGGGTGGGGCGTGGCCGTTGCGTGCGGTGGTGCATGCGGCGGGGGTGGTGGATGACGGGGTGGTTTCGTCGTTGTCGGCTGGTCGGGTGGAGGCGGTGCTGCGGCCGAAGGTGGATGCGGCGTGGTATTTGGATAAGTTGACGCGTGGTGGGGATCTGGCGCGGTTTGTGGTGTTCTCTTCGCTGGCTGGGACGTTGGGTGCGGCGGGTCAGGGGAATTATGCGGCGGCCAATGCTGCGGTGGATGCGTTGGCGTTGGGTCGGGTGGCGGCTGGTTTGCCGGGGGTGTCGTTGGCGTGGGGGGTGTGGGACGCCGAGGGGGGTATGGCGGGTCGGTTGTCGGATCGGGATCGGGAGCGGATGGTGCGGGAGGGGTTGGTCCCGCTGTCGGCTGGTGTTGGTTTGTCGGTTTTGGATCGGGTGGTGGGTGAGGGCCGGCGGGGTGTGGTGGTGGCGGCCGGGTGGTCTGTGAGTTCGTTGCGGGCTCAGTCGGCAGAGCGGTTGCCGGCGTTGTTGCGTGATCTGGTGGGTGTGCGGCGCAGGGCCGCGCTGGATGCTCCGGTTGGTGCCGGTTCGTTCGCCGATCGGTTGGCCGAGCTTCCCGCCGCGGAGCGCCAGGCAGCGGTGACCGAACTCGTACGCGCCCGGGCAGCGGCGGTGCTCGGCCACGATTCGCCCGCGTCCCTGCCGGTGGACCAGGCATTCCATGAGCTGGGCGTCGACTCGCTGGCGGCGGTGGAGTTGCGCAACGGGCTCGGTACCGCGCTGGGGCTCCGGCTGCCGACCACCTTGGTGTTCGATCATCCATCGGTCCGGGCGGTCGTCGACTACGTGATCAGGCAGATAACACCGAAGACCGACGGTGGGGATCACGTCACCGCCGACGGCCGAGACGAGACGGCGATCCGCAAGGCGCTGCAAACCGTGCAGGTGGCGGCGCTGCGCGCCGCCGGGCTGTTGGACGGGCTGCTGGAGCTCGCCGGAGTGCGTCCCGACGGTTCGAACGGAGCCGTGGCCCAGGACGAGACGGCGGACGTCGACGCGATCGACGAACTGGACACCGAAGCCCTGATCAGGATGGCGCTGGACAACGGGCAACCGGACGACGAGACCCAGGAGGGGTGAGGAGATGGCGGAGGGTGACGGAAAGATCGTCGAGGCACTGCGCGCCTCTCTCAGGGAGACGGCCAGGCTGCGCAAGCAGAACCGCGCGCTGACGAACCGCGCTCGGGAGCCGATCGCGATCGTGGGGATGGCTTGTCGTTATCCGGGTGGGGTGGATGGTCCGGAGCGGTTGTGGGGGTTGTTGGTCGGTGGTGTGGATGCGGTGGG
>NZ_JBEXGS010000057.1:0-3995 GCF_040607455.1 Sphaerisporangium sp. NPDC005289
CTGCGCGGCCAGGGCGTCGGCTGCTTCATCGAGGCAGGCCCGGACGCCCAGCTGGCCCCCATGATCGAGCAGACCCTCGCCCACCACGACAACGCCGGTGACCGGCACCTCGACGGAACCGGCGGTGGGGACGGCGACCACGCCCAGGTCCGCGGTGCCGGCGGTGGCGGTAAAGACGCGGAGCCTGCCTCGGTGGTGGCGTTGCTGCGCCGCGACCGGGACGAGACCGCCCAACTGGTCGCCGGACTGGGCCAGGCATGGACCTGCGGCACCGGCGTGGACTGGACCGCCTGGCCGGCCTGGACCACCGGAACCGGAACGACCGGACCGGCTGGGACCCGCGTCGGCGACCTGGATCTGCCCACCTATCCGTTCCAGCATCGCCGTTACTGGCTGCAGGCGGCTCCGACCAGTGACCCGGCCGCGCTCGGTCTGCGTGCCGCCGACCATTCGATCCTTGGTGCGGTGGTGGAGCAGCCCGACGGCGGCGCCATCCTGACCGGCCGGCTGTCGCTCACCGCTCATTCCTGGCTGGCCGATCACGCCATCAACGCCACCCCGATCCTGCCCGGCACCGCCTTCGTCGAACTGGCCCTGCGCGCCGGAGACCAGGTCGGCTGCCCCACCATCGACGAACTCACCCTGCACGCCCCGCTGGAGCCACCGAGTCGTGGTCAGGTGACGATCCGGGTGGTCGCCGGCCGATCCGCCGTGGACGGGCGGCGGCCCGTGGAGATCCACTCCATCGGCGAAGACGGTGTCTGGCTACGGCACGCCACCGGCATCCTCTCCCCCGTCCCCGCTCCCGGCTCGGCGGCGGCACACGAGTTCGCCGACTGGCCACCGCCGGGCGCCGAACCGGTCGACGTCACCGGCCTCTACCCGGCGATGGCCGACCGCGGCTACGACTACGGCCCCGCTTTCCGCGGCCTCACCCGAGCCTGGCGCCGCGGCGAGGAGGTCTTCGTCGAGGTGGCGTTGGCCGACGGGGTGGAGGCAACGGGCTTCGGCGTGCACCCAGCGCTGCTCGACGCGGCCCTGCACGCCACCGACCTGCTGCCCGGCCACGAGCAGGACACGGCGTTGCCGTTCGCCTGGCGCGGGGTGTCACTGCATGCCGACGGGGCGCGTGCGGCGCGGGTCAGGCTGCGCCCGGACGAGGAATCCGGGGTTCGGCTCGACCTCGCCGACCCGGTGGGCCGGCCGGTGGCCACGGTGACGTCACTGGCTTACCGCCCGGTGCCCGCGCAGTGGTCGAGTTCGCGCTCTGCGGCGCACCAGTGGCTGCACGAGGTGGTGTGGCGCCCGATGGACGTGACGATGTCGTCGGGTGGCATCGGCGCGGATCTGGTGATCGATGCCACCGAGTGGGCCAGGGTCGGATCCGCCGACAGTGGGACGCTGGACCGCCTGCGCCGTGGCGTGGGTTCGGTGCTGGCCCGCTTGCGCGAGTGGCTGACCAGTGAGACGAGAGCTGACGCCCGGTTGGTGGTGGTGACCCGGGGTGCGATGGCCGTGGCCGACGGCGAGGTCCCGGATCCGGCGCAGGCCGCGGTGTGGGGGCTGGTGCGGGCCGCTCAGTCGGAGGAGCCCGGTCGGATCACGTTGGTCGATCTGGAAGGCGACACCGAGACGGCACCCGGTGAGGTGGCGCCTGCCGGTGCCTCGCTGGGCCGAAGCGGTGACGAGGTGACCGACGCGGTGGCGGCGGCGCTGGCCTGTGGTGAGCCGGAGGCGGCGGTGCGCGGGGGCCGGCTGTGGGTGTCCCGGATGACGCACGTGGCATCCCCCGACCTGGACGGTGGAGTCTTCCCGTCGCTTGGGGAAGCCGGCCAGGTGGGCGGTGAGGATGCTGAGGTCATGTGGCCGGTCGATGGGACCACGTTGGTCACTGGTGGTACCGGTGGGTTGGGTGCGTTGGTGGCGCGGCATTTGGTGGCGGTGCATGGGGTGCGGCATCTGTTGCTGGTCTCTCGGCGTGGTCTGGATGCTCCTGGGGCGGTCGAGCTGCGTGATGAGCTGACCGAGCAGGGTGCCGAGGTGACCGTCGCCGCCTGCGACGTGGCTGATCGGGACGCTCTGAGCGCGCTGCTGGGCGAGATGGGTGGGGCGTGGCCGTTGCGTGCGGTGGTGCATGCGGCGGGGGTGGTGGATGACGGGGTGGTTTCGTCGTTGTCGGCTGGTCGGGTGGAGGCGGTGCTGCGGCCGAAGGTGGATGCGGCGTGGTATCTGGATGAGTTGACGCGTGGTGGGGATCTGGCGCGGTTTGTGGTGTTCTCTTCGCTGGCCGGGGTGGTGGATGGGGCCGGGCAGGGGAATTACGCGGCGGCCAATGCCGCGGTGGATGCGTTGGCGGTGGCTCGGGCGGCGGCTGGTCTGCCGGGGGTGTCGCTGGCGTGGGGGCCGTGGGTGGAGGAACGGGGGATGGCGGGTCGGATCGGTGCGCGTGATGAGGCGCGGATGAATGCCGCTGGTGTGGTGGCGTTGACCGCGGGTCAGGGGTTGGCTCTGTTGGATGCGGCTGTGGTGGCGGGGCGGCCGTTCGTGGTGCCGGCTCGGTTCGATGCGGCGGCGCTGGGCCGGCGTGGGGCGGGTCTGCCGGCGCTGTTGCGGGAGTTGGCCGGTCCTGCGGTGCGTCCCGCGGCTGATCCCGCGCGGGTGGCCGATCCCACCGCGGCGCCCGGCGCCGCTGGTACGGCTGGTGCGGGTGCGGAGCGGCCGGTGATGGCGCTGGCGCATCTGTCGGCGCGGCAGCGCCAGCGGCAGTTGCTGGACATGGTCTGTGCTCAGGCGGCGGCCACGCTGGGGCATGACAGTGCTGCGGCGATCGATGCCGATCGGCCTTTCCAGGAGTTCGGGTTCGATTCGCTGACCGCGGTGGAGTTGCGTAACCGGTTGCACACGGTGACCGGGTTACGGCTCACCCCGACCTTGGTGTTCGATCACCCCACTCCTCGCGCGCTGGCGATGCATCTGGATGCCACGGTGTTCGGTGGTGCTGCCTCTGGTCCGGCCCCGGCGGTCCCGGCTGGCGGTTCCGGCGGTTCGGGTGGTGATGGTGATCTGATCGCCGTTGTCGGGATGGCCTGCCGTTTCCCCGGTCAGGTGACCAGCCCCGACGACCTGTGGCAACTCCTGGTCGACGACCGCGATGGCATCACCGGCTTCCCCACCGACCGAGGCTGGGACATCACCGGCATCTACGACCCCGAGCCCGGCAAGCAGGGTCGCACCTACACCCGGCAGGGCGGGTTCCTGCACGACGCGGCGTACTTCGACCCCGCCCCGTTCGACATCGGTCCGCGCGAGGCCACCGCCATGGACCCGCAGCAGCGACTGCTGCTCGAAGCGTCCTGGGAGGCCCTGGAGCGCGCCGGCATCGACCCGTCCGGTCTGCGCGGCACCCCGACCGGGGTGTTCGCCGGAGTGATGTACCACGACTGGGGCACTCGGCCGGGCAAGGTGCCGGAGGAGTATGCCGGCTACCTGGGCAACGGCAGCCTGGCCAGTGTGGTGTCCGGGCGAGTCTCGTACGCGTTCGGCCTGGAGGGGCCGGCGGTGTCGGTGGACACGGCGTGTTCATCGTCGCTGGTGGCGCTGCATTTAGCGGCGCAGGCGCTGCGTAGCGGGGAGTGTGATCTGGCGCTGGCCGGAGGCGTGACGGTGATGGCCACGCCCGACACCTTCACCGACTTCGGCCTCCAGCGGGGTCTGGCCGCTGATGGGCGGTGTAAGTCGTTCGCCGAGGCGGCTGATGGGGTGGGTTGGGGCGAGGGTGTCGGTGTGCTGGTGGTGGAGCGGCTGTCGGACGCTCGCCGTCGTGGGCACCAGGTGCTGGCGGTGCTGCGTGGCAGCGCGGTCAACCAGGACGGCGCCTCCAACGGGCTGACCGCCCCCAACGGTCCCTCGCAGGAGCGGGTGATCGCTCAGGCGCTGGCGTCGGCGGGGATCGGTCCGGCGCAGGTGGACGTGGTCGAAGGACACGGCACCGGCAC
>NZ_JBEXGS010000058.1:0-3269 GCF_040607455.1 Sphaerisporangium sp. NPDC005289
CAGGCCTATGACCCCACGCTCGATGATTTCGATGGTCATGAGGGTTGCAATGAGGTGTTGAATGTGACGCGTCCTGACATTGTGCGGGGGGTGCATGACGCGTATTTCGCGGTGGGTGTTGATTGTGTGGAGACCAACACTTTCGGGGCGAATCTGGCGGCGTTGGCGGAGTATGACATCGCTGGTCGGGTGTGGGAGTTGTCGCAGGCGGGGGCGCGGTTGGCGCGGGAGTCGGCTGATGAGTGGGCGGCGGGGGATGGCCGGGCGCGGTTCGTTTTGGGGTCGATGGGTCCGGGGACGAAGTTGCCGACGTTGGGGCATGTGCGGTTCGAGGCGTTGCGTGATGCTTATGAGGCGAATGCGGCGGGGTTGATCGCGGGTGGGGCTGATGCGTTGATCATTGAGACGTGTCAGGATTTGTTGCAGGTGAAGGCGGCGGTGGTCGGGGCGCGTCGGGCGATCGAGGCGGCGGGGCGTGATGTGCCGGTTGTGGCGCAGGTGACGATCGAGACCAACGGGGCGATGTTGTTGGGGTCGGAGATCGGTGCGGCGTTGACGGCGATCGAGCCGTTGGGTGTCGATGTGATCGGGTTGAACTGTGCGACGGGTCCGGCGGAGATGTCGGAGCATTTGCGGTATCTGGCCAAGCATGCCGGTGCGGGGGTGGCGTTGTCGTGCATGCCGAACGCGGGGTTGCCGGAGTTGACCGCTGACGGGGCGCGGTATCCGTTGTCGCCGGGTGAGTTGGCCGATGCGCATGAGGGGTTCACCGGCGAGTACGGGCTGGCGCTGGTCGGCGGGTGTTGCGGGACGACGCCGGAGCATCTGCGGCGGGTGGTGGAGCGGGTCGGCGGTCAGGCGGTTACTGCCCGGCGGCCGCGTTTGGAGGCGGGTGCGGCGTCGTTGTATGCGCATGTGCCGTTCCGGCAGGACACCTCGTATTTGGCGATCGGTGAGCGGACCAATGCCAATGGGTCCAAGGCGTTTCGTGAGGCGATGCTGGCGGGGCAGTGGGAGGAGTGTGTGGACATCGCGCGGGCGCAGTCGCGTGATGGGGCGCACATGCTGGATCTGTGTGTGGATTATGTGGGCCGGGACGGGGTGGCCGACATGGCGGAGTTGGCGTTCCGGTTCGCCACGGCGTCGACGTTGCCGATCGTTTTGGATTCCACCGAGCCGGCGGTGATCGCGGCGGGGTTGGAGATGCTGGGTGGCCGGGCGGTGGTCAACTCGGTGAACTACGAGGACGGCGACGGCCCGGATTCCCGGTTCCAGAAGATCATGCGGTTGGTGAAGGAGCACGGCGCCGCGGTGGTGGCGTTGACCATCGATGAGGAGGGTCAGGCGCGTACCGCGCAGTGGAAGGTCGCGGTGGCCTCCCGGCTGATCGAGGACTTGACGGGTAACTGGGGGATGCGGGTCGAGGACATCATCGTGGACTGCCTGACGTTCCCGATCGCGACGGGTCAGGAGGAGACCCGCCGGGACGGGCTGGAGACGATCGAGGCGATTCGTGAGCTCAAGCGCCGCTACCCGGGCGTGCAGACCACCCTGGGCCTGTCGAACATCTCTTTCGGGTTGAACCCGGCGGCGCGGATCGTGCTGAACTCGGTGTTCTTGCACGAGTGTGTGAATGCGGGGCTGGATTCGGCGATCGTGCATGCTTCGAAGATCGTGCCGATGGCGCGGATCCCGGATGAGCAGCGTCAGGTGGCGTTGGACATGGTCTATGACCGGCGCCGGGAGGGTTATGACCCGCTGGCGCGGTTCATGGAGTTGTTCGCGGGGGTGGATGCGGCGTCGTTGCGGCAGAGCCGGGCGGCGGAGCTGGCGGGGTTGCCGTTGTGGGAGCGGTTGAAGCGGCGGATCATCGATGGGGAGCGTAAGGGGCTGGAGGGTGATCTGGAGGAGGCGCTGTCTCAGCGCCCGGCCCTGGAGATCATCAACGACGTGCTTTTGGAGGGGATGAAGACCGTCGGGGAGCTGTTCGGGTCGGGGGAGATGCAGCTGCCGTTCGTGTTGCAGTCGGCTGAGGTGATGAAGGCGGCGGTGGCTTACCTGGAGCCGCACATGGACCGGGTGGAGGGTGAGACCAAGGGGCGGATCGTGCTGGCCACGGTCAAGGGCGATGTGCATGACATCGGGAAGAACCTGGTGGACATCATCTTGTCGAACAACGGCTATGAGGTGATCAATCTGGGGATCAAGCAGCCGGTGTCGGCGATTTTGGAGGCGGCCGAGGAGAAGGACGCCGATGTGATCGGCATGTCGGGGCTGTTGGTGAAGTCCACGGTGATCATGAAGGAGAACCTGCAGGAGATGAACTCCCGTGGGATCGCCTCCCGTTTCCCGGTGCTGCTCGGCGGCGCGGCGTTGACGCGGGCGTATGTGGAGCAGGACATGGCGGAGATCTTCAATGGTCAGGTGCGTTATGCGCGGGACGCGTTCGAGGGTCTGCGGTTGATGGATGCGTTCATGGACGTCAAACGCGGGGTGGCGGGGGCGCAGTTGCCGCCGTTGCGCACCCGGCGGGTGAAGGCGGGTGCGAGGTTGGAACGCACTCCGGTGGAGGCGTTGCCGGCGCGTTCGGATGTGGCGGCCGACAACCGGGTGCCGGTGGCGCCGTTCCTTGGGGAGCGGGTGGTCAAGGGCATCGCGCTGGGCGATTACGCCGCGTTTTTGGATGAGCGGGCGACGTTCATGGGGCAGTGGGGGCTGAAGGCCGCCCGCGGCGGGGACGGGCCCTCGTATGAGGAGTTGGTGGAGAGCGAGGGGCGGCCGCGGCTGCGGATGTGGCTGGAGCGGTTGCAGACCGAGAATCTGCTGCAGGCCGCGGTGGTCTACGGCTACTTCCCGTGCGTCTCGGACGGCGACGATTTGATCATCCTGGACGGGCAGACGGGTGGGGAGCGGACCCGGTTCTCCTTCCCGCGGCAGCGGCGTGATCGGCATCTGTGCCTGTCGGACTTCTTCCGGTCCAGGGATTCGGGGGAGGTGGATGTGGTGGCGTTCCAGGTGGCGACGATGGGGTCGGCGGTCTCGGCGGCGACGGGGGAGTTGTTCGCCAAGAACGCCTACCGGGATTATCTGGAGTTGCATGGGTTGTCGGTGCAGTTGACCGAGGCGCTGGCCGAGTACTGGCATGCCCGGGTCCGTTCGGAGCTGGGTATCGGTGGTGATGAGGCGCTGGCCGACATGTTGAAGGTCAACATCGCGGGTTGCCGGTACTCCTTCGGCTATCCGGCGTGTCCCAATCTTGAGGACCAGCG
>NZ_JBEXGS010000059.1:0-3163 GCF_040607455.1 Sphaerisporangium sp. NPDC005289
TCGCGGCTGTTGGTCTCGGCGTTGCCGTAGTCGAAACAGCAACCACCGTTGTAGTGCGTGCCGTCGAAGATGGCGTACATGCCCTCCGGCTGGTCGCCGGTCGCGATGCCCGAGGTCCGGTTGTTGCGGTAGCCGGTGCCCGGGGCCACGTACACGCCGTAGGCCTTCTGCCCGCCCACCGTGACCGGCGCCGCGGCCGCGTTGGCGAGGTTGTCAGGGCCGCCGGCCGCCCCGCCGCCGGGCGCCTGGGTGAGGTGGTTACCCCGTCCTGTCTGGTCGTAGATGACGGTGATCAGGCAGGTCGTGCCGGAGCAGAACGAG
Source organism: Sphaerisporangium sp. NPDC005289 (assembly GCF_040607455.1). Taxonomy (NCBI): domain Bacteria; kingdom Bacillati; phylum Actinomycetota; class Actinomycetes; order Streptosporangiales; family Streptosporangiaceae; genus Sphaerisporangium; species Sphaerisporangium sp. NPDC005289. Next base: position 322 of record NZ_JBEXGS010000059.1, read on the forward strand.
TCCTGCGTGGCGGCGTTGGCCACACCCCCCGCGCTCAGCGGGGCGACGTCCCGCGTGGTGCGGGATAGTGCGGAGTCAATGCACTGAAGGCCCCGGCGTCAAGAAGGCGGATCGAACATCCCGGACGCCTCGGGGGTGCCGTCAGCGCGCCGCCTGGGCTCTCACCCTGACGCCTTCGAAACATTGCGATGAGATGTCGTGAAACTTTCACCGCGGGTCCGCCGGATGGTGAGCCGCCACCTGCCTCACCGGATCGCCATCGTTCAGGTGACATCGACCACCCCGGCGCCCCCGCCACCAGAGTTATTCGGCACTGAGGGACGACGCGGTCAAGGAAGTCGCCCTACGCGCCGCCGGCCTCTCCGACGGGACCTTTAAAATCATCCAAGACATGATCGACCGCGCCCGAACCCTCGAAGGCCTCCCCGCCATAGAACAATGAGGTCGCAGCTGATCACTCAGGATGTGACCGATCTGCCACCCGCAAGCGATTCCAGCGTCGACCGGCGTTGATCTTCTGTGGCGACCGGGCCGGCGCGTACGGCGAGAACGCGGGGCCCCGCCTCGGAAGGTTCCGACGGCGGGGCCTGGCGTCATCGCGGCCGGCTCAGCTCGCGGTGCAGGTGATGGGCGACGGGACGGCGTTGGTCCCGTTGGCGGTTCCGGTGAAGCCGAAGGTGGTGGAGGCGCCGGAGCTCAGAGTGCCGTTGTAGCTCGCGTTCCCCACGGTGACGGCGGCTCCGGACTGGCTGAGGGTGCCGTTCCAGAGCTGGGTGATCGTCTGGCCGTTGGCGTAACGCCAGGTGGCCGTCCACCCGGTTACCGCCCGGTTCGCGGTCACGGTCACCTCGCCCTGGAACCCGCCCTGCCAGGAGTTGACCACCTTGTACGTGGCCGTGCACCCCTGTCCCGAGCTCGGAGTCGGCGTGGGGGTCGGCGTGGGGGTCGGCGTGGGGGTCGGCGTGGGGGTGGGCGTCGGCGTCCGGGTGGGCGTGGGTGTCGGGCTGGGGCCGCCCCCGCCGGCCTTCAGGACGGTGATGGAGTACGGGGGAAGGGTGATCGACGTCGCCGAGGAACCGGTGGTGGTGCTGATCGAGGTGTTCCCCTTCTGCCACTGCACGATGGTCGGGCTGCCGCCGGGAGAGAACCCCGAGTAGGACAGCGAGACCGTGGTGGAGTTGTTGAGGTCCTTGTTGACCAGCACGACGTTCAGGCCGCTGGAGGTCTTCACCGCGTGCGCGGCGAGCAGCGCGTTGGACGAGGAAGCCTGCACGAGCGTGTCACCCGGGGATCCGGCCCTGCCGACCATGGCCAGGCCGTAGTACGGCGAGAACGGCGTGTTGGTCGCCGGCTCACCGGAGGCGCCGGAGGACAGGATGCCCTCGTCGTGGTAGTCGACGGTCCCGTCGTCGTTCCTGCCGGGGCTTTGGCTGGTCCCGTTGTGGAGATTCCACCAGTCCAGGTTCATCGCCCCGTTCTCGAACCAGGTCAGATAGCTGTCGGTGGCGAACAACGCGGCGGTGGCGCTGTTGAGCTGGTAGCTGGGGTTCAGCTCGGTGACCGCGATCCCGATGGAAGAGGCCCGGCTTCCGGCGTATCTGGAGATCAGGGAGCGGAGCGAGCCGGTGATCGTCGAGATCTGCGACACCTTGGTCAGGCTGTCGGCCGCCGAGGAGGCGCCCGGGTACCAGTGGACGATGACGAAGTCGGCCTTGTCCTGGACGATCGACATGACCGTGTTGTTCCAGTCGGCGCTGTCGCCCGACCCGACGATGCCGTCCGGCCAGCTCCCCGGGGTCGTGAGCACGACGCCCACCTTGATGGTGGAGTCGACGGCCTTCATCGCCGAGATGTACTGCACCACGTTGTTGGCGTATGTTCTCGGGCTCTTGTCGGAGTGGTTGTCCTGCTCCCACCCCGACCCGTAGTGGCCGTTGCCGTAGACCTCGTTGCCGACCTCCCAGTACTTGACGCCGTAGCCCTTGGTGACGTTGGCGTACCGCACCCAGTCGGCCGCCTCCTGCGCGGTGCCGGTGCCGTAGTTGGCGATGACGACCGGCTGCGCGCCGGCCGAGCGCACCGTGCCGATGTAGGTGTCGAAGTCGGTGTTGGGGGCGACGTACCCGCCGTCGGCCGTGTTGGTCTTCCAGTGGTAGATGTCGGCGTACGACCCGCCCGGGTAGCGGACGGCGGTGAAGCCGGCGTCCCGCAGCAGCCCAGGTATGGCCGAATGGTTCATGTTCCCGTCATAGACGGCGACGTTGACACCATGTCCGGCGGACGGGATCACACCCCGAGTATTGTTAGCGCTAACATTCACGGTCGCGGTAGTAGCCGCCGATGCCGAATCGACCGTCACGGCGCTGATCACCGTAGCGGCCAGGGCCGTGGCGGCGAACAGCGCCACGACGGCCCGCCGACGGCGGAGCAAGCCAGGCATCCGAACTCCTCGAAGTCGCGTGCGCGGGACGCACAGGGTCAGCGGAGCGTGATCGAGTCCCCTGCCTCCGGTCAAGCGAGCGGCCCGCACGTGACGGGCCAAGCGACCCCAACTGCACCGACGGCGGCCCACCGGGTGCAACTTTCACTCATTGAGCCGGCACGACCGTAGAGCGATCGGCCGGCTACTCTCACGTTCGCGAAGAACACGGCGAGTGCTTCGAACGGGACCGCGGCACGGCGGGCAGCCGGGGTGTTTCGCTTGCCGGTCAGACCACGGTGCAGGGGACGCCGTTGAGGGTGAAGGCGGTGGGTTCGGCGGTGTTTCCGGTGTGGGTGGCCTGGAAGCCGATCTCGACGGTGGCGCCGGGGGCGAGGGTGCCGTTGAAGTCGACGTTGCGGG
>NZ_JBEXGS010000060.1:0-2008 GCF_040607455.1 Sphaerisporangium sp. NPDC005289
TGCGCAAGCTGAATCCGGTGACGTTGTGGCGTAACCCGGTGATGTTCATCGTGGAGGCCGGGGCGGTGTTCACCACCGTGCTGGCGGTGACCGGCCCGTCGTTGTTCGCCTGGGCGATCGTGGTGTGGCTGTGGCTGACCGTGCTGTTCGCCAACCTGGCCGAAGCCGTCGCCGAAGGCCGGGGCAAAGCCCAGGCCGCCACCCTGCGCGCCGCCAAACGCGACACCACCGCCCGCCGCCTCACCCGCTGGACCCCCGGCCAGGACCCACTGGCCTGGGACGTCGTCGGCGCCCCCGAACTGGTGCAAGGCGACCACGTCATCGTCGAAGCCGGAGAGACCATCCCCGGCGACGGCGACGTGACCCAAGGCATCGCCAGCGTCGACGAATCAGCCATCACCGGAGAATCCGCCCCGGTGATCCGCGAGTCCGGCGGCGACCGCTCCGCCGTCACCGGCGGCACCAAAGTCCTGTCCGACCGCATCATCGTGCAGATCACCCAAAAACCCGGCGACAGCTTCATCGACCGGATGATCGCCCTGGTCGAAGGCGCCAACCGGCAGAAGACCCCCAACGAGATCGCCCTGAACATCCTGCTGGCCGCACTCACCATCATCTTCCTGATCGCCACCGCCACCATGCAGCCCCTGGCCATCTACTCCAAAACCGCCAACCCCGGCGTCCCCGACTCCGCCGCCCTCACCGGCGACGGCGTCACCGGCATCGTGCTCGTCGCCCTGGTGGTCTGCCTCATCCCCACCACCATCGGCGCCCTGCTGTCGGCCATCGGCATCGCCGGCATGGACCGCCTGGTCCAACGCAACGTCCTGGCCATGTCCGGCCGCGCCGTCGAAGCCGCCGGCGACGTCAGCACCCTGCTCCTGGACAAGACCGGCACCATCACCCTCGGCAACCGCCAAGCCTCGGACTTCCTGCCCGTCCCCGGAGTGGACGAACGCGAACTGGCCGAGGCCGCGCAACTGGCCAGCCTGGCCGACGAGACCCCCGAAGGCCGCTCCATCGTCGTGCACGCCAAACAGACCTACGCGCTACGCGAGCGCGCCCCGGGCGAACTGGACCACGCCGACTGGGTGCCCTTCACCGCCCAAACCCGCATGTCCGGGGTCGACGTGGCAGGACGGCAGGTGCGCAAGGGCGCCGCCACCTCGGTCATGAAGTGGGTGCGCGACCACGGCGGCCACCCCACCGGCGAGGTCGGCCCGCTGGTCGACGGCATCTCCGCCTCCGGCGGCACCCCCCTGGTCGTCGGCGAGATCACCACGACCGGCACCGCCCGCGTGCTCGGCGTCATCCACCTCAAAGACGTCGTCAAACAAGGCATGCGCGAACGCTTCGACCACATGCGCGCGATGGGCATCCGCACCATCATGATCACCGGCGACAACCCCCTCACCGCCAAAGCCATCGCCGACGAAGCCGGAGTCGACGACTACCTCGCCGAAGCCACCCCCGAAGACAAACTCGCCCTCATCCGACGCGAACAACAAGGCGGCCGACTCGTCGCCATGACCGGCGACGGCACCAACGACGCGCCCGCCCTGGCCCAAGCCGACGTCGGCGTCGCCATGAACACCGGCACCTCCGCCGCCAAAGAAGCCGGCAACATGGTCGACCTCGACTCCAACCCCACCAAACTCATCGAGATCGTCGAGATCGGCAAACAACTCCTCATCACCCGCGGCGCCCTGACCACCTTCTCCATCGCCAACGACATCGCCAAATACTTCGCCATCATCCCGGCCATGTTCGCCGCCGTTTACCCCGGCCTCGACACCCTCAACATCATGCGCCTGGCCACCCCCCAATCAGCCATCCTCTCCGCCGTCATCTTCAACGCCATCGTCATCATCGCCCTCATCCCCCTGGCACTACGCGGAGTCCGCTACCGCCCCTCCAGCGCCTCCCAACTCCTGTCCCGCAACCTCTACATCTACGGCCTGGGCGGCATCATCGTCCCGTTCATCGGCATCAAACTCATCGACCTGCT
>NZ_JBEXGS010000061.1:0-1926 GCF_040607455.1 Sphaerisporangium sp. NPDC005289
TCCAGCGCCCCCCAGCGGCTGTCCACCCTGATCGACCACATCACCTCGGCCGTGCCCAACGCCGACGTGTTCGTCGCCACCATCATCCCGCTGTCCAACTCCGGCCAGGAGAACTCCGTCCGCACCTTCAACGCGGCCATCCCCGGCATCGTCCAGAGCAAGGTCAGCAGCGGCAAGCACGTCTACCTCGTCGACATGCACAGCAAGCTCACCACCGGCGACCTGATCGACGGCATCCACCCCACCGCCAACGGCTACGACAAGATGGCCGCCGCCTGGTACGCGGCGCTGCAGTCGGTCTCCGGCAGCATCGGCCAGCCCGGCGGCTCGAACCCCACTCCCACTCCCACGCCGACGCCCTCCACCACGAGCGCGATCCGGGGCGTCGGCTCGGGCCGGTGCCTGGACGTCGCCAACGTCTCGCAGGCCAACGGCGCGCAGGTGCAGATCTGGGACTGCAACGGGCAGGCCAACCAGCAGTGGGCGCCGACCGGCAGCGGTGAGCTGCGAGTGTACGGCAACAAGTGCCTGGACGTGTCCAACGCGAGCACGGCCGACGGCGCGCAGGTGGCGATCTGGGACTGCAACGGGCAGAGCAACCAGCAGTGGCGGTTCAACTCCGACGGCAGCATCACGGCCATCGGCGCGAACAAGTGCCTCGACGTGCCGAACTACTCCACCGCCAACGGCGTCAAGCTGCAGATCTGGTCCTGCAACGGCGGAACCAACCAGCGTTGGACCCGGGTCTGACGCTCCCTCATCGGCCCGGCGGGCGGCGCTGACCGCCGTCCGCCGGTGCCCACCACCCTTCCGCCGCTCCCGTACCGCCGCGCCCCGCTCCTGCGCCCCTTGAGTGAAAGGCAGACCGATGAGACGGCATTTCCGGGCACTCGCCGGCATGGGCATCGCCGCGCTGGCCGCGGCCGTGATCACGGCGGTGTCCATGGTCGCGGCGCCGGTGCCGCGAGCGTCGGCGGCGACGCTGACCCAGGTGACCAACTTCGGGTCCAACCCCGGCAACCTCCCGATGTACATCTATGTCCCCAACAACGTGTCATCACGGCCAGGCGTCCTGGTCGCGATGCACGGATGCAACGGCACGGCCCAGGGCTTCTACCAGGGCACCGAGTTCGCCTCGCTGGCCGACCGCTACGGGTTCATCGTCATCTACCCGCAGGCCAACAAGAGCGCCAACGGCATGTCCAACTGCTTCGACGTGTGGTCGAACGAGGCTCTGCGCCACGCCGGCGGCAGCGACCCGGTCTCGATCGTCTCCATGGTCAACTACACACTGCAGCGCTACAACGGCGACCCGCAGAGGGTGTTCGCCACCGGCTTCTCCTCCGGCGCGATGGAGACCAACAACCTGCTGGCCACCTACCCCGACGTCTTCGCGGCCGGCGCGCCCTTCTCGGGCGTGCCCTACGGCTGCCTCGGGCCGGCCGGATGCGGGGACAAGACGCCGCAGCAGTGGGGCGACCTGGCGCGCGCCGCCTACTCCGGCTACACCGGGCCGCGGCCACGGGTCATGGCCTGGCACGGCACCAACGACTCGGTGCTGAACTACACCATGCTGCAAGAAGAGGTCGACCAGTGGACCAACGTGTGGGGGATCGGCCAGACCGCCACCTCCACCACCACTCCGCAGTCCGGGTGGACCCGGCGGGTCTTCGGCTCGGGCCAGGTCGAGGCGTGGACCATTTCCGGCGCCGGCCATGACCTGCCGCACACCGGCATGGGCATCTACGCGATCCGCTTCTTCGGTCTCGACGGCACCGTGAACCCCACTCCCACGCCGACCCCGACGGTCACCCCCACCGTCACCCCCACACCCACCCCGACGCCCACGCCGACGGCTGGTGGCGGAAGCGGTCCGATCCGGGGTGTCGCGTCCGGGCGGTGCATCGACGTGCCGAACCGTTCCAC
>NZ_JBEXGS010000062.1:0-1846 GCF_040607455.1 Sphaerisporangium sp. NPDC005289
GACGACATAGGAGGCGCACTGGTCCAGCTCGTTCGGGCCGCACTGCTTCCAGATGCCGGAGTTGCCGGCCAGGAGCATCTTGTCGGCGTCCTTGACCGCGACCCGCTCCACGCCGAAGTTGATCAGCGAGAGCGAGTCCTTGGCGTAGTAGGTCTCGTCGAACACGATCGCCTTGGGGGAGCCCAGCCGGTCGAACCGCAGGAAGGCGCCGAACAGCGCCACCAGGATCGGACCGAGCCACCCCCACAGGGGGTTCCCTTGGAACGGTGGAACCAGCCGGTCGCGGACCGAGCCCGGCTGTGCGGGGTCGTCGTGCGGCTCCGGCTGCTCGAAGTCCTGGTTAGGGAAGTCCGTCAGGGCCATCCGGACATCGTACGGGGCGGCTATTACGTCCAGCCTAAGAAACACCTCTTACGTACCCAATTGGGGGAGTCCTTCCAGGGAGCGACCGGTCGACGGCGCCCGCGCCTGTGGAACGTTCATGGGGAAGGATGGGCACCGTGAACGACAACGGCAAGCTGGTGCTGGCAGGGGCTCCGATCGGGCGCGTCGAGGACGCCTCCGCCCGGCTGCGGGAGGCGCTCGCCGGCGCCGACGTCGTGGCCGCCGAGGACACCCGCCGGCTGCGCCGGCTGGCCGCCGACCTCGGGGTCACGCTCGCGGGCCGCGTGGTGTCCTACTACGACGCCAACGAGGCGGCCAGGGCGGGCGAGCTGCTCGCCGACCTCCAGGACGGGCGCACCGTGCTGGTCATCACCGACGCCGGGATGCCGGGGGTCTCCGATCCCGGCTACCGGCTGACGCACCTGGCGGTCGAGGCCGGCATCCCGGTGACGGCGCTGCCCGGTCCGTCGGCCGTGACGACCGCGCTCGCGATCTCCGGCCTGCCCAGCGACCGGTTCTGCTTCGAAGGCTTCCCGCCGCGCAAGCCAGGAGAACGGGCCCGGCGGCTGGCCGCGCTCGCCGCCGAGGAGCGCACCATGGTCTTCTTCGAGGCCCCGCACCGGCTGCGCGCCTGCCTGGCCGCGATGGCCGAGGCGTTCGGCGCCGAGCGGCCCGCGGCGGTCTGCCGCGAGCTGACCAAGACCTACGAGGAGGTGCGGCGCGGCCCGCTGTCGGAGCTGGCGGCCTGGGCCGAGGGGGACGTCCGCGGCGAGATCACGCTGGTCGTCGCCGGGTACGCGCCGGGCGACGCCGAGCCCGACATCGGCGCGCTGGTCGCGGAGGTGGCCCGGCGGGAGCAGGCGGGGGTGTCGCGCAAGCAGGCCATCGTCGAGGTGGCCAAGGCCGCCGGCGTTCCCAAGCGCGAGCTGTACGACGCCGTCCATCGCGCCTGACGGCCCCTGTCGCGGGGCCTGATCTCTGGATACGGGTGGCGCCCTGCCAATAGGGTGCCCGGGTGCCCGTTCGCGTCTTCCTTCCGAGATTCGCCAGAAACACGCGACTTGTCGCCGGAGCGCCGCTCCGAACGCCCGGCGAGGCCGGCGAGGCCGGCGACGTCGGCGTCGCCGACGGGAGCGCCCAGGACGCGGCCCCCGTGCCGGTGCGCGACCGGCTGGTCCCGCCCTTCCAGGGCGGCGCCCTGTGGGGGTGGCTAGGCCCGATCCTGGTGGCGGTGTTCGGCGCCCTGCTGCGGTTCGACCGGCTCGGCACCCCCAAGGCGGTGGAGTTCGACGAGACCTTCTACGCCAAGGACGCGCTGTCCCTGCTCAGGTACGGCGTCGAGCGCACCTTCCTCGGCACGGACAAGGACCCGATCGCCGACCGGCGGCTCATCGCCGGCAGGGACGACCTCTGGGTGAGCTGCACCCCCGACAACCTCGACCCGTGCGCGCAGTACGTGGCG
>NZ_JBEXGS010000063.1:0-1727 GCF_040607455.1 Sphaerisporangium sp. NPDC005289
ATCGACGCGATCTGGAACCACGACGACGACCAGGGCATCGGTGTCCTGGCGGCGGTGAAGGAGGCCGGGCGCAACGAGTTCTTCATGGTGGGTGGCGCGGGGTCGGCGAACGCGATGCGCGACATCGCGGCCGACAGTGGTGTGCTGAAGGCGACGGTGACCTACAGCCCGACGATGGCGGCTTCGGCGATCAAGCTGGCGCGGCTCATCGCTCAGGGGAAGGGTCTGAGCGACCTGGTCGAGCAGCAGGTGCCGCAGTCGATCACGCTGATGTCGGAGACCATCACCAAGGACAACGCGCAGAAGTATCTGCCGCTCGGATTCGAATCCTGATTCGGGGGTTTTCGTGACTGACACCAGGGCCGCACTCGGGGTCGGCATGGTCGGGTACGCGTTCATGGGGCGCGTGCACTCCCAGGCGTGGCGCAGCGTGGGGGCGTTCTTCGACCTGCCGGTGACCCCGGTCATGGCCGCGCTGTCCGGTCGTTCCGGCGACCGCACGGCCGCCGCCGCCGCGAGCCTCGGCTGGGCCGCGGTCGAGACCGACTGGAAGGACCTCGTCGCGCGGGACGACGTGCAGATCGTCGACATCTGCACGCCCGGTGACTCCCACGCCGAGATCGCCATCGCGGCGCTGGAGGCCGGCAAGCACGTCCTGTGCGAGAAGCCGCTGGCCAACACCGTGGCCGAGGCCGAGGCGATGGTCGCGGCCGCCGAGCGCGCGGCGGCGCGGGGCGTGCGCAGCATGGTGGCCTTCAACTACCGGCGGGTCCCGGCCGTCGCGCTCGCCCGCCAGTGGGTCGCCGAAGGGCGGCTCGGGCAACTGCGGCACGTCCGCGCCCAGTACCTCCAGGACTGGATCGTCGACCCGCAGTTCCCGCTGGTGTGGCGGTTGCAGAAGGACAAGGCGGGGTCGGGCGCGCTCGGCGACATCGGCTCCCACATCGTGGACACCGCCCAGTACATCACCGGGCAGAGCCTGACGGGCGTGTCGGCCATCACCGAGACCTTCGTCAAGGAGCGGCCGCTGGCCGAGGAGTCGGCCGGGCTCGCCGCGGACGCCTCCGAGGGCGCCGGGGAGACCGGCACGGTCACCGTCGATGACGCGGCCCTGTTCCTCGGCCGGTTCTCCGGCGGCGCCGTTGGGTCGTTCGAGGCGACCCGTTTCGCCAGCGGGCGCAAGAACGCGATGCGCATCGAGGTGAACGGGGAGCTCGGGAGCCTGGCCTTCGACTTCGAGTCGATGAACGAGCTGTGGTTCCACGACCACACGCTTCCGGCGGAGGAGGCGGGGTTCCGGCGGGTGCTTGTCACCGAGTCCGGGCATCCGTACGCGGGCGCCTGGTGGCCGCCGGGGCACGGGCTCGGCTACGAGCACACCTTCACCCACGAGGTGAAGGACTTCCTGGAGGCGATCGGCGAGGGCACCGACCCGGCCCCCTCGTTCGCCGACGGCCTGCGGGTGCAGCGGGTGCTGGAGGCGGTCGCCGACAGCGCCGCCAACGACAGCCGCTGGACCCCCATCGCCTGACGGCCCACGTGCGCGCCGCGCGGGCGGATCCGGGGACGGACCGCCCGCGCGGCGCGGGCCTGAGCATTCCGACACCGAGAAGGAGAGCGGACATGACGCGACCGATCACGTTGTTCACCGGCCAGTGGGCCGATCTGCCGTTCGAGGAGGTGTGCCGTCTGGCCGGGGAGTGGGGGTATGACGGCCTGGAGATCGC
>NZ_JBEXGS010000064.1:0-1641 GCF_040607455.1 Sphaerisporangium sp. NPDC005289
GGTGGGTTCGGCGGTGTTTCCGGTGTGGGTGGCCTGGAAGCCGATCTCGACGGTGGCGCCGGGGGCGAGGGTGCCGTTGAAGTCGACGTTGCGGGCGCTGACCTGGCCGCTTGTGGGCGAGTAGGTGGCGTTCCAGCCTGAGGTGATGGCCTGGCCGGAGGGCAGGGTGAAGACCAGGGTCCAGCCGTTGATCGTCGAGGCCGTGGTGTTGGTGATGCCGATGCTGGCGGTGAAGCCGTTGTTCCAGCTGTTCATGGTGTAGGCGACCCGGGGTCCGGTCCCGCCGCCGGTGGGCGTGGGGGTGGGTGTCGGGGTGGGGGTGACCGACGGAGTGGGCGTCGGGGTGGGGGTGGGTGAGGGGCCGCCGCCGGCGATGCTGGTCACGAAGGTCGTCATGCTGCGGGCGGGAAGGGTGACGGTGAGGGAGCCGTTGGACATGCTGGTCGCCGCCTGGGAGGCGACGTTCCTGTTCGCGTCGGTCACCCAGGAGGAGACGCTGCCGGATGCGGTGGTGTTGGACAGGGTGAACTGCTGGCTCACCGCGGAGGTGTTCTTGTTGACGGCGACGATGACGACCGCGTCGCCGTTCCGGTAGGCCGAGACGTAGACGTTGGAGGCCGGGTTCGCCGTCGCGTCGATCCGCACGTATCCGGGGCGGACGAACCTGGCGAACTGCGCCATCATGGCGCCGCGCTTGCTGATCTGGCCGTCTTCGCGCATGGGGCCGTAGCTGCGCCGGATGGTCCACCAGACGTAGGTCTGGAACTCGGCGTCCACCATGGCGTGGTGGATGTGCTCCCCCACGTCCAGCGCCTGCGGCCACAGGTCCCCGGAATCGGTGCTGTTGGGGTAGTAGACCTCGGTCATCCAGAGTTCTTTGCCGGCGCCCTTCTGCTTGAACAGCGGGTAGGGGAAGTTGGAGTAGGAGGTGCCGTAGAGGTGGGCCCCGATGATGTCCACGTTGGCGAGCGCCGTGGCGTCGTTGAGGATCGGGTCCGACATGCTCTTGATGTACTGGAAGGACTCGGGCGCGATGACCCTGGTGCCGATCGAGCCGGCGTTCTCCCGCAGGAAGCGCACGATTTCGGCGCTGGTCCACCACGTCCAGTCCTGCGCGTAGTCGGGCTCGTTCTGCACCGATATGGCGTACAGGTTCACCCCGTTGTTGCGCATGTAGGTGGTGAAGTCGTTCAGGTGCTTGGCGTAGGCGGCGTACGAGCTGTACTTCAGGCGCTTGGCGTTGGTCTGGCTGCCGCGGGTGAAGGTCTCGGTCATGCCGGCGGGAGGATTCCACGGCGAGGCGAAGACCGTCGCCCCGAGCTCCACCGCGCGCTTCGCCGTCGCCAGGTCACGGCTCCAGTCCGACTGGTTCTCATTGACGGGGATCCGCAGCACCGAGAACCCCAGCTTGCCATCGCCGTTGCCGAACGCCGTGTCCCGCTGGGCGGCCGTCAGGTCGCCGATCCACGCCGCGTGGGCCATGCCGCCGAAACCCCGGATCGTCTGCCGCTGCGCCGCCGGATTGATGACCGCCGTGGCGGCCGCGGCCTCCGTGGCCCCCACGACCGACGCCGCGGCCGCGATGACCGGCACGGCCCCGATCGTCGTCAGGACGCTCCTCCGGCTCAGCGCCTTCCGCTC
>NZ_JBEXGS010000065.1:0-1451 GCF_040607455.1 Sphaerisporangium sp. NPDC005289
ACGCGTTCGGCGCTCACCTCCCAGCCCGGCACCAGGAGCGTCGGCCAGAAGACGTAGTTGGAGATCATGCCCAGGAACTGGGTGGCTGCGAGGTCCACGTCTTCGACCCGCACCGTTCCCGCCTCGTGCTCGGCCAGGAGGTAGCCGCGTACGGACTCGAAGTAGGGCATCTTCCCGTGCGAGAACTGCGCATTGGCGAGTTCGGGGAATCGCGGCAGCTCGGCGATGACGATTCGGAACAGGTCGGTCATCTGGGCGCGGCTCAACAGCTCGGCGTAGCGGCGACCGATGGTGCTGAGCCCGTCGACGACGTTGCCTGCCGGCGGAGGATCCTCCTCGTCAGCGGTTGACCAGGCCTCGGTGACCATGGCGTCGAACAGGGCGGCCTTGCTCGGAAACTGCTTGAACAAGGTGGCCCGCGAAACGCCCGAGCGCTCTGCGATCCGCGCCAGCGACGTCCGGTCGTAGCCCAACTCGAGGAACAGCGCGGTCGCGGCCGTCATGATCAGCGCGCGCTTCTCCTGGGCGACGCGCTGGTGATACGTCGTCACGACCCGGCTCATGGGGCGAGTATACGAGGTGAGTGGCTTGACTCACCATTGCCATCCGCCTAGTGTCGAGGCAGTGGTGAGTCACTCGGCTCACCATTGGCCGGCCGTTCATCACTGATGATCCCGGTCGGTCACCCACGTAACGAAGGAACATCCGATGCGCCGCTTCGACGACCAGACCGTGCTCGTGACCGGTGGGACCGGTGGCCAAGGCTCGAGTCATGTACGTGCCTTTCATGCGGAGGGAGCGAACGTGGTGATCGGCGACATCGACGCCGAACGCGGCGCCGCTCTCGCCGACGAGCTCGGGACCCGCGCTCGCTTCACCCGCCTCGACGTCACCGACGAAAGCTCGTGGTCCGCTGCTGTGCTGGCCGCCGAGAGCGCCTTCGGCGCCTTGAACGTGCTCGTCAACAACGCGGGCGTCCAGAACCCGCCGGCGCCGATCGAGAACACGGACCAGGCCACGTGGTCGCGCATCCTTGATATCAACCTCACAGGGACCTTCCTCGGCATCAAGGTCGCCGCCCCCGCTCTGCGCCGCGCAACAGGGGGAGCCATCGTCAACATCGCCTCGACGATGGGCCTGGGCGGCACGGCGCGCTACGCGCCGTACGTCGCCAGCAAGTGGGCCGTGCGCGGTCTCACCCGAACGGCGGCGCTCGAGCTCGGCCGGGACCACATCCGCGTGAACACCGTCCACCCCGGCGTGATCGCGACCCCCTTCATCCACGAACCGGCAGTCGGCGCCACCGCGGCGATCGCCGACTTCTACTCACCCGAGCCGTTCGCCATCCCCCGACTTGGAGAGCCGGCCGACGTCACCCGGCTTCTGCTGTTCCTCACGTCATCAGACGCGTCGTTCATCACGGGGTCGGAGTACGTCATCGACGGTGGACT
>NZ_JBEXGS010000066.1:0-1402 GCF_040607455.1 Sphaerisporangium sp. NPDC005289
CTAGTACTCCAGTGACTTTTTGAGATCAGCGTTGGGATCTTTGCTGGTAGTGGGATCGTCTGGCTTGATACTGGTGTCGACGGCGCCACCGTGACCAGCGCAGGATCTGTTCGATTCGCCGGTGCGGTGCCAGTACGAGCAGGGCGAACATCCGCCGGACTTCCGGCACGGTCAGCGCGATCACGTCCTGATCACCTTCGCAACGGGATCCGGCGGCCACCACGACGAGGAAGGCCAGGGCGAGCAGCGCCAGGGTGATGTGGCGATGCCAGCCGGTCCAGCCGCGGACTTGGTAGTGGTCCAGTCCGACCTGGCCCTTGGCGGCCTGGAACGACTCCTCGATCGCCCAGCGCGTCCCAGCGATGCGCACCAAGGTGGCCAGCGGCACCGGGGTGGGTGAATAACACCGGAAGAACGCCAGCTCGCCGGTCGCGATCGTGCGCCGGACCAGCAGCCACCGGTGTCCGCTGCCATCGAGATCGATCCGTCTCCAGGCCCAGGCGTAGAACCGTGGCCCTTTGGCTCCGGCGCCGGCGCTGTAGCGGTGCCAGGCCAGCACACCAGCGGCGACCTGCGCCGCCGTCACTGCCGCTGGTCCTGACGCGCTGGTTACCCGCGATCGCGAGCACGTACCCGATGCCGTGGCCGGCGATCAGGGCATGCAGCCGGGGGTCTTGCCCGTAGACCTCGTCACCGGTGACCCAGGCCGCGTCGATCCCTGCCTCCACCGCTGCGGTGATCATCTGCCCGGCCAGCGCCGGCTTGGTCGCGAACACGGCCTGATCAGGTACCCCGGCGGCCTGGCATCGCCGGCTGTCGGCAAGCCAGGTTTTGGCCGGCAGGTACAGCCGCCGATCGATCAACGCCCGGCCCTTCGCCGAGGCATAGGCCAAGAACACCCCGACCTGGCTGTTCTCGATCCGCCCAGCAGTGCCGGTGTACTGGCGCTGCACCCCGGCAGAGGCGGTGCCCTTCTTGACAAAGCCGGTCTCATCCACGATCAGCACACCATCAGGGTGACCGAGCCGGTCGTGCACGTAGTCCCGCACGTCATCGCGCACCTGGTCAGCGTCCCAGCACGCGATGCGCAGCAGCCGCTGCATCGCCTCGGGGCCGCGGTGCCCGGCATGCTCGGCCAGGTTCCAGCAGTTCTTCCGCTCGACACCCGACAACAGGCCGGTCACATAAGCGCGGGTTGTCCTGCGGGGCTCGACCCGACCGAACCGGGACGCGATCCGACCCATCAACTCATCGAACTCCCACTGCCACCCGGCAGGGTCTACGCTGTGGCCCACGGCCATCGCACGATCTTCGGATGTCATCACAAACACCGATGATCACGCGGTGGCCGTACCCATGTCCCCACAACCAGCGAGATCACGAACGGTCACTGGAGTACTAG
>NZ_JBEXGS010000067.1:0-1378 GCF_040607455.1 Sphaerisporangium sp. NPDC005289
CTAGTGTCATGCGCCTGAAATTCGTCACTTAAATTTCTATGATTGCCGCATGTCGTCTTCGGGGCCGTCTGCGGTGGAGATCAAGCTGACCGATACCGAGCGTGCTCGGTTGGTGGAGTTGTCGGCCGAGTCGTCGGGGTTGGCGGTGCGGGCGCGGATCGTGCTGGCGTGCGCGCAGTCGGGTGCCGGTAACGCGCAGGTGTCGCGGGAGCTGGGGGTTTCGGTGCACACCGTGCGCAAGTGGCGTTCGGTGTTCGCGCGAGGCGGGGTGCAGGCTTTGGTGAAGGAGTCCCTGCCGGGGCGGCCTAAGGCGGGGTTGACGCTGAGCGATGCCGAGCGGGTGACGTTGCAGCGGTGGGCGCGGCGCGCGAAGTCGTCCCAGATCCTTGCCATGCGATCGAAGATCGTGCTGGCGTGCGCGGAGGGCAAGGACAACAAGCAGGTCGCCGATGAGCTGCGGGTGGATCCGGCCACGGTGTCCAAGTGGCGTTCGCGGTTCATCCGGTCACGGCTGGATGGCCTGGTCGACGAACAGCGGCCAGGCCGTCCGCCGTCGATCACCTTGGACCAGGTCGAGCAAGTGGTGGTGGCGACGTTGGAGCAGACACCGAAGAACGCCACACACTGGTCGCGGGCATCGATGGCCGAACGCAGCGGGCTCAGTAAGTCCACCATCGGGCGGATCTGGCGGGACTTCGGGCTCAAGCCGCACCAGGCCGACACCTTCAAGCTGTCAAGCGACCCACTGTTTGTGGAGAAGGTCGTCGATGTCGTCGGCCTGTACCACAACCCGCCCGAGCGGGCGGTGGTGCTGTGTGTGGATGAGAAGTCCCAGATCCAAGCACTTGACCGCTCCCAGCCGGTGCTGCCGATGATGCCGGGCATGCCCGAGCGGCGCACCCACGACTACGTCCGCAACGGGATCACCAGCCTGTTCGCCGCGTTCAACATCGCCGACGGCAGTGTCATCGGCGAGTTGCATCGCCAGCACCGGGCTGCGGAGTTCAAGAAGTTCCTGGTCACGATCGACAAGAGAGTGCCGGCCGAGCTGGATGTCCATCTGATCTGCGACAACTACGGCACCCACAAGACCCCGCAGATCAAAGCCTGGCTGGCCCGCCATCCCCGCTTTCACATGCACTTCACCCCGACCGGCTCCTCCTGGATCAATCAGGTCGAGCGGTGGTTCGGTCACCTGACCGACCAGCTCATCCGCCGCGGAGTCCACAAGAGCGTCCAGTCCCTGGAGAAGGACATCCGCGACTGGATCGTCCACTGGAACCAGAACCCCAAACCCTTCGTATGGACCAAGACCGCCGAAGAGATCCTCGAATCACTCGCTAAATATTTGGGACGGATTTCTGGCGCATGACACTAG
>NZ_JBEXGS010000068.1:0-1355 GCF_040607455.1 Sphaerisporangium sp. NPDC005289
GGGTTGTTGGACAGGTGGAAGGTGGCGGTGGTGGGGTCGTAGGCGCTGGGGGTGTCGACGCCGTCGCCGTCCCAGTCGCCGATGATGGGGATCATGGGGCTGTTGCCGTACCTGATGACCGGCCGGGTGTTGGTGTTGGAGTCGAAACTGTCGGACAGGGTGAAGTCCAGCACTCCGTAGTCGATCGGCTCGGGCTCGGGATCGGGGGTGCTGTCGATGCCGAGGGGAGCGGAGTATCCGACGATGTCGCCGTCCGAGCGCGAGTAGCTGTTCTCCTTGACGCGGTCGCTGGCGTTGCCCTCGATGGTGTAGACGGTGCTCGAGGTCGCCGACTTGACGATGCCGACGTGGTTGATGTCGCCGTCCCCGTCCCAGTCGAAGACGACGGCGTCACCGGGCTGGGGCGTGTAGCCGCTCGACCGGGTGTGCCAGGTGCCGTACTTGGTCCCGTAGTTCTTGAAGGAGGCGGCCCAGCCTGTCAGCACGCCGCCGTCGGTCTCGGCGATGTCGGCGTTCCGCACGCCGGCGTTCTTCCACACGTACTTGGAGAAGTCGGCGCACCAGTCGCTGTCGCGCCACTGGACCCCGTCGGTCGAGGGACACCCGGAGGAGGGCTTCCAGGAGCGGAAGTACCCGGTGTAGAAGTTGCAGCCGCTGCCCATCGGCGATTCGTGGTTGCGCGAGGAGTTGTTGAGCTGGCCCTGGGCGACCGACACGATCGTCGCGCGCGACGCGGCGGCGGCAGGGGAGGTCGTGGTCGCGATGAGCCCTGTTCCGAGCAGAGCCGTGGTGGCCAGCCCGCCGCCGAGCCGGCGCAGGAAGCGCGAGCGGGTCGTCGTGGTCCCGGTGCGGGGGGTGATCGAACTCATGGGAGTTCCTTTCCGGTAAGTCCTGCGGGTCTGCCGATCTCCGTGTGAGAAGGATCCGGGTGGGCGCTCCAACCTTGCTGTAAGTGCGCTGTAGCTTCCGGCGGCCGGAGTGCGAGGGGATTACAGCGTCATGGGCGCACGGCGGGCGCCGGGCGCGGGGGAGTGCGAGGGCGGTGTGTCCGGCGACGCGGAACGCCCCTGTGCCGCCGTGTCGGTCACGGCGGCACAGGGGCGTGGGGTGGGGGGACGGCGGGGCGTCCCGGCTGTGCACCGGGACGGGGCCGAAAGGAGCTACCGGACGATGCCTTGGGTGTCGGTGCCGTCGCCGTTCCAGTCGCCGATGACGGGGAGGTCGGCGGTGTTGCCGAAGGGGACGGGGCGGGTGGTTTCCGTGGCGCTGGTGACGGGGCTGGTGCGCAGGTAGAAGGTGTAGCCCATGCGGACGCCGACGTTGTCCTTTCCGTCGCCGTCCCAGTCGCCGGCGAA
>NZ_JBEXGS010000069.1:0-1087 GCF_040607455.1 Sphaerisporangium sp. NPDC005289
ATCGCGGCCGACAGTGGTGTGCTGAAGGCGACGGTGACCTACAGCCCGACGATGGCGGCTTCGGCGATCAAGCTGGCGCGGCTCATCGCTCAGGGCAAGGGTCTGAGCGACCTGGTCGAGCAGCAGGTGCCGCAGTCGGTCACGCTGACGTCGGAGACCATCACCAAGGACAACGCGCAGACGTATCTGCCGCTCGGATTCGAGTCATGAGGTCTGTCGCCGGGGTCGGCATGATCGGTTACGCGTTCATGGGCCGCACCCACTCGCAGGCGTGGCGCAGCGTGGACGCGTTCTTCGACCTGCCGCTCGAACCCGCGATGGTCGCGCTGGCGGGCAGGTCCGCCGAGGCGACCGCGCAGGCCGCGGCGAAGCTCGGCTGGGCACACGCGGAGACCGACTGGAAGCGCCTCATCGCCCGCGATGACGTGCAGATCGTCGACATCTGCACGCCCGGTGACTCCCACGCCGAGATCGCCATCGCGGCGCTGGAGGCCGGCAAGCACGTCCTGTGCGAGAAGCCGCTGGCCAACACCGTGGCCGAGGCCGAGGCCATGGCCGCCGCCGCCCGCGCCGCGGCCGGGCGGGGCGTGCGCGCGATGGTGGCCTTCAACTACCGGCGGGTCCCGGCCGTCGCGCTGGCCCGCCAGTGGGTCGCCGAGGGCCGCATCGGCGCCGTCCGCCACGTGCGGGCGCAGTACCTGCAGGACTGGATCGTCGATCCGGAGTTCCCGCTGGTGTGGCGGCTGCGCAAGGACAAGGCGGGGTCGGGCGCGCTGGGAGACATCGGCGCGCACATCGTGGACACCGCCGAGTTCGTCACCGGCGAGCGGCTGACCGGGGTGTCGGCGCTGACCGAGACCTTCGTCAAGGAACGCCCCCTGGCCGAGGAGTCGGCCGGGCTCTCGGCCGCGGGCGGCGCGGGCAGGGGCGAGGTCACCGTCGACGACGCCGCGCTGTTCACCGCCCGGCTCAGCGGCGGCGGGCTGGCCTCCTTCGAGGCGACCCGTTTCGCCAGCGGGCGCAAGAACGCGATGCGCATCGAGGTGAACGGGGAGCTCGGGAGCCTGGCCTTCGACTTCGAGTCGAT
>NZ_JBEXGS010000070.1:0-1030 GCF_040607455.1 Sphaerisporangium sp. NPDC005289
CTGAGTGCCCTCGGTGATCGAGTCACCCAGCGGCATCACCCGCACTCCGCCGTTGGACTCGGCGCTGGCGACGCCCATCCCGGTCGCCGTTCCCGCAGCCACGACGGCGACGGCCAGCAGCGCGGCGGTCAGCCATCGTCTCCACATCACCATGCTCAACCTCTTTCAGGCACCGGCGACCGCGTCGGGTCGGCCAAGAGAGCGTTAACAGCCTTCAGGTATTGGGATGCCGGCGACCGGTGGACCGCTGGGAAGTGGTGTCTGTCCCAGCGGACGCGGCACTCCGGTCGCCGGCATGCCTAGGGGAAGTGCGTTCTTGTTAGCGTTAACAATCGACCGTGTCGGCCGGCTCCCTTCTCCGTCGTGTGCGGCGGTGGTGTGGGCGGAGCAAATACGAGACCGGGATGCGCCGTCAAGGGTCGGCGCCGCGCCGCGCCGTGGGCGGGCGGGCCGCCGGGGCTGTCGATCTGGTGTTATCGCCGCCGTCGCACGGCGGCGCCCACCGCCTTGTGCTGAAACTTTCAGCCACCCCGACCCAGGATTCGGGGGGTGTCTGCAAGTTTCACGGCGGGGGCATTTTTGTAAGGCCTGGTGTGCGGGGTTTGTCGCGCCGAGGGGCCCTCGAAAGTTTCGGCTGCGGTCTTGACGTGTTTCGGGATGGTTTCCACACTGAGTCCGGAGTAGGTTCCGCCGCCGACTCGGTGGTGCGTGGCGGGAGCCTTCGGCGACGTCCTGGTGGTGTGCGTCTCTGTGACAGGGATGCGGCGTCGGGCCGCGGGCGTGTCCCGCATGTTCTCCCGCTTCCCGCTCTTCCGCGATCCCTTATGGAGGCTCAGGCATGGGCGCATACGTCACACACCCGCCGGGGAACCGGCGACCCTTCCGCGGTCTGCGGGCCGTGCTCGCCGGTGCTCTCGGCGTGCTCGGCACGGTCACGGCGCTGACGTTGCCGGGCCCGGCCGACGCCGCGGCGAGCACGCTGGGTGCGGCGGCGGCGCAGAGCGGGCGGTACTTCGGTACGGCCATCGCC